>NZ_JBIUTB010000008.1:0-25450 GCF_044741685.1 Amycolatopsis sp. NPDC088138
ATCGTGGCCAGGAGCGGTCGGCGGGGTGTTGGTGCGACACGGTCTGCGAGGTTCGTCATGCCGTCAGGCTGAGCGGCCTCGCTGACCGTTCACTGTTCGCCCGCTGACAGGACCGCACGCCGATCGTCAGCGGGCGTGACGGCTCGCGTCGATCTCCGGTGAGCTTCCCATGATCCGGCGGGCGACGTTTTCGCGGGACCCGTGGCTCAGTTCGGCAACGCGTTGAGGCCTTCCGGGAATTCCGCTTTCTGCGTTGCCGTGGTGATGACCTCGTCGAGCAGCTCGTGCAGGCGCTTCGTCAGCTTGGCGACACCGTCGGCCAGGACTTCGCACGTGGTGCGCGCCTCGTCGAGGTACCAGCGGAGGATGTCCACGCACGTGTGGCATCTGTTGTCGGGGATCGTGATCTTGACCGGGGTTTCCTTTTTCTCCGCCTGCTTCTCGATTTCCGAAACGACCATGGAAGCCGCCTGGATCCCGAAGGAGATGGCGTACGGGAGCCCCGGCAGGAAGCCCGCCATGGTCAGCAGCGCCGCCAAGGTCTTGACGAGGTCCCCCTCGGCGGCATCCAGGCGGCGCATCGCCGTGTGCGCCTGCGCCATGATGCCGTCCAGCTGTTCCCTGGCCGCCTTGATCAGCGCGGCGTACGCGACCAGGGTCGCCCCGAACTCGGCGTGCATCGGTGCCCGGATGTGGATGAGGTAGTTCATCAGGAGGATGAACTTCCCCAGTGCCTTGTCCTTGCCCGAACCCTCCCACTTCGTGGCATTGATCACTTCGGCCGCGCTGTTGAGTTCGGCGAAGTCGGCGAGAGCGTCGGTCACGTTTCCCGAAGGCGATTCCGTTTTCACGTTCATCGCGAACGCGAGGTTGTAGTACGCCCAGTCGATGGGGGTGACGTAGCCTTCCCCCTCCTCGGTCACCGTCCCGCCCATGGCGATGTCCTGCCCGGACAGCACCTGGGCGAACGCCATGAAGTGCTCGGGGCCGGCACCGAGGTGCTGGAGCACCGTGCGCACGAACTCCGGCTTCTCCGACGCGTTCTGCCACTGGTCGGGAGTCGCCACCCGGATCGAAGCCGGTTCGTAGACCTTGCCGGGAACGCCGAGACCGTGGAACTCGCGTTCCACCCCGTTCAACGTCCCGACGCACGGGGTCCACCCGGTGACGACGGAAACGGTGTCCAGCGCCTCCAAGTAGGCGGAGAACGGCTTGGCGTTCGGCATGTCGTTGACGTCCACCCGGACCAGCAGCGCCGGTGATTCCGCGGCGGCCGGCGGTGGCCATTCGGTTGTCATTGTTCCCCCCCTGGCTGGATCACTTCATCTTGTCGAGAATGGCTTCCAGGCGCTCTCGCGCGGCGTTGTCGGCGTCGTCGTACAGCCTGATCGCCTGCCTGACCGCTTCCGCGTGCTCGTTGATGAGGTTCACGAAGGTCTGGTCGAGGGCGAGCATCCTGCCGAACTGGGTGTTCCACTCGTGGCCGAACGACTGGTAGGCCTGCTGGAACTGGCCGGTCTCGCCTTGGTGCCCGCCGTAGAACGTGGTTCCGAGACTGGTCCCGAAGCCGCTCATCCGGTCGACCTCGGCCTGGAAGTAGGCGCTCACCTCGACCAGTTTCTGCCGCATCTGTTCCATGGTGTAGGTGTCGGCCTTGAAGCCGGCCGCGGCACTTTCCTTCTGTGCATGCGTATCCATGTGAGCCCCTCGGACATCCGGCGGGCTTTCCCCACGCCCCCCAGCGTGCCCACGATGGTAGTCCTCGTCGCCGCCGAGCGGGCACGAAACGGATATTCCGGCCTCGAAGCTCATTTCGCCGGACAAACCAGGGGAGAAACCGCCTTCCGAAGCGGGTCATCGCGGTGATACCCCGCGTTCCCCGGCGATCGGGAGCCGTCCGGCTCGCGGTGGGCGCGGGAGTCACTCGTCACCGGGAAACCGTTGCGAGCGCTCACTGTGCAGTTTGTGACTCGCCTCGCCGTGCGGCGGGTGGCTACCGTCGGAGGGAATCGACAACGGGGGAGAACCGATGAACATCTTCACGCACAACGGAATGCGAAGAATCGGGACGGCACTGGCGCTGGCGGCCGTGGCCGGCTCGGGCACCGTCGCCGCGGCCGCGCCGGCCGTGGCCGGTCAGTCGACCACGCAGGCGATCTGCAACGTGTACAACGGTTTCCGCTTCCAGCCCGCCGGGAGTACGGCCGTCTACCTGGTGATCGACGGCGAACGGCACCAAGTTCCCAACGAGGCGACCTACTTCAGGTTGTGGGCGACCTGGAACGGGATCCAGCCCAACGGTGGTGTCTGTGACCTCGGGGATCCCCTGATCGATGGGGCCTACCTCGCCCGGGAGCTGGAAACGGGCAACGTCTACCTCGTCGGCCGCCGCAAGCGCTGGATCCCGAACATGACCGTCTTCAACCAGTACAGCTTCGACCCGGCCAGGATTCGGGACGAGGGTCGCGACTACCTCCCCAGCCGAGGCCCCGACATCCCCGAACGTCTCTGAACCGGCGCTCGGTCTCACGAACTGCCTCGGGCTGGGAGCAGGTGGGTCAGGGGGCTACTCGTTCGGCCTCGAGCGCATCCTGGACGGCGTGGAAACCCTCATCCGGCGTCCCTAGTCAATCCTGACGACGTACTTGCCTTGTACGCCACCGGCTTCCAGCGCCCGGTGCGCGGCCGCCGTCTCCTCCAGGGGGAACACCTTGTCGACCGCCGGGCGGAGTTTCCCTTCCGTCACGTGCCGGGCGAGGTCGTCCAGGTCGGCCCGCAGGGGATTGCCGCTGAACGCGCGCACGCGGCCGCGTCCGTGCACCGCGCTCACCGCGATGTAGCCCAGTGATCGGACGGCCCTGGTCAGGTCGAAGGCGATGGTCACCATGCGGCCACCCGGTGCCAGCAGTCGCCGGAAGCTCGGGAGGTCGGTGCCGACGGTGTCCAGGACCACGTCGAACCGGCCCAGTTCCGGGAGCGGGACGGCTCGGTGGTCCAGGGCCCGCCCGGCGCCGAGCCCGCGGACGAAGTCGAGGTTGGCGGCGCGCGCCAAGGCCGTGACTTCGGCGCCGTACGCGTGTCCAAGTTGGACGGCCGTGTTGCCGACGCCGCCGGCCGCGCCGCGGACGAGGAGCCGTTCGCCGGGACGCAGCGCGGCTTTGTCCCGAAGCGCGGTCACCGCCGTGGTGGCGACCGGCAGCGCCGCGGCGTCGACCAGGTCCAGACCATCGGGCACCAGGCCGAGGCGGCCGGCCGGCACCGTGACGTACTCGGCGGCGCTGCCGAAGCCGGACGTGCGTCCCAGGACTCCCCAGACGCGGTCGCCGACCGCGAACGCCGTCGTCCCGGTACCGAGTGCGGCCACTTCGCCGGTGAGGTCCAGCCCGACGCGCTGGGGAAACTTCCGGCCGGTGAGCAGGCGGACCTTTCCGGAGCGGGCGGCCAGTTCGCCGCCGTTGACGCTGAACGCGCGCACCCGCACCAGCACCTCGCCGGGTGCCGGTTCCGGCCGGGGCACCCGGCCGACGTAGAGCACGCCGGGATCGCCGTAGCGGTCGAAGAGCACTGCTTTCATCGTGCGGTCGTTCACCGTTCTCACCTTCGTCAGGGGTACTGACCGCGAAGGTAGGCTGGCAAGTGGACGAGGTCATCCGTTTCTGCCGAGGTGAGAGAGAATGCCCGCAGCATCTTCTCGGATGCGGCCCCAGGACGCCCTGCGTGCGGACGCGCGGCGCAACCAGGAGCGCATCCTCGCCGCCGCTCGCGAGGTGTTCGCCGAGCGCGGGATCGACGCGCCGATGGCCACCGTGGCCCGGCGCGCCGGTGTCGGGGTCGCCACCCTGTACCGGCGTTTCCCGGCTCGGGACGCACTGGTGCGGGCCGCGTTCACACAGCAGATGGAGACCTGCACACGAGCCTTCACCGAGGCGCTGGCCGATCCCGATCCGTGGCGGGGGTTCCGGCGGCTGATCGAGACGATCTGCGAGCTGCAGCGGGAGGAACGGGGTTTCCCGGCCGCGTTCACCGCCGCCTTCCCGGCCGAGGCGGCGGCCCACACACGGGCCCGGACGCGGGCCGACCGGGGTCTCGCGACCCTGGTCCGCCGGGCGCAGGCGGCGGGGGAGCTGCGGGCCGACTTCCACCCGTCCGACCTCGCGGTGGTCTTCCAGGCGCACGGTGCCCTCGTGACCGCCCTCCCGGACGACGCCGCGGCGTCCCGGCGCCTGGTCGCGTACCTGCTCCAGGCCTTTCGCGCCGATGCGGCCAGCGAGCGGCTGCCGGCGCCTTCTTTGTTGTCTCTACGGGGTTTCTCGGCTCGCGCTGACTGAACTCGGCGGGGTCTGTTGTGGCGTAGTCGGTGTCTGGTTGCGTACTTGCTTCGGGCTTTTCGTGTCGATGCGGCGAGGGAGCGGTTGCCGGGTCTGTTGCGGCGTAGTCGATGTCTGGTCGCCTACTTGCTTCAGGCCTTTCGCTCCGACGCGGCGAACGAGAGGTTGCCGGCGTCTTCTTTGTTGTCCCTACGGGGTTTCCCGGCTCGCGCCGACTGAACCCGGCCGGGTCTGCCGAAGGCCGAAGAACGTGCCGACGAGGTCAGTGGTGTCGACCTCGTGACTGGTCTTGCCGAGGATCCGGGGGTTGGCGGCCGGGCCGGGGACGGTGTGGCCGCCGCCGATGATGGTGTACAGCACCACGGGTGGTTTGCCGTTCTCGAGGTAGTCCGTGCGCTCGACCGTGGTGGCGCCGCCGGCCCGGGGTTCGTGGCGGGTGGTGACGGGGTCGGCGGTGATGCCGTTGCGCTCGGCGAAGTACCGGGCGGTCCGGGGTGCGGACCAGCTGGCGCCGCCGACCTTGAACACCTGCCGCTTCCACCAGCTCATCGTGCCGCCGTCGTAGGAGATGATCGGGTCCTTCGTCCCGTGGACGAAGAGCAGGGGCAGCGGGGCCGGCGGCGTGTCCGTGGTGAGGAAGTTCTCCGGCGCGGGCATGGTCGCACCGATCACGGCCCCGCCGGCGAGGAGCCCCGGTGCCTCGTGGGCGAGCCGCATGACCAGCTGGCCGCCGTTGGAATAGCCGATCGCGAACACCCGCCGCGGGTCGATCCGGTTCCCGGCGGCGAGCTTGGTGATCATCGCCCGGGCGAAGGCGAGATCGTCCATTTCCTCGAGCCGGGCGGGAAACCGGCTTTCCCGGCGGGCGTCGTTCCAGTTCCCCCGGTAGCCGTCCGGGTAGACGACGACCGCGGTGCCGTCGGCGGCGAGCCGGTCGAAGGACTGGCCGGTGAACGCCCGGTGCTTGTCGCCGGTCTGGTGCGACCCGTGGAAAACCAGGACGAGCGCGCGGGACGCGGTGTCCTCCGCGGGCTCGACCGTGGTGAAGGTGCGGGTCCTGCCGGCTACGTCGACGCTGTCACGCGTGGTCGTGGGCATGAGGGTCCTCTCGGCCCGATGTGGATGAGCTATCCGTTTCACCGTAGCACAGGTGGATAACTCATCCGTTTATACTGTGGGCGTGACCACCACTCCGCTGCGCAAGGACGCCGCCCGCAACTGGGAGCGCATCGTCGAGACCGCCCGCCGCTACGTCGACGAGGGCAGGCCGCTGCAGCTCAACGACGTGGCCCGGGCGGCCTCCATCGGGGTCGCCACGGTCTACCGGCACTTCCCCACGCCGGAGGCACTGCTGGAAACGGTCGCCGCGCCCGCGTTGGCGGCGCTGGCGGAGCACGCCGAGCAGGCGCTGGCCGATCCCGGCGCGTGGCCGGCGTTGCGCGGGTTCCTGGCCGCGGGGATCGAGGCGCAGCTGACCGACGCGTCCCTGCCGCCGGTGTTCGCCGCCCCGGCCGACGCGCTCACGAGCACCACCGAGCTCAAGCAGCGGCTCACCGGCCGGTTCGGCCGGTTGCTGGATCGCGCGCACGCGGCGGGCGTGCTCGACCCCGGGGTGTCCGAGAGGGACCTGATGTCGCTCATGTGCGGGGTCGCTTACGCCGTGAACGTCCAGCCCGGGCTCGGCGCCGCCGAGCGCGGCGCCACCGGCCGCCGTTACCTCGACTTCCTGCTGACGGGGCTGCGACGCTCCTGAGAGGCCCCTGGAGTCAGGACTTCCTGCGGCAGCAGGCCACGAATCGCGGCGATGGTGACGGAGGCCGTGGTCAGCGCTTCCCCGGTGCCGAGCCCTTCGCGTTCCGCGAGGGAGGCCAGCAGCTGGGTCAAGGCCTCGTTCCTCAGCTACCTCAGGACCTGCCGAGCCCGGTAGGCGCGCACGCCGATGACAAAAGATGACACAAGTCTTCACACACTCGTATCTTCGGGACTCCGGGTCCACAAAGGCCGGTCCGCCGGCCGCTGACGAAGATGCGACGTGTCGTGTTTCGGACGCCGCCGACCTAGTGACGGATGACGACACCGGCGCGAGCCTGGTGCGATGCACTGGAGATCACGTGTTCTGGTCCTGGCCTGCGCCGGCACCCTGGTCGCGGGCACCGCCGGAGTCGCGAACGCGGCACCCGGCCCGCAAGCGGCACCGTCATCCGCGGCTGTGGAACGTCATTCGGTCACCCTGCTCACCGGGGACGTCGTCCAGGTCGAACGGCAGCCCGGCGGCAAGCAGGCCGCCACCATCCAGCCCGCGCCCGGCCGGGAAAACATCCGGTTCCACCAGCAGGAGATCAACGGCCACCTGAGCGTCTTCCCCGAGGACGTCGCCCCGCGGCTGGGTTCGAAGCAGGTCGACCGGACCCTGTTCGACGTCACCGAGCTGATCGCCGAGGGGTACGCCGACGAGCAGTCGAAGACGCTCCCGCTGATCCTCACCTACCGCAAGGGCGCCGACCTCCGCGCCAAGGAGGCCGCCCCGGCCGCCGCCGAGCTGGGCGCGACGCTGAGCAGCGTCAACGGCCGTTCCGCGCGGGCCAGCAAGGCCGGTGCCACCGCGTTCTGGACGTCGTCGGCGGGCAGCGCGATCGAGCGGATCTCCCTGGACCGCAAGGTCCGCGCCTCCCTCGACCGGAGCGTTCCGCAGATCGGCGCGCCCGAGGCGTGGGCCGCGGGCTACGACGGCACCGGCACCACGGTCGCCGTGCTCGACACCGGCTACGACCCGACCCACCCCGACCTCGCCGGTCGGGTGAGCGAGGCAGTCAACTTCACGACCAGCCCCGACACCACCGACCACTTCGGCCACGGCACGCACGTCGCCTCGACGATCGTGGGCTCCGGCGCCGCGTCGGGCGGCAAGCTCAAGGGCGTCGCGCCGGGCGCGAAACTGCTCGTCGGCAAGGTGCTCGACGACGACGGCTTCGGTTACGAGTCCTGGGTCCTCGCCGGGATGGAGTGGGCGGCGCACTCCGGCGCCAAGGCGGTCAACATGAGCCTCGGCGGCGGCCCGACCGACGGCACCGACGAGCTCAGCCTCGGGCTCGAGGCGCTCAGCGCGCAGACCGGCACGCTCTTCGTGGTGGCCGGCGGCAACGACGGCGAACTGGGCGCGTACACGATCGGCTCGCCGGGCACCGCCGAAGCCGCGCTGACCGTCGGCGCGGTCGGCCGGGACGAGAGCCTGGCGCCGTTCTCCAGCCGCGGCCCGCGCCTCGGCGACAACGCCGTCAAGCCCGACATCACCGCGCCCGGCGTCGGCATCGTCGCCGCCCGCGCCGCGGGGACCGCCATGGGCGACGTCGTCGACGACCACTACACCGCCGCCTCCGGCACCTCGATGGCGACGCCGCACGTGGCGGGCGCCGTGGCGATCCTCGCCCAGCAGCACCCCGACTGGACGGGCAGCCGGCTCAAGGACGCGCTGGCCAGCACTTCCCTGACCGCCGCCGGGCTTTCGGTGTTCGAGCAGGGCGGTGGCCGGGTCGACGTGGCCCGTGCGGTGAAGCAGAAGGTCTTCGGCACCGGCACGCTCAACCTCGGCGCGGTCGAGGACGGCCGGGCGCCGGTGTCCAAAGTGGTCACCTACACCAACGCCGGCACCACGCCGGTCTCGCTGAAGCTCGCCCTCGACGCGAAGTCCCTGGCCGGCGTTCCCGCCGCGGACGGGATCCGCGTCGACAAATCCACTGTGGACGTTCCGGCCGGTGGCCAGGCGACCGTCACGATCACCGGCGACCCGGCGAAACTGGCGGCGGGCACCTACAGCGGGCGGCTCACCGCGACCGCCGACGGGGTGGTCGTGCACACCGCGCTCGGCGCGGACAAGACCGCGCCGAAGCACAAGGTCACCATCACCGCCCTCGACCTGCAGGGCAAACCCGCCCTCGTGCCGTGGCTGCTGGTGTACGGCGAGGACTACCGCTTCGACGTGAACACCGCGATGGCGGGCAGCATGACGACCGAGCTCGGCGCGGGCGTGTACTACCTGACCGCACAGGTCAACGGCGTCCAGAGCAGTGACTACGTCTACCAGGTCGTCCAGCCGGAGATCCGGGTCACCGGCGACACGACGATCGTGCTGGACGCCCGCAAGGCGGTGAAGGTGCAGATCGAGACCCCGAAACCGTCGGAGCAGGCGGGGATCTGGAGCTACTACACCTACCGGGAACTCGGTTCGCGCAAGATCGCGAACTACGCCATGCAGTTCGACTACACCCGCGAACTCTGGGTCACCCCGACGCCGAAGGTGACGACCGGGGCCTTCGAGTTCGGCTCCCGCTGGTCGAGGATCGCGCCGCCGTTGACGGCGAACGTCCTGGGCGGCCGTGATCCGCTCACGACCCGCTACCTCGCCGGCTCGCCCAAACTGGACGGCTGGAGACTGCTGCAGGCCGTGTCCGCGGGTGCGGGCAAACCGGCGGACTTCAAGAAGGCGAACGTGCGCGGGAAGGCCGCGATCGTCGACCCGGACCCGGCGGACTACAACCGCGACGAGGTCTCCCGCGCCGCCGCGGACGCCGGGGCGACGATGGTCTTCATCACCGTGCCGGACGGCTGGGGCACCGCCGCGGTGCCGTCGGTCAGCGCGGCGCCGTACCTGACGATCCCGACCGTTCAGCTCGACCGGGACGACGGCCTGGCGCTCCTCGCAAAGATCAAACGCTTCCCGACTTTCCTGAACCTGCAAGGGATCGCGGTCAGCCCGTACCTCTACGACGTGGTGCAGACCGAGCGCGACCGGATCCCGGAGAAGCTCGTCCACCAGGTCACCGCGGCGAACACCGCGACCGTCACCACCCACTACCGCCAGACCGGCAGCGGCGGTGAGGCCAAGGAACAGCGGTTCGCGTGGAAGCCGTGGCAGGACTTCGCCGTCAACGAGTACCAGCGGTACGTGGCGACGCCCTCGACCCGGGAGGAGTACGTCAGCTCCGGGGACATCCAGTGGCAGCACCGGGTCAAGCACGGCCTGGTCTGGGACAACGACTCACCGCTCGACGGCGGCATGACCTCGGCGCCGCGCACCTACACGGGCAAGGAAAACCTGACCGAGGACTGGTTCGCGCCGGTCGTCCGGCCCGCCATTCCGAAGGGCGTGCCCGGCATGGACTCGACGCGTGAGGGCGACAACCTCAAGATCCAGATCCCGGAGTTCGTCGACAGCCAGACCGGGCACTACGGCTTCAACGAGGGTGACGACCAGACCGCCCCGGCCGTCACGTCGGCGAAGCTGTTCCGTGACGGCAAGCTCGTGTCGGAACAGCCGTACGCGTTCGGGTCCTTCCCCGCGGGCGCGGACCCGGCGACCTACCGGCTCGACCTGTCGGTCCGGCGCGATTCGCCGGAGTGGCTGTTCGGCACCAGCACGCAGACGTCGTGGACGTTCCGCTCGGCAAGATCGGCAGGGTCGGCGGCCCCGGCGCTGCTTCCGTTGCTGCAGCTGGACTACGCGGTGGACGCCGACGCCGGCAACCGGCTCCCGGCCGGCCGCCGGGCCGAGATCGGCCTGACCGCGCGGTTCCAGGACGGGATGGCCGCGCCGGACGTGCGGTCGATGAAGGCCTGGGCGTCCTACGACGACGGCAAGACCTGGCGCGCGGTCGAGGTCAAGCGCACCGGGAAGTCCTATGTGGCCAGGATCGACCACCCGTCGCTCGGGGCCACGAACAAGTACGTCGCGTTGCGGGTGCAGGCCACCGACAACGCGGGTGACACCGTCGACCAGACGGTGCTCCGGGCGTACGGGCTCAGCTCGAAATAGTGTCGGGTATGGGCCCCGGGTGCCTTCCGCCGGTTCGCGGCAGGAGGTGCCCGGGGCTCGGCTCGTCCAGCCAGCCGAGTTTGCTGGCCTGCCAGGCCAGCTGCATCCGGGTGCGGGCGTTGACCCGGCGCATCAGGTCCTGCAGGCGCCGCTGGACGGTCCGGTAGCTGACGTCGAGCTGCGTCGCGATCGACTTGTCGCTGACGCCGCCGATGAGCAGGGACAGCAGCCGCCGCTCGTCCGGGTCGAGGTGGCTCGCGGGCGCGGTGTCGCCGATCCGCAGCGGCGACGCGCGTTCCCAGTAGACCTCGAACAACGCGACCAGCGCGGACAGCAGGCTGCTCTCGCGGACGAGCGCGGCGGTGGGCTCGCCCGTGCTGTCGTGGCTGACCAGCGGGCACAGCGCCACCGAGCGGTCGGAGATGGCCAGGCGCACCGGCAGCTTCGAGATCGAGCGGGCGATCTCGCCACCCTCGATGCCCTCCAGGACGTTGACGATCCGGCCGGGTTCCTCCAGCAGGCCGGTCTCGTAGATCACGCGGTACTGCACGCCGCGGGCCTGCGCCAGCGCCTCCTCGACGTTCTCCGACGCCGCCATCGCGACGTTGCCCTCCAGGCAGAACCACAGCGACTCTTCGCGGGCGCCGCGCTGGATGGCGAGGGCCTGTCGCCGGATCGCGTCCACCCCGGTGACGACCTCGACGAGCTGCGCGGAGTCCCGCCGCCGCGCGCTGCCGCGGTACTCCTCGGCGAGCTGGGTCACCGCGGCCCGGGCGGCCTCCAGCTTCTCCTGGCCGTGCACCAGCAGCGGGCCGAGCGAGACGTCCGGCGGCGCGGACGCGTAGTGCTCGTCGATCCGGTTGACGAGCCCCTTGACCAGCAGGACCTCCAGGATCGGGTCCACCTCGCCGCGGCTCACGCCGAGCTTGCCCGCGATCTCCTCGGGCGCGGTCCGGTAGCCGCCGACGATCACGCGGTAGACCCGCTCTTCGTCGGGAGTCATGCCCAGCGCTTCCAGCACAGTGCCTCCTGGCCACACGCGGCGACGGGTTTCCCATCGGCGCTGACGGCTTGTTGACAACGTACAACGCGGGCGCAAACGGGTGAACGGGTACGACCACGCACCCTGCCGGCCGGCGGCCGGCAGGGTGCGCGGGTCAGGTTCGGGTCAGAAGCCCATGCGGCAGCCCGACAGGATGATCTCCTGGCCCAGCAGCGTCACCACCCGGACCGAGTACTGCGCGAGCTGGCCGTTCGGGCCCGCGACGGTCTGGTTGGCGTAGACCGTCGCCACGCCGGGGATCCCGATGGTGACCGGCGCCGTGCCGATGACCTGGCCGTTGATCTTGCCGACCCGAGACGAGCCGGACAGGCCCTGCTCGTTCGCGACGCAGCTCGTCTCGATGTCCGTGACGCTGATCAGCCCGCCGAGCAGGCTGGCCCCGGACACCGTCGCCGAGGCGTTGGTGCGTCCCGTGGCCACGTCGAGCGTGCACTGCGCGTGCAGCGCGTTCACGGACGCGAGACCGAGCACGTTCACCGACGCCGTGGTCTTGTCCGAGCTCGGCGGGCAGCCCGCCAGCGGCGTCTTCGCCACGGTGACCAGCCCGGACGCGCTGATCGCCCACGCCTCCGCGTTGACGAACAAGACCACCTTGACCGTGGCCGTCCCGATCCCGCCGTCGTCGTCGGTGACCTTCACCGTGACCGTGTGCGCGCCGATGCCCGTGTAGGCGTGCGACGCGCTGCAGGTGCCCGAACCCGCACCCTGGGCGACCGTCCCGGTGGCGACGGGGCTGCCGTCACCGAAGTCGATCGTGCAGGTGTGCGTGTCGTGCTTCCCGGCGTCGGTGAACGGCGCCGTGAAGGTCACCGGGGTCCCGCGGGTGACGTTCGCCCCGTTGACCGGCGCGGTGATCGTCACGACCGGGGCGACGTTGGCCAGCGTGAGAGTCGTGGTCTTGACGACGTCCGGGTGCAGGCTGTCGTTCGCGCTCAGGGTGAGCGTGAAGACCCCGTCGTCGTCACAGGTCACCGTCGTGGCCGGCGCGGCCGCGTTGCCGAACGCGCACGTCGTCCCGCTGTCCACGCCGGACGCGGGGGCGATGCTCCAGTGCGTGGTCAGCACCGGGCCGTCGGGGTCGGTGACCCCGCCGGTGAGCGGCACCGCGCCGCCCTCGTTCCCGGTGTACGGACCGCCGGTCGTGACCACCGGCGGGGCGTTGACGACGATCCGCACCGTCGCGGTGCCTGCGCCGCCGTCGTCGTCGGTGACCTTGACCGTGATCGTGTACGTCCCCGAAGCGGCGTACGCGTGCGACGCCGTGCAGGCGCCCTGCGCGACCGTCCCGGTGACGAGCGGACCGCCGTCGGCGTAGTCCACCGTGCAGGTGTGCGTGTCGTGCTTGCCCGCGTCGGTGAACGGCGCGGTGACGGCCACCGGAGCGCCGGGGCCGAACACCTTGTCGGCCGTCGGCGCGGTGATGCCCACGACCGGCGCCACGTTGGCCAGGGTGAGCGTGGTCGTCTGGACGACGGCCGGGTGCAGGCCGTCGTTCGCGCTCAGGGTGAGCGTGAAGACGCCGTCGTCGTCACACGTCACCGAGGTGGCGAGGGCGTCGGCGTTGCCGAACACACAGGCCGTCCCACTGTCCACACCGGACGCCGGGGCGACGCTCCAGTGCACCGTTGACGGCGGCCCGTCCGGATCGACGACCGTCCCGCCGAGGGACACCGCGGCACCCTCGTTGCCCGCGTACGGGCCGCCGGGCACGACCACGGGCGGGTCGTTGACGATGATCTTGGCCACGGCGGTCGCGGAACCGCCATCATCGTCGGTGACCTTCACCAGCACGTTGTACGTGCCGGAAACCGGGTAGCCGTGCGAAGCGGTGCAGGTGCCCGAACCCGGGCCCTGCGCGACCGTGCCGGTGGCGATCGGGCTGCCGTCGGCGTAGTCCACGGTGCAGGTGTGCGTGTCGTGCGCCGAGACGTCCGTGAACGGCGCGGTGACGCCGACCGGTGCGTTGTGGGCGAACACCGTGTTGTCCGCCGGCGCGGAGATCGTCACGTGCGGGGCGACGTTGCTCAGCGTGAGCGTTGTCGTCTTGACGACCGGCGCGGCGACGCCGTCGGACGCCGTCAGGGTGAGCGTCCAGACGCCGTCGTCGTCGCAGGTGACGGTGGTGGACAGCGCATCGGGGTTGCCGAATGCGCAGGCCGCGCCCGGGTCGACGCCCGAGGCCGGGGCGATCGTCCAGTGCGTGGTCAGGTCCGGCCCGTCGGGGTCGGTGACGGTGCCCGCGATCTCGACCGCGGTGCCCTCCTGTCCGGAGTACGGGCCGCCCGCGGCGACCACCGGCGCGGCGTTGGTCACGACGTGGGTCACCGCCGTGCCCGCCGCGCCGTCGTCGTCGGCGACCCGCGCGGTGATGGTGTGGCTGCCCGACGCGGAGTAGCTGTGGCTCGCCTGGCAGGTCGTGCCGGTGATGGTGCCGGGCACGGGCGGGCCGCCGTCACCGAAGTCCACGGTGCAGGTGTGCGTGTCGTGGCTGCCCGGGTCCGTGAACGGCGCGGTGACCGCGACCGGGGTGCCGGGGCTCACCAGCGCGCCGTCGGCCGGCGCGGTGATGGTGACGGCCGGGGCGACGTTGGCCACGGTGACGGTGGTGGTCTTCACCACCGGCGGGTTGACGCCGTCGTCCGCAGTCAGCGTCAAGGTGAAGACGCCGTCGTCGTTGCAGGTCACCGTGGTCGACAAGGTGTTCGCGTTGCCGAACGCGCACGCGGTGCCCGGGTCGACGCCGGAGGACGGCGCGATGGTCCACGTCGTGCCGACGCCGGGGTTGTCCGGGTCGGTCGCGGTGCCCGTGATCGGCACGGCCGAGCCCTCGTTGCCGGAGTACGGGCCGCCCGCCGAGACCACCGGGGGTCCGTTGATGACCACGTGGGTGCAGTCGGTGACCGCACCCGCACCGCCGCCGTCGGTGCCGGCCGCGGTGACGCACAGTTCGTGCGTGCCGGCCCCGAGCGCCGGGGTGGCGACGGTGAAGCTCACCGACGCCGGGCCGGTCTGCGGCAGCCCCGGGGTGACGTTGGTGACCGGGATCAAGCCGCCGCCGTCGACCTTCAGGGTCAGGCCGGTCAGCTTCGCGCTGATCAGGCCGGGCACCACGTTCGGCAGGTTCGCCGGGTCGGGGACCGCGGTGCAGGTGCCGTGGGTGAGGTCCGCGATCGCCTGCAGGCTGGCGTTGTAGCTGGTGCCGGCGCAGCTCGCCCCGGCGCCCACGGCGAAGGTGTAGTAGGTGACGTCCGCCGGGACCGCCCCCGCGGCCGGCCGCACGTCGCCCGTGGCGAGACCGTCCGACATGAACACGACGATCTTGCGGGCTTCGGCCTGGGCGTTGGTGACGGTGGTCGCCGAGCCGATGCCCGCGATGTAGTTGGTGCCGCCGCCGACGTTCTTCGCGGTGAACTGCCCGATGCCGCCGATGGCCGCCGAGTTCAGCACCTCGTCGATGTCCCGGGTGCCGTTGGTGTTGGCGTCCGTGGCGGGGCCGGTGAGCAGCTGGTCCCCGGCGGCCGGCACGACGTCCGCGGGCGCGGCGTCCGAGCCGAACACGACGGCGCCGACGTGCCCGACGACCGTGTTCGGGGCCGCCGCGTTGGTGTTGAGGTTCTTGCCCGCGATGACCTCGCAGCCGAGCACGTTGGTGCTCGAACAGGTCGAGGCCGTGCTGCCGGAGACGTCCAGCACGTAGGTCAGCGCGGTGTCCTTGACCGCGACCCCGGTGCCGATCGACGCCGTTCCGGTGACCGTCACCGGTCCGGGCGGGACGACGGCGTTGTCGGCGGGCCCGGTGATGTCCACCGCGATGCTCGTCCCGCCGGGGAGGTTTCCGTTCACGGCGTTCGCCGGGACGGAACTCGCGAGCAGCGCCGCGATTCCTGTCACTCCGGCGCACGCCCATAGCCTGCGTCTCATTCGTCTCACGCTTCTTTCACTGGTTTCACTGGTTGAGGATGCGGTGTGAAAATCGCGTTAAACGAACGGAAAGTTACTACGCTGATTCAGTGAGTTATTTGTGGGGCCGTTCGAGTACTTTTTGTTTTCCGTCGAACGGAGCAATGACCAATCATTTGCGTTGTTTTTTGGTGCGGCCGGGTGGGCCGTCCGGTTCGGTTCCGCGCTGTGGTCTTTCACCGAGGAGTGAGAGCGCGGTGCGCACCGTGCGGTTTCAGCGCCAGCCGAGTTCGGCCAGCTGTTCCGCGGCCTTGCCCACGGGCCAGAAGCTCACCTTCTCCAACCGGCCCGACTCCGTCCGGAACTTGAAGCCGCGGCTGTACGGCCCGCGCACCCGGCGCACGCCGGTCACCTCGGCGCGGGCGATCCGGATCGGCATCAGGGTCTGGACGCGCAGCTCGATCTGGTTCCGTCCGACCAGCAACCTGGCGAACGGCCACGTCACGCTGATGCCGTTGACCCGGGCCCCGCCCCGCAGGACGAGGTCGTAGTCCTCGTCCCGCAGCGCGGCGATCTCGCGCGCGAACTCCGGGGCCGGCGGCGGGACCTGGCCGACACCGCCGGACTTCTCCCGCCGCCGGCCCTCGACGAACACCGTCGTCACCAGGAGAGCGCAGATCGCCAGCAGGACGATCCCCAGTTCCGCGTGGGGCTCATCGGCGAAGTATCCCAGCCGGCCGGCCGCGCCGGAAGCGCTGCCGTAGCAGCTCTGACCTGGTCGAGGCGGCCCCCGGCCTTGGTGGAGCGGCTGGAGACGATCAAGCGCGGGCTCGCCCAGGCGACGGGTGCCGCGAACGGGTCGTCGACCTTCTGTGGGAAGGCATGCGCGTTCATTCCGCGAAAGCCCGTAAGGCACTTACGGCCGGTGATGGTCGTCACCAAACGCTTCAGCTGACATTGGTGTCAGCTCGTACCTTCGATCGCCTCAGCCACCAGCGATTTCGAAGGAGTTCCGTGAGCGCGAACCATGCGGTCGTCAACGTCGTCACCCTGGTCGTCGAGGAAGGGCACGAGGACGAGGTGGAGCGGGCGTTCCGCGTCGCGGTCCGCGCCGTGCACGGTGAGCCCGGCTGCGAGCTCTACGCCCTGCACCGCGATCCGCGGTCGCGCTCGACGTTCGTGCTGATCGAGAAGTGGGCTTCGGCCGAGGCGCTGCGGGAGCACGAGAAGGCACCGGCACTGGCCGCGCTCACGGCCGCGATCGGCGGGCTGTTCGCCGCGCCGCCGACCATCCGGACCGTCACCCCGCTGCCGGAAGGCGACGAGCACCTCGGGCGGCTGTGACGGCCAGCGCGTTCACAAGCCCGAGGTGTCGTGGGGCTCGATCAGGCCGTGGTGGTGGCCGAAGCGCACGGCGTGCACCCGATCCCGGAGACCGAGCTTGGCCAGTACGCGCGAGACGTGCGTCTTGACGGTCTGCTCACCGACGTAGAGCTGCTCGCCGATTTCGGTGTTGGAGAAACCGGTGGCCATCAGCAGGAACACCTCGCGCTCGCGCGCGGTGAGCCGTTCCAGGCCGGGGGCCCGGTCCCGGTCCGGGACGGCCGGGGCCAGCGCGTCGGCCAGCCGCGGGGCGAGGCGGCTGGTGATCGACGGGTCGAGGTAGGTGTCACCCCGGGCGGCGACGCGGATCGCGGTCACGAGCTCTTCCGGCGGCAGGCTTTTCAGGACGAACCCGCTCACGCCCGAGGCCAGCGCCGAGCGCACGTAGTCGTCGGTGCCGAACGTCGTGAGCAGGACGATCTTCAAGGCCTGCCGCCCGGACGACATCAGCTGGCGGGCGGCGGCGAGACCGTCGAGCTTGGGCATCCGCACGTCCAGGACGGCGAGGTCCGGGTCCAGTGCGGTGACGGCTTCGACGGCGCTGTAACCGTCGCCGACGTCGGCGACGCACTCCATGTCCGGCTGGGCGTCGAGGACCGCGCGGAAACCGGACCGGAACATCGCGTGGTCGTCGGCGATCACGATGCGCAGGGTCACGATCCACCTCCCAGTGGCATGGTCACGCTCGACTCCCAAAAGTGCCCGGCGGCGCCGAAAGACGCTGTGCCACCCAGTGTTTCGACCCGCTTGCGCATCCCGTCAAGACCGACACCGAGCCCCGGGGAGCCGCCCGCGGCCGCGATCCGGTTGCGGGTGGTGAGTCCCACGTGGTCGCCGCCGTAGTCGAGTTCGACCCGGGCCGCCGTCCCGTCGCTGTGCCGCAGCGTGTTCGTCATCATCTCCTGCGCCACCCGGTAGATAGTGGTGTCGACGGCCCGCGGCAGCGGGTGCGGGTCGTTGTAGACGACGAACGTCACCTGCAGGCCGGACGACCGGACGCCGTCGAACAGGTCCGGCAGCATCGCGGTGCCGGGCTGCTCCGGGGACCGATCACCTTCGTGCAGCAGGGAAAGCAGCCGCCGCAGGTCGACCATCGCCGCCTGGCTGGACTGCTCCACCGCGGTCAGCGAGGTGCGCACCGAGCCGTCGGCCGGCACCGGCACCGCCGCGAGGTTCAGCCGCGCCGCCGTGGCGTGGACGCCGATCGCGCTGACGTGGTGGGAGATGACGTCGTGCAGGTCGACGGCGATCGTCTCGCGTTCCTTGGCCACCGCCGCGGCCACCTCCGCCTGCGCGTCCCGCAGCGCCGCCTCCCGCTGGTGGCGCAGTTCGTCCACATGCGCCTTGCGCGCCGTCGTGTACCGCCCGACCAGCCACGGCAGCAAGGCGTTGGCGGACACGAGGGTCACCAGCGAGGCCGGCGCGGTCAGCCCGCTGATCAGCAGGGAGCACAGGACACCGCCGCACAGCACGACCAGCGCCGCGCCGGCCGGCTTGCCGCGCAACCAGGCACCGGCGCGGTAGGCGCTGACCAGCTGGCCGGCGGTGCTCGCGCTGCGGCCGGGCAGGACGAAGGCGAGCGCGGGAACCAGCAGCGCGTGCCCGAGCGCGACCCAGCCGGAGTACCGCGGCGACGACACGAGAACCGCGTCCGCGACGACGATTCCGGCCAGCAGCGCCGCGTTCCACGGTCCCGGCGCCGGCCCCCGCGTCACGAAGCTCGCCACGTCGATGACCAGGCAGAACGCGCCCACCAGCAGTGACTGGCGCGCCAGCGACCGCTCCGCCGGGTGCGTGCCCGCGCGGGCACGCACCCAGCGCACCATCTCGTTCGTGCTGCTGGACATCCGGCCATTGTGCCCGGCGCGGACCGGCCGGAAGTCACTCCCTGGAGGGACAAGCGATCACAGCCCGGTATGACGCCCTCCGGGGGCCGCCGCTCATACCGTGCCGCCATGCGCTTTCCCCCTTCCCGCCGCCGAACCGTGGTTTTCGCCGGCATCGCGGCCGTCCTGCTCGTGCTGAGCACCGTGATCTTCTGGCCGGACGGCACGCCCCGCGTCCCGCGCGGTGCCGCGCCGGACTCGCTGACCGTCCAGCCCTGCACCTTCGACACGGAAGCCGGAGCTCAGGCCGCCGACTGCGGAACCCTGGTGGTCGCGGAGAACCGCACGAACCCGGCGTCCAGCCTGATCGCCCTGCCCGTCGTCCGGATCCGGGCCACCGCGCAACCGGTGGGCGAGCCGATCTTCCGGCTCGGCGGCGGACCGGGCCTGTCGAACATGGACTTCCCCCAGGCCGCCCGGCTCACCGACCACCACGACGTCGTCCTCGTCGGCTACCGGGGCGTCGACGGCTCACGGCGGCTGGACTGCCCCGAGGTGACCGACGCCCTGCAGTCGTCCGACGGGATGACCGGCGCCGACGCCCTTCCCGCCACCAGCCGGGCGTTCGGCAAGTGCGCGAACCGCCTGCAGCGCTCCGGGGTGGACCTGACCGGCTACTCGGCCGCCCAGCGCGTCGACGACATGGAATCGGCGCGCAAAGCCCTGGGCTACCAGCGGATCGACCTGGTCAGCTCCAGCGCGGGCACCCGGACCGCGACGGTCTACGGGTGGCGCCACCCCGAAGCGCTGCTGCGCTCGGCGATGATCTCGGTCAACCCGCCCGGCCACCTGCTCTGGAACCCGCGCACCACCGACTCCCAGTTCGGGCAGTACGCCGACCTGTGCCGGGCGGACGCCGCCTGCGCCGCGAAGACCCCCGACCTCGCCGCGTCCATCCGCGACGGCGTCGCCACGATGCCGTCGCGGTGGGGACCGCTGGCCATCAAGGACACCAACGTGCGGGTCCTGAGCCAGTACGCCATGCACTACAACGGAAGCGCGTCGGCCCCGAACAACGCACCCGCGGCCATCGACGCCTACCTCGACGGCGGTCCGGGCGCGAAGTGGGCGATGTCCGTGCTCGCCGACCTCGCCCTGCCGACCTCCACCGTCTGGGGAGAGTTCGCGTCCTTCTCGATGCTCGACGCCCCCGACGCGAAGCGCTATTACGCCGACGGCGGCGATCCCGGCTCGATCCTCGGCAACGCCTCGACCGACTTCCTCTGGGGCGGCCCGTCGGGCTTCTTCACCGCGTGGCCGGACAGTCCGGAGAACGCCGGATACCGCACGGTCCGGCCCAGTGCGGTCGAGACCCTGCTCATCGGCGGCGAACTCGACTTCTCGACGCCGCCGGTCAACGCGACGAAGGAGCTGCTGCCCTCGTTGTCCCGCGGGCACCAGGTGGTCCTGCCGGGCCTGGGCCACACCGACGACTTCTGGGGCCACCGGCCCGAAGCGGGCAAGCACCTGCTGACCACGTTCTTCGACACCGGCCGCGTCGACAGCTCGCAGTTCGACCGGCGTCCGGTCGACTTCGAAGCGGTGCCGCTCAGCATGTCGACGATCGCCGGGCTCCTGGTCGGGGTGACGACCGGCGGGGTGCTGCTCGGCCTGCTCGTGCTCGGCCTGCTCGCCCGGCGGCGCCACCGCCGCGGCGCACCGGGCCGCCGGGCGAGCCGGTGGGTCCGGGTGCTGACCGTGCTGCCGCTGGGCCTGGGCGGCTGGTTCCTGGGCGTCCTGTTCGCCTGGACCCTCGCGCCTTCTTGGTTCATCCTCGGTTCTGCCGTGGTGGTGCCCGGCGCCGGACTGCTGATCGGGCTCGGCGCGTACCTCGCCGCCCCGGGATCGGGCGGCCGGTTCCCCGGCGCCGTGGCCGCGGTCGCCGGCGCGCTGGCGGGCGCGGTGCTGCTGTCACTGGCCGGAACGGGGTTCGTCGTCCCGGTGCTCGGGATCGTCGGCGCCGCGCTGGGAGCGAACCTCGTCGTCGGGCTCCACGGCCGCCGTCGGCGTGCCGTGATCACCGGTCCGTGACGGCTGCGGCTAGGGTGACGGCATGAGCCGCTGGGTCGTGTCCGTCGAGCGCCGCATCGCCGCCCCGGCGGGCCGGATGTACGCACTGGTCGCCGATCCCGTGCGGCACAAGGACATCGACGGGTCCGGCTCGCTGATCGAGGCGATCGACGTCAGCTCGCCGGTCCGGCCGCTCGGCCTCGGTGACCACTTCGGCATGAAGATGGACCTGCGCGGCAAGTACGTCATGACGAGCACGGTGATCGAGGCCGTACCCGGCCGCCGGTTCGCCTGGCAGAGCCGGCCGCACGAAGACTCGGTGAAGTGGCGCCTGGTCTTCGGCGGCCGGATCTGGCGTTACGAGTTCGAGCCGGACGGCGACGGCACCCTGGTCCGGGAGAGCTGGGACCTGAGCCAGGAACCGCTGCGGCTGGTGGTCGTCCTGGGTCGCTGGGCGGCGCGCGGCGCGATGCGCCGCACCCTCGACCGGATGGCCGAGCTCGTCGAATCGAGCTGAGCGCCGCTAGCGGGTTGCCCGGAAGGTTTCGCGGTGGGCCCGGTTCGCGGCGAGGAGACCGTCGAGCGAGTCGCGGGTGTGGACGAGGTCGGCGATGTGCTGGGTCAGCCGGTCGCGTTCCTGCTGCATCCGCTCGAACGCGGCGTCCGAGTTGCCCTCACTCGGGGATTCCACGCAGGGCAGCAGATCGGCGATCGTGCGGCTGGACAGGCCGGCGTCGAACATCCGCTGGATGAAGGCCACCCGCTCGATTTCGCCGTCCGTGTAGTGCCGTTGCCCGCTGGTGCTGCGGGTGCTGGTGAGCAGGCCCTGTTGTTCGTAGTAGCGCAGGGATCGCACGCTCACCCCTGCTTGTGATGCCAGTTCGCCGATCCGCACGACGTCCTCCCGGTGGTGACCCCTGACATGAATGTCAGATCTTAGCGCGATCGGCCGCGTCGGGGGCGGTGCGCCCGTAAGCGGCGGGGCGTCCGCCGTACGGGTCGGCGTCCGTCCACAGTGTCGTGGGCGCCGCCTTGCGCACGACCGGCACGACCTCGCCGGCGAACCGTTCCAGCATCTCGAGCTGCTGCTCGTGCGGGAGCATGGTGGGCAGGCTGAACGACTGCAGGTCGTGCCGGAAGGCTTCGTGCCACCACAGGATCTTCTCGGCGATCTGCTGCGGGCTGCCGACGAGGACGGGCCCGCGGGCGATCGCGTCGTCGATCGTGGCGAACGTCATCGCGTTGCCCGGGGTGTGGTTTCCCGGCTGGTTGAAGAAGGCGACCATCTTCTCGTAGGTCGGGCCGAACGCCTCCCTCGCCTCCTGCGTGGTGTCGGCCACGTAGAGGAACCCGGCGCCGGCCGCGACGAACGCGAGCCGCGGGTCGTGGCCGTGCTCGGCGTACTGCTGCCGGTACCGCTCGATCAGGACCGTGTACTTGTCCCGCGGCTGGATCGCGTTGGCGGAGAACAGCGGGTCGCCCCACTTCGCGGCCAGCTCGGCCGACGTCGCCGTGGTGGCCGAGCCGTGCCAGATCCGGGGTGCGCCGGCGAACGGGCGCGGCAGGCTCGTGACGTCCTTCAGCGGGCCGCGGAACCGGCCTTCCCAGGTGACGTTCTCCTCGCGCCAGAGTCGCCGCAGCAGCTCGTACTTCTCCGCGAGCGCGTCCCACTGGTCACCGTTCTCGATGCCGAACATCGGCAGCTGGCGCAGCTCGTTGCCCTTGCCGATGACCAGTTCCAGCCGGCCGCGGGAGAGCTGGTCGACGGTGGCGTAGTCCTCCGCCACCCGCAGCGGGTCGTGGATCGACAGGACCGACACGCCGGTCTGGATCCGCACGCGGCTGGTCGTCGCGGCGATCGCGCCCAGCAGCACCGTGACGCCGCTGCTGAGGAACGGCCCCGCGTGGCGTTCGCCGAGCGCGACGGCGTCGTACCCGAACTCCTCTGCGTAGCGCGCCGAGGTGAGTGCCTGCGCGAACCGTTCGTCGGTGCGGACCTGGCGGCCGCTCACCGGGTTCGTCAGGTGCGGCAGGATGTCCAGAACCTGGAATTTCACGTCTCTGCTCCTTGGCCGATCATCATGCGCAGCTCGTCGGCGCCGACGTGGGCGCCGAAGGGGTCCCGTCCGGGTTCGAGCCGGACGCCGTCGGCGAGCGAACCGGCGAGGACCGGGTCGAAGCCGAACGAGTCGACCAGCCGCGCGACGGCCGCGAGATCGGCCGGGTCGTCGCCGGCGATGGCGATCGCCTTGCGGCCGTCGGCGCCGCTCGGGCGGGCGTCGGCTTCCAGGTCGTGGTAACCCATGTGGTTGAACGCCTTGACGACCCGGGACGCGGGCAGGAACGCCTGCACGATCTCGCTGGTCGAGCTGCGGAAGTCGTCGCGGATCCCGTCCGTCTCCCACCAGTAGTTCATCGCGTCGATCACCAGCTTGCCCGCGAGCGCCTCGGCGGGCAGGGCGGTGTGCTTGCCGAGCGGCAGGGCCAGGATCACCACGGACGACCGGGCGGCCAGGTCGGCTGTGGTGGTGGCCACCGCACCCGGCGTCAGCACCTCGACGGTGAGCGCGATCTTGGCCGGGTCACCCGAGCCGGAGATCAGTACCTCGTAGCCGGCGTCGAGCGCCAGCCGGGCGAGCACGGTGCCCACCTTGCCGGCGCCGACGATGCCGACGCGAACCCGGCTCATGCCGACACCTTCTTCTCGGCGAGCAGGGCACGCACCCGGGGGATGACCTCGGTGCCGTAGAGCTCGACCGCGTGCAGCCGGGCCGAGGCCGGGATGCTGCCCACGGTGTAGATGAGGTCGAAGCGGCCGACGCCGAGGGTCTGCACGGCGTCCGCGATCTTGCGCGCCACGGTGCCGGGGGAGCCGATGTACAGCGACCCTTCGGCGACCTCGGCCTCGTACTGCGCCCGGCCGATCGGCGGCCAGCCGCGCAGGGCGCCGATGCGGTCGTGCATGACGCGGTAGCGCGGCCAGAACGTTTCGACGGCTTCCTCGTCGGTGTCGGCGACGAAGCCGGGGGAGTGCATCCCGACCGGGTGCGGTGTCGTGCCGAACTGCGCGGCGGCCCGGCGGTAGAGGTCGACGTAGGAGGCGAACCGCGCGGGCGCGCCGCCGATGATGGCGAGCATGAGCGGGAGGCCGTAGCGGGCGGTGCGGATGACCGACTGGGGCGAGCCGCCGACGCCGACCCAGGTGTCGAGCCGCCCGGAGTCGGTCTTGGGGAAGACATCCGCGTTCTCGAGCGCGGCACGGGTGGTGCCCTCCCACGTGACGGGCTTCTCGTCCAGGAGCCGGGCGAAGAGGTCGATCTTCTCCTCGAACAGCACCTCGTAGTCCTGCAGGTCGTAGCCGAACAGCGGGAACGACTCCGTGAAGGAGCCCCGGCCGAGGATCACCTGGGCGCGCCCGCGGGACAGGGCGTCGACGGTCGCGAATCGCTGGAAGACCCGCACCGGGTCGTCCGACGACAGCACGGTGACCCCGGACGCGAGCTTGATCCGCTCGGTGCGGGTCGCGATGCCGGCCAGCACGGTCTCCGGCGTGGAGATGGCGTACTCCGGGCGGTGGTGCTCGCCGAGGGCGATGACGTCCACGCCGAGTTCGTCGGCCCGGACCGCTTCGGTGACGACCTGGCGGATCGCGTCACCGTGCGAGAGCAGCCGGCCGGCGTCGTCCTCCGGGACGTCGCCGAAGGTGTCGAGACCGAAGACGAGGGGTTCCGGGGTGGTCATCTTGCTCTGCCCTTCTGGCGCCGGCTGCTGACAGCGAGTAGAACAACATGACTGCGCATGTATTCCCGACGGCCTATCCTGAGGCGGAACGCGCAGCAGGAGGAGGTCGAACCGAGCCGATGGCGGGCGTCTTCCGAGTGGCGAACGAGGCGTGGGAGGCCCTGTTCCGGGCCCAGGCGACCCTGGCCCGCGAGTTCGAGCAGGCCGGGGCCTGGGGCGGCTTCGCCCCGAGCGAGTACGGCGTGCTCTACGCACTGAGCGGGCACGACGAGGGCCTGCGGATCACCGAGCTCATGGACGACGTCCTGCTCACGCAGGCCGGGGTCTCCCGGCTCGTGGCCCGCCTGGAGCACCGCGGGCTGGTCGAGCGCCGGTCCGACCCCCGCGACGGCCGGGCGTCCCGGATCGTGCTGACCGCGGAGGGCCGCTCGGTCCAGGCCCGCCTCGGCCGCGCGCACGCCCGGCACGTGGCCACCGCCATGACCCGCACGCTGACCGCCGCGCAGCTGCGGGCGCTGCGCGACCTGAGCCAGGCCCTGGTGGAAGAACCTCCCGCGTCCTGATCGGCCGTACGGCGTAGTCGCCGCGCGGCCCGCTTCGGACGGGCCGACCATGAGGGGATGAGGACGCGAGGGGGATCTCGGCGGGCTTGGGTGCTGGGGCTGCGGTTCGGGGCCGGGTTCGCGGTCGGCGTCGTGCTGATGGTGTCGACGGTGGCCCTGCCCGGCGCTCCGCTGTGGGTCGCCGTGCTGATCGGCATCGGGGCGGGCGCGGCGTTCGGTGCGGCGATGGGACCGGCGACCGCCCGTACGGAACACGAGCTGTGGCAGGCCGCCGGGGAAGAGCTGACCTGGCCGCAGTTCCGGGCCGCCGCCCGGGCCAGCCGCTCCGGCCGCGCACCGGAAGACCCCCGCCTGCGTGCGGCGGCGATCCGGCTCGGGGTCCAGCAGCTGGTGCGGCACCGCCGCCACCGCAAGAGCACCATGATCGCGTGTGCGCTGGGCGCCGGGTTCAGTGTGCTCAGCGCGGTGCTCGGCAACTGGCTCAGCCTGCTCGCCGCGGCCGGGTTCGCCGGGGTTGCGGTCGTGTACCTGCGTGAGCGCACCAAGTTGGGCAGGGCTTTGCTTCGCCTGCGCGCGTGAGGCGGGCTCGGCGGGCCCGCGTCGATTCGTTTCTGCCTGGATGCTCGGTAACGTCATGTCGGTCACCGCGGCCTGGTTCGCCGCTGGTCGTGGTCGTGTATCTGTGTGAGCGCGCCAATTTGGGCAGGGCTTTGCTTGGCCTGCGCGCGTGAGGCGGGCTCGGCGGGCCCGCGTCGATTCGTTTCTGC
>NZ_JBIUTB010000008.1:25546-204665 GCF_044741685.1 Amycolatopsis sp. NPDC088138
TGCTCGGTAACGTCATGTCGGTCACCGCGGCCTGGTTCGCCGCTGGTCGTGGTCGTGTATCTGTGTGAGCGCGCCAATTTGGGCAGGGCTTTGCTTCGCCTGCGCGCGTGACGCGGGCCTGCCGGATCTCCTCGCGGGCTGGTTCGCAGGGGTGGTGGTCGTGTACCTGCGTGAGCGCACCAAGCTGGGCAGGGCTTTGCTTCGCCTGCGCGCGTGACGCGGGCCTGCCGGATCTCCTCGCGGGCTGGTTCGCAGGGGTGGTGGTCGTGTACCTGCGTGAGCGCACCAAGCTGGGCAAGGCTTTGCTTCGCCTGCGCGCGTGACGAGGGCCCGCCGGATCTCCCCGGCGGGCCCGCGTCGACTCACTCTTGCTAGATCTTCGGCAACGCCACGTCCGTCACCGCGGCCTCGCCGGCCCGCACCTTCGCCTGCCGGAACTGGGGCTGGTAGCCGTTGGCGGCGACCGTGACCACCAGCGGGTTGTAGCCCTTGTCCAGCCACAGCCGGTAATGGCCGTGCGCGTCGGTCTTCAGGGTGTACGACACCTCGCCGCACACTCCATTGTGGACCATGGTGCAGACCTGCACCGTGGCGCCGGCGATCGGCGTGCCCGACGCGGCGTCGGTCACGTCACCCGAAAGCTCGCCCCACGCCTTCGGCGGCGCGGCCTGCAGCGAGACGGGCAGGGCCGCCACGGCGTACGGGCTGTCGGTGTCGATCGCGAGCGTCGCGGTGTACTTGCCGGGCTGGGTGACCTTGCCGGAGTCGATCGTCACCGTGACCTTGGCCGTGGCGCCGGGCGCGATGTCCAGCTGGGTGCCCGCCTCCGACAGCCAGGCCGCGTCGTCGTCACCGCACTGGTCGTAGCCCGGCAGCGCCGCCGTCGTGCGCAGCGCCGGCACGAACGAACCGACCTGGTACAGCGCACAGGCGCCGCGGCCGCCGCCGTAGTACTCCTGGGGCAGGTCCGGCAGGAACGACCACCGGTCGCTCACCGGGTCGTACTCGATGGTGTGCGCGGTCTCGCCCAGCGGCGAGGTGACGCCGCCGTCGCCGGTGAACCCGCCGGCGAGCTGCAGGCGGCCGTTCGCCCCGCTGTAGGCCATCTGCGAGACCTGGTACGGCGCGTCGGCCACCTTCGTCCACGCGGCGGTTCCCGGCTTGAACACGTAGGCCGACCTGATGCTCGAGCCGCCGCCGACGTACCCGCCGGCGCACACGAGTCCACTGTGGACACCCGCGCAGGCCGCGTCGCTCTGGGCCTCCGGGTAGTCGGGCAGCGCCGACCAGGCGTTGCGCGCCGGGTCGTAGACGTAGGCCGACTTCACCGGGTCCTTGCCGCACACGCTCGCGCACCCGCCGACCACGTACAGCTTCCCGTCGAGGGTGGCCGCCGTGCCGCCGTAGAGCTTGGCCGGCAGGTCCGCCGCCCGCGACCACGTGTCCGTCTGCGGGTGATAGGCGTACGTGGTGTTCAGGACGCCGGTCATCCCGGCCCCGCCGACGACGTACAGCGAGCCGTTGAGGAACGCCGCCGCACCGCGCATCACCGGCTCCGGCATGTCCGCGATGGACGACCACGCCGCGGCGACCGGGTCGTACACGTAACTGCGGGCCGAGGGCGAGAGCATGTGCATGGGCATGCCGCCCGCGCTGTAGACCTTGCCCTGGTACGCCCCGAGCGCGCTTTCGTAGGTGAACTCCGGGACGTTCGCCATCGGCTGCCAGCCGGCCGCCGCCGACGGGTCGACCGCGGTGAACCCGGTGGCGTGCTCGCCGAGCGACACGTGCAGCGGCGCCGTGCCGGAGTTGGTGAGCTTCACCGTCTGGGTCGCGACCTGCCCCATCGTCTTGCTGACGGCGAGGCCCGCCGAACCGACGGCCAGCCGCCCGGCCTTCATCTTGACGTCCTGGCGGGCCACGGAGTTCAGCGCCGTGGTGATCGACAACGCCGGTGACGCGTAGCGCGGATAGGTCGCGGTGTACTGGTGCGCGCCGGTGGTGTCGAACAGCTCGTAGAAACCGTCGGGCAGGGCCACGTCGTCCGGCGTGGGCGTGCTGACCGCCGAGTGTGCCGCATCCGCCACCGTGACGTCGTTGAGCGCCTGACCGGTGTTGGCGTCGGTGACGACCCCGGCGACCAGGCCGCCGTCGTGGGCCGTGCACGAGCCGACGACGACGTCGTCGAGTTCGCCGAGCGAGTTGCCACCACCCTGGAAGTGGAAGCGCACGCGCACCGAATCCTGGCCCACGGCCTGCGGCAGCGGGATCGACACCGTGGCCTGCACCAGGTCGGTGGTGTGGTGCCACAGTGAGGTCCAGGTGGTGCCGCCGTCGAGGGAGAGGTCGGCGTCCATCGCGCTGTCCCCGTCCGGCAGGTACAGCCCGCCGAACGACAGCACCGGCGTCTTGTCCCCGGTCAGGTCGAGGACCGGCGAGGTGAAGGTGGTGTCCTCCGCCTTGCCACCGCGGGTGATCGGGCTCGCGATCGCGTAGTTGCCGGTGCCGATGAAGTTGAACAGCTCGTTGCCGTCGTCGAACGCCCACCCGGTCGACGCCGGGTCGGTGTTGGTGACGGTCCACCCGTCCTTCGGCGTGGCGCCGGTCCAGCCGTCGAAACGGGTCAGCGCGGCGTGGCCGTAACCGAGGGCGGTGCACGCGTCCGGGTCCACCGCGGCGGTGAAGTCCTGCCGGACGGCGGAACCGCCGACGGTCACCTTCGGGTCGAGCGGCCGGTAGCCGGGCCGGACCGGGCTGACGTGCAGCTGGTAGTCCGCGCCCTGGGGCAGGTCGACGGTGTAGCGGCCCGAGAACGGGTCGGTGTACACGGCACCGCCGGGGTAGCCGTCGATGGTGATCTTCGCGTACAGCGGCCAGCCGTGGCCGGAGCCGTCGGTCACGGTGCCCGACACGGCCTGCGTGGCGATCTTCGTGATCGCGTAGTCGGCCGTGAGTTGTTGGCCATCCACAATGGACAGAGAGCCGCTGCCGGACTCGTAGCCGAAGCGGGTCACCTGGACCCGGTAGGAGTCGGCGGCGACGGCGAGGTGGTAGGCGCCCTGCGCGTCGGACGTCGCGTGGTAGACGTTGCCGGTCACCTGGCCCGTCGCGGTCACCGTGGCGCCCGCGACCGCGGCGCCGGTGGTGTCGCGGACGTGCCCGCCGACCGTCCCTTGTGGAGTGTAGGCGAGCGTCCCGACGCCGTGGGGTGAGCCGAGGCCGGTCGGGCCGTCCCAGCCGGGGCCCGCGGTGCACAGCACGGTGCCGCACGCGCCGTTGGTGCCGCCGGTGACGTCGTAGAGGTCGTTGCCGTGGTTGAAGTACGGGTAGGTCGCGGGGTTCGTGCCCGGCCGCGGGTCGCCGGCCAGCGCGTACATCGCGGCGATCAGCGGCGAGGACAGGCTGGTGCCGCCCACCTGGCCCCAGCCGCCGGTCTTGCCGGTGTCGTAGACCGCGAAGCCGCTCGCCGGGTCGGCGATGGCGGAGACGTCGGCGAGGGCGCGGTTCGCGCACCCGGTCGCCACGTCCTGCTGGTAGGCGGGCTTCGCCTCGTAGAGGGAGCAGCCCGAGCCGGCGCCGGACCAGGCCTGCTCGCTCCAGCCGCGGGGGTTGGCCGGGTCGTGGTAGAGGTTGGTGCCGCCGGCCGCGACGACGTCCGGGTTGGAGGCGGGCCAGTCCTGGTTGCCGTAGGCGTGGTCACCGGTCGAGGCGACCATCGCGACACCCGGCACGCTGTAGTGCGTGTCGAGCGTGCCCTGCTCCGGGTCCTCACCGTCGATGCCGTAGGAGTTCGAGACGAACTTCGCGCCGAGCTGCACCGCGGTGTCCACGGCCACGACGATGTCGTACGGGCTCGTCGAATCCGCCTCCACGAGCAGGATGTGGCACGCCGGGCAAGCGGCCGACACGGCGTCGAGGTCGAGGGAGGTCTCCTGCGCCCAGCCGTCGTCGTCGGCGGGGAAGGCGGTGCCGCCGCGCTGGTCGGCCTTGCGGAAGCAGCCGTTGTCCGTGGTGCAGGCGGGCAGCCCGAACTGCGCGCGGTAGACGGCGAGGTCGGCCTCGGCGTGCGAGTCGCCGAGCGCGTCCACAATGGCCACGGTCTTGCCCGCCCCGCCCGCGGGCAGGTCGTAGGCGGCCTGGATGTCGGCCGGACCGAGCGAGTCCGGCAGGGGAGCCGCGGCACTGCCGAGCGGGCGCAGGTCCTGGCCCGCCTTGAGCAGCGAATTGCAGGTCACGGTGAACGGCTTGGGCTTGGCCGGGTTGCAGCCGGTCGGCGCGTACAGGGCCTTGGGTGGCTGCGCGGCGGGCTTGCCGGTGCTCGCCTGCGCCGCGTCGGCGGTGGCCGCGGCCTTCGCGTCGCCGGAGGTGGCGGCCGCGCCGGGCGCCGTGACCCCGGGGGCCGCGGCGGTGCTCGCCGGGCGGCCGTCGAGGGAGGTGCTGCCGGTGACCAGGGCCAGGCCCAGGCAGCCGGCGAGCACCGGGACTACGAGCGCCAGCAGGCGCCCCCGGGGGACTCTCAAGGGGAATCCTTTCCGTTCGGACCGGAGCTCAGAGGGGTTCGTACCCCGCGGGCAGGTCGCGCCCGCCGGCTCCGCTCGCGCGGCCGGACCGGTCGCCGGGCCGCGGTGCGGCATCGGCGGGGTCCGGGGTGGAGGGGTGGGGATCGGTTCCCGCGACGGCCTCGGCGGGCAGGGTGCCGGTGGTGCGGTCCACCGGGTGGTCATCGCCGGGTCGTGTCGCGTTCACCGGCGAAGTATCGGGGCGCGAGCACCGCGTTCGCGATTGGGCGGATGACCTAATCTGCGGCCGCGGGCCCGGCCGAAGTCCATGAGGGGCACCCTCATGGCTCTTAAGTCCATGAGGGTGCCCCTCATGGACTTCCGGGGGGTCGGCGGGTGACCTTGTCCGTGGTGGCGGGTGTGATTCCCGCTTGCGTGGCGCTCACCGCGAGGGCCGTGCGTGAGCTGACGTGGTGCTTGCGCATCGCCGAGTTCAGCTGGGCCGCGACGGTCTTCGGCGACCGGGAGAGCTCCCGCGCGATCTCCGGGTTGGTCAGGCCCGTCAGCAGCAGCCGCACGACCTCCAGCTCACGCGGGGAGAGCTGGTCGCCGTACCCGCGTCGGCCGCCGCGCCACACGGCCGCGGCGGCGCCGTGCTCGCGCTGGGTCGCGCGGACGCGCTCGGCCGCCGCGCCCGCACCGAGGGCTTCGAACCCTTGCAGCACTTCGCCGAGAAGGGCCAGCCCCGCCTCCCGGTTGCCCTCGAGCAGGCAAGCGGCTTGGCGTTCGCGCGCCAGTAATCCGTCGTACGGCCGCGACAGCGCCTCCCACGCGGCGGCCGCCGCCGCCCACGCGGTGGGGTCGTCCCGCGCCAGCAACGCCCGGCAGACCAGCGCCGCGGCGGCGACCGCAGCCCCACTGCGGGCGGCGGCGAACTCCGTCACGAGCTGTCCGGCTTCGGCGTCGCGTCCGGCGGCCAGCAGCGCTTCCACGCGCACCGGCGCGAGTTCCCGGGCCCACAACCAGATCTGCTTGTGCGCCACCACGGCCATCGGCTCTTCGGTGACTTCGAGCGCCTCGCCGACCCGGCCGGCGGCGAGGTGCAGCCGGGCGAGCGCGGCGGCGGGCTCCAGGGGCATGTCGGCGATCCCGCGTTCGCGGGCTTCGCCGAGCACGAGCGTCAACTTCCGCTCGACCTCGGGACCCGGTGCGGTGGCCGCCTGCAGCAGCGCGCCCACCAGCGTCGTGTCGAGCTGGATCAGCGGTTCTTCCACGAGGTCGGCGAACTCGGCGACCCGCTCGGCGAGCCCGTCCCACGCACCGGTGAGCCAGTCGAGGCGGATGAGCGTCGTGAGGGTCATGTCGCGCAGGCGCTGCAACCCGTGCCGCTCGGCCAGCTCGACGGCGCGGTCCAGCCGGGCCCGGGCCTCGCCGTAGCGGCCCCAGTGCACGGCCGCGTCCCCGAAGTTCAGCAGGCCGCGGGTGATCTGCAGGGGGTCGGCGGTGTCGTCTTCGGGGACGGTCGCGGCGACGGCCCAGCCGGTGTCGTCGCCCAGCTCCAGCAACGCCGTCGCGCGGTCGACGACGAACGACAGCCGTTCGTCCGCCGGGACGGCCGAGGTGATGACGGTTTCCGCGCGGTCGAGCCAGGCGCGGTGTGCCTGCGCGGGCCACGCCGTGCCGGCGGGACGGCCGAGCACCGACATCGCGTGCGCGGCCGCGACCGGGTTGCCCGCCAGGTCGGGAATCGCGCGTTCCAGCTCGGCGGCGCCGGTGACGTAGTCGCCGGCGTGCATCAGCAACCGGCCGAGCTGGCTGCGGATCTCGGCGCGCTCACGGCGTCCGAGCACCGCGCTCTCCAGCACGCCGCGCACGGTGCGCACGAGGTCGACGCGGCCGAGGTAGCCGGTGAACGCGAACAGCGGCGTCTTGCGCGTCAGCCGCGCCACCGCCGACGGCGGCAGCCCGGGTTCGGCGAGCAGGCCGTGCAGGAACAGGGCGGCGGTGTGGTGGTCGCCGGACGCGAGCGCGAGATCCGCCGCGCGTTCGGCGTATTCGCACCACTTCGCCGTCTCGCCCGCTTCACGGAAGTGGTGCGCCAGCACGTCGATCGGCGCGGGGTCGCGGGCGGCGAGCGCCTTGCCCGACCGCCGGTGCAGCTCGCGCCGCGCGCGCCCGCCGATGCCGTCGTACACGGCCTTGGCCGCGAGCAGGTGCCGGAACGCGAGCAGGCCCCGGTCGTCCTCCACGAGCAGGCCGCTGCGCGCGGCCTCGTCGATCGCCGGCCCCGCCCGGCCGGCGGGCAGCCCGCCGACCTCGGCGACGTCCTCCTCCGTCGCGGGCGTCGCCAGCACGGCGCACGCCCGGAGCACCGCCTGCGCGCCGGGTGCCAGCCGGGCGAGCCGCTCGGCCACCGCGTCGCGGATCGTCGGCGGCACGGCGATCTCGTCGAGCGAGCGGCGGATCCACTCGCCGCCCTGCCGGATCAGGTCGGCGCGGTCGCGCAGCAGCCGGACCGACTCCTCGAGCGCGAACGGGATCCCGTCGGTGTGCCGGTGCAGCAGCCGCGCGAACGGCTCGGACACACGCTCGCCGCCCAGCATCGACGACACCAGCTCCGCGGTCTCGGTCACGTCGAGCGCGCCGAGGGTGATGCGCGGGTAGCGCGACGACAGGCGCGGCAGCAGGCTGCCGTCGCCCACCTCGTCGGGCCGGTAGGTCAGCACGAGCCCCGGCCGCCGCTCCTGGCGCGCGGCGAGGAAGAGCAGGAACTCCAGCGTCGTCTCGTCGGCCCAGTGCACGTCCTCGACCACGAGCACGCCGACCTCGAGCCGGTCGAGGACCTCGGCGAGCGCGCGCAGGAGCCGGTGGCGGGCCGCGCCGGCGTCGGCGAGGCCGTCCGGCGCCGGCGGCAGGTCCCACTCGGGGAAGAGCGGGCGCAGGGTGCCGGCGAGCGGGCTCAGGCCGAGACCGGCGACACCCGGGCGGGCCTGGCGGAGGGCGTCGACGACCGGGCCGAGGGTAAGCGCTTCCCGCAGCGGCGGGCAGCGCGCGACGAGCACGCCGGGCCCCGGGAGGAACTCCCGGACGAGCCGGCTCTTGCCGATCCCGGCTTCGCCGGCGACGAGGACGACCCCCGGATCGCCGAGCGCGGCGGTGAGCCGGCCGAGCTCGTGGTCACGGCCGACGAGCCGGGGCGTGCCGACGGCGGTGAGGTCACGCGCGTCAGCCGTCACCGGTCTCCCCGTTCCTCGCGCCGCTCGTCCGTCTTCGACGGATTCTTGGCAGGAAGGACCCGGCAGGCAAGCGTTCCGGGTCACGTTTCACATCTCCGCCCCGGCGTCCGGGCAAAACGGACGGTGGTCTGCGTACTGGAACCGGCTCCCGGCGTGTGGCACGGTGACCGTCGTGGAACCTTGGGAGATTCGTCCCGCTTCGCGGTTCGAAGACGTCGCGGCGCTGCTCAACCCCAGCGGAAACCCGCGTGCCTGCTGGTGCCTCGCCTACCGGATCACCTCGGCCGAGTACAGCGCCTTGCGCGGTGAACAGCGGGCTTCGCGGGTCCGGGAGCTGTGTGCCGGCTCGCCCGCGCCGGGTGTCGTCGCCTACGAGGGTGACACGCCGGTCGGCTGGTGCGGGGTCTCGCCCCGCTCGCGGATGGAGCGGCTGGTGCGGTCGCGGACCATCCCGGCGCTCGACGACCGGCCGGTGTGGAGCGTCGTGTGTTTCGTGGTGCGGTCGCCGTTCCGGCGGCGAGGCGTGTCCCGGGCCCTGCTCGACGGCGCCGTCGAGTACGCCCGCGAGCAGGGCGCGCCGGCGGTGGAGGGCTTCCCAGTCGACACCGAGGGTGCGCGGATCAGCTCGAGCGCCGCGCACGTGGGCACGACGACGTTGTTCGAGGCGGCGGGGTTCGAGCGGGTCGGGCCGACGCTGGCGCGAGCCGACCGCCGGGTCCGCTGGCACATGCGGCTCGAACTGCCCGGCCGCTGAGCTACTCCACCCCTGACGCGTGGTGCCGGCCGAGGGCGCGGTTCTCCACCAGCAGGAACAGCCAGTTCAGCAGGTTGCCGAGGACGCCGACCAGCGCGATCCACGCCCACACCGCGGACAGGTCGAAGCTCTGGCTGGCCAGCTGGAACTGGTAGCCGATCCCGTTCGTGGCGCCCACCAGCTCGGAGATCACCATGAGCACGAGGGACAGGCCGAGCGCGATCCGCATGCCGGAGAAGATCTTGGGCAGCGACGCCGGGAGGACGACGGTGAACAGCAGCCGCACCGGGGAAGTGCCGTACACCCGCGCCGTGTCGACCATGACCGGCTCCACCGACTGCGCGCCCTGCACGGTGTTCAGCAGCACCGGCCAGATCACGCCGAACACGATCGTCGCCAGCTGGACCGGGGTGCCGATCTTGAACAGCACCAGGAACACCGGGAGCAGCGCGGGGGCCGGCAGCGCGCGGCCGAAGTTGACGATCGCGTCGGCGTAGTCGAGCCCGGCGCGGGAGCGGCCCAGCACGAGACCGAGGATGACGCCGGCCGCGCCGCCGACGAGCCAGCCGGCCAGCAGCCGTCCCAGGCTCGGCACGATGTTCTCGAGCGCCACCTGCGTCAGGAACAGGTGACTCGCCGGGCCGGAGAACCACAGTGCGTGCATCTTCCCGGCGATCTCGACCGGGGTCGGGAAGTACGTGTCGTCGAAGTACGCGGTCAGCGCCTGCCACACGAGCAGGCACGCGACGAACACCGCCCACCGCTGGAGGACCCCGGCCACGAGCCGGGCCGGCGCCTCGGTCCGCCCGGTCATCGCACCTCACCCGGCGCCCACACGACGAACTTCCGTTGCAGCGCCGCGAAAGCGCTGTTGCTCAGGTAGCCGAGGACCCCGGCGACCACGGCGCCGGCCAGCACGACGTCCAGGCGTCCGCTCTCCTCGCCGTACTTGATGAGGTAGATCCCGACGCCCCGGTCGCCGCCGAACACCAGCTCCGTGGAAACCACCACCAGCAACGCGAACGTCGCCGCGATGCGCAGGCTGGTGATCGCGAACGGCACCACGTCGGGCAGCTTGACCCGCAGGAGGATCGCCAGCCGGCCGAGGCCGAAGGACCGCGCGGTTTCGAGGTACCCGCGCTCGACTTCGCCGAGTGCGTAGACGATGTTGAACAGGATCGGCCAGGCACCCGCGTACGCGGCGAGCATGATCTTGGTTTCCGCGCCGTCCATCAGGATGATGTAGAACAGCGGGAACCACATGATCGCCGGGATCGGCCGCAGGAACTCGATCACCGCGCCGACCGCCGTGCGCACCAGCGGGATGCTGCCGAGCAGCAGGCCGGCGGGGACGGCGACCAGCACGGCGACGCCCACCGCGATCAGCCACGCGAGGAGTGTCGCGATCAGGTCGAGCAGGAACTCGCGCTCGCCCAGCATCCGCGCCAGCGCGACGACGACCTCGGACGGGGGCGGGAAGTACTCCCGCGTGATCACGCCGGAGCGGCTGAACCCCTCCCAGCCGAGGAGGAGCACCGCCACTCCGGCGAGGCGGCGGAGGATCCGGCGCATGACCTACGACGCCGGCGCCTGGTAGATCATCGGCCCGACGTCGAACTTCTTCTTGAGGTCGCCGTAGGTCAGCATCAGGTCGGCGACCTTCTGCAGCCTGGCCTGGTCGATCGCGGTCGGGAAGACGCCGGTGCCGACCGCCTGCGCGACGCCCGGGTCGATCTTGGCGTAGTCCTGCAGGGTCTTGCGGACCGTCTGCTGGTCGGCGAGGTCGCCCTGGCCCTTGGCCATGGCGCCGGCGAAGGCGGCGGTCGTCTTGGGGTTGTTCTTGACGAAGTCCGCCGGCGCGACGTAACCGCTGATCGAGAAGTCCGCGACCGGCCCGGTCGCCCGGTCGGCCACGACCTTGACGCCGAGTTTCTGCTTGGCCATGGTCAGGTTCGGTTCCTGCAGCGACATGACGTCGATCTGCCCGGTCTGCAGGGCGTTCAGCGCGTCCGCGGTCGGGATGACCTTGAACTGGACCCGGCCGGGGTCGGCACCGGCGGCCTTGATGACCGCCTTGCTGGTGAGTGTCACGTTGCCGACCAGCGCGTTGACGCCGACCGACTTGCCCGGCAGGTCCTTCGCCGAGGTGATCGGGGACTGCGGCATCGCGACCAGCGCGGTCATGCCCGGCTTGGCCTGCAGGCCGTCGGCGACCGTCCGCACGTCGACCGCCCCCTCCGCCTGGGCCGCGATGAACGACGACCAGTTGCCGAAGGCGAAGTCCAGCTCGCCCGTCTTGAGCTTGGGCACCGCCTCGGTGGCGCTTTTGATGGTGACCAGCTCGACCTGGAGGCCGGCGGCGGTGAAGTAGCCCGCGCTGCGTGCCCGCTCGAAGCCGGCGATGTCGAGCAGCTGCGGGATGATGCCGACCTTGACGGTCGCCTTCTCGACCTTGTCGTTGCCGCCGGCGTTGTCGTCCGACCCGCCGAGCAGGCCGCACCCGCCCAGCGCGGTGACCGCGGCAACCGTGACCGTGGCGGTGATCCACCGCCGGAATGTGCGCATTTCCACCCCTCCCTCGATCCCGAGAGGGGAGAATACCGGTTTGTTGTCGCCCGGCTGGGAGAAAATGCGAAAATAACCGACCTGATCGACGGGGGGACAGTAATGCCCAAAACGGACGAATTCCGCCCCGAGAACCGCATCGGCGCGGTTCTCGTCAGTTCGCGCTCGCTCGACGAGTACCGCCGGATGTTCGCCCTCACCGACGCCGACCTCGCCGGGCGCGTCCTCGACTGCCCCGGCGGCGCGGCGAGCCTGACCGCGGAGGTCACCGCGGCGGGCGGGCACGCGCTGGCGTGCGACCCGGTGTACGAGCGCCCGGTCGAGCAGGTGCGGGAGGCGGCGCTGGAGAGCCTGGGCCGCGGGTACGCCTACCACCAGGCCAACCCGGACGAGTACGTCTGGACGTACTTCCGCGATCCGGACCACTACCTCGAGTCGCGGACCCGGTCGGCGGAGCTGTTCGCGGCCGACCGCGCCGCGCGCCCGGAGAACTACGTCCACGCCGAGCTGCCCGCGTTGCCGTTCGCGGACCGGCAGTTCGACCTGGTGCTGAGCTCACACCTGCTGTTCAGCTACGCCGACCGCCTCGACCGCGAGTTCCACGTGGCGAGCCTGCGCGAGCTGGCGCGGGTCGGGCGCGAGGTCCGCGTGTTCCCGCTGGTGCCGATGGGCCTGGCCGAGAACCCGGAGCTGGCACCGGTGCGCGCCGAGCTGGCGGCCGCCGGGCTGCACACGACCGTCCGGCCGGTGGACTACGAGTTCCAGCGCGGCGGCGACGCCATGATGACGATCAGGCCGGCCGGCCACGACTAGTGCCGGGCGAGCGATCGTTGTCATGGCTCCGATCACGGGGGTGGCGGCCGACGTAGCCGGCGCTGGCCAGGCCGAGCGCGATGACCCGCGTGCGGACCCGGCCCCGGCAGCCGGGACAGCTCGACCTCCCGTGATGATCGCCGCCGCTGTGACCGCAGGCTCTCGCCGGCGAATCGCCCTAGAGTCGAGCCCGGGCCGGCCTGGTGTGAGACGGTCCGAGGTGACGGAAGGGGCTGTTGATGGCGACCGTGGTTCTCCTGGGAACGCTGGACACCAAAGGTGCGGAGTACTCCTGGCTCCGGGACCGGCTCGCCGGGCACGGCGTCGACGTCCTGACCGTCGACGCCGGGTCGTTCTCCGACAGCCCGCTCGCCGACGTGTCCTCGGACGAGGTCATCGCGTCCGCCGGGGCCGACGCCGGGCAGCTGCGGGACCGGCGCGACCGCGGCGAAATGATGACCGTGCTGGCGGACGGCGCGGCCGCCACGGTGCGCGACCTCCACGGGCAGGGCCGCCTGCACGGGCTCCTGGCCGTCGGCGGGTCGGGCGGGTCCTCGGTCGCGGCCCCGGCCATGCAGGCCCTGCCGGTCGGCGTGCCCAAGCTCCTGGTGTCCACGATGGCCAGCGGCGACGTCCAGCCGTACGTGGGCGAGGTCGACGCGACGCTGATGTACTCCGTGGTCGACGTCGCCGGGATCAACTCCGTCTCGGCGGCGGTGCTCGGGAACGCGGCGGCCGGCATCGCCGCGATGGCCCGGGCGTACGAGGCCCGGATCGGTGACCAGGGCACGGACGAGCACGCCCCGCTGGTCGGGCTGACCATGTTCGGCGTGACGACCCCGGCCGCGGACGAAGCGCGCGAGCGGCTGACCGCGCTGGGCTACGAGGTACTGGTCTTCCACGCCACCGGCACCGGCGGCCGCGCGATGGAGAAGCTGGTGGCGTCCGGCATGCTCGCCGGCGTCTGCGACCTGACCACCACGGAACTCTGCGACGACCTGGTCGGCGGCGTCCTCAGCGCGGGTCCGGACCGGCTGGAGATCGCCGGGCGGCTCGGCGTGCCGCAGGTGGTCAGCCTCGGCGCGCTGGACATGGTCAACTTCGGCCCGCGGGAGACGCTCCCGGCGCGGTTCGAAAGCCGCAACGTCCTCGTCCACAACCCCACGGTCACGCTCGTCCGCACAACCGCCGGCGAAATGGCCGAACTCGGCCGTCGCATCGCCCGCAAGCTGGCCGCGGCCACCGGGCCCACCGACCTGTTCATCCCGCTGCGCGGGGTCAGCGTGGTCGACGTCGACGGAGCGCCGTTCCGGGACGCGGATGCCGACGCCGCGCTGTTCGAGGCGCTGCGCGCGGGCCTCGACGGCTCGGCGGTGACCGTGCACGAGCACGACCTGGCCCTCAACGACCCGGGCTTCGGCGCGGCCATGGCCGACACCCTGCACCGCCACCTTGCCCCGACCTCGAAGGAGCGCTGAAACCGAGATGAGCCGCGAAGAGATCCTCGCCCGGTTCCGCGCGCAGGTGGCGGCCGGGAAGCCGGTCATCGGCGGGGGAGCCGGCACCGGCATCACCGCGAAGTCCGCCGAGGCCGGCGGGATCGACCTGCTGATCGTCTACAACTCGGGGCGGTTCCGGATGGCCGGGCGGGGCTCGTTGTCCGGCCTGATGCCCTACGGCGACGCCAACGCGATCGTCATGGAGATGGCCGCCGAGGTGCTGCCGGTCGTCAAGACCACGCCGGTGCTGGCCGGGGTGTGCGGCACCGACCCGTTTCGCGTCATCCCGCGTTTTCTCAAGCAGGTCAAGGAAACCGGGTTCGCCGGGGTGCAGAACTTCCCGACCGTCGGCCTGATCGACGGGACCTTCCGCGCCAACCTCGAGGAGACCGGGATGGGGTACGGCCTCGAGGTCGACATGGTCCGCGCCGCCCGCGAGCTGGACCTGCTGACCGCCCCGTACGTCTTCGACGAGGAGCAGGCGGCCGACATGGCCCGGGCCGGCGCGGACATCCTGGTGCCGCACATGGGACTCACGACGGCCGGCACGATCGGGGCGCACACGGCCATCACGCTCCAGGAGGCGGCCGAACGGGTCCAGGCCCTGGCCGACGCCGCCAAGCGGGTCAACCCGGACATCCTGTGCCTCTGCCACGGCGGGCCGATCGCCGAGCCCGACGACGCGAAGTACGTGCTGGACAACACCAAGGGGATCGCCGGGTTCTTCGGCGCTTCCTCCATCGAGCGGCTGCCGACGGAGGCAGGCATCCGCAAACAGACCGAAAGCTTCAAGGCGATCGTGGTGAACTAAGGCGTCGCGCAGGGCAGGTCGCCGCTGCGCAGGGCGTGGTCGTCGTCGTTGCCGTCATCCGACCACAGCACGGTTTTGCGGCCGCCGGCGCACGTGGACTGCGGGGCGATCGCGAAGCCTTCGTTGTTGTAGTTGGACATTCCGCTCGGGCGGTTGTAGGTCGCCGAGACCGTGAAGGCGCCCTGCCGGACGTCGAGCGTCGTGGTCTGGCCCTTGCAGGTGTCGTCGCACGCGGCCCACAGGTGCCCGGTTCCGGGCTCGAACTCCAGGTCCATCACGGCCGGGAAGCCGCTCTTGAACGACGCGACCCGGGTGTAGCCCGTGCCGTTCAGGTCGAGCGCGTAGGCGTAGACGGTCCCGTTGGACTCCAGGCCGGCGAAGTACAGACCGGTGCCGTGCCCGGGATACGCGGCCGGGTCGTAGGCCTTGCCGGTCTTCTGGTCGGCGAAGGCGTGCGCGGTCAGGTACGAGTCCGGGATCCAGGAGAGCGCTTCGATGCCGGTGTTCGCGTCCGACTTCGGCAGGTCCGGGGTGAGGTCCCACTGCCCGGTGGCGTCGAGGGAATCGCTGCCGCCGTCCGGGTCGAAGCGCAGGATCTCCTGCTTGCTCTTGCTGTTGTGGTCGTTGTCGCGTTCGGTGGCCGCGAAGATCCCGTCCGCGGTGACGACGACGCCTTCCGCGTCCGCGTCGCCGCTGCCGCCGGGGTAGTGGAGGGCTTTGCCGTCCTGCCAGCCGTCCGCTGGTGTCCACTTAGGACCGTCGGGGACGAGCCGGTACAGCGAACCGGGACCGTTCTTCACCGCCCAGAGCACGCCCGCGCTCTCGAACGACAGGCCGCTGAGGTTTTCGCCGAACACGTTCGCGTCGTCGGCGACCTGCACGGACGCGCTGCCCGGCCAGGCGGCCGCCGCCTGCGCCTGAACCGCCGTCGAGCCGCAGGCGGTCAAGAGCACCGCGATGAGCACCGGCAGTCGCCGTCGAAGAGTCATGATCCGCCTTCAGCCGGAGTGGGTGACGGTCAGGCCGCGGATGACGACTTCGCCGTAGTTGCCGTCCGAGCACGGCGCGGACTTGTCGCAGTTGGCCTGGGTGTAGGCGCCGGCCTTGAAGTAGGCGCCGCTGAACTTCTGGGTGATGGTCGTCTGCAGCACGCCGTTGTAGTAGGCCTTGACCTTCCCGCCGGAGACGACGTACTTGGCCTCGAACACGGTGCCGAGCCGGTAGTCGCCGGTGACGAGCTTGTAGTGGGTGTCGTCGCCCTTGGTGACGTAGAGCTTGGTGCCCTCGAGGCGGAACACGGTCAGGTCGTCGTCGGAGCCGTGGATCTGGCCGGCGACCACCTGGTCCTTGTCCTCGGGCAGGTGGGTGACCGCTTCCTTGACCACCATCGTGTGGGTGCCCGAGGTCGAGGACCAGCTGGCGTTCTTCGACCCGTCGGTCTCGCGCAGCTCCGAGCGCGGATAACCCGAGCCGCTCGTGGTGACGCCGTTGACCGCGGCCCGGAACTGCACGCCGGTGCAGTCGGCCGTGGTGGTGAACCACGGGTCGGCGCGGTAGGTCGCCAGCTCGGGCTGCTTCACGTTCTTGGGGTTCTCGGCCTCGCCGATCGGCAGGCCCTCGTACCAGTTGTGCAGGTCCAGCACGTCGGCCGGAGAGCTGCAGGCCGGTGCCGTTCCGCTCGGTGCCGCGATCGCCGTCGCACCCCCGGCGAGCACCGCCACGGCACTCAGGACCGCCGCCGCGATCATCCCGCGCTTGACCGTCATCGGTTCCCCCTGTGTATGCGGCTGCGGACGCATCGTAAGTTTTCGCCAAGCAGTGCGTCAACGGTGTGATTCATTGACTCGTCAGAGGTAGTCGCGCATCGCGGTGGCTTCCACCACGAGCAGTTCGGCGTCCTGGAGCGGGTCGGCCCAGTGCGCCGCGGTGGCGGCCGGGCGGGGCGCGCGGGGGGAGGGGTCCACCTTGAACTCGAGCGCGTCGGCCGCGATCTTGACCGTGCGGAGCCGCTCCTCGATCAGGGCGAGCTCGCGTTCGGCGTCCGCGATGCCGCGGCGTGCTTCGGCGCGGGCCGCGCCGTCGAAGCCGTGCCGCTTGTCCGCGGTGTACTCGGCTTTCGCCGTCTCCAGCCGGAGCGCCCGGCGCACCGCGCCCCAGACGACGTGCTCGAGCCGCCGGCCCCGGTCGAAGGCACCGGTGCGCCACGCCGCGGACTTCGCGATCCGCTCGCCCAATGCGCAGAGGCGCACGGCCTGGCCGTTTTCCCCGGTGACGTCGACGCCGGGCTCTTCCCCGGTCTGCTTGCGGTAGCGCTCCAGCGCGTCGCCGGGTCCGAAGGACACTTCGACGCCGACGAGCACGAGGCCGGCGACCGCGCCGAGGGCGACCCACAGGACGGCGGGCCAGAACCCGTCGGCGAAGAGGATCGGGAGCGCGATCGTCGGCGCCAGGAAGAGCAGGACGGCGAGGCCGCCGAGGATCTCGTCGACCCGGTGGTTCACGCCGCCCGCCGGGGTCAGGGTGTAGCCGCCGGCCAGCAGCCGCGGGTCGAAGACCCGGTAGCCGGCGTCGGTGCGGATCAGGGTGGGCAGCTCGGTGAGCCGGGCGCCGGGCGCGAGTCCGTCCATCGTTGCTCCTGGTTCGACCGGTCGGAAGCCGAGCAAGCGGACCGTAACCAGGCCGGCTCGGGAGCCCTCCCGGGAACCGCGGGCGAGCGCCCCGGCCGCCGTGCGACGATCTGCGGGGAAGCCGGACCGGACGAAGGAGCTCCAGACCTTGCCCTTGGTGCACGCTCTGTGGTCTCCGGGCCGGGGGCTGCTGCTGTGGGCGGAGCACGACCGGGGGCCGACCGGCACGTCGAGCCGCTCGGCGCAGATCGCGCTGCCGCATCCGTTCGCGGTCTCCAGCGCGCAGCTGACCACGCTGCACCCCGGCAAGCCCACGTCGGCGACGCTGCTGCTGCCGTCGCGGGCGAACCGGCCGCTCGCCTCCTCCGAAGCTGCTCCGGGCCGGCGTGGCCCGGCGCCGACGGTGCGGCCGTGGTCGGTGCCGGCGTTGATCGTGGACACGACCGAGCTGGACGACCTCGACGACTCGGCCTCCTACGGCGCTTCGGTCACCTACCTGCGGGCGGTGTCCCGCCTGGCCGCGGACCTGGTGGGGCGCGGGCGGGTGCTGCCGACGCTGGTCCGCCAGGGCGACGCGGCGGAGGCCCGGTGGCGCCCGGTGCTGCAGGGTGTGGACTTCGTCGCGTTCGACGCACTGGTCACGGCCATGCCGCCGGTGGGGCGGGCCGAGCAGATCGCGCCGCTCACCGGGGCCTCGCCACGCGCGCTCGTCACCGACGCCCTCCACACCCTGGTCGACACGGCGGTCCGGGACCGGCTGGCCCGGGCGGATCCGCCCGTCGACCTACACAGGGGCCGGGGAGCGGTCGGCGTGTGGCTGTCCGCGCTGCAGGGCGGCGCCGCCCGCGTCGAGCTGCCGCTGGGTGAGCTCGGTGTGCTGGCCGAGGCCGTCGCGAAGTGGGACGAGGTCGCCGACACCGACGTCGTCGACGGCCGGGCGTGTTTCCGGCTGGCCGAAGTCGGCACCCTGCGCCGGCCGGACGTGGACGATCCCGACGACCAGACCGGCGACGGCACCAAGTGGCAGCTGCAGTTCCTCCTGCGCGCGACGGCCGATCCGAGCCTGCTGCTCTCGGCCGGGCAGATCTGGTCGGGTGAGGCGAACGGGCTGGTCCGGGACCCGCGGGGGCTGTTCGTCGCCGAGCTGGGCCGGGCCGCGCTGATCGAGCCGATGCTGGCGCCGGCGTTGCGCCGGACCCAGCCGTCCGAGTACGACCTGACCGTCGAAGAGACCGAACGGTTCCTCACCTCAGGTGCGACCCGGCTGCTCGAGGCCGGGTTCGAAGTGCAGCTCCCGGCCACCTGGGACGGCAGGCGCCGGCTCGGGCTGCGGCTGTCGGTCAGCAGCACGCCGTCGGAGCAGGTCGTCACCCGCAGCCGGGTGGGCCGCGACGAGCTGGCCGCGTTCCGCTGGTCGATCGCGGTGGGCGACACCGAAATCGGCGAGGAGGAGCTGGCCCGGCTCGTGGCGGCGAAGACACCGCTGGTCCGGCTGCGGGGCCGGTGGATCAGCGTCGACGCCGAGAGGCTCCGCGCCGGTCTCGAGTTCCTGCGCCGCGACCCGCACCGGCACACCCAGCCTCCCACCGCGGCCGAGCTGCTGGAGCTGGTCAACTTGACGCGGGAGGCGCCGCTCCAGGTCACCGACGTCAGCGCCGACGGCTGGGTGGGGGACGTCCTGGCCGAGCGCGTCCACGAGGGTTTGCGGCCCGTCGAGCTGCCGCCGTCGTTCCGCGCCACGCTGCGCCCGTACCAGCGGCGGGGTGTCGCCTGGCTGGCGTTCATGGCGGGACTGGGGCTCGGGGCGTGCCTGGCCGACGACATGGGCCTCGGCAAGACCGTCCAGACGCTGGCGCTGGAGGCGCTCGAGCGGGACGAAGACGATCGACGGCCGACGCTGGTGCTGTGCCCGATGTCGCTGGTGGGCATGTGGCAGCGGGAGGCGGCCACCTTCGCGCCGGGCCTGCGGGTCCTCGCTCACCACGGCAACGCCCGCGCACACGGGGACACGCTCGCCGAGCAGGTCGCCGCGGCCGACCTCGTCGTCACGACCTACGCCACCGCTGCCCGTGACGCCGACGAACTCGAGACGGTCACCTGGCGGCGCCTGGTCCTCGACGAAGCGCACGCCATCAAGAACGCCGACACCGCGACGGCCAAGGCGGTGCGGCGGTTCACCGCCGGGCACCGGCTCGCGCTGACCGGCACCCCGGTGGAGAACCGGCTGGCGGACCTGTGGTCGGTGCTGGACCTGCTCAACCCCGGGCTGCTCGGCAGCCGGTTCGAGTTCCGGCAGCGGTTCGCGGCGCCGATCGAGCGCCGGGGCGACACCGCCGTGGCCGCCACGCTGCGCCGGCTCACGCAGCCGTACCTGCTGCGCCGAGTGAAGACGGATCCCGTGATCGTCCCCGAGCTCCCCGAGAAGATCGAAATCCGGCAGGAGTACCGGCTCACCCGCGAACAGGGCACGCTGTACCGCGCGATCGTCGACGAGATGATGAAGAAGATCGAGAACAGCCAGGGCATCAAGCGCCGTGGCAACATCCTCGCCGCGATCACGAAACTCAAGCAGGTCTGCAACCACCCCGCGCACCTGCTGCACGACGGCTCCCCGATCGGGCACCGCTCCGGCAAGGTCACCCGCCTCGAAGAGATCCTCGCGGAAATCCTGGCGTCGGGTGACCGGGTGCTGTGTTTCACGCAGTACACCGAATTCGGCCACCTGCTCGTGCCGCATCTGAGGGACCGGCTCGGCGCCGAGGTCGCGTTTCTCCACGGTGGCTTGGCAAAGGGCGCGCGGGACGCGATCGTGGACCGCTTCCAGGCCGGCGACGGGCCGCGGATCCTGCTGCTGTCGCTGAAGGCGGGCGGCTCCGGGCTCACGCTGACCGCCGCCAGCCAGGTCCTGCACCTGGACCGCTGGTGGAACCCGGCCGTGGAGAACCAGGCCACCGACCGGGCGTTCCGGATCGGCCAGGGCCGCACTGTCCAGGTCCGGAAGTTCGTCTGCCCGGGCACCATCGAGGACCGCATCGACACCCTGATCACCCGGAAACGCGCGCTCGCGGGCCTGGTCGTCGGCGAGGGCGAAAGCGGGCTCACCGAACTGTCCGCGGATGCGCTGCGCGGGGTGCTGGCCCTGGGGGAGGAGGCGCTCGATGACTGAGCCGCTCCCGTGGTGGGCGACCCGGTTCATCCGCGCGTTGACAGCGGTCGGCGTCCTCCTGCCCGCGCACGGCCGGGGGAGCGTCGTGTCGTTGGAGGTCGGTGCCGGGCGCGTCGACGCCGAGGTGCGGGACGGGCGCCCGTACCAGGTGCGGATCGGGCTGACGGCGTTCGGGAAGGCGGACTGGGCGGCGATCACCCAGGCGCTCGCCGCGAAGGCGTCGTTGACGGTCCAGCTGCTCAGGGGCGAGCTGCCCCGTGACGTCGAACAGATCTTCAAGGCGCTCCGGCTGCCGTTGTTCCCGTCGTCGGCGCGGGAGGTGTCCCTGGACTGCACCTGCCCGGACGCCGAAGTGCCGTGCGGGCACCTGAACGCCGTGTTCTCCGCGCTGGTGGCGCGGGTCGGCGACGATCCGTTCACCGTCCTCGCGTTGCGCGGCCGGGACCGCGAAACGCTGCTGGAGGAGCTGAAGAACCGGCTCATCTCCGCCGAACCGCTCGATCCCGAGTTCCCGCCCCTGACCGAAGTCATGGACACCTTCTTCGCCAGCGGCCCGGCCCCGGGCCTGAGCGGCGCGGCACTGCTGCACGGCCCGCCGTCCGGCGCGCTCCTGGACCAGGCGCCGCGGTTCGCGATCACGGCGGGCGGCGAGGACGTCACCGAGCTGCTGCGGCCGGTGTACCGGGCACTCACCGGAGAGCTGCCGCCGGAGTAGCACGGGAATCGCGCACCGGACAGGAATTGTCAAGCAGGACAAGGATTGTCAACCCGGAAGACGTCGACGTAAGGGAGCCGACGTGAGTCGGCCATCTGGTGTTCGTGTCGGCTCAAGCAGGCGGGAATAGCGTCCGGGCCGTTGCAGGATTCTCCCGAAAACCGAATGAGGCACATCATGCGCGAAAACCAGGCGGGCCCGAACCGACGGTCCTTCCTGCGCAACGCGGGCCTGGCCGGCGTCGGCGCGACGGCGCTGGGTGCGCTCGGCGCCGCACCGGCCCAGGCCGACACCGCGGACAGCGCGAACCGAGGCGGCGGCGGCCGGTGGAACCCGGACGGCGAGAGCCTCCAGTTCACCGTCGCCGTGATGCCGGACACCCAGTACCTCTACTGGGGCAGCCAGAACAGCATCAACCCGGAGCCGCAGGAAGCGTCGCTGCGGTACGTGATCCAGAACAGCGGCAAACCGGACAGCAACATCGTCTTCCTGGCCCACCTCGGCGACCTCACGCAGGACGCCGACGTCACGTCGTTCCAGGCCGTGGACAAGACGTTCAAGACGGCCGACTCGGCCGGCGTCGCCTACAGCGTGCTCGCGGGCAACCACGACGTCTCCGGTGACGACACCCGCGGCACCACGCCGTACCTGCAGACGATGGGCCCGCAGCGGTTCCGCCGCCAGAAGTCGTTCCTCGGCTCCGACGCGAGCGGCTACAACACCGCGCACGTCTTCCGCGCCGCCGGGCGCGAATGGCTGCTGCTGGCCATGGACTGGCGCACGTCGGCCGCGGGCTTCGCCTGGGCCAACGACGTGATCAAGAAGAACCCGCGGCTGCCGGTGATCCTCACCTGCCACGAGATCGTCGCGCCGACCTACGGCGACGAGGTCTACCCGTACGAGTCGGGCGACCCCGAGAACAACGCCGGGATCACCGACTACGGCCAGACCGTGTGGGACTCGCTGATCAAGGACAACGACCAGATCTTCCTCACCCTCAACGGCCACTACTGGCCCTCGGGCCGCGTGACGAAGAAGAACACCGCCGGCCACGACGTGCACCTGCACATCACGAACTACCAGAACCGGTACATGAGCGGCGGCGGCATGCTGCGCCTGTACCACTTCGACCTCGAGCGCAACACGATCGACGTCGAGACGATCTCGCCGTGGATCCTCGAGAAGGACCCCGCGAAGCGCAACCGCATGGAGGTGCTGGAGTCGCGGCTCACCACGTCCGTCGACCGGTTCTCGACGCCGTTCGACTTCGAGCAGCGCTTTTCCGGCTTCATCCCGGTGCCGGTCCGCCCGGCGCGCCCGGCCGGCAAGGTGCTCGTGCCGGGCACGCTCGCGTACTGGCGCTTCGACAACGTTGGCCCGAACGGCAGCCCCGTCACGGCCGGCCAGAAGGTGCGCGACCTGTCGGGCCACGGCAACGACCTCATGCTGCAGTCCGTCGCCGGCACCGCCCCCGACGCCCTGACCTGGACCGACGACCACCACCCCGACCAGCCGGGCCACGCCAGCCTCCGGTTTGCCGGCGGCCGGAGCCCGCTGCACGGCGCGTACCTGAGCACGGGTGCGGGCGCGCCGCTGAACACCGAGACGTTCAAGCGCGGCTACACCATCGAGACGTTCGTCAAGATCCCGCGCGACTGGGACGGCGGCACCAACGGCAACATGCCCGTCCTGGTCCGCCGCGGCGCGTCGGGCGACGCGGGCAAGCACGGCAAGAACACCGACCCGAAGGAGCCGGTGGCCCAGCTCATGACCACGAACAACGGTCGTGAGGTGCAGTTCAACTGCTACCCGCTCAGCCAGACCTACCCGACCACCAACTGGAGCCACGGCCTGGCCGAAGACCAGTGGTGGCACATCGCGGTCGTCAACGACGGCCACCGCACCACGGTCTACGTCGAAAGCGCCCCGGTGGCCGACAACCCCTTCACCGACTCCGTGGGCATCGCCTCCCTCGGTCTCACGTGGCTCCTCGGCGGCCACGAGTACGGCGGCGCACTCGACAACGTGTTCCACGGCTGGATCGGCGACGTCCGGATCGTGAACCGCGCGCTGCGCTTGGACGAGTTCCTGACGAAGTGACCCATGCGGCAGCGGGGGACCGGGTGGTCTCCCGCTGCCGCGGGTGTCCCTTGTGCTGCCCCTTCCGCCGCCCCCTCGGCGGGTCTGCCGCGGCGCGTGACCCGTGATGCTGGTGCGTGCGATGCCCGGTCCACCCGGACCGCACGCGACGAAGGGGTCTCACTCATGCGCGGATTCTCTCGAGCGGTGCTGGCCCTCGCCGGGGCACTGGCGTTGACGGCCGGTGTCGTCGTTCCCGCGAACGCCGTCGAAGGCACCACCATCCGCAGTCTGGCCTCGCCCGCTGCCAAGTGCGTCGGGCTGGCCGACAACGGCAGCACCGCCAACGGAACCCGGCTGGTCCTGTGGGACTGCCACTACAACGTCGATCAGTACTGGTACTGGGGCAACGGTCCGCTGGTGCGCAGCACCGCCTCCGGTTATCCGAACGGGAAGTGCGTCGGGCTGGCGAACAACGGCAGCACGGCGAACGGGACCGACCTGGTTCTGTGGGACTGCCACGGAAATCCCGATCAGCAGTGGAGCTGGGTCTCCGTGCCCGCCGGCGGGTGGGCGTGGAAGAACACCCCCTCCGGCAAGTGCGTCGGCCTGGCCGACAATGGCAGCACGGCGAACGGGACCCGGCTGGTCCTGTGGGACTGCCACTACCACGTCGACCAGCGGTGGCACTGACGCCGGGCTTCAGCGGCGTTTGCGTGCCATCCACTGCCAGACGTGGGTGCCGCCGAAACTCGGGTCGTTGCGGGCGACGTAGATCCAGGACCAGTGGCCGGGGAACTGGTGGCCGTCCCGGACGACGTGGTCGTAGAGCGTCATCGCCGAGCGGGGGATGAGCTCGTGGGCGTGGACGGTGTTGGCCTGCGGGTCGACCGTGTCGTCGTCGCGGGAGGCGACCAGCCAGGTCGGGGTGCTGATCGCGGCCAGTTCGGCGTCGGGCACCAGCGGCGGGCCGCCCGCCTCCCGGGCGGCGACGACCCCGCAGATCGGCACCGACGCGGCGAACGTGCGCGGGTAGACGGTGGTCATCTTCACGCTCATGTAGCCGCCGTTGCTGCAGCCGACGACGTAGACGCGCGCGGGATCGACCGGCCGCGTGCGCACCACGTCCCGGACGATCTCGTTGATGAGCGGCGCGAACCGGGGACCGTCGTCCATCCAGGCGGACGTGCTCTGCGGGGCGACGACGTAGGCGCCACCGAAGATCCCTTGGGCCTCTTCGGTGGCGAAACCCAGCGCGCCGCGGTTGGCGCGCAACGTGGTTTCGTTGTCGTAGTAGTTGTCGGGCAGGGAAGCGCCTTCACCACCGCCGTGCAGCCAGACGACCAGCGGCCGCTTGCCGTTTCGGTGAGCGGGGGAGTACAGCCGGTACTTCATGCCGGAACGTGAGGTGTGGTAATCGAAAACGTCGACCTCGGGGTTGACCAGGCGGCCTTGGGTGAACCGGGTGATGGTGACCGGCCGGCCGTGCCGCGAGCGCAGCGGCTCGTGCTGCGTGACGGTGTAGACGAGGTCGAGCCGGACGTTGCGGCCCTTGCTGTTGATGTAGCCCAGGGTGCCGCCGCCGGGCTGACCTTCGCCGTAGCTCAGGTCGAGCACGACGTTGCCGCGGTGGTCGAGCCGCGCGGCCGTCACGGGCCGGTCGAGGTCGTACCCGATGTCCTGGCCGCCGGTGTCGATCGGGCTGGTGGCCTTCGCGTGCACGCTGAACGTGCCGGTGGTCAGGCTCGCCGGGTCGAGCGGGCCGAACCGGGAGGTGGCGAGGGTGACCGAGGTGATCTGCTCGCCGCCGTCGAGCGTCTGCGCGTCCAGGGTGAATCCGGCGCGGTCGGTTCCGCCGGCGGATGCGATGCCGGGCACCGTCAGGCCGGCGGTGACGCTCGCGCCGGTGACGAGGACAGTGCGGCGACTGAACACCTTACCCATGCGGACTCCTTTGTCGTGGGTATCAGCGATGTCCAGTTTCACACGTGATCGGGTTTACGGGCACCGGCGAATGCGAGTCCTAAGTGGACTTGCTGGCGCCCATGGCCGTGGCGACGAAGTCCTGGGCCACCTCGCGCAGCTTCGCGTTCCGCTCCTGCGACGCCTTGACGAGCAGGTCGAAGGCCTCGTCGGCGGGGATGCCGTGCAGGGCCATCAGGATGCCCTTCGCCTGGTCGATCACCGCGCGGGAGGTCAGGGCCGTGGACAGCTGGGCCATGGTCTCGCGCGCGGCCTGGTGGCGGCGGGAGCTGCGCAGGGCGGCTTCGGCGGCGCTGGTGTACAGCTCCAGCAGCGCCGCGTCGAGCGCGCCGAAGCTGTTGCCGCCGGTGTCGTACAGGTTGAGCGAACCGTGGTACTCGCGGTCGACGAACAACGGCGCGGACAGGTAGCCGAGCACCGCGGAGTCGGCCGCGGCCGCCGCGAACTCGGGCCACAGCCGGGCCGCCTCGGCCACCTTGACCCGCTGGAGCTCACCGGTCCGGGCGGCCTCCAGGCACGGGCCCTCCCCGGCGGTGTACTGGGCCTGGTCGATGTGGTGCGCGCTGTCGCCGGTGGCCGTCGCGGTGTACGGCGAGCCGTCGCGCAGCAGGGTGATGCTGGCGATCTCGGCGTCCGGCACCGCGTGCACGACCTGCTGGCACACCCGCTGCAGGACCTCGGCCAGCGTCTCCTCCTCCTGGAAGGTGCCGGCCAGCCGGTCCAGCGCGGTGGTGACCTCGTCCACGCGCCGCACGGCGTCCCGCTCGGCAAGCAGGTTCTCGTCCATGTGGTGCTCCCTCGGGTTCCGGCGGCCACACTATGCGTACCCCGAGAGGCCCGGCGGGAACCTAACGGGCGTCTTCGAACCGCTCGTTGCCCAGCACACCCAGCAGCTGCAGCTTCTCGAACGCCTCCGTGCGCGGGGGTGCGGTGAGCACCAGCAGGGTCTGCGACTGGTCCTCGGTGAACAGCGCCTGGCAGTCCACCTCGATCTCCCCGAGCTGCGGGTGCACGAGCACCTTGTGGTCCTCGAACCGCCGCGCGACCTCGTGCCGCTCCCACAGCCGCGCGAACTCCGCGCTCTCGCGGGTCAGCGCCCGCACCAGCTCGCCCGCCCGGGACTGCGGGCCCATCGAGCCGTGCGCGGCACGCAGGTTCGCGACCAGGGCGCGGCTCTGCCGGTCGCGGTCGTGCTCCGGGTAGATCAGGCGCTCCCGGGGTTCGGTGAACCAGCGGTAGATCTCGCTGCGTGCGAGCCCGGTGTGCTCGGCGTCGCCGTAGAGGGCCTCGGCGAGCCGGTTGCGCACGAGGACCTCGCCCAGGTTGGAGATGATGAGCGCGGGGGTGTCCGACAGCCGGTCCAGCACCCGCAGCAGCGCCGGGGCCACGTGCGCGGCGGTCGCCACGGGGGACGGGGCCGTGCGGCCGGCCACCACGAACAGGTAGTCGCGCTCGTCGTTGCTCAACCGCAGCGCGCGGGCCAGCGCGGCCAGCATCTGCTCGCTCGGCTGCGGGCCGCGCTGCTGCTCCAGGCGGGTGTAGTAGTCCGTCGACATCGCCGCCAGCGACGCGACCTCCTCCCGCCGCAGCCCGGCCGTCCGGCGGCGCGCGCCCGGCAGCAGCCCGACGTCCTCCGGCCGCAGCTCCTCCCGCCGCCGTCGCAGGAAGGCCGCCAGTTCCGCTCGATCCATCCCCCCAGTATCGCGCCCGGCGCGGCCGCAACCAGGGATCGCCGATCCCCCGATGAGCGATCTCTGCCAATAGCCGCGGGAACGGCGAAACTGGGGACATGGACATCACCGGAAACACCATCTTCATCCCGGGCGCGACCAGCGGCATCGGCCTCGCCCTGGCCGTCGCCCTCAAGGACCGGGGCAACACCGTGGTCGTCGGCGGGCGGCGCACCGAGCTGCTGGAGCAGGTCGCCGCCGAGCACCCCGGCATCGGCACCGTGCGGATCGACACCACCGACGCCGCGAGCATCCAGGCCGCGGCGAAGGACGTGCTCGCCCGCTACCCCGAGCTGAACGTGCTCGTCACCATGGCCGGGGTCATGCGCGCCGAGGACTGGCACCAGCCCGGCACGTTCCTGGAGTCGGCCGAAAACGTCGTGACGACCAACGTGCTCGGCCCGATCCGGCTGATCGCCGCGTTCGTCGAGCACCTGCGGACGCGGCCGGACGCCACGATCGTGACCGTCTCGTCGGGCCTGGCGTTCACCCCGCTGAAGGTGACCCCGAGCTACAACGCGTCGAAGGCGGCGATCCACATGCTCAGCGAGTCGCTGCGGCTGCAGCTGGCCGACACCTCGGTGCGGGTCGTGGAGCTGGTCCCGCCGTCGGTGCAGACGGACCTGATGCCCGGCCAGGCCGAGAACGACCAGGCCATGCCGCTCGACGAGTTCGTCGCCGAGGTGCTGGGCATCGTGGAGACGCAGCCGGAGGTCAAGGAGATCCAGGTGGAGCGGGTCAAGTTCCTGCGCTACGGCGAAGCCCGCGGGGACTACGACCAGGTCGTCGCGACGCTCAACGGCACCGATCCCCACGGGAAGTGAGTCACCGGCCGGCGTCGACGCCCAGCAGGCCGAGGAACGCGCTCGCCGCCGGGGTCGGGTTCGCCTCCGCCCAGACGACGTACTCGACGCGGGCCGGGGCGTCGGTGATCTCGATCGTCACCACGCCGGTGAGCTGGGGCGCGTACCCGGCCGGGAGCATCGCCACGCCCAGGCCCGGGCGGACCAGGCGCGCGACGTAGTCGGCGCTGCTCACCTCGTAGGCGACGTCGCGGTCCAGGCCCGCGGCGGCGAACGCCTGGTCGGACTGGGCCCGCCCGGCCGTGCCCGCCGGCAGGTCGACGAACACCTCCGACGCCAGGCGCCGCAGGCTGACCGCCGGTTCGCCGGCCAGCGGGTGGTCGGGCGCCACGACCGCGATCAGCCGGCCGCGGGCCAGTTCGCGGACGGCGACACCGCGCGGGCGGGCGGTCGTGGGCAGGCCGAGGAACGCCACGTCGAGGGCGCCGTCGCGGACCTGCTCGATCAGGTCGTCACTCGCGCCCACCCGCAGCTTGACACGCACCTGCGGGAACCGGTCGTGGAACTCGCGCAGCGTGCCGGGGACGTCGGCCGCGGTCACCGTGGGGATCAGGCCGACGGCGAGCCGCCCGCGCACCTCGCCCACGGCCGCGGCGACCTCGGCGGCCGCCCGCTCCGCCGCGTCCAGGCACTGGCGCGCCGACGGCAGGAACGCCTCGCCCGCCGGGGTCAGCCGCACCCGGCGGCTCGTCCGCTCGAACAGCCGCGCGCCGAGCTCCCGCTCCAGCCGCGCGACCTGGTGGCTCAGCGCCGACTGGACGACCAGGCACCGCTCGGCGGCGCGGGTGAAGCTGCTCGTCTCGGCGATCGCGACGACGTAGCGCAGCTGCTGCAGTTCCATGCATCCATCTTGGATCACGATCGCTGAGCTGACGAACATGTGTTGGACTCATCGATCGCGCTCGGGTGAGATTCCGGTATGACCAAGCAGCTCCACCACGAAACCCGCGGTGTCGACCTGCCGCGCGTCGCGCTCACGGCGTTCGCGCCGGCGGTGTGGGGCACCACCTACGTCGTCACCACCCAGCTCCTCCCGGCCGGCCACCCGCTGTTCGCCGGCCTGCTGCGCGCCCTGCCCGCCGGGATCGTCGCGCTCGCGCTGACCCGGACGCTGCCGCGGGGCGCGTGGTGGGGGAAGGCCGCCGTGCTCGGCGTGCTCAACATCGGCCTGTTCCTGCCCCTGCTGTTCATCGCCGCGCAGCGCCTGCCCGGCGGCGTGGCCGCGACGCTCGGTGCCGGGCAGCCGCTCGTCGTCGCCGTGCTGTCCGTGCCCCTGCTCCGCGCGCGGCTGTCGGGGTGGCGGCTGGGCTGGGGCGTGGCGGGCGTGGCCGGCGTCGGCCTGGTGGTGCTCGGCCCGGCCGCGGCGTTCGACGGCGTCGGCGTCGCCGCGGGACTGGCCGGCGCGGCCACGATGGCGCTCGGCGTGACCCTGACGAAGCGCTGGGGGCGGCCCGACGGCGTTCGCCGGCTGGCAGCTCACCGCGGGCGGCCTGTTCCTGCTGCCGCTCACGGCCGTCTTCGAGGGCGCGCCACCGCCGATCGACGGCCGCGCCGTGCTGGGCTACGTCTGGCTGGGCCTGGTGGGCGGGCTGCTCGCCTACGCCCTGTGGTTCCGCGGTGTCACCACGCTGCCGGTCGCGTCGGCGGCCGTGCTCGCGCTGCTGTCGCCGCTGGTCGCGGCGATCCTCGGCGCGGTCGTCCTGCACCAGACGCTCGGCCCGGTCCAGCTCGCCGGGTTCGCCCTCGCCCTGGCCGCGCTCGTCGCCGGCCAGCTCCCCGCCCCGTTCACCCGGAAAGGACGTCCCCAGTGAAGATCGCCGTCGTCGGCGCCGCCGGCATGGTCGGCTCCCGCGTCCTCACCGAAGCCGCCGGGCGCGGCCACGACCTCGTCGCGATCGTGCGGACGCGACGTCCCGACGTCCCCGGGGTCCGCATCGCCGAGGCCGGCCCGCACCGGATGGCCGCGCTGTTCGAGGGCACCGACGCGGTCGTGGCCGCGGCCCGGCCCGCGCCGGGGGAGGAGCACACCGTCCCCGCCACGACGACGGCGCTGCTCGACGCGGCGGCGGCCGCGGGGACCCGCATCCTCGTCGTCGGCGGCGCGGGCCCGCTGCGGGTTCCGGGCGGCGGCCTGGTCCTCGACGACCCGCGGTATGTCCCGCCGGAGTACCGCGCCATCGCCGGGGCCAGTGCCGCGCAGCTGGAAACGTGCCGGGCGCACCCGGCCGCCGACTGGGTCTACCTCAGCCCGCCGGCGGTGCTGGCGCCCGGTTCCCGGACGGGCGCGTACCGCCGCGGCACGACGACGCTGCTCACCCGGCCGGACGGAACGTCCCGCGTCTCGGCCGAAGACCTCGCCGTGGCCGTCGTGGACGAGCTCGAAAACGCGGGCCAGGACCGGCACTTCACGGTCGGCTACTGACGTTTCCGCCGCCTGGCCAGGACGATGCGAATCGTCGCGCCGCCGGCCCCGATCACCACCATCAGGCAGCCGAACACGACGAAGACGCGCGCGGCGCTCGAGGCCCGTTCGATCCGGTGCTCGGCCGGCCAGTACCGGACGTTCACCAGGCTGCCGACCCGGTACCGCTCCCGGGTTCCGACCTTGACGTCCGCGCGCACGAAACCGTCGGGCCCGGTGAAGGCCACTTCGTATTCCGGCGCTTTCTGCGCGACCAGCACCTGGGCCGCGAACACGCCCGCCGACCGGTTCTGGTCGGCGACCTCGCGGATCCCGGGCACCAGGAACACCGCCCCGAAGATCGCCAGCATGGCCAGCAGACTGGTGCCCGCGTAACCGAAAATCTGTCTTTCCGCCGCGGATTCCCCCGTATCCATGCCCCATGGTATCCCCGGATCAGTACGGGGAAGTCCAAGCCGAGACCCAATGGAGAAGCGTCCAGTCGTGGTCTTCTCCGTAGGCGCTGGACGTGATCGGGTCCTTGTCGTAGACCATCGCGGTGTAGCAGGTCGTGTCGTCCTGGTCGTAAAGGCCGCACTCGTACTGCTTTCCGTCCGAATTCCGGTGGATCAGCGCGGAGCCACCGGTGAATTGGAACGGAATGGGACCGTAGGCGTTGCTCAACCGGGCCCACGCGGTGTGACATTTGAGGCTGTACCGCAGTTCCACGTAGGCCCGGCTCCAGTCGTTGCCGGCGTGCAGGTGGGACGTCGCTTTTGTCGTGGCGTCGTTCGCGCAGCCCGTCGCGATCGGGTCCTGGCCGTCGTAGGCGTAGTTCGCGGCTTCGGCCGGGACGGCGAGGGCCAGCGGCAGCAGCCCGGCGGCGATCACCCCGGCGACCTTCGTGCGTACGGACACGTTCCCCTCGTTTCCCTAGGTGAGTAGCCCGCGCCAAAGGCCCCCGGCGCGTGCTGCCAGCCTGGCCACCGGCCGCCGAGACGAACAGCGACAACCTCTACGGTTCGCCCTCACACTCGGCCCGGAAGTGTCCGCCGCCACTTACCTGCCCTCCTGCCTTGACAGTGGGTGAGCACTTGGGCACCGTGGAAACTATGGAAACGAAATCAGTTTCCTCGGTTTCCGAGGAGGACGTGCGGGCCGAGCTGATCCTCGACGCCGCGAGCCGGCTGTTCCTCGGCCCGGGTCGGGTGAGCATGGACGATCTGGCCCGGGACCTGGGGATGGCCAAGAAGACGATCTACCGGCACTTCCCCGGCAAGCACAGCCTGATGACCGCCGTGCTCGACCGGCAGTTCGGCGCGATCGAGCGCACCCTGGCCGCGGCGGCCGACGAGGCCCGCGATCGGCCGTTCGGTGAGCAGGTGCGGCGGTTCCTGGTCGCCGCGGGTGCCGAACTCGAGCGGATCGGCGCCGCCCAGCTCGCGACCGGGCGTGGTGACGCCGTCCTGCGCCGGCACGTGGAACAGCGCATCGACACCGTCGTCTACCAGCGGCTGGACGCCATGTTCGACGACGGGCACCGCCGGGGGCTGCTCTCCGCGCCGCCCCGGCTGCTCGGCGAGATCACCCGCGGCGCGGTGGAGCGGCTGCTGAACTCGCCGCTCCCGCGCGAGCTCGACTACACGGCGGCGGATCTGCTGCGCACGACCGTCGACACCGTCCTCTACGGGGCGATCAGCCGCCCTGGCAACAAAATTGAGGTCACGTCATGACCGGGGCAAGGGTCGCACTGGTGACCGGGTCCAGTAGCGGGATCGGCGCGGCCACCGCGCGCCTGCTGGCCGAACGCGGCCTGCGGGTGGTGGTCAACTACCTGCGCAGCGCCGACGCGGCCGAGGAGGTCGTCGCCGGAATCGCGGCCGCGGGCGGTGAAGCCATCGCCGTCCAGGCCGACGTGCGCGACGCGGCGGCGGTCGACGCCCTGCTCGAGCGCGTCCGGGAAACCTGGGGTGGCGGGGTCGACGTGCTGGTGCACAACGCGCTCACGCCGTACGCGATCAAACCGTTCCAGGACATGACGTGGGACGAGCTGGGCGGCAAGCTCGACGACGAGCTGCGCGCCGCGTTCGTGGTCACCAAGGCCGTGCTGCCCGCCATGACCGAACGCGGCCGGGGCCGGCTGATCTACCTCGGCACCGGCCTGAGCCGGCAGCCGCGCGCGGGCATGATCGCGCTGGGCACGGCCAAGGCCGCACTCGCCCAGTTCGCCCGCTACCTCGCGCAGGAGCTGGGACCGCGGGGCGTCACCGTCAACGTCGTCGAACCCGGGCCGGTGGCCGAAACCCGGATCTCGCAGGTGCTCGACGACGAGCAGAAGGCGCGGCAGGTGGCCGCCACCCCGCTGGGCCGGCTGGCCGTCCCGGCCGACGTCGCCACCGCGGTCGCGTTCTTCGCGAGTGAGGACAACGGCTTCATGACCGGCACCACCGCCGCGGTCAACGGCGGCATGGCGATGTACTGAGGAAGGACGTCATGCACACGATCGATCTGGCCTACGTCGGCCGGGGCCTCCACGAAGAACTGGTCGCCTACATCGCCGACCAGGAAGACTTCTACGCCCGGGAGAACGTGCACGTCGCGTTGCGCGACGGCTGCGACTGGGACACCGAACGGCTCCGCCGGGGCGCCACCATCGGGCTCGGCCGCGCGCTCCTGTCGCGGCTGACCGACGGCATTCCCTGGGTCGCGCTCACCGTCAACACCGACGGCCCGCTGTTCTGGTTCCTCGCCCGGTCCGGCACCTCCCTGGCGGACCTGGCCGGCAAGCGACTGGCGGTGCACGCCCCGCACACCGCGCCCGGGTGCTTCGCGCGCATCGTGCTGCGCCGGGCCGGCCTCGATCCCGACCGGGACGTCCGGTGCGTCGTGCGGCAGCCCGGCGACTACGGCATGGACCTGCGTCACCTGAGCGACGGCACGATCGACGCGGCCTTCGTCGGTAGCACCATGGCCCCGGAGTCGGTCGCCGCCGAGCACGGCTGGCGCGTACTGGCCTGGGTGGGCGACCACTTCCGGATCCCGACCGTGGGCGTGGCCGTCGACCCGACATACATCGCGCCGGACGACCCGGCCGTGCAGGCCGTCGTCCGCGCTCACCGGCGGGCCCTGCGCGTGATCCACGAGGATCCCGGGACGACCGTGCGGCACATCGGTGCGTTCCTCGGCGGCCACACCGCGGACGAGGCCCGCGCCCACTACAACTCCTTCATCGCACCGTATTTCACCACCGGCGGGCAGCCCGACCTCAGCACCGGGACCGCGGCGATCACCGCGGTCGCCGCCGAGCTCGGCGTGCCGGAAACCGTTACGGCGGGGGAGTTCTACCGCACGGCGGCCGCGGTGTCCTGACCGGCCGTCCCGGCTCCGGCGAGGCGGCCCCACAGCGACGCGGCGCCGAGGGAGACGGCCAGCAGCGTGACGCTGCCCGCGACGTCGAGAACGTAGTGGTTCCCGGTGGTGAGCACGTCCGCGGTCATGAGCAGTGGGAACAGCCACGCCACCAGGGCCAGGCGCGGCCGCGTGCCCCGGAGCGCGGTCCACACGGCGTAGGCGCACCACAGCGACCAGCCCACGTGCATGCTGGGCATGGCCGTCCAATGATCGGGGTGCGTCCAGCTCTCCCGGCCGGCCTGCCCCAGGATGTCGTACCGGGCCACGACGTCGACGGCACCGGGCAGGGCGAACCGCGGTGGGGACATCGGCACCGCCCAGTAGACCGGCAGGACCAGCGCCATCATCGCGACCATCGTCCGGCGGACCCGGCGGTAGACGCCGGCGTGCCGGGCGAACACCCACAGCAGCACGCCGGCGACCACCACGTAGTACAGCCGGTACAGGTACACCGCGAGGTGTGCGAGCACGGGATTCCCGGCCAGCCAGGCGTTCGCGCTCCGCTCGACGTCGATGTGCACCGCGTGCTCGGCGGACTGCAGCGCCAGCGCGTGTGCGTCGGCGGCCGCGAAGTCCTTGCCCACCAAGGCATCGAGCCGTGCGAAGAGCAGGAACCAGAGCAGCAGCAGGACCAGTTCGACGAGCACAGCGGGCCGCCCACCGGTACCTCGGAAGAGCGCACGGGCCACCGCGGACTGCGGATTCACGCGGCCACCCTAGCCGAACGCGGTTCCGGGTTAGGCGGAACAGGTGAGGCGGAAGGTCGTCGTTCGGCGCGACACCGCGAAACACGGGATCGGCGGGGCGTCAGGCCGGGACGACCACGACCTTGCCGTGCACCGCACCTTCGGCGGCGCGGGCGTGCAGTGCCGGCAGCTCGGGCAGCGCGACCCGCTCGGCGACGTCCACGCGCAGCTCGCCGCGGTCGACCAGCGCCACCAGCTTCGCCAGTTGCCCGGCGTCGCTGCGGACGAACAGGTTGATGCCGCGGACGCCGCGTTCCTCGTCGGACGGTGCGGGCATCCACACCGTCGTGTTCACCACGACCCCGCCCGGCCGGACCAGCGTGACGAGCGTGGCCAGCTCTGCGGGGTCGACCGGCGCGAGGTTGAGCACGAGGTCGACCGGCTCGGTCACCGCCGCGGTCACCCCGGTGGCGGTGTGGTCGACGACCTCGTCGGCGCCGGCCGACTTGACCGCGTCGCCACTGCGCGGGCTCGCCGTGGCGATGACGTACGCCCCGGCCCCCTTGGCCAGCTGCACGGCGTACCCCCCGACCGCGCCGCCGGCGCCGTTGATCAGCACGCGTTGCCCGGACTTCAGCTCGCCGTGGTCGAACAGCGCCTGCCGCGCGGTCAGCCCCACCAGCGGCAGCGCGGCCGCGTCGGCCAGCGGGACGTCCTTCGGTGCGGGCGTGAGGCTCTCGGCCGGTGCGAGGACGTACTCCGCGGCGGCGCCGTCACCGTCCATCGGCAGGAAGCCGATGACCTCGTCGCCGGCCTGGAGGCCGGTCACGCCCTCGCCGAGCGCGTCGACCGTGCCGGCGACGTCGATGCCGGGGGTGTGGGGCAGCGCCACCGGGATGGGGCCCTGCATGAAGCCGCCGCGGATGTTGCCGTCGACGGAGTTGAACGACGTCGCGGCGACGCGGATCCGGACCTGCCCGGCGCCGGGAACCGGCTGGTCCACGTCCTCGTAGCGCAGGACTTCGGGGGCGCCGTACTCGTGGAAACGCACTGCCTTCATCGGAGTTCTCACCTTTGCTGAGGTCTACTTGCTTCGAATTCGAAGCAACTGAGGACCAAGGTACTGCTGCTTCGAATTCGAAGCAAGTGATACCGGTCACCGGAGGTTCCCTTGATCCACACGGACCTCAGGGTCGTGGCACCGGGCCCGATCAGCCTGGGCCGGTTTGGCCCACCTTCACCACGGCCGGCGCGCCCGAGGCGCGGACGACCTCAGCGAGCCGCGCCGCGTCGGCCGAGCCCGGTGCCGCGGTGAGGACCACCGCCATCAGGCCGTCGCCGGGAACGTCGAGCAGAGTGCCGTCGAGGGTGATGTCGTCCCCGTCCGGATGCCGGAACGCGGCCCGGTTCTCGTAGGCGGACACCGTTTTCGGGGTGCGCCACAGGGTGTCGAACGGACGGCTGGTGCTGCGCAGTTCGTCCACGAGCTCGGCGAGCGACGCGTCCGCCGGGTAGCGCAGGTGTGTGTCACGCAGCCGGGCGGCGAGCGAGGCCTGGAAACGGGCCGTGTGCTCGTCGGTCCGGCCGATCTCCGCGCGCGCGTCGCAGAACGTGCGCCACGCGACGTTCCAGTCCCGGGCGGACCCGGCCGTCGTCCCACCGCCCAGTGCCAGCCAGGCACCGTTGACGGCGACGACGTTCCACGCCGCGTCGGTCAGGAACGCCGGGGTGCCGTCGAAGCGCTCGAGGAGCCGCATCGCCGCCGTCCCGGCTTCGCGGGGCACCTGCCCGTCGACCGCGGCGTAGCCGGCGAGGGCGCAGAGCCGCTCGTAGTCCGCGCGGCCCACCCGCAACGCGCGGGCGATGGCGGTCACCACACCCGCCGACGGGTGCCGCCGTCCCTGCTCCAGCCGCCGGACGTAGTCCGCGGACACCCCGGCCAGCTCGGCGAGCTCCTCGCGGCGCAGGCCGCGGACCCGGCGCCCGGTGTGCCGCAGTCCGCCGGCCGGCAGCCCGGCGGTGGCGGGCTCGGTGTGTTCGCGCAGCCGGCGGACCGCGGCGCCCAGGTCGGACAGGGACATGGCGCCAGTGTGCCCCAGCGGGTGCCCGCTTCCGCGGAACCCCTTCGAATTCAAAGCAGTAGGCTGCGGTCATGCCCGACGCACCCCTGTCGCTCGACCCCGTGCAGCTCGGCGTCTACTTCGACCTCATCGAGGTGACCAGCCTGCTCCGGCACGCGGTCGAGCAGCAGCTGCGCGAAGCCGGCGACCTCAGCTACGTGCAGTTCCAGCTGCTGGCCCGGCTCGGCGACTCGCCGACGGGCAGCCACCGCATGACCGACCTGGCCGACGGCGTCGTCTACAGCCGCAGCGGCCTGACCTACCAGGCGGGCCTGCTCGAGAAAGCGGGCCTGGTGGTGCGCGCCCCGTCCCCGGACGACGAGCGGAGCATCACGGTCACCATCACCGACGCCGGGCGCGCCCGCCTCGCCGACGTGCTGCCCGGCCACATCGAGGTGGTCGGCGGCCTGCTCTTCGAGCCGCTCTCCCGCGAGAACGTCGAGGCTCTCGCCGGCCTGCTGGCCCCGGTGCGCGACCACATGCGCTCGACCCCACCCCGCTCGGCGGCCCCGCGCCGCCGCGCGAAGGGGGAGTGAGGACCCGAGCCCGCAGGGGCAGGACGATCCACCGCGCCCAGCCGTCACGCGGAAGACCGAGATGCCGGCTCGACCCCGCGCCGCTCGAGCCGGTGAACGGCCGCCTTCTCCCGGACCGGCCGGATGATCACCGGGGCGCCTGCGGGGGAGACCAGTTCACCGCGGCCGGCGCGTGCAGCGGGGCCGGCAGCGGGCGGCCGTAGTCGCCGTCCGGCAGGGCCGTCCGCCGTCGCCGGTGGATGATCGCGCCGACGGCCTGCAGTGCGATGGCCAGTGCCGCGTAACCGGCCAGCCAGGGCGCGAACCCGGGCGGCTGCCGGTGGGTGGTCAGCAGGTCGAGCAGGATCGGGAACGCGTACATCGACGGCGACGCGGCGTAGAGGTCCTCGGTCCGCAGGAGGGCGTCGATCGCCAGGGACGGCTCGTCCTCGGCGATCACCGGGCGGCGGACCACCCCGGCGAAGGCCGCCACGAAGACGACCGCGCTCAGCCCGAGCACACCGAGCCAGCTCCAGGCGTAGGTCCGGTAGCCGGTGGCGAAGTACATCGTCAGCCCGAGCGCGGCACCACCGGCGAAGGTCACCACGGCCGACGCGAGGTACCAGCCGTCCGTCACCGCGCGCCACGGCGGCCGGGGGCGGTCGAGCGCCCGGCCGCCCAGCGCCGCCGCGGCCTGGCGGTCGCGTCGGCGCAAGGCGAACCAGATCGCTCCCTGCAACCCGAAGAGGATGAAGTACAGGATCTTGCTCTCGGTCATTTCGACCCCGCGCACGCCGGGCAGGTACTGCAGGCACTGGTAGCCGATGCCGCAGGCGAGCGCGGCCACGTAGATCGCGGCCTGCCAGAGGATCATCGGACGCCGCCACGGGGTCACGCGCACGCCCAGCCTGGTCGCCAGCAGCCGGGTCGGGGCCTGCACCCGGACCCCGTGCCGGCCCAGCCAGACCGCGGCCTGCGCCGTCTCACCGCGGGTCGATGCCATGAAACCCCTCCCTCACTTCGGGGAGTACACGCGCGAGACGGCGGAAAGGTTGACTCGCTCGCGTCAGGATCAGGAGCACGAGATGCTAGCGGCACGGGGGCTGGAAATCGGTGTCCGGGATGTAGCGCATCTAGTCCTTTTCGCTGAGCCGGGGATAGGCGGTGTGGCAGATCCGCTCGGCGACACGCTCCGGGTCGGTTTCCCAGAGCCGGATCGTCTTGTCGTCGCTGGAAGTGACGACGGTGCGGCCATCCGGGCTGAAGGCGATTCCACTGATCGGGCCGCTGTGGCCGGTGAGCGCGCCGAGCAGGCGCGGCGCGCCGGGATCATCCGTGGCCCAGAGGCGGATCGTGCCGTCGTTGCCACCGGTGGCGAGCAGTCGGCCGTCAGCACTGAAGGCCAGGTTGCTGATGTCCCCCTTGTGACCGGTCAGCGTCGCGATCGGGTGGGGGTCGGTGAGCGACCAGAGCTGGGCCGTGCCGTCGGCTCCGGCGAAGGCGAGCAGGTCACCGGGTCCTGCGGCGACGGCGCCGCCTTGCCCGGACAACGTCGGTCCCTGCTTCGGGAGGTGGGGATCGGTCACGTCCCAGAGCGACACCACACCGACGTGGGTGGCGATCGCCAGGGTCGTGCCGTGGTTCGCGAAGGCGCGGGACGTGATCACCCCGCCGGTGTTCGGGAGGACGCCGAGCCGCGACGGGTGGTCGACGTCGGTGACGTTCCAGAGCTGGGTCCGGTCGGAGACGAGTCCGGCCAGTCCGGCCTCGGGGTCCGTGTCGAGGTCCGGGTCGAGCAGCAACGGGTCGTCCTCGAGTGCTTCCATCGGGAAGTCCGTGGCCAGCAGCTGCCCGTCCGCGCTGAAGGTCGTGCCCAGGCCGGTGCCGGTGAGCACGGCGGCCTGGCGTGGCGGCCGGGTGGTCATGTCCCACAGGTACGTGCTACCCGACATGCCCTGGACCGCTGCGGTCCGCCCGTCCTGGCTCCGTGTCACCCCGGCGACGTCGGTCTTCGGTGGCATCGGCAGCGACCCGGCGGCCGCCGCCGGGTGGGCGGAGTCGGAGACGTCCCAGAACTTGACGTTCTTCGCGTCGGCGCCGGCGATGAGCGTTTCGCCGGAGAACTCCACTGACGGCATCTCGCCGCGCATGCCGTCCAAGGTGAACCCGGCGAGGTCGACCAGGCGGACTTCGTCGCCCGCGATGACCGCCCATCGGCCGTCCCGGCTGAACGACACCGAATCCACGAGTCCTTCGTTGAACTTCAGCACGCGGACCTCGCGCGGGTGTGCCAGGTCTCCGATGTCCCACAGGCGCGGCTCTTCGGCCTGTGACCAGGTGATCAGCGAGTGCCCGTCCGGGCCGAACGCCGCGGTGCCGCCCTTGCCCGGCAGGAGCGTCAACTCCTTGCGGTGCACCGGATCGCTGATGTCCCAGAGCCGGATGGCCTCGCCGTTGCCGGTGGCGAGCGTCTTGCCGTCCACACTGATCGCGACGCTCTTCAGCTGCTCGGGATCGGCCGCCGGCGCCTCCAGCGGGCGTGGGCCGGCCGGGTCCGAGACGTCCCAGAGCAAGGCGCCACCGGCTGCCGGTGCGACCGCGAGCAGCCGGCGGTCGGGACTGAAGACCGGCAGCCCGTTGCCGGGGATCGACGCGAGTCGCACCGGCTTGCGCGGATCGGCGACGTTCCACAACGTGACCTGGTCACCCGCTCCGAACAAGCCGGTGTTCCGGGTCGTGAGGATCGAGCCGGTCCAGGTGACTCCCTCGCCGTCGACCGTCGCCACCAGCGCGGGGTCGGCCGGATCGGCGATCGTCCACAGCTGGGTTCGCCCGGACAGATCGCCGACGGTGGCGAGGAACCTGCCGTCCGGGCTGATGGCGAGGCTCGCCACTCCGTCTTCCTGGCCGATCTTGGCCAGTTCCCGCGGGTGCTCGGGCGACGAGAAGTCCCAGAGCCGCGCGGTCTTGTCCTCGCTCCCGGTCGCCAGCAGCCTGCCGTCCGCGCTCACCGCCGTGGTGACCACGGGCCCGCCGTGCCCGTCGAGGCGCCCGGCGTACGGCGTGGAGAACGCGCTCAGCAGCGAGCCGGCGGTGTCCGCGTTGGCCGCCAGGCGGTAGGCGGAAAGCCGCAGCTGGGCCGCCAGCACCGGATCGGTGGACTGCAGCGAATCGGCCCGGCTGACGATGTTCAGCGCGACGGCGACATTGCGCTGGTCCGCCGCGGTTCGCTGGGCTTTCAAGGCGACCACGGTGGTGGTGGCCGCGACCAGGACGAGAACGCAGAGCACGGCGATGATCTGCCGGGACCGCCGGAGCCTGCGGCGATCCGCCGCGGAGCTCAGGTCCAGGAAGGCTCGTTCGGCGGGCGTTGCCGCCTGCTCGTTGCCCGCCAGCCAATCACGCGCGGCCTGGAGGCGGATGCCGCGGTACAAGGCCTCCTTGTCGCGGCCCAGCCGTTGCCAGTCGAGTGCGGCTTCGGTGAGCTGACGGTGGACGCGCAGCCCTTCGCGGTCTTCGCCGAGCCAGTCCCGCAGTCTCGGCCAATGCCGGATCAGTGCTTCGTGCGCCAGTTCGACGCCGTGCCTTCCGACGGTCAGCAACCGGGCACGCACGAACCGGTCCAGCACGACGCCACTGGCCGGGCCGAGACTCTCGAGTTCGTTCGGCCGCAGCCTGCGCCTGCTGTCCTCGGTGCTGTCGCCCACCACGACGAGCCGGAGGAACAGGTTCCTGGCCGCTGCCCGCTGTGTCTCGTCGAGCCCGGCGTAGACGTCCTCCGCGCTGCGGGCCAGCGCGTGCTGGATACCACCGGATTTCTCGTACCCGGCGAGCGTGAGGGTCATCCCGCTGCGCCGCCGCCAGGTCTCCAGCAGCGCGTGCGACACCAGCGGCAGCACGGCGGGCTGCCCGGCGGTGTCGGCGATCACCCTCGACACGAGCGCCGACTCGACGCTGAGATCCGCGGCCGCGGCCGGCCGCACCACCGCCTGCCTCAGCTCCTCGGTGGTCATCGCCCCGACCATGACCTGCGCGTCCTTGAGCGCCGCCACCAGCAGCGGGTACTGGCCGCACCGGCCGTAGAAGTCCGCCCGGATGCCGAGCACCACCCGGATGCGGCTGCCGCCGGCCTCGGCGGCGGACACGAGCGCGGCGACGAACCGGTCCCGCTCACCCGGGTCCTCACACTGGGTGAAGGTCTCTTCGAACTGGTCGACCACGAACACCAGATCACCGTCGTCCGGTTCGTTCGCCAACGCCCGCAGGACGTGGGTGTGCAGGTTCTCCGGCGCGGCCTCCAGGTCCGCGCGCACCCTTTCCGCCGGCTCGCCGGACAACGCGGACAAGGCCGCGGCGCACGCTTCGAACGGATGGGCACCCGGTACCAGCACCACCACGGGACGGGGTGCCAGCTTTGCCGCCATCCCCGCCCGCAGCAGCGACGACTTCCCCGTCCCGGACGCACCGAACACGCCGAGGAAACGGCGTTCACCGACCTGTTGGACCAGCTCGGCGACCAGAGCGTCCCGGCCGAAGAACCGTCCCGCGTCCGCGATCTCGAACGCGGCGAGCCCGGCGTAGGGCGCGGTCGTGTCCCCGGCCGTTTCGGGAACGGCGTGCCGTTCCTCGGCGGCTTCACGCCACCGCCGTTCCCATTCCTCGACGTCGCCTTCGCAGGCGCGCACGAACGCCAGTGTCACCGCCAGGCTGGGCAGCCTGCGCCCGCCTGCCGCGTCGGACAGCACCGACGTCGAGTAGTGCGCGCGAGTGCTGAGCTCCCGGTAAGTCGGTTTGCCCGCTTTGTCCCGCAGCCGGCGCAGCCCTGCAGCGAACTGCGTGAGCTTGTCGTCGCTTTCGGCCAGCGGTCGTTCTTGGCGCGGCATCGGCCCCCCACCCCTCCCCAAGGTCGGTTGCTCATTGTCTTGACGTTGTTGTCCGGCGTCCAGCCCCCGGCGCCGGACAACCCCGCCGCACTACACCGAGGGCAGCGCCTTGATCCCGAGGGGGGACCAAGGCGCTGCCGGGCGGGCCGCCCGGTCCGTCGGAAGGGAACGGTGTGATGCGACGCGCTGCTCGACTGGGAGTGTCCTCGGTCCTGATCGCGGCCATCGCCGCGACGACGACTGGTGTCGCGTCGGCCGGCTCGGTGTTCCCCCTGGAGCAGGTCGTGGGGCGGAGCACCATCGTGGTTCAGGTCTTCCATCGCCAGGTGGTGATGTCTACGCCGGGTGGCACGAAGCCGGTGATCATCATCGTGACCGGGACGATCGGGAAGATCTCGTACTCGGCGGGCTGCTCCGTCAGGGCCACCCGGTGCGTCGACAGCTAGATCCGGGGGCGGGTAAAGATCGCTTGACACGCATCGCGGCACTTGCTTTTCTCATGATTCACGCAATGGACTGGGGAGGACCCATGCAGCCACACTTCTACGCGCCCGTTCCGGAGAGACCGATTCAGCGAGTCCGGCCGCTCGCCGGATGGCAGAGCGCGTCCGCGATCCTGATCATCGTGACCACCGCGGTCGGCCTCGCGGACGTCGCGGGCGAGTGGGGTGCCTTCTCCGATTCCGTCTGGATGGCCGTGGACTGGACCTACATCGGGATCCAGGCCGTCACCGGGATCGTCTTCGTGCGGTGGCTGTGGCTCGCCCGCACCAATGCCGAGGTGATCGAACTCGCCCGGCACCGGCACTCGCCCATGTGGGTCGTGCTCGGCTGGATCGTGCCGATCGTCAGCTTCTGGTTCCCGCAGATGGTCGTCCGGGACGTCTGGAACGCCAGCAACCCCCAGCGGCCGCGCGGTGCGGGGATGCTGTACCCGACACCAGGCGGCGAGCTGATCTCCTGGTGGTGGGCCGCCTTCCTCGTGAACCAGGTGCTGTCCACGATCGGCGCTCGCCTCACCGAGGATGCGGCGGTCATGCGCGACGTCGACACCGTCGCGGCCGTGGCCCAGGTCGCTGCCGCCGTGCTGGTCATCAAGATCGGCGCCCGGATCACCGCCTGGCAGACGCCACCCCAGGTCCACGCCGGGCCGGTTCAGCCGAGCAGGGGGATGTCCGAGCGTCCGTAGTGGAATTCGCGGACGGCGATGACGAGCTCGTCGACCGAGAGGCGGCCGTCGCCGTCGAGGTCGATGCGGTCGAACGCCGCGTCGGAGTCGGCGTTGCTCAGGCCCACCGCCGGGCCGAGCCAGCGCCGCAGCTCGACCTTGCCGACGTAGCCGTCGCGGTCGGTGTCGCACAGGTCGGCGATGGCCGCGATGGTCGGGCGGAGCAGGTCTTCGAACCCGCTGTCGCCGTGGTGGTACATCAGTTCGCGGTTGGCGGACAGGTACTGCTCGCGGGTCATGGCGCCGTTGGGCCCGACACCGGCGGCTTCGGCCTGGCGCTGGTACATCGCGAGCAGGGCGTCGCGGACGGCGCGGCCGCGGTCGCTGGTCGTGGTCTCGCCGAAGGCCTCGACGATGCGGCGGGCCTCGGCGTCGTAGTCGGTGCGGTCGATGCGGCCGTCACCGTCGGCGTCCCACTTCTCGAAGCGCTGGACGTCGTGCTCGGTCCTCAGGGCGGTGGTCATGGCTACGAACCTAGGACCGGTGCCCGGTATCGGACAGTCGCACGAACAGCTGACCGGATCACCGGTCGTGGTCCTCCGGCGGGGCCCGGCGGGTCACCCACGGTGAGGCCGTGAACGATCTCGAAGACAACTGCAACAGATCGCCCGGGCAGCGGCATCTTAAGAGATGTGCAGTTCGAAGAGTTCTCGCGTGAGCAGCTGCCCGGGCTGGTGCGGTTCGCCGCGGTGCTGACCGGGGAATTCCGTACAGCTCAACCGCTGATTCCGCCTACCCATTCCGCCCCGCGGCAAACGCTTTCGGAGGTACACCTTTCAGATCGGTTCTCACCCGCGCAAGGGGTTTCCGGCACCGGCAGCGGGGTAGCCGGAGGGCCCGACCACCACGCGGCGCCGAAGGATTCCTCCCATGACCACCACCGTCTCCCGCACGTTCACCGTCGAGCCCGCGCCCGAGGTCGTCGTCGCCTACCTGGCCGACTTCGGGCACGCCGAGGAGTGGGACCCGGGTACCGAGCGCTGCACCCGCAACGACAGCGGCCCGGTCCGGGTCGGCTCGTCGTGGCACAACACGTCGAAGATCGCCGGTGTGAGCACCGAGCTGACCTACACCCTCGAGCAGCTCGCGGACGACCGCGTCGTGCTGGTGGGCCGCAACGACACCGCGACCTCCACCGAGACCATCGAGGTCACCGCCGGCGGCACCGGGTCGAGCGTCACCTACACGAACGAGCTGCAGTTCAACGGACTGGCCAAGGTCGCGGCGCCGCTGGGCAAGGTGGTCTTCGAGAAGCTCGGCAACGACACGGAACGGCAGCTGACCGAGGTGCTGAACGGCCTGGCCCGCTAGGTGCCGTCCACGAGGTCGAAGCGGCGCCGGACGGTGGACACGGCGAACCTGCGGCGGGTGGCCGGGCTGTCGGCCGCGGTCGTGACCGCGGCGCAGTCCGCCACCGCGGTCGTGGCGCTCCGGAAGGGACGTCGTGACTACGCTGACGCCGTCTGGGGCCCCGGCCTGGCCGCCGTCGCCGTCGTGAGCGCGCTGGCCGGCCGCGGTGACGCCCGGCGGCGCTGGGCGCTGGCGGCCGCCACCGTCGCGTGGGCCGCCCGGCTCGAGCGTCAGATGCTCGGCCGCCTGCGCGGCAGTGACGAAGAGGACCCGCGCTACACCGAATTCCTGGACGGTGCCTCGACGCCCGCGGTCGTGGGCAAGGTCTTCGTCACCCAAGGGCTGAGCCAGCTGCTCGTCTCGCTCCCGGTGCAGCTGGCCGCGGCCAGCGCCCTTCCGCGTGGCGGACGCCGGTGGCTGGCCCCGGCGGGGCTGGCCGTGATGGCCGGCGGGGCCGTGGTCGAGGCCCTGGCCGACCACCAGAAGTCCGGGTACACCAAGCGGGACGAGGACGACCGGCCGGACGTGCTCGACACCGGCCTGTGGGGCTGGTCGCGGCACCCGAACTACTTCGGCGACTCACTGGTGTGGGACGGCGCGTGGCTCGCCGCGGCCGCTTCGGCACCCGGGCTGTGGACGCTGCCGGCGCCGGCGTTGATGAGCTACCTCCTGATGTTCGCCACGGGCGCCAAGCGCACCGAGAAACGCATGCAGGACCGGCCCGGCTACCGCGATTACCAGAAGCGCGTGGCCTTCTTCTTTCCCCGGCCACCGTCGAACTAACGCTTTTCCGTCATCAGGAGGACTTTGTGGCCCCGAAAACCCCCGGCAAGCTCGTCAAAGCCGCACTCGAAAAGGCGGTGGAAAAGGTCACCGAGCTGACGAACCCGCCGATTCCCGGTGCGCCCGGCAGCGCACCGCCGTCCCTCGAAGAACCGGTCGACCCGCGTCCGCCGCTGCCACCGAAACCGGACCAGGACGGGCCGGAGACGGTGACCCCGACGGGTGCGCCGACCGGTGCCCCGAAAACGTCGATGGCACAGCAGGGTGAGTACCTCACCACGACGGCCGGTGCCCGGCTGCCCGACACCGACCATTCCCTGAAAGCGGGGGACCGGGGCCCGACGCTGCTGCAGGACCACCACCTGCGCGAGAAGATCATGCACTTCGACCACGAGCGCATCCCGGAGCGGGTCGTGCACGCGCGCGGCTACGGCGCGCACGGCGTGTTCGTCGGGTACGGCGCGGCCTCGGACGTCTGCCGGGCCGGCTTCCTGGCCCGCGGCGTCGAGACGCCCGTGTTCGTGCGGTTCTCCACGGTCGTCGGGTCGCGCGGGTCGGCCGACGCCGTCCGCGACACCCGGGGGTTCGCGACGAAGTTCTACACCCAGGAAGGCAACTTCGACCTGGTGGGCAACAACATCCCGGTCTTCTTCATCCAGGACGGGATCAAGTTCCCCGACGTCATCCACGCGGCCAAGCCGCACCCGGACCGGGAGATCCCGCAGGCGCAGAGCGCGCACGACACGTTCTGGGACTTCGTCTCGACCCACACCGAAGCCACCCACCACGTGCTGTGGCAGATGTCCGACCGCGCGGTTCCCCGCTCCTACCGGACGATGGAGGGCTTCGGGGTGCACACCTTCCGGCTGGTCAACGCCGAGGGGGAGTCCGCGCTCGCGAAGTTCCACTGGAAGCCGAAGCTGGGCGTGCACTCCCTGGTCTGGGAGGAGGCGCAGCTGCTCAACGGCGTCGACCCGGACTTCCACCGGCGCGACCTCGCCGACGCCATCGAGTCCGGCGCGTTCCCGCAGTGGGAGCTCGGTGTACAGATCTTCCCGGACACCCCGAGGCAGACCTTCGAGGGCATCGACCTGCTGGACCCGACGAAGATGGTGCCGGAGGAGCTCGCGCCGGTGCAGCCGGTGGGGATGCTGACGCTCAACCGCAACACCACGAACTACTTCGCCGAGACGGAGCAGGTCGCGTTCCACGTCGGGAACCTGGTGCCCGGCATCGACGTCACCGACGATCCGCTGCTGCAGGCGCGGCTCTTCTCCTACCTGGACACGCAGTTGACGAGGCTCGCGGGCCCCAACTTCAACCAGATCCCCGTCAACCGCCCGCACGTGCCGGTCAACGACCTGACCCGCGACGGCTTCCACCAGCAGGCGATCCACGGCGGCGTGGCCCCGTACAAGCCGAACACCCTCGACGGCGGCAACCCGTTCGAGGCCGGGCCCGACGACCGGGCCTTCGTCGAGGTGGCGCAGCCGCTGCCGAAGTCCGCGAAGGTCCGGGAGTCACCGGTGTCGTTCGCCGACCACTACACGCAGCCGCGGCTGTTCTGGCTGAGCCTGTCGCCGGTCGAGAAGCAGCACGTGGTGCTGGCGTTCACCTTCGAGCTCGGCAAGTGCTACGAGCAGGCGATCAAGGAACGCGAGCTGCTCGTGCTGGCCAATGTGGACCGTGAGCTGTGCCGGTTGGTGGCGCTGGGTCTCGGTCTTCCCGCCCCGGCCGTTCCCGGGCGGCAGAAGAGGGTCACGCCGAGCCCCGCGCTGTCGCAGATCGGCGGGACGTGGCCGACCGACGGGCGCATCATCGGCATCGTGGTCGACCCGGCCGACCTCGACGGGGTGCGCACGGTCCGCGAGACCATCCTGGCCGAGGGCATGGTGCCGCTGCTGATCGCGCCGACCGGCGGGCCGCTGGACGCCGAGAGCGGCTTGGTCGCCCAGCGCACGTTCCTCACCGCTCGCTCGGTCGAGTTCGACGCCCTGCTGCTCGCGGGCAGCCCGCCGCCCGGTGCGGACGTGCTGCCCGTCGAGGGGCCCGAAGCCGGCGCCGACGTCGATCCGCGCGTGGTCCTCATGATCCAGGAGTGCTTCCGCCACGCGAAGGTCATCGGCGCCTGGGGGAGCGGCCGCACCGCTCTCGAGGCGGCCGGCTGCGCGAGCGGACCGGGGATCGTCCTCGAGGACGATCCGGCGAGGGCACTCACGAAGACGACGAAGCTGCTCGGCGCCCACCGCGTGTGGGAGCGGTTCCCCGTGTCGGCCTCCTGAGAAGGGCCGGTCGTGACCGTAGCACTCACCGAAGAGGAGCTCGACTACCTCCGCTCGCTGTTCGACCTCGCCCGCACCGGCGACACCGGACGGCTGGCGGAGGTGATCGACGCCGGGATCCCGGTGAACCTCACCACCGCGACCGGCGACTCCCTGCTCATGCTCGCCGCGTACCACGACCACCCGGACACGGTCCGGGCGTTGCTGGCCCGGGGCGCCGACACGGCCCGGGTCAACGACCGGGGCCAGACCGCGCTCGGGGCGGCGGTGTTCCGCCGCTCCGAGCCGGGCGTCACCTGCCTCCTGGCCGCCGGTGCGGACCCCGCCCTCGGCCCGCGTTCCGCGCTCGACATCGCCCGGTTCTTCGAGCTGCCGCGGATGCTGCAGCTGCTCGAAGGCCCGGGCGGAAATCCGGATGTATGAGAGCGGGCCGGGCGGGGTACCAGGGCCGCACACGTACTCGTGGCAGGAACCGAGGAGGGATCGCATGGTGCCGGGTGACAGGGTGATGGCCGGGACGAGGGACTGGCTGGACACCGCCGAAGTCCGCCACGACCTCGACCTCATTCTCGTGCAGCTGTCGAAGCGGCAGGCGCGCCTCCTCCGGCGCCTGTCGGCACCGGGCCCGCACCCGGTGACCCGGGCCGAGCTCGAGGAGATCGGCGCGGTGAACTGGCTGGCGGAGGCGTTCTGGTTCCGGCTTCCGCTGGTGCGGACCAGCGGCGGCAACGCGATGATGCCCGAGGAAGTCCGGAGCTTGGTCGTGTCCCTGATGGACTCCCGGCCGGGCGCGGTGCCCGCGGCCTGACCGGCGGACAGGTCAGCGGCGTCGCCTGAGTGCGGCCGTCCCGAGGGACACCGCCCCGACGCCCGTGGCCGTCACGGCCGGCCAGATGCCGAACAGGTGGATCAGCACGACGGTGGCGGCGACCACGACGAGCACGGCCAGCATCGTGGCGAACGCGACGAGCAGGACGCGTCTCACCGTGGCGCTGTCGTCGCGCCGCGCGGTCTCCACGAGGAGGAACGCGAACCGCCAGGCGGCCGGATCCTCGCGCAGGGCCCCGGGTGGTACCTGCCTGACGGGCGGGCGCCGGGACGTCACGAATCCCTCCGGGTCGCGCGGCTGTCGACCCGCACCGTCACGATCCGGTGCCTGCCGCGCGGTGGGATCGACGACCGCGCCGCCGGATAGGCCAGGACCCGCTCGCCCCGCAGGAAGTCGTACGCCAGGCCCGGATCGGGTCGCGTGATCTCGGCGACGAACCGCTCGTGGTGCGGCAGCTCGCGCAGCCGCACCGTCCGTCGCCGCACCACGTCCCCGTGGCGCTCCTCGACGACGCAGCGGCAGCACCACAGCCGCAGCGCCTGACCGCGGTCGACGCGCAGGGCGAGGAAGATCACTGTGCCGGCCGAACCCAGGACCACTTCGGCGCAGCGCAATCCGCCGTAGGACAACCGGCCGAGCAGGCGGCGCGGGGCGAGCGACCGCCGCGTTTCGGCGTCGAAGCACCAGCTCACCGCGAGCTGCCGGGGAAAGGTGCCGACCAGGTTGAGCAGGTGCCGTCGTTTCTCGCGGCCCTTCAGGTCGTACAGGTAACCGACGTGGCTGGCGAACCAGGCCGGCCCTTCCGCGGGCGGCAGCAGCGTGCTGATCAGGGCCAGGCACCAGTAGCGGTTGATGTCCGCCTCGGTGACCCTGAGCAGGGACAGGTCGAGCCGGGATGCGCTCAGCCGCCGTCGCCGGCCGGCCAGGAACAGCACGAGCAGCGGAGTCGCCGCGACGGCGGCGAAGACCAGCGGCAGGCCGGTCATGCCTGGCCTCTGGCTTCCTTGGGGAGGGAGCCGAGCAGGTTGGTCAGGGAGCCGCTCCGGCTCTCCGCCGCGGCGAGTTCGCGAAGCCCGTCTCGCACGCCCTCGCCGGTGAGGGCGTAGTACCGCCGCGCCGGCCGCGCCTCGTCCGACGGATCCACGCGCTCCCACCGGCTCGTCAGCCAGCCGGCGCGTTCCAGGCGCTGCAGGATCGGGTAGACCGTGCCCGGCCCCAGCCCGGTCGCCCGGATCAGGTCGAGTCCGTAGAGCTCGCTCTCCGGCACTTGGAGGAGTGCGTGGAGGACGAGACGCGTCTGGAGCGTCATGCGGACGGCCATGTCGTGAACGATAGCACTCGTTCTCGATATAGGGGTACCCGCCGTTGTGACTAAGCGCTGGCCAGGGTTTCCGCCAGTACCAACGGGTTGAGGTAGTCGCGGTACGAGACGACCAGGCCGTCCCGGATCCGGATCACGGCGATGATCGTCTGGTGGAAGGGTGCGCCCGTGGGGACGACCGTGCCGTGGACGTCGTACTCGACGATCACGACCTCCGGGTCGGTGGTCTCGTGGATCACCGTGTTGCGGTACTCGTCGAACTTGACGAGGCCTTTCGCTTGCGCCGTAAGGAATTCGCGGATCTGTTCGCGGCCCTCCAGGCGGTCCGGGACGCCGGCCGGGTGGTACGGCCACTCGATGTACCCGTCCGGGGCGATCAGGCCGACGAACGTGTCGGTGTCCATTTCGAGGCCCGCGCGCAGGACTTGCTCGACGACTTCGCGTGACGTGGCGGTCATGGTTGCTCCCAGTTCGTTGAACGCTCGTTGATTGAACGACTGTAGAACGAACTGGTCCGCCGGGTCAACACCCGTAGAATGAACGGGTGACCCGAGCAGAGCAGCGCCGCCAGAGCGAGGAGCGGATCCTCGCCGCGGCCCGCAGGATCTTCGCCGAGCTCGGCTACGACCGGACCACGATCCGGGCCGTCGCGGCGGCCGCCGGGGTCGACGGCGGCCTGGTCATGCACTACTTCGGCAGCAAGGACCTGCTCTTCGCGCGCGCCTCCGAGATCCCCGCGGACGAGCTGCCCGGCGGCACGGCCGACGAGGTCGCCGAGGCGCTGCTCACGTCGCTGGGCCGGCGACTCACCGACGAGCCGACCGCGTCACTGGCGGTGCTGCGCTCGATGCTCACGAACGCCGACGCCGCCGATCGCTACCGGGCCGCGGGGGAGCCGCAGCTCAACCAGCTCACCGAGGCGATCCCGTCGTCCGACGCCGACCTGCGCGCGAGCCTGCTCAGCGCGATCGTCCACGGCGTGATCGCCGAGCGCTACCTGCTGCGCCTCACGCACCTCGCGGACGCGTCGCCCGAGCAGATCGTCGACCTGCTGCGGCCGTGCTTCCAGAGCCTGGCCACGCCACCGCCGGAAAAGTAGGTCACGCCCCGGCCGGCGGCACCAGCACCTCGACCACACCACCGGACTCCCGGACGACCAACCGGGGCAGTGCCGCGGGTTTCACCGGGAGCTGGTGGCGCAGCACCGCGCCGTCGACCGCGAACGACGTCCGGTGGCACGGGCAGTTCAGCTGCCGCGCGGGCGCGTCCAGGTTCAGCCGGCAGCCCAGGTGCGTGCAGGTCGCCGACACCGCGAGCACCTGCCCGCCGGAGCGCCGGACGAACCCCGCCACGGCCCCGAAGTCGAACGGCAGCACCGCTCCCTCGGGCAGGTCGTGCGCCGCGACGACGGTGCGCCACTCGCCGCCGTCCGGCCGGAGCGTGGTGTCCGGGGCCGCCGCTGGTTCGGCACCGGACGTCACGAGGTATTCGACGCCCGCGCCCGCCGCGGCCGCCACCGCGGCGGCCGACGAGACCTGGATGAACCGGCGCCGGTTGCCGCCCGGCGCGGGCCGCGCGGGCTCTCCCAGCTCCGCGGCGAGCCGCCGGTGCAGATCGGCGACGAACTCCTCGCCCGCCGCCCCGGAACCCGGGCGGGCGGCGCGCAGCAGCACGGCCGTCCGCAGCTCGGCCTCGTCGCCCGGGCCGGCCGCGAACGGGTGCGGCCGGCGCCGGCGCAGGAGGTCCTTGACGAACCGGCGGACGCCCCGAGTGCTCACGTCTCCATCCCTTCCGCCAGCTGCGCCGCCTGGCGCAAAGCGCGGTGCTGCAGGACTTTCGCGTTGCCGACCGTCGTGCCCAGCTCGGCCGCCGCCTCCTTGAGCGAGCACGCCTGCAGGAACCGCAGCCGCAGGATCCGGCCGTAGCGTTCCGGCAGCTGCGCGAGGATCGCCTCGGCCCGGGCCAGCGTGCCCGGGTCCGGGACGTCGGCCTCGAACGCGGCGATGTCGCGTTCCTCGTCGAGCGTGGTGATCTCCCGGCCGAGCGTGCGCCGCCAGTGGCCGGCGAGCACCGTCCGGGCGGTCGCCAGCAGGTAGGCCCGGACCTCGCCGACGCTCGCCGAGACGCGCAACGGCCGCAACGCGGTCAGGAACACCTCCGTGGTGAGGTCCTCCGCGTCGGGCCGGTTGCCCACCTTCGAGAACATCAGCCGGAAGACGCGGTCGACGTTGTCGCGGTAGACCGCTTCCCAGTCCGGGTAGGCGTCCGCGCCGACCACGTGCAGCCGCGCGGGCGGTGTCCCGTCCGCGTCCTCCCGTTCGGCGCGCCTGCGCCGGAACCGCTGTGCCACCGGCACCGCCCGCCTTCTCCCCGCCGATTCTTTCCTGCTGCCTGAGGGATACGCGCACGGGTTACACCGGCCGGGGGCTGTAACCGCCCACCGTATCCGGGGTGACCACTTCGAAGACCCGAGGAGCGCACCCATGACCACACCGGTGTCCCGCCGCCAACTGCTGCTCGTGACGGGCGGGGCGGCCGCCGCCGTGCTCGCCGCCACCCGGCTCCCGGCCGCCGCGGCCACGACAGCGCCCGTGCGGAGCGGCGGGGACGTCGTCCTGGCCTGGAACCGGGAGCTGCTGGCGATCGTGCGCACGGCCGGCCTGCAGCCCGCGACCGTGCACCCGACCCGGAGTTTCGCGCTGCTGCACGCGGCGATCCACGACGCCGTCGTCGCGACGACCGGGATCGGCCGTCCGTACCTGTTCACCGTCGAGGTCTCGCATCCGGCGTCGGCGGAGGCGGCCGCGGCGCAGGCCGGCCACGACGTCCTGGCCGCGCTCTACCCGACCCGGACCGCGGACTTCGACGCCCTGCTCACCGGGCAGCTGGGCGCGGTCAGGTCGGCGGCGGAGCGCGACGCGGGCGTGCGGGCCGGCCGCCTGGTCGCCCGGCTCCTGCTGGGGCTGCGCGCCGGCGACGGCTCGGCCGCGGTCCCGCCGGTCCTCCCGCCGGGCACGGCACCCGGGCAGTACCGGCCGACGCCGCCCGCGTTCGCGGCCGCGGTGTTCACGCACTGGCCGGCCGTGACGCCGTTCGTGCTCGACCGCGCCGACCGGTTCCGGCCCGGCCCCTACCCCGCGCTGACCGGCGCGCTGGGCGAGGTCGAGGCGTACGGACGGGATGTGAGCACCACCCGCACGGCCGACCAGACCGAGCAGGCGCGGTTCTGGGCGGCGCCGATCTGGAACTACTGGAACGAGATCACGCAGTCGGTCGTAGCCGGTTCGCGCAGCAACCTGGTCGTCGCCGCGCGGGTGTTCGCCCGGCTGAACCTCGCCTTCGCCGACGCGGTCATCGCGTTCTACGAAGCCAAGTACCACTACCGGATCTGGCGGCCCATCACGGCGATCCGCCTCACAGTGCCGGACTGGTCGAGCCTCGCGGTCACCCCGGCCGACCCGTCGTACCCGGGCGCGCACAGCGTGATCTCGCGGGCGGGAGCGCTGGTGCTGCGCCAGGAGTACGGGCCGAACCGCCCGCTCACGGTGACGTCCGAGGCACTGCCGGGCGTGGTCCGGCGATTCGGCTCGTTCGCCGACGTGGCTTCGGAGGCTGGTCTGAGCCGGATCTTCGCGGGTGTGCACACCCGGATCGACCATGAAGCCGGGCAGCAGCTGGGGCTTGACGTCGCGGGTTTCGTGCTGCGCTCGTGATCCGGGCGGGGGAGGGGGCGGAGTTAAGCGCCTTCGCCCACGGCGGTGTGCAGCTCGACCTCGCCGGGTTCGTGTTGCGGTCCAGTTCTCGGGGTTACTCGGTGCGGGCCGGGTGAGTTGGAAGCATGCGCCTTCGCGCGGGGTGGTGTGCAGCTCGACGTCCCCGATCGGCGCGGGTTCGTGCTGCGGTCGCGATCCGGGGTTACTCGGCGCGAACCCGGGGTGAGTTGGAAGCACGCGCCTTCGTGCGGGGCGGTATGCCGCTCGACTTCGCCGGTTTCGTGTCGCGATCCGAGGTTACTCGGCGCGGGTCAGGGTGAGTTGGAAGCAGGCGCCTTTGCGCGGGGCGGTGTGCAACTCGACTTCGCCGGTTTCGTGCTGAGGTCCGGATCGCCGCTTACTCGGCGCGGGTCAGGGTGAGTTGGAAGCAGGCGCCTTCGCGCAAGGTGGTATGCAGCTCGACCTCGCCGGTTTCGTGCTGCGGTCGTGATCGGCGCTCACTCGGCGCGGGTCAGGGTGAGCTGGAAAGCGCGGGGCGGTGTGCAGCTCGACCTAGCCGGGTCCGCGCTCACTCGGCGCGGGCCAGAGTGAGCCGGAAACACGCCCCCTCACCCAGCGCGGTCTCCAGCTCGACGTCACCGCCGTGGGCCCGGGCCAGCGAACGCGCGATCGCCAGCCCGAGCCCGGCGTCCGCGCCGCCCGAGCGCGTCCGGGCTCGGTCCGCGCGGTAGAAGCGGTCGAAAACCCGCCCCGCCTGCGCGGCGCTCAGGCCCGGCCCCTGGTCCGCCACCTCGAGCACGGCCCGGCCGCCGACCGTGCCGACGCCGATGCGGACCGGGGTGCCCGGCGGGGTGTGGGCGGCGGCGTTGCCCACCAGGTTGGTGACGACCTGCCGCAGCCGCGCCTCGTCGGCGTCGACCGGTGCGGGGCCCGGCAGGCCGGTGCCGCCCGGGCCGGTGAGCTCGACCGGGCGGGACGGGTCGAGGGCGCGCAGGTCGTGCCGGGCGTCGCCGGCGAGGGTGCGCAGGTCCATCGGGGCCCGGTCGAGCTGTCCCTCCGGTGCCTCGTCGAGCTGGGCTAGCAGCAGCAGGTCCTCGGTGAGAGCCGTGAGCCGGGTGGCGTCGCGGTCGATGCGGCTCATCACCTCGTCGACGTCGGCCCGCTCGGGCAGCGCGCCCATCCGGTACAGCTCGGTCGAGCCCTTGATGCCGAACAACGGCGTCCGCAGCTCGTGGCTGACGTCCGAGACGAACGCGCGCATCCGGGCCTCGGACGCGGACCGGTCGGCGAAGGCGCGTTCGAGCTGCCCGAGCATGGTGTTGAGCGACGCCGCGAGGTGCCCGATCTCCGTCCCCGGCGACGCGAGGACGGGCACGCGCCGGGTCAGGTCGCCCTCGGCGATCGCGGCCGCCGTGTGCTCGATCCGGCGCAGCGGCCGCAGGCCGCGGCCGAGGGCGAACCAGCCGACCGCGGTCAGCAGGACGAGCAGCACGGCGCCGCCGATCAGGCTGCTCGACCGGAGCTGGGCGATCGTGGCGTCGGCTTCGGTGCGCGGCGCGGCCGCGAGCACCGTCCCGTTCCAGCCGACGGTCGGCCGGGCGACGGCGCGCCAGCGTCCCGAGCCGTCGGCGGCCGGCAGGTCGGCCGCGGTGCCGTCGGCGGGGACCGTGCGCAGCGCGCCGGGGGCGGGCAGCGCGGCGGCGTCGAGCCGGGAGGAGTGGATGCCGCCCGCCACCGAGCCGTCGGCGCCCAGGTACACCAGGTACGGCGTGCCGAACAGGTCGAGGGCGGGATCGAGGAGCTCGGGACGCGCGTTCGTGCTCTCGAGCCCGGGCGGCCCGGCGGCCGGCACCCGGGAGATCAGCTCGGTCAGCGACCGCAGCTGGCCGTCGAGGCGGTCGAGCTGGTAACGCTCGACGTGGTCGGAGACGACCGCGCCGATCAGGCCCAGCCCGGCCAGCAGCAGGCCCGCGGTGAGCAGCAACAGCCTGGCCCGCAACGAAAGCCGCTTCACCGCCGGGGCTCCCGCAGCACGTAGCCCACCCCGTGCACGGTGTGGATCAGCTTGGGCTCCTCGGTGTCGACTTTCCTTCGCAGGTAAGAAATGTAGGTGTCGACGATGCTCGCGTCGCCGCCGAAGTCGTAGCGCCACACCCGGTCGAGGATCTGCGCCTTCGACACCACGCGCCCGGCGTTCTCCATCAGGTAGTGCAGCAACCGGAACTCGGTGGCGGAGACGCGGACGGGCCGCCCCTCGCGTGTCACCTGGTGGCCCTCGGCGTCGAGGGCGAGCGTGCCCACGGTCAGCACGCCTGCCTGCTGGCCGGTGGTCCGGCGGAGGATCGCGCGGATCCGCGCGATCAGCTCCGCCAGGTCGAACGGCTTGGTCACGTAGTCGTCCGCGCCGAGCGAGAGGCCGGTGACCTTGTCGGCCTGGCGGTCGCGCGCGGTGAGAAAGAGGACGGGCACCGGGGCGTGCCGTTCGCGCAGCCGCCGGACGACCTCGAAGCCGTCCATGTCCGGCAGCATGACGTCGAGCAGCACCAGGTCGGGCGGCTGTTCGGTGGCCGCGGCGACGGCCTCGCCCGCCGTCGCCGCGGACGTCACCTCGAAGCCGGCGAACCGCAGCGCGGCGGAGAGCAGCTCGCGGACGGTGGCCTCATCGTCGACCACCAGGAGCCGCCCGGACGTCATCGCTTCCATGCCCGCGAGGATACGGAGATCGCGCCGGCGAGCAGGCCGCCCGCGAACCCCGCCACCGCGCCGGCGGCCAGCGCGAGCAGCGGATTCGCCGACAGCCGCGCGTCGAGGACCGGGATCGACAGCCCGAACGCGGTGACCCCGAGGTCGACGGAAACCCGGGACAGCAGCGTCACGACCGCCAGCACGCCACCCGTCACCGCGGCGAAGACCCCGGCACGGCGTAGCGCGCCACCAGGGCCGGACCGCGCGGCGACCACGACGGCGCAGGCCGTCAGCACCACCACCGGCACCCAGATCCACGCGCCACCCGGCTCGATCCCCGGGAAAGCGCAGGAAAGCACGCCACTGGACGTCACCGTCCACGGCACACCGAGCCCGAGCACCAGGGCACCGGACACCGCCTGCGGCAGGGCCAGCAGGACGGCTCCGGCCGCCGCCGCACCACCGAACACCCCCGCGACGAGCGCACATCCCGCGGTGAGCACCCCGAACACCGTTGCGGCCCAACGCAATCCCGGCACGACGACCGGGAACCGCACGGCGAGGCCGCACACCCCGGCGACCACGAGCGCCCAGACGGCCGCGCCCGCCACCGTCGGCAGGACGGCCGCGGAGAACCCGGCGTCGACCGCACCGCCCAGCCGCGACGTCACGCCCGTGCCCGGCCCGCAGGCGGACGCGCCACCCGGCACCCGGAGCGTCAGATTTCCCTGTGCCAGCAAGGAGATCGCGGCCAGTCCCGCCACGGCGGAGACGGCCGCCGTCGTGGCGCGGACGGCCAGCCCGTCCCGGCCGGGACGCAGGACCAGCGCCCCGAGCACCACCGCGCCCGCCAGGGAGACGCCGAGCGGCATGACGTCGACGGCGCCGTGCACGGTGATCGGCAGCGCGCCGGACGGGACGGCGGCGACGTCCGCCGAGCCGCCGACGGCCAGTGCGACGACCGCCGCCGTCAGCGCGGTGAGGTCGCCGAACCGGCCGGCGCCGAGCAGCAGCAGCGCGGCCAGTGCGATGGCCGCCATGACGAGCAGGGCGGCGGCCGCCGCGCCGAGGCCCCGGCGGACGTCCCGCATCAGACGTCCCGGCGCCGGAAGACCGCGAACGCGACGGCCAGCACGGCGGCGACGCCGAGGCACAGTCCGCCCAGGTTCAGCCACGGGTGCGGGAACTCGGGATCGGGCACGGTCTTGAGGACCTCGGCCGCGCCCAGCGTCGGCCAGAAGCGGAAGAGGCCTTGGAGCCACCCGGGGAACGCCCCGGCGATCCCGGGGACCAGGAAGACGATGCCCACCAGCGTGGCGAGCGCGCCCGCCGTCGCCCGCGCGAGCACGCCGAGGCCGACCGCGAGCAGCGCGATCGCCGTCAGGTAGACACCGCCGCCCGTCTCAGCGGAGAGCACGCCGGGATCACCGAGGCTCGCGCGCGGCACGTCCTGCAGGGCGAGGACGCCCTGCCCGAGGAAGAAGGCGGCGAACATCAGCGCCTGGCCGGCCACCACGGCGACGGCCGCGGCCACCACCACCTTCGCCGCGAGCGTCCGGTGCCGGCGCGGCGTGGCGATGAGCGACGTCTGCATCAGCCCGGTCGCGAACTCCGAGGTGACGACGAGGATGCCGAGCACCCCGAGCACCAGCTGGGCGACGACGTACGACATCAGGCTGCGCCCGGCCGGGTCCCACGCCTGCTGGTCGGCGAGCGTCGCGGTCGCGTACCCCTTCCCGGCGGCGTTCACGGTGAGGGCGGTGATGCCGAGCCCGACGACGAACAGGCACGCCAGCGTGAACCAGGTGGAGCGCAGGCTGCGGAGCTTGACCCACTCGGTGTGGAGGGTGCAGGCGAACGCGTTCATCCGGCGACCCCCTGGTATTCGACGCTGTCCTTGGTCAGCTCCATGAAGGCGTCCTCCAGCGAGGCGCGCTGCGGGGTGAGCTCACTGAGGGCGGCGCCGTGGTAGGCGGCGAGCTTGCCGATTTCCTCGCTGCTCAGGCCGGAGACGACGAGGGACGCCTCGAGCCCCTCCCGCACGGTGGCGCCGGCGGCGGTGAGCCGGTGCGCGAAGCCCGGATCGGGGGTGCGGACGAGCACGGTGCCTTCACCGCCCGCGCGCATGAGCTCGGCGACGCCGGTGTCGGCGATGAGCCGGCCGCGGCCGATGACGACCAGGTGGTCGGCGGTCTGTGCCATCTCGCTCATGAGGTGGCTGGACACCAGGACGGCCCGGCCGTCACGGGCCAGCGACCGCATGAAGTCGCGGATCCAGCGGATGCCTTCGGGGTCGAGCCCGTTGACCGGCTCGTCGAAGATCAGCACCCGCGGGTCGCCGAGCAGGGCCGCGGCGATGCCGAGCCGCTGCCGCATGCCGAGGGAGAACCCGCCGGCCCGCTTGCCGGCGACGTCCTCGAGGCCGGTCCGCGCGAGCACCTCGCCGACCCGGCGGCGGGGGAAGCCGTTGCTGACCGCGAGGGCCAGGAGGTGGTCGCTGGCCTTCCGGCCGCCGTGGACGGCACCGGCGTCGAGCAGCGCGCCCACCTCGGTGAGCGGTGCGGGAAGGTCGGCGTAGCGGCGGCCGCCGATGGTGGCCGAGCCCCGGGTCGGCGCCGCCAGGCCCAGGATCATCTTCATGGTCGTGGACTTGCCGGCGCCGTTGGGCCCGAGAAAACCCGTCACCTGCCCGGGTTCGACGGTGAACGAGAGGTCGTCCACCACGGTGTCGGGCCCGTACCGCTTGGTCAGGCCCCGTACGTCGATCGTGGTCATGCGGCGAGCGTGCCCGGCCGGTCCGGCCGGTTCCTGGGAGCTTCTGGGAGAACTCTGTGAATCCGGCGCCCAGGGGCCGTCCGGGACCGCCCGTGCTCAAGGAATCGCAACTACCGGGCGGCGAAACCGCCGTTGATGACGTCCCAGGACTCGATGTCCGCGACCGCCGTGTAGGTGCCCGTGGTGAGGACCTCGCGGGTCGCCCGCACGACGAGCGAGTAGGCCGCGAACGCGACCGACGCGCCCAGGCTGACCCGCCGGACGCCGGCCTCCGCCAGCTCGCCGACCGTCGGCGCACCCGGCCCGGCCATGATGTTCACCGGGATCGGGGCCTCCTCGACGAGCTTCGTGATGACGTCCAGGTCGGTGAGGCCCGGCACGAAGATCGTGTCCGCGCCGGCGTCCGCGTAGGCCCGGGCCCGGCGCAGGGTCTCGTCGTACCGGCCTTCCGGCGCGCCGATCCCGGCGAGGTAGACGTCGGTCCGCGCGTTGATCGTGAGGTTCGGCAGCCCGGCTTCGGTCGCCGCGTCCCGCGCCGCCGTGATCCGCGCCGCCTGCGCCTCGGCACCGAACAGGCCGCCCTCGGGGGCGCCGCTGTCTTCGAGGTTGATGCCGACGGCCCCGGCGCCGACGATGTCGCGCACGGTCCGCGCCACATCGGACGGCCCGGGACCGTAGCCGCCTTCGATGTCGGCGCTCACCGGCACGTCGACCGCCGCGGCGATCTCCCGGACGACGCTCACGGCGAGGTCGCGGGTCAGGTGCTGCCCGTCGGGCAGGCCCTTGCCCCACGACACCCCGGCGCTCGTGGTGGCGATGACCCGGGCGCCGGCGTTCGCCGACAGCACGGCGCTTCCCGCGTCCCACGCGTTCGGCAGGACGTAGGTACCGCTCTTGGTGAGGTCCTGCAGCTCGGCGGCTTTCCGCTGCTGGGTCTTGCTCATTGCCCGGCTCCTTTTGCTCGCTGGTGACGCCGTGGTCAACCGAAACGTAGCGAAGGTATTCCCGGGTCGGGCACGAGCCCGCTGGAATGGTTTTTCCAAGCCAGCGTCGGCGAAAGAATCCAGAGTCCGGTTAAATCGAATACCGGTAGTCGATGTTGTCGGCGGGAACGACCCGGCCCTCGTCGTCGACGAACGCCACGTGGACCGGTTTGCCCGTGTCCACGGTCCGGCCGACCTCGGTCAGCGGCTCGCCGCCGTCCTTGGGCCGGTGGACCTCACCCCACTGCTGGAGCGCGGTCAGCGCCAGGCGCAGTTCCTCCGCGGCCGGGGTGAGGCCGTACCGGTACCGGGTCCGCTGGCCGGGCTCCTGGTACGGGTGCTTGGTGAGCAGCCCCTCGTCGACGAGCTTGGTGAGCCGCTGGCCCAGCACGTCCGGTGCCACTCCCAGCACCGCTTGGAAGTCCTTGAAGCGCGTCACCCCGTTGAGCGCCGCCTCGCAGAGCAGGCGCAGGCTCCACTTGTCGCCGACCGCGCCGAGCACCCGGCCGATGGTGCAGGAGACGTCCCCGGTCGCGGTGACGGTGGATTCCGGTTGTGCCATGCCTCGAAGATACCTTCCGGTGCTGGTGGAACCACGTTCAGGTCGCGCACTACCCGCGGTCGGACTTGGTTTTTCCTATTCAGGTGACCGGGCTGGCCAGGAATGGACGACCGAGCCTCGATATTCACGGAACCGCCGCAAATCGGCTGGCCCCGTGAACAAAATTTCGGCATGCTCATCGGTGTGCATAGTCCGACAAAGAAGCGTTTCGCCGTGGTGCCCGACTCCGTCGCGTTCTGGGGGACGGGTGCCCTGATCGCCGTGTTCCTGTTCGCGGCGAGCGCGCCTTCCCCGTTGTACGGGACCTACGCGGCGCTCTGGCATTTCTCCGCGTCGACCCTCACGGTGGTCTTCGCGCTGTACGCGTTCGCGCTCCTGCTCGGTCTCCTCGTCACGGGCCGGCTGTCCGACCACCTGGGACGCCGGCCGGTCATCCTCGGCGGGATCGCCGTCGAGATCGCCGGCATGGTCCTGTTCATCCTCGCGAACTCGACCGAGGTGCTGGGGATCGCGCGGGCCGTGCAGGGCTTCGCCACCGGAGCCGTGATCGGAGTGCTCTCCGCCGCGCTCGTCGAGCTGTCCGGCGCCGTCGGGCCGGGCCTGGCGCCCATGGTGAGCAGCGCCGCCCCGACGTTCGGCCTGGCGACCGGCGCGCTGGGCTCGAGCGCGCTGGTGCAGTACGGGCCGGCGCCGCTGCGGCTGGTCTACTGGCTGATCTTCGCCGCGCTCGTCCTCGGGTTCGGTTTTGTCCTGCTGGTGCGGGAAACCGGCGAGCGACGGCCCGGCGCGCTCGCGTCGCTGAAGCCGGTCGCGAACATCCACCGGGACGCCCGCCCGGCCTTCGTCCAGGTGTCGCCCAGCTTGGTCGCCCTGTGGGCGCTCATCGGCTTCTACCTCTCCCTGGCGCCCGGCCTCATCGCGTCGATCGAGCAGTCCAGGAACCTCTTGTGGGGCGGTGCGGCCATCTTCTGCCTGTGCATGGCCGGAAGCCTCGCGGTGGTGCTGCTCAAGGGCGTCTCGGCGTGGACGGCGATGTTCTACGGCTGTGCCGCCTTGTTCGTCGGAGTGGGTGTCACCGCCGTCGCCATCGCCGTCACCGACGGCCCGCTGTTCATCATCGCCACGGTCGTCGCGGGAGTCGGCTTCGGGCTGGCGTTTCTCGGGGCCTTCCGGGCTGTCGGCGCCGTGACCCCGGCGGACGAGCGAGCCGGCACGCTCGCCTCGCTCTACATCGTGTCCTACCTGGCGTTCTCCGTGCCGATCGTGCTGGCCGGCATCGCGCAGACCCACTACCCGGCCCACACCGTCGCCCTGGTGTTCTCCGGCGCGGTCGCCGTGCTGGCCGGCATCGGTGCTGTCACCGCGCTGCCGAATCTCAACCGCTGAAGGAGCTCGGTGGACACGGCGCCGTGGGAGCAGCGGCACCGGGTGCTGTCCGGCAAGCGGTTCACCGAGCCGCGGCTCACCGCCGGGTACCCGGACATTGCCGACGCGCCGCAGGAACTGCTGCACACTGCACCCACGCCTGCCGGTACTGCTTCGTCCGCAACACCCACACCCGGCTCGAGCTGAACATCGCCGAGGACTTCGACCGCGGGTCGCGTTCGGCACCAGCATGGACGTCTACCAGTGGGCCGAAGGCCGCTACCGGCTGATGCCGGGCATCATCGACGCGCTCGCCGCGGCGGGAGTGCCGTTTTCCGTGCTCACCAAGGGAACGCCGATCCGCCGCGACGGCGCAGCTGCGCCAGCTGGTGCACGCGGTCGCCGAAGTGGGCGCGACCAGCGTGCTGTACACGCCGCTGTACCTGGTGGACCGCTACGCCGAGGTGTACTCGAAGGGATCCGAGACGCCACGGCGGTACCGCGACTGGCTGAGCGAAAAGATCCTGCCGGTCATCGCCGAGCACGGGTTTCCCGCGCCCGACGAGACCGTGCAGCCGCTGTTCTGACGGGAACCAGGATCAGGCCTTCGGCTCGTCTTCGAGCGCGCCGACCTGCTCAGGGTCTTCCGGGCCGGGCATGTGCCGGATGCTCTCGCTGCCCTTGTGGTCGTGGGCGCGGGTGTACCGGGTGTCCAGCAACCGCCCGAGCTTGTGCGCCGCTCCGGCGTACGCGTCGTCTACGGTGGCCGCGTGGTGGGTGACCGCGACCGGCTGCTTGCCGCCGGGCCGCGCCTCGATCACGCACTTCTTGTCTTCCGGCTTGCCTCCGCCGTCCTCGCTGAGGTGCACCTCCACCCGGGTCAACCACCCGCCGAACCGGGAGAGGCTGTTCTCCAGGTCGGTGGTCACGAAGGTGGCCAGACGCTCGCCACCGTGGACGTTGTGGTCGGTGTTGACCTGGATCTGCACGGGCATCCTCCGAAACGAGACAGCGATGGACTCGTTCAGTACCACCGGGGCGGCGGGCTCAAACGGACGCCGGGATCAGCGCACCGCGACGAACCAGCCGGCGGCCAGCACCGCCGCGTAGCTCACCACGCCGACCGGGATGGCGGGCCAGCGAGGACGGCCGCTCCGGACGAGGGCCGCGGTGGTCGCCCAGCCGATGAGGATCGCGGCGAGCCAGCCGATCGGGGGCAGCCAGAAGACGACTTGCTGCCCGGTTCCGGTGCACGGGAAGACGGTGTCGTCCGGTCGGCACGAGTCGGTGCTCATCGCCGCGGCGGAGCCGAACAGGAAAGCCAGGACTCCGCCGGCCGCGGCCAGGAACCAGCAGGTGATGGCGAACCCGATGCGCCGCGGCGGGTACGCGAGCGGGTGCAGCCGGTCGTCGGCCATCGGCCTGCGCTCCTTCGAGGGTCTTGCCCGGGACCGCAGGATATCGCCCGGCGTGGGGTGTTGACACCGTTGGCTAACGTGACTAGCTTAAAGCTATCGAAGTTAGCCAACGCAGGGAGAGCGCCATGACCGAGCACCTGAGCATCAACGGCAACGCCATCGCCTACGACGTCACCGGGGAGGGGCCGCTCGTCGTGCTGGCGCACGGCATCGGCGACAGCCGGCACTCCTACCGGTTCCTCGCTCCGGCCCTGGCCGCGGCGGGGTACCGGGTCGCGAACGTCGACATCCGCGGGTGCGGTGACTCGAGCCTCGGCTGGGACGGCTACAGCCGCACCGACATCGCCGGTGATCTGGTCGCCGTCGTGCGGCAGCTCGGGGGGCCCGCGGTGCTCGTCGGGCAGTCGATCAGTGGTGGCGCGGCGACCATCGCGGCCGCCACCGCGCCCGAGCTGATCGCCGGGGTCGTCGAGCTGGCGCCGTTCACCCGGGCGCAGGCGTTCGACCTCGGCGGGCTGCTGCGGGTGAAGCGCTTCCGGGCCGGCTACATCCAGCTCGCGCAGGTCATCATGCGGGGGAAGGTGGCGAACTGGCTGAAGTACCTCGACGTGGCGCTGCCGGTCAAACCCGCCGACGCGGACGCCGAACTGGCGCGCATCGAGGCGAAGCTGAACGAGCCGGGCCGCATGAAAGCATTGCAGGCCATGTGCAAGACCAGCCCGGCCGACGCCGGAAACCAGCTTGCGAACGTCCGGTGCCCGGTCCTGATCGTCGAAGGCAGCCTCGACCCGGACTGGGCCGACCCCCGCGCCGAGGGCGAGAAGATCCTCGCCGACCTGCCGCGGGGCCTCGGGGAACTCGTGGTGATCGACGGCGCCGGGCACTACCCGCACGTCCAGACGCCCGAGCGGGTCGCCGAGCTGACCCTGCCCTTCCTGGACCGGACGCTCGCCCGTGCCTAGGGCCGGGCTGACCCCGGCGGCGGTCACCGAAGGCGGCGCCGCGCTGGTCGACGAGGTCGGGTTCGCCCAGCTCAGCATGGGCCTGCTCGCCGAGCGGCTCGGGGTCAAGACGCCGTCGCTCTACAAGCACGTCAGCAGCCAGGCCGAGCTCGCCCACCGCATCGCCGTCCAGGCCATGACCGAGGTCACCGCCGCCATCCGCGACGCGACCCAGGGCCGGGCCGGTAGCGAAGCCCTCGCCGCCGGCGCGCAGGCGATGCGCGGGTACGTCAAGGAGCACCCCGGCCGGTACGCGGCGGCCAACGCGGCGCGCACGACGGGGGACGACGACCCGCTCATCGCCGCGGGCGACCAGGTGCTCGCGTCCTGGGCGGCCATGCTGCACGGGTACCGGATCGACCCCGATCAGGAGATCCACGCTCTGCGGCTGGTGCGCACGGTTTTGCACGGGTTCGCCACCTTGGAGGTGGCCGATGGGTTCCAGATCGACGTCGACGTCGACGCCACCTTCACCTGGACGATCGACTTCCTCGACCGCGGCCTGCGAGCCCTGGGCGGCACACCCTGACATGTTGGCGATGAAATCGTTGACAATCGTGTCGACAACGCCGTAGCGTGCGGAACCGCTCACCTGCTCGTGTGTGTTCGTCCTCGGTCCAGAGGAGATGCGCAATGCCGGGTTCCTTCGCTCGTACCAAGCACCTCGCCCGGCGCGCCGGGCTCGTCGCCGCCGTCCTCCTGCTCGTGGCCCAGGTGCCGCTCGGCAGCGCCGACGCCGCCGGGCCGAGGCCGGTGCCGGACGGTGGGCTGGCGGATTTGCCCGCCCTGAAACCGGTGCTCACCTGCGCCGACGTCCTCTCCCTCGATCTCGGCGGCGTCACCGACGCGCCGGTCACCGTCCGGTCCGCGGCCGTGGTGACCACCGGCGCACCCGCGCCGTACTGCGAGGTCCGGGGGACCGTCGCGCCGGCGAACACCTTCGTCGTGCGCCTGCCGGTGAACGGGTGGACGCAGCGGTTCGTCCAGACCGGCTGCGGCGGTCTGTGCGGCAGCGCCCGCATCGACTACGGCCAGGCCTCGACGTGCCCGCCGGTCGTCGACGGCACTCTGGCCAGCGCGACCACGGACATGGGTCACCAAGGGCAGAACGACGGCTCGTGGGCGCTGGACAACCCGCAGGCGCAGATCGACTTCGCCTACCGGGGCGTGCACGTGACCACCCAGGTGGCCAAGGCGCTCATTGGCCGCTTCTACGGCCGCGGGCCGGCCTACTCCTACTTCACCGGCTGCTCGGACGGCGGCCGCGAGGCCCTCATGGAGGCTCAGCGGTACCCGGACGACTTCGACGGCATCGCCGCCGGTGCGCCGGCCAACGACATGGCCGTGCAGAACACCTTCCACCACGCCTGGAACGTCGTCACCAACCTCGACGACGCCGGCCACGCGATCCTGCTCGCCGGCAAGCTGCCGCTGGTGCACACCGCCGTGCTCAACGCCTGTGACGCGCTCGACGGGCTCCGCGACGGCCTGCTCGGCGACCCCCGGCTGTGCCGATTCGACCCGGCGGCGCTCGCCTGCGCGGCCGGCCAGGACCCGGCGACCTGCCTCAGCCCGGCCGAAGCCGGGGTCGTCCGGCGGCTGCACGACGGCGCCGTCGATGCGAACGGTGCCCGGCTCGAACCGGCTGTCGCGCACGAATGGGGCTCCGAACTCGAGTGGACGCTGTTCGTGCCGGCCACGCCGACCCAGCCGTCCGCCAGCGAGAACTTCGCCTTGTCCTACTTGCGTTATCTCGCGTTCCCCGGCGCGCAGAACCCGGACTTCCGGCTCACGGACCTGAAATTCACCGTGGCGTCGTTCTGGAAGACCGTGCAGTCGTCGAGCTACCTGGCCGCGATGGACCCCGACCTGACGGGGTTCCAGCGCGGCGGCGGCAAACTCCTGCTGTGGCAGGGCTGGAACGACCAGCACATCTCGCCGCAGTCGACCCTCGCCTACTGGGACGCGATGCGGTCGTCGATGGGCGGCGGCCGGGTCGACGCGTTCGCCCGCCTGTACCTGTTCCCCGGGGTGGCGCACTGCGGCGGCGGGGACGGCCCGAACACCTTCGACATCCTGACCCCGGTGATGGCCTGGGCCGAGAGCGGCCGACCGCCGGGCAAGGTGGTGGCGTCGAACGCGACGCGCAGCCGCCCGGTGTACCCGTACCCGGCGGTCGCCCGCTACGACGGCACCGGCAGCGTCGACGACGCGGCCAACTTCGTGCCCGTCACGCCGCGCAGCGAGCCCGGCCCCGGCTACCACTGGGTCGGCGAGCGGCTGTACTCCGGTGACTACCAAACCTGGTGCCGGGCCGACGGCACCACGCTGCGGTGCCGTCCCACGGAAACGTGGCTCACCCGGCGGGCCGGGACGAGGACCTGAGCTCACTCACCCGTTCGGTGCCCCGCGTTTGCCTCGGCCGTGTCAGGGAAACCGGGTCCGATACCCATACGGGAAGAGGAGACCATGAAGGCAGTGACCTGGCACGGCAAGCGCGACGTCCGCGTCGAAGAGGTGCCGGACCCGAAGATCGAGGAGTCGACCGACGCCGTCATCCGCGTCACCTCGACCGGTATCTGTGGCTCCGATCTGCACCTGTACGAGGTGCTGGGGGCCTTCATGACCGAGGGCGACATCCTCGGGCACGAGCCGATGGGGGTCGTCGAGGAGGTCGGCGACGCGGTCACCGGCATCAAGCCCGGCGACCGCGTGGTGATCCCGTTCACCATCTCTTGCGGCCACTGCTGGATGTGCGAACGCGGCCTGCAGTCGCAGTGCGAGACCACCCAGGTCACCGAGCAGGGCAAGGGGGCCGCGCTGCTCGGCTACACCAAGCTCTACGGCCAGGTGCCCGGCGGCCAGGCCGAGTACCTGCGGGTCCCGCAGGCGCAGTACGGCCCGATCAAGGTCCCGGAGGGCCCGCCGGATGAGCGGTTCGTCTACCTCTCCGACGTCGTGCCCACGGCGTGGCAGGCCGTCGAGTACGCGAACGTGCCCCGCGACGGCACGGTCGTCGTCTTCGGGCTCGGGCCGATCGGGCAGATGAGCTGCCGCGTCGCCCGCCATCGCGGGGCGAGCCAGGTCATCGGCGTCGACCTCGTGCCCGAGCGGCTCGCCCGCGCCCGCGAGCACGGCGCCACCACGCTGGACACCCGTGACCACAAGGACATCGGGGACGCCATCCGCCAGCTGACGAACGGCCGCGGGGCCGATTCGGTGATCGACGCCGTCGGCATGGAAGCCCACGGCGCCCCGGTCGGCAAGCTCGCGCACAACCTCGTCAACCTGCTGCCGCAGCAGATCGGCGCGAAGGTCACCGAGAAGGTCGGCATCGATCGGCTGAGCGTGCTCTACGCGGCCATCGACAGCGTCCGCCGCGGCGGCACGATCTCGCTGTCCGGCGTCTACGGCGGCATGGTCGACCCGATGCCGCTGATGGCGATGTTCGACAAGCAGATCCAGCTGAGGATGGGCCAGGCCAACGTCCGCCGCTGGATCGACGACATCATGCCGGTGCTGACCGCCGACGGCGATCCGCTGGGCGTCGAAGGCTTCGCCACGCACAAGCTGCCGCTGTCCGAAGCGCCGCGCGCGTACGACCTCTTCCAGAAGAAGCTCGACGGCGCTCAGAAGATCCTGCTTCAGCCCAACGCGTAGGTCTCCGACGCGCTGGGGGACGCGGCGCGGACCAGGTTCGCGACGGCGCGGGACCGGCTGTGCGGCGGCCACGCGATCAGCGTCGTCACGGCCGGCGCGTCGGCGACCGGGACGGCGGCCAGGTCTTGGCGCAGGTGGGCGCGGCACGACTCCGCCAGGATGACCGTGGTCCGGCCGAGGGCGATCAGCTGGTAGAGCTGTGTCAGGTTCCGGACCTCGGCGCCCGGCCCGTCCGGATAGGTGCCGTCGGGGGCTGGCCAGCGCGCCATCGGCAGATCGGCGAGCGCGGTGACGTCGGCGGTGCGGACGTGCGACCGGGCGGTGAGCGGGTGCCCGGCCGGGAGGATCACCACCTGGCCCTCGGTGAACAGCTCCTCGGTGTCGAACCCGGCCGTCGAGTCGTAGGGCCGGTGCATCAGCGCGACGTCGGCCTGGCCGTCCCGCAACAGCCGCTCCTGCTCGTGGGCTTCGCACAGCACCACGTCGACGTCCACGGCGTCCGGCTCGGCGGCGTAGGCGGCGAGCATCTTCTTCAACAGGTCGCCGGCGACGCCGGCCTTGGTGACGAGGACCAGCCCGGCCCGGCCGGTCGCGGCTCGCCGGGTGCGCCGCTCGGCCGCGGCCACCGCGCCGAGGACGGCGCGTCCCTCGGCCAGCAGCACCGAGCCGGCCTCGGTGAGCGTCACCGCGCGGCTGGTGCGTTCGAACAGGGCGACGCCGAGACGTCGTTCGAGGCCGCTGATCGCGCGCGACAGCGGGGGCTGGGCGATGCCGAGCCGCTCGGCCGCCCGGCTGAAGTGCAGCTCCTCGGCGACGGCGACGAAGTACCGCAGCTCGCGGGTCTCCATGACCACACGCTACCGCGGATCGATACCGGCCGGGTATCAATGCTTGCCCAGACGGTGTTGGTGCCCGGGCCGGGCGCGACCAGGATCGAAGGCATGAACGAACAGACGATCGCGCTGGTCACCGGCGCCAACAAGGGAATCGGGTACGAGATCGCGGCGGGCCTGGGTGCGCTCGGCTGGAAGGTCGGCGTCGGCGCCCGCGACGAACAGCGGCGCGAGAGCGCGGTGGAGAAGCTGCGCGCGGGCGGGGCCGACGCGTTCGGCGTGCCGCTGGACGTGACCGGCGACGAGAGCGTGACCGCCGCGGCCGCGCTGCTCGACGAGCGCTTCGGCCGCCTCGACGTGCTCGTCAACAACGCCGCCGTGGTCGGCGGGTTCCCGCAGGAGCCCACCAAGATCAGCCCCGACGTCATCCGCGCGGTCGTGGAGACCAACGTGATCGGGGTCGTCCGGGTGATCAACACGATGCTCCCGCTGCTGCGCCGCTCGGCCTCGCCGCGGATCGTCAACCTCTCGAGCGAAACCGGCTCCCTGGCCCGCCAGAGCGAGCCGGGCAGCGACTTCTCGTTCCTCTCGGCCGGCTACATGCCGTCGAAGACCTTCCTCAACGCCATCACCGTCCAGTACGCCAAGGAGCTGAGCGACACCGGCATCCTGATCAACAACGCCTGCCCGGGGTACGTGGCGACGGACCTGAACGGCTTCCGCGGCGTGCGCACCCCCGAACAGGGCGCGGCGACCCCGATCCGGCTCGCGACCCTGCCCGACGACGGGCCGACGGGCGGCTTCTTCGACGACGAGGGCGTGGTGCCCTGGTGAGGGATCGGCGGTAATCTGGCTGGTGATGCCGGAAACCCGCCAGTTCGAGAAGCCCGGAGGCGCGACGCCTCGCGGTGGCGGCTGGCTGCCCCACGGTTACCACCTCGGCACCCACTCCCACCCCGACGGCCAGCTCGTCTACGCGGCCGCCGGGGCGCTGGCCACGACGACCGAGCGCGGGACGTGGGTGGCCCCGGCCAGCCGGGTCACCTGGACACCGCCCGGTTTCGAGCACTCGCACCGGTTCTACGGCCGGACCGACGCCCGGCTCGTCGTCATCCCGGCCGACGAGTGCGGCGGCCTCGTGGCGTACCCCAGCGTGTTCGCGGTGAGCCCGCTGCTGCGGGAGGTGCTGCTCGCGCTGACCGGTCGGGGCGGCCGGTCGCCCGGGAGTGAGAAGCGGCTGCGCGCGGTCGTGGCCGACGAGCTCGGCGTGGCGCCCGAGCAGTCCCTCCACCTGCCCGAGCCGCACGACGACCGGCTGCGTGTCGTCACCGATCTCCTGCGCGCCGACCCCGGCCGGACCACGACCCTGGCGGAGCTGGGGCGCGCCGCGGGGGCGAGCGAACGCACGCTCAGCCGCCTGTTCCACACCGGCCTCGGGATGAGTTTTCACCGCTGGCGCACCATTCTGCGCATCCACCACGCCGTGGTGCACCTGACCGGCGGCCAGTCCGTCACCGACACCGCGATCGCGTGCGGGTGGTCCAACCCGTCGACCTTCATCGAAGCCTTCACCGCCGTCGTCGGCCAGACCCCGGGCCGCTACCAGGCCGGCCTCCACGACCACGACGGCTGAGATTGGCGGCTTTCCGGTATCCACTGGCCGGATATCGGTGGTCGGCCGGTGCTGGCCGGTCCACTGTGGTCACATGACCGAGAACGAGAACACCACCGTGGTCGTCGTTGGCGGCGGCGTCGCCGGCCTCACGCTGGCGAACTTCCTGCTGCGCAACGGAATCGGCTGCACGGTCCTGGAGAAGCACAGCCGTGAACACGTCGAAAACCGCCAACGCGCCGGATCCCTCGACGCCCGCGGGGTGCACCTGCTGCAGGCGTGGGGACTGGGCGAAGTCGTGGAAGGCAGTACCGGCCACGACACCGCCGATGCGGGCATGCCGCTGCTGATCGACGGGAAGGTGCGGCTGTGGAAAACGGGGGAGGACGACGGCGGCGCGTTCTGCCCTCAGCAGGTCCTCGTCCGGAACCTCATCGCGGTCTTCCTCCGCGACGGCGGCGACCTGCGCTTCGAGGCGGAAGACGTTGCGCTGGAAGGAATCGGCACCGAACGTCCGGTGGTCCGCTACCGGGACGCCGCAGGAGCGTCACACGCGCTCGGCTGCGAATTTGTCGCCGGCGCCGACGGGTACCAGGGCGTCAGCAGGACGGCCGTCCCCGCGGACGCCCTCACCTGCGACATCCACGAGTTCGGGTACGCCTGGCTGACGGTCATGGCGGGCGTGCCGGCCGATCCGCCGGCGGTGCTGGCGGTGCACTCCCGCGGCTTCGCGGCGCGGATCACCCGCGGCCCGGCCGCGAGCCGGCTCTACCTGCAGTGCCCGCTGACCGACAGCGTCGACGACTGGCCGGACGAGCGCGTGTGGCGTGAGCTGGGGACCCGGTTCGGCGAACCCGTGGCGCCCGGGCCGATCACGAGCAAGCAGGTCGTGCCGCTGCGCGGGGTGGTGTTCAGCCCGATGCGCCACGGCCGGCTCTACCTGCTCGGCGACGCGGCGCACCTCATTTCGCCGATGAGCGCGGAGGGGATGAGCCTTGCCCTCCACGACGCCGAGGTGCTGGCCCGCGCGGTCACCCGCCAGGTCGAGAAGGACGACACGACCCTGCTCGACAGCTACTCCGACACCTGCCTGAGTCACACGTGGGAGCGGCAGGCGGCGGCGGTCTGGATGACCGAGACGATGCACGACTCCGGTGACGCTTCCTACGAAGGGGATTTCCGCAAGCAGATCGCCCGCAAGAACCTGGAGTCCATGGTGGAGCCCGCCCGGCCGATAACTAAGGCAGATTGATAAGGTAGCCTTAGTACATGACCGATGATCCGGATCCCGCCGAGGTGGCCGCGGAGCTGCTGGCGAGCATCAGCGTGCTCGTGCGGCGGGTTCGGCAGGTGCCGGCCGAGGGCGGGCTCACTATGCCCGAGCGCGCCGCGCTGTCCCTGCTCGGCAGCTCGGGTCCCACCACCTCCTCGGCGCTCGCGCGGGAAGCGCAGATCACCGCGCAGGCGATGGGCGCGACGCTGAGCGGGCTGCGGGACCGCGGCCTGGTCGAACGGCGTCCGGATCCGCACGACGGCCGGCGTGGCGTCCTGTTGCTCACCAAAGCCGGTGCGCGGGCGCTGAAGGACAAGCGGAACGCGCGCGCCGAGCTCATCACCGGGGCCCTGACCGGCGGCGCGTTCACCGCCCGGGAGCTGAAGCAGCTCGCCGCGGCCGCGCCGCTGCTCGAGCGGCTGGCCCGGACCGTCTGACCTCCCAAGGAGAACCATGGCTTTGACCACGATCGATCCGGGGTCCGCGCTGGTCGTGATCGACCTGCAGCAGGGCATCGTCTCGGCCTTCGACGACCCCTCGGTGACCGCCGCCGTCAAGCAGGCGGCGCACCTGGCCGCCGAGTTCCGCCGGCACGGCCTGCCCGTGGTGCTCGTCACCGTCACGGGCCGCGCGCCGGGCCGCACCGACGCCGGAAGAGGCGGCGGCGCGGTGCCGCCCGGCTGGGCCGACCTCGTCGGCGAACTCGACGCGGCGCCGACCGACCACCTGATCACGAAGCGGCGGCGCAGCGCCTTCCACGACACGGGCCTCGACACGCTGCTGCGGGACCTGGGCGTCACGCAGGTCGTGCTCGCCGGGATCTCCACCAGCTCGGGTGTCGAATCGACCGCGCGCTCGGCGTCCGACCACGGTTACCACGTCGTCCTGGCCACCGACGCCATGACCGACCCCGACGCCGAGGCCCACCGCCACAGCGTCGAGCGCGTCTTCCCGAAGCTCGGCGAAACCGCCACCACCGCCGAGATCGCCGACCGGATCGAGGCGACCCGATGACGCTGCTCGGCCGGCTCCTGAAGAACCGCAGGGCGGGGGACGCCGACACGGCGTGGAACCTGCCGAACCTGCACGGCCCCGACCTGCTGACGCTCACCAGCCGAAGCTTCGACGACGGCGGCGCCATGCCGCTGGAGCACGCCGCGAAGCCCGTCGGCGGCAGCAATCTGTCGCCGCAGCTGGCCTGGACCTCGCTCCCGGCCGGCACCGCGGAGCTGCTCCTGGTCGTCGAAGACATCGACGTCCCGCTGGGCAAGCCCGCCGTGCACTGCGTCGCCCTGATCGACCCGGCGGCCGGGGAGCTGGAGCCTGGTGCCCTGGCCGCGCGCGAGCCCGGCAAGGGGGTGCGGGTGCTCCGCTCCACCATCGGGCGCGGCTACCACGGTCCCGCACCGGTGAAGGGCCACGGGCCGCACCACTACGTCTTCCAGCTGTTCGCCCTCGCGGCGCCCGTCGGCACCACGCCGACGGCCCGGCCCCGCGCGTTCCTGCCCGCCGTAACCGGGCCGGTCCTCGGCCGCGGCCGGCTGACCGGCGTCTACGAACGCTGATCCCGCGGCGGGTCGCCCGGCAGCGGGTCGCGGCCGGGAGCGCGGAGACCGTCGAGGACCACCGCGACGACCCGCTCGCGGCCGCTCGCCCCGGCGCCGTCCTGACCGTCGACGGCGGCTTTTCGGTCCGCTGACGACGGGCGGCCGCTCCCGAAACGAGAACGACCGCCCGCCGGGACAGCGTCAGTTGAGCTCGCTGATCCTGCGCCGGACGTCCTCGCGCAGGCCGGAAAGCGCGTCGGCGCTCCGGGTGGTGAGGCTGCTGCTGTGCGCGGGGCCGAGCGGGCCGGTCACCGGGTACACGGCGTCCTCGTCCGGCAGCGGCACGCCGGGGCAGGTGATGCTCGCCGTCCGGGAGTTCTTGACCAGGAAGGTGTTCACCACCCCGTCGACGCACGGGTCGCCGCCGAGGGCGTACTGGCCGTGGAACGGCGAGTCGTCCACCGACACGAGCGGGACGCCGGCCGCGCGCGTGGCCGCCTTCGCCTGCTCGTACCCGGTCTGCGGGTCGAACTCACCTTGGACGACGAGCACGTTCCCGGCGACCTCCGCCGGCAGGTTCGGCAGCTCATGCTGCGGTGCGTCGGACCAGAAGCCGCACGGCTCGCTCAGGCCGTAAAGCCAGCCGTACAACGGATATTGCGGGCCCTGCCGGTCGCTGAGCCGCTTGTACCAGGCGGCGGACTGCGTCGGCTGGTCACCGCACGCCACGGCGTAGCGGGTGCCGGGGACCGCCGTGTAGTCCGGCGCGGCGGCCGCGATCTTCGCCGTGGTCAGCTGGGCCGCCGGAACGCCGAAAGCGCTGCGGGACACCGCATCCAGCTCACCGCTCGGCGGCGCGCTCCCGGGATCCAGGGAGTTCGCGCCGATGACCAGGATCAGGACCCCGAGGTACCACTGGAACTGGCTGCCGTTGCCGACGAAGATCCGGTCGAACGTGTCGCCGTCGATGCCCTGGGTCCGGTAGAGGGCGCGGATCCGCTCGATCTTCGCCTTGGCCTCGGGCACGGTCGTCCCGAGCCGGTCGCCATAGCGGCGGGTGACCCACGGCAGGAAGACGTCGTCGTACTGGCGCTGGTCGATCACCGGGAACGCCTCGAAGTCGGCCTGCAGCCGGCCTTCGAAGTTCACGCTGGAGTCGAGCACGGTCTTCCCGGTGTGCTGCGGGAACAGCGACGCGTACTTCGCGCCCAGCCAGGTGCCGTAGGAGTAGCCGAGGTAGTTCAGCTTCTCGTCGCCCAGCAGCGTGCGGATCAGGTCCATGTCGTGCGCGGTCTGCCACGTCGTGACGTACGGCGTGAGCGCGTTGCTCTGGCACGCCTCGGCGATGGCCCGCGGGGTCTGCTGGTGCAGCGCGATGCTCTGCGCCGACCGGTCACGCGCGTCGAGCCCGGTCGGGATCCGCCCGGTCGGGACCTGGCACTGGAACCCGTGGTCGTCGCTGCCTTCCCGGCCGGTTCCGCGCGGGTCCATGCCGACCAGGTCGTACCGCTCGTTGACCGACGGTTCGAGGCCGGCCAGCGCGCCGGCGAGCGAGGTGCCCTGCCCGCCCGGCCCGCCGGGGTTGACGAGGATCGCGCCGAGCCGCTCGCCGGTGGCCGCGACCCGGCTGATCGAGACCTGCAGGTCGGCGCCCGAAGTGGGGTTCGCCCAGTCCCGCGGCACGGTGATCAGCGCGCACTCGGCGGGCTTGGCGCCGGCCGACGGCGTGAACGCGCAGCCGCCCCAGGTGACCTGCTGGGTGGTGTAGGGCGCGAGCGGGTCGTCGTCGGCGGCCGCGGCGGGGGTCGCGGCCGCCACGAGGGCCGCGACGGTCACCACCAGCCCTGCTCGGAAACCTGGCATCTGAATTCCTCCCGGTGGAGTGTGGAGGACGAAACCGTTCCACACCTTCACACGAAGGGGATCATCCCGGAGTATCAGATACCGGAGCGGTGGTCATACTTCGACGATTGCGTCTGGGTAAATCAACGAGTGCAAAGCATTCATTTGAATTAATGCCCATTCCTGCCTACGGTCGGAGACATGAGCACAACATCGTCTTTTCCGCAGGCCACGACCGAGGACGCCGCCGTGCTGACGGCGGCCATCGACGCGGTGCGCGACGCCGGTCGCCGCCTGCTCGCCCGCTACTCCGCCGAGTCGCGCCCGGCCGATCGCGCCGGCCTGCTCGCCGCGATCGAGGAGAACGAACAGGCCTCGATCGACGACCTGCGTGTCGCCCTCGCCGCGGCCCGGCCCGAAGCGGGCTGGCTGACCGAAGAGCAGGAAACCGCCGAGCTGCCGCCGGGGGAGTGGTGGGCGGTGGACGCGGTCGAAGGCAACGTCAACCACATTCACGGGCTGCCGGAGTGGTGCGTCACCGCGACCCTGGTCCGGGACGGCGTCCCGGTGCTGACGGCCGTCCACCAGCCGGTCGGTGACGTCGTGCACACCGCGATCCGCGGCGGCGGCGCGTTCGCGGACGGACGGCGCCTGAGTGTCTCCGCCAAGACCGACCTCGGCGCCGCCATCGCCACCACCGGGCAGGCCGAGGCCGGCCAGCGCGAGACCTACCGGCGCATCGGCGAGTCGATCACGGCGATGCTCGGCAGCGCGCTGCTCGTCCGCGCGACCGTGCCGTCGACGTTCCCGCTGCTGCTCGTCGCCGCCGGGCACGCCGACCTCTTCTGGCAGTACCGGCCGACGCTGCCCGGGGTCGCCGCCGGCGCGCTGCTCGTCACCGAGGCCGGCGGGCTCGTGACCGACCTCGCCGGTGCGCCGTGGCGGCCCGGCAGCGACGGCATCCTCGCCACCGCGCCCGCTCTGCAGGCCGCGTCCCTCGCCACTCTGTCCACTGTAGACTGACGAACTCCGGAGACCGCCATGGAAATCACCGTACTGGGCGCCACCGGCGCGACCGGGGCCGAACTCGTCCGCCAGGCGCTGGAGCGGGGTCACCGGGTGACCGCGGTCGCGCGCAACCCGGACCGCATCACCCTGCCACCGTCCGATCACCTGATACGCGTGGCCGGCGACGTGCTCGACCCGGACTCCATCGGCCGGGCGCTCAAGGGCGCGCGGGTCGTCGTGTCCGGGCTCGGGATCACCGGCAAGGAGGCGCCCGGTGTGCTCACCGCCGGCGCCCGCGCGGCCGTCGACGCCGGACCGGACTTCGTCGTCTGGCTCGCCGCCTTCGGCACCGGCGACTCGGCGCCGCACGCCGGAGTCCTCACCCGAGGTCTCCTGAACACCTTCATGAAGAACGAGATGGCGGACCGCACCACCGCGGACGCGACCGTGCGCGCCGGCGGCGGCGCGGTCTTCCACGCCGGCCCGCTGTCGAACGGCCCCCTCGGCCCGGCCCGGCGCACGGTCTCCCTCGACGACGCGCCCCGGCGGCTGTTCCCCGCGCGCATCAGCCGCGCCACGGTGGCCGCGGCGATGCTCGACGAGGCGGAGCAGCGGCGCTACGGCGGCCGGATCGCCGTCCCGCTCGAACGCTGACCACCCCTTCCCCCATAGGAGTCCGTTGTGGACATCGAACTCTTCGACTACGACCCGATCGTCGGCCGCCCGCCGGTGCGCTGGCCCGGCGACGCCCGCGTGGCGTTCTACGCCGGGCTCAACATCGAGCACTTCCACGTCGACCGGCCGTCGGTCAGCTTCAACGAGGCGACCGCGAAGCTGGTGCCGGACCCGATGAACTACGGGTGGCGCGACTACGGTGCCCGGGTCGGCATCTGGCGGCTCATCGACGTCCTGGACCGGCAGGGGATCCGGGCCAGCGCCCTGCTGAACTCCGACGCCGGCGAGCGCTACCCGCAGATCGTCGCCGCGGGCCGGGAGCGCGGCTGGGCCTGGCTCGCCCACGGGAAGTCGAACTCGATCCCGCAGGCCGGCATGGCCGAGGCCGAGGAGCGCGCCTTCCTCGCCGGGATCCTCGACAGCATCGAGAAGACGACCGGGCAGCGGCCGCGCGGGTGGCTCGCGCCGGGCCTGACCGAGACGTTCGCCACCCCGCGCCTGCTCGCCGAGCTCGGTGTCGGGTACGTGCTGGACTGGACCAACGACGACCAGCCGTACCCGCTGAACGTGCCCGGCCTGCTCAGCGTCCCGTACACCCTCGAACTCGCCGACATGCAGCTCTTCCACCTCAAGAGCCACACGGGCGCGGACTACGTCCGGATCGTCAAGGACCAGTTCGACCAGCTCTACGAGGACTCGGCGGCCGGCGGGCGGGTGATGGCGCTGTCGCTCCACCCGTACGTCACCGGCCAGCCGTTCCGGCTCAAGTACGTCGAGGAGGCGCTGGAGTACATCGTCGGCCACCCCGGCGTGTGGGTGACCACCAGCGACGAAATCGCGGCGCACACGCTGTCACCCGGTGCTTAGCGCATTGAGGGCGGCGGTGTGCAGGCCGGGCGCGGCCACGACGACGTCGGCGCTGTCGGCCTGCCACGGCTGACCGTCCGGGCCGGTGGCGATCGCGCCGGCCTCCGTCGCCAGCAGGACACCCGGGGCCAGGGCGGGCAGGTCCGGGCCGAACCGCCAGTAGACGTCGAAGTGCCCGGCGGCGACGTCCAGCAGCGGGAACGTGCTGGGAACCGTCTGGCGTACCAGCAAAGCGCGGCCGAACATGGTGTCGATCGTGTCGGCCGTCCGGCGGTTGAGCTCGGGACTCCCGCCCGCCTGGCTGGTGGTGACGATCGCCGCGGACAGGTCCGCCTTGGCCGACGTGCGCAGCGGCGTCCCGTTGAGACGGGCACCGCCGCCGCGCACGGCGGTGAAGGTCCGCTCGCCGATCGGCTGGTACACCACGGCGGCCACCGGGAGGTTGTCCCGCACCAGCGTGAGGTTCACGGCCCACTCGGGCAGGCCGTGCAGGAAGTTCACGGCGCCTTCGACGCCGTCCACGACCCACCACTCACCGGCCAGGTGCCGCCGGGTCCGGTGCGTTTCGGGGTCGTCGTCGAGCCAGCGGGCTTCCGGGCGCAACGCGGTCAGGGCCTCGCGCACCCCTCCGGCACCGGCCTCTTCGACACGCTGGTTGCCGGCGTACAGGTCGTCCCGGCTCGCCGGCCGCGCGGCGGGGGAGAAGAGCTCCCGCACGCGCCGGCCGGCTTCCCGGGCGACATCGACGAGGTGGGGCAGCAAGGCCAGGTCTTCGGTTTTCGTGGTGTCCATGGGGAAATTCCAACCCCGGACGGCCGAGTGCGTCAAATGCCGAATTCAACACTGACGATTTACCTTGGTGCACTCAGCTGTAGGCCTCGAACCGGGCGATCTGCCCGGCCGGCCAGCCGGTGTTGCCGGTGCAGGTCAGCCGCAGGAACCGGCGGCTGCCGGCCGGGACGGTGATGGTGACGCTGTTGCCCCGCGCCGGATCGAACGCGTAGCCGGTCGCCGGGACGAGGGTGGTGAACGTGGTGCCGTCGGCGGAACCGGACAGCGCCAGCGTCTGCGTCCGGGCACCCCACGCGCTCGACGGCGGCACCGCCACCACGACCCGCGTCACCGTCGCCGCCGAGCCGAGGTCGACCTGGAGCCACTGGGGGAACGCGTTGTTCACGCTTTCCCAGTAGCTGTCGGGATTTCCGTCGACGGCGTTGCCGGCGCCGTAGTTCTGGTTGTGGCTGCTTTCGGCCGTGGCCCGCCCGCGCGCCAGGTCGGTCGAGCCGCCGGTGGTCAGGGTCGGGGACGTCGGCCGGGTCGCGGTCAGGGCGAGCTGGCCCTTGAGCATGCGGCCGCCGTCGGCGGTCAGCCGCAGGTAGTAGTCCGACGAGCACGCCGTCCCGTCCTCGTCGAGGGCGAGCAAACCCGAGCCGACCGGGGTCATGGAAGCGTTTTCCGCCGTCTTCGCGATCTGGTTGCCTTCACCGTATTCGTCGAACATCGAGATGTAGATGCCCTGCGCCCCGGCGCGCACCATGTTGTAGAACTGGCGCCACATGAAGTCGCCGTGCGCGCGCTGCCGCCCGGAGACGTCGCCGGGCAGCACGCACGGCTGGTAGTCGATGCCGTGGGCGTTGCAGTCGGCCTGGTCGGGCACGTTCAGGTTCTGGTACATCCAGTCCGAGCCCGCCACATCACCGACGGCCCCGACCATCCACGGCGAGATCATGTTGAACGAGCGGTAGACGTCGCCGAAGCCCGGCCGCGACCCGCCGTCGCTGGTCCGCCATTCGCGCGGCACGCCGCCGATGACGTAACAACCCTGGCCCTTGAACCAGTTCACGACGTCGAGGCAGGTGTTCGCGTCCCACGGGTGGTTGCCGTCGTTGTACCCGAAACCCCAGATGCAGACGACCGGCTTGCCGTTCTGGCGCGCGTAGGCCGGCGACGCCGTGTGCGCGGACATCTTCGCCGTCCAGTCGGCCTTCATCTCCGGCTGCATGTTCGCCCAGCCGGTGGCGTCGTACATGATGTAGAACTTGCGCCCGTGCGACTCGGCGGCGCTGCGGACCTTCGCGGCCATCGCGTCGCGCGTCGGGCCTTCGCTGCTGTTGGGGTTGAAGCGCTGCAGCGCGGCGGTGTCGCAGCCGTTCTGCTGCATCCACAGGAAATGCGTGTCCACGGTCTGCTGGTCGTAAGACGAGAACAGCGTCGCCGGCTGGCCGTTGCCGAAGTTGCTGTACGCGGTCTGGTACGTGCGGGTGTACTCACGCATGTCCGGCCAGGCCTTGATGACGTTGTTCGTCGGCGACGGCGTCCGGCCCCAGTCCTGGCTCCAGTGCCACCAGCCGTTGATCGGCGCGCCGTCGCCGGCGCAGGCGAACCAGCCCTGGTACCCGACGGTGATCTTGCCGACGACGTCCCCCGGCGGGCTGGCGGCGGTGGCTCCCGAGGCACCCGGGGCGCCGGCGAGGGAAAGCGCTCCCCATGCCGAAGCGGCCGCGGCCGAGCCGATGAACGTCCTGCGCGAGATCGCCATGCCAGTTCCTCTCGCCACGCTGCTCGAGTACATCTGCTGGTGAACGGACTGTAGGCTTTCGGATAAGAGGTGGCAAGACTCGGACCGATTTCAGAAATTTACGTACAGAAGTCTGCAAGACTCGTCACGCCAAAACGTGGCTATCTTGGTGGCATGGGGGAGATCCGAGAAGATTTGCTGCGCCCGTTGCCCATTCTGCTGGGTACCGCTGACCGGGACCGCACCGCCTTTTCCGACGGCACCCGCACGGTGACCTACGGGGAGCTGGATCGGACCAGCGGCCGGCTCGCCACCGCGCTGGGCGTCGACCGCGGGGACCGGGTGCTGCTGCACGCCGGAAGCCGCGTCGAGTACGTCGAATTCCTGCTGGCCGTCGTGCGCGCGGCCGCGGTCGGGGTGCCGGTGAGCGCACGGGCCACCGAAGCGGAACTCGCCGCCGTCGCCGACGACTCGGGCGCGGTGCTACTGGTCACCGAGGCGCGGCACGCGGACCTCGCGCGGCGGCTGGCCGCGAGCCGCCCGCACCTGCGGGTGCTGTTCGTGGAAGACGCGCCACCACCGGGATCCGGCGCGCCGCGGGACGACCTCGGGCTCGGCGAGCCGGCCTGGCTGCTCTACACCTCCGGCACCACCGGCCGGCCGAAGGGTGTGCTGACGACACAGCGGGCGATGCTGTGGTCCACCGCCGCGGGGTACGTCCCGCTGTTCGGCCTGGCCCGGGACGACACGATCCTCTGGCCCCTGCCGCTGCACCACGCCTACGCGCTTTCGCTGGCCGTGCTCGGAACGATCGCGGTCGGCGCGCACACCCGGCTCACCGAGCGGTGTTCGGCCGAGCTGCTGGCCGAGCACCCCGGGTGCGTGCTCGCCGGGGTTCCCGCCACGTACGCGGGGCTGCGGCAGGAAATCCGCGGCCCGGTGGTGCCGCCGCGCCTGTGCCTGACGTCGGGCGCGCCGTGCGGGCCGGCCGCGCGGGCCGCGGTGCGCGACCTGTTCGGCGTCCCGCTGCTGAACGGCTACGGTGCCACCGAAACGGGCGGCAAGATCGCCGTCGAGGTACCCGGCGAAACCGGGCTCGTCCCGTTGCTGGGCAACGAGATCCGCGTCGACGACGGCGAGATCCTGGTGCGTGGCCCGGGGTTGATGCTGGGGTACCACGGGCAAGCGGCGTCCCCGTTCGAGGACGGCTGGTACCGCACCGGCGACGCGGGCCGCCTCGAGGACGGCAAGCTCGTCATCGAGGGCCGGATCGACGACGTGATCGTCTGCGGCGGCCAGAACGTGCACCCGGCCGAGGTCGAGGCCGTGCTCGCCGAGTCGCCGTCGGTGCGGGACGTGCTGGTCGGCAGCCGCCCCGACGAGGTCGTCGGCCAGGTGCCGATCGCGTTCGTCGTGCCGTCCGGCGACGACGTCGATCCGGCGGAGCTGCGCCGGCTGAGCTTGGCGCGGCTGTCGCTCTACAAGGTCCCGGTGGCGTTCCACCGGGTCGAAGAGATCCCGCGGACCGCCTCGGGAAAGCCGCGGCGCGGGGTGCTGACCGCGCCGAAAATCCTTGCGCCGCAAGGTGATCTCATCGCGCTGGTCCGCGCGGAAGTCGTCGCCCTGTGCGGCGCCGACGTCGGGGACGGGTGGCGGGACCGGCCGTTCAGCGAACTCGGGCTCACGTCGCTGGCCGGGGTGCAGCTGCGGCACCGGCTCACCGAAGTCGCGGGGGTGCCGCTGCCCGCGTCGCTGGTCTACGACTTCCCGACGCCGGGTGAGGTGATCGCGGAGCTGACGCGGCTGACGTCGGGGACCCCGTCCGCGGCGCGGGTGACCGCGACGGCACCGGCCGAGGAGCCGATTGCCATCGTCTCGATGGCCTGCCGTTTTCCGGGTGGGGTGCGGTCCCCGGAGGACCTGTGGCGCCTGGTCCGCGACGGGGTCGACGCGACCGGGGAGTTCCCGGCCGACCGCGGCTGGGACGTCGAGCGGCTCTACGACCCCGACCCGGACCGGCTCGGCACGTCGGTGACCCGGCGGGGCGGTTTCCTTTACGACGCCGGAGATTTCGACGCCGGGCTGTTCGGGATCTCGCCGCGCGAGGCGCTGGCGACGGATCCGCAGCAGCGGCTGCTGCTCGAGACGACGTGGGAGTTGTTCGAGCGGGCCGGCCTCGACCGCACGGCGCTGCGCGGCAGCGACACCGGCGTGTACGTCGGCGTGATGAACGAGGACTACGCCAGCCGGTTCGACTCGCACGAACTCGAGGCGTGGCTGGGGATCGGGTCGTCGCACGCGGTCGCGTCCGGCCGGATCGCCTACACCTTCGGGCTGACCGGGCCGACACTCACCGTCGACACGGCGTGCTCGTCCTCGCTGGTGGCCCTGCACCTGGCGGCGAAAGCCCTGCGAGCGGGCGAATGTTCCCTCGCCGTCGCCGGTGGCGCCACGGTGATGGCGACCCCGCGGACGTTCCTCGCGTTCAGCCGCCAGCGCGGGCTGTCCCCGGACGGCCGGTGCCGGCCCTACGCCGCCGACGCCGACGGCACCGCCTGGGCCGAAGGCGCGGGAGTCGTGCTGCTGGAACGGCTTTCCGACGCCCAGCGGCTCGGCCACCCGGTGCTGGCACTGCTGCGCGGATCCGCGGTCAACTCCGACGGCGCCTCCAACGGGCTGACGGCCCCGAGCGGGCGGGCGCAGCGCGCGGTGGTCGCCGCGGCACTGGCCGACGCCGGGCTGGCCCCGGCCGACGTCGACGCGGTGGAGGGGCACGGGACGGCGACCCCGCTCGGCGACCCGATCGAGGCGGAGGCCTTGATCGCCGCGTACGGCCCCGGCCGGGACCGGCCGCTGTGGCTCGGCTCGGTGAAGTCCAACATCGGCCACACCCAGGCCGCCGCCGGGGTCGCCGGCCTGCTCAAGATGGTGCTGGCCCTGCGGCACGAGCAGCTGCCGCCCTCCCGGTACGCGGACAACCCGAGCCCGCGGATCGACTGGTCGGCCGGGAGCGTGGCGCTGCTCGACCGGGAGCGGCCGTGGCCCGCCGGCGACCGGCCACGGCGAGCCGGGGTGTCGGCGTTCGGCATCGGCGGGACCAACGCCCACGTCCTGCTGGAGGAACCACCACCGGAGAAACCCTTGCAGTACAAGGAACTCCCGGCAGCGCCGTGGTTGCTCGCCGCGGCCGATGACAACGCCTTGCGCGCGGTCGCCGCTGGGCTCATGGACGTGCCGGACAGCGTCGACGTCGCGTTCACGCTCGCCACTCGTCTTGCGGCCGGGCACCGGGTGCTGGTGCCCGCGGGTGACCGGGAAGCGCTGCGAGCCGTCGCCGACGGCCGGGTCCGCGGGCGGACGGCCCGCGGCGGGTCGCGGCTGGCGTTCCTGTTCTCCGGTCAGGGCGCCCAGCGGGCGGGCATGGGAAGTGAGCTGGCGCGGTCCTTCCCGGTGTTTTCGGACGCTTTCGACGCGACCTGCGAAGCGCTCGGGGGAGACATCGCCTTTGACGGTGAACTGGCTGACCGCACCGATCACGCCCAGGCCGCCTTGTTCGCGTTCGAGGTCGCGCAGTTCCGGCTGCTCGAATCCTGGGGCGTGCGCCCGGACGTCGTGGTGGGGCACTCGATCGGCGAGGTCGCCGCCGCCCACGTCGCGGGGATCCTGTCCTTGGGGGACGCGGCGGCCCTGGTCACCGCGCGCGGACGGCTGATGGCCGCACTGCCGGCCGGGGGCGCGATGATCGCCGTCGCCGCGTCCGAAGAGGACGTCGCGGCACTGCTGGCCGGGCGGGTCGCGATCGCCGCCGTCAATGGGCCTCGGTCCGTCGTCCTGTCCGGTGAGGAAGCGGCGACCGCGGAAGTCGCCCGGCGCCTCGGCGGCGGGACCCGGCTGCGTGTCAGCCACGCGTTCCACTCGCCGCTGATGGACCCGATGCTTGACGAGTTCGCGGCGGCCGTGGCGGGCCTGCGTCACGAGCGTCCGGCGATCCCGTTCGTGTCGAGCCTGACCGGCGAGCGGGTCGAGGCCCTCGAGCCCGGGCACTGGGTGCGGCACGTCCGCCAGACCGTGCGCTTCGCCGACGCGCTGGCCACCGCCGCCCCCGACGTCGGCCTCGAACTCGGCCCGGCCGCCGTCCTGAGCCGCCTCGCGGACTTTCCCGCTGCCGCAACGACTTCGTCCGGCGAAGGGGTGCTCGGCGCGCTCGGCGCCCTGCACACGGCCGGCGTCCCGATCGACTGGCGGAAGGTGTTCGACGGCAGCGGCGCCCGGACCGTGCCGCTGCCGACGTACCCGTTCCAGCGGGCGCGCTACTGGCTGGAGCCGTCGGTTCCGGTTGTGACCGGGCCGGGCCACGCCGTGCTCGGGCCGGCGCTGGAAGCCCCGGACTCGCCGCGGGTCGTGCACGGTGGTTCCCTCGGCGCGCGGTCCCACGGCTGGCTGGCCGACCACGCCATCGGCGGGACGCCCCTGGTGCCGGGCGCGCTGTTCGTCGAACTCGCGCTGCACGCGGGGGAGGCCGTCGACGAACTCGTCCTGGAGGCGCCGCTGCCGTTCGACGCGGCCGAGGACACGCACCTGCAGGTCGTCGTCGACGGGCCCCGGCTGGACGTCTACGCCCGGCGTGAGTCCGAAAAGGATTGGCGGCGGCACGCCACGGGCCGGGTGCGGCCGCGCGGCCCGCTCCCCGCCCGCCGGACGGGGGAGTGGCCGCCGGAAGGCGCGACGGAGATCGACGTCACCTACGGATTTCTCTCCTATGGACCGGCTTTCCAGGCGGTGAAACGGCTTTGGCAGCGCGACGGCGAGGTGTTCGCCGACGTCGAACTCCCGCCGGGTGCCGGCGGGCGGTTCGGGCTGCACCCGATCCTGCTGGACGCCGCGGTGCACGCCGTGGCCCTGACCGGCGGCGCGGACGCCGAGCCGAGGCTGCCGTTCTTGTGGAACGGGGTCGAGCTGTACACCGCCGGCGCCCGGCGGGCCCGGGTGCACGGCGTCCTCGACGACTCCGGCGCCCTGCACGCCGAACTCTTCGACGTCGGTGGCGAACCGGTCGCGCGGGTGCGGTCCCTGGTCACCCGGCCGGTGAACCCCCGCAACACGATGCTCTACCGTCCGAAGTGGACAGTCATGACGCCCGCCGCGGCCGGTGGCCCGATCGCCGTCGTCGAGGCCGCTACCGGCGACGTCCGCGAGGCGACCACCGCTGCGCTCCTGCTCCTGCAGAAGCGGCTGCCCGAGGGCGGCCGGCTGGCCCTGGTCACGCGGAACGCCACCGGCCGGGACCCGGATCCGGCCGCGGCGGCGGTCTGGGGGCTCGGCTGCTCGGCCGCGGCCGAGTACCCGGGGCAGCTGACGATGGTCGACCTGGAGCCCGGGTTCCCGCTGGACCGGGTGCCGGACCTCGCCGGGGACGGCCGCGAACCGCAGATCGCCGTCCGCGACGGCGTCCCGCACGTGTTCCGGGTCGTGCGTGCCGCGCCGTCGGACGCGCGGCCGATCGACCCCGCCGGGACGGTGCTGGTCACCGGCGGCACCGGGGCCCTCGGCGCGCTGCTGGCCCGCCACCTCGTCCGCGGCCACGGCGTCCGGCACCTGGTGCTGGTGAGCCGCCGCGGCCCGGCCGCACCGGGTGCCGACGAGCTGCGCGCCGAGCTGGCCGACCTGGGCGCCGACGTCCGGATCGTCGCCGCGGACGTCGCCGACCGCGCCGCGGTGACGCGGCTCGTCGAGGCGTGCGACCCGCCGCTGACCGCCGTCGTGCACTCCGCGGCCGTGGTCGACGACGGCGTCTTCGCCGCGCAGACGCCCGGCCGGTTCGACACGGTGCTGGGCCCGAAGGCGGACGCCGCCGTCGCGCTGGACGAGGCGACCCGGCACCGGCCGCTGAGCGCGTTCGTGCTGTTCTCCTCCATCGCCGGGACGTTCGGCAAAGCGGGCCAGGCCAACTACGCGGCCGCCAACCGCGTCCTGGACGCGCTGGCCACCCGCCGGCGCGCGGCCGGGCTGCCTGGCCTGTCGCTGGCCTGGGGGTTGTGGGACGTCGGCACCGGGCTCGGCGACCGCATCTCCGCCACGGCCCGGCAGCGGATCCACGCGTCCGGCGTCACCGGGCTGACCGCCGAGCAGGGACTCACCCTGTTCGACGCGGCGCTCGGATCCGCCGAGCCGGTCCTGGTCCCGGTCCGGTTCACGCCCGCCGCGGCGGAGACCCCACCGGCGCCCCTGTCCGTCGTCGGCCGCAAGTGGCCTTCGCAGCCGTCGGAGAGCGAACTCCGGGAGCTGCTGCGCGCCGAGGTGGCGGCCGTGCTCGGCCACCCGGATCCCCAGGTCGTGACCGACGACCGCCCGTTCGTCGAGCTGGGGTTCGACTCCCTGACGACCCTGGAGGTCCGCGCCCGCATCACGACTCTGTCGGGACGCGACGTCGCGGCGGCGGCCCTCTTCGACCACCCGACGGTGGCCGAGCTGGCCGCGTACCTTCACAACGATGCCTGACGTGCTCTCGGCGGAGCGGGCCCTGCACCACCGGATGGGGTTGGCCTGCGCGGCCGCCGTCGCGGCGGGGGTGCCGGGCCGGTTCCGGGTGTGGGAGCACCGCGGGCTGCTCGCGGTGCTGGCCACCGACCCCGCGCTGGGGTTCCTGTCGACGGTGTCCGGGGTCGCGCCGGAGACGCTGCCCGCGCTGCCCGGCCTGCTGGACGCGCCCGATTGGGACGGCGTGCGGCCGACCGTGCTCACGACGGACGTCGAGGTGCCGCCGGCGGCCGGGCTGGTGCGGGCGGGGGAGCGAGTGCTGGCCGTGCGCCGGCTCGGGCCCGAGCCTTCGGAGGAGGTCGTCGACGCTTCCGGCGCCTTCGTGGACGTGCTGCTGGCCGGGTACGAAGCGGAGGGGGTGGTCGCGGAGTTCGTCGCCGCGGAGCATCGGCTCCCGCAGGTGCGGCGGTTCTTCGTCGTCGAGGACGGCACGCCGATCGCGGCGGCGGCCATGACCATCCACGGCGAGGTGGCGGTGCTCGGGGGCGCGTCGACCCTTCCGGCGCACCGCGGCCGGGGTGCCCAGCCGCGGTTGCTGCGGCACCGCCTGCGCGTGGCGGCCGACGCGGGCTGCGCCCTGGCCGTCGCGACGGCGGTTGCCGGATCGGTCAGCGCGGCCAATCTCGGCCGGGCGGGGTTTCGCTGTTATCGGCGTTCGGCGTGGGTCAGGGCTTGAGGGCTCAGCCGTCGGCGGTGACCGGGTTGAGGTGCTGGCCCGTGGCGACGGCGCGTGCGGGTGGCCTCGGCCGGGCGGGGTTTCGCTGCTGTCAGCGCACCGGATTGAGGAGCGGACAGTGGAGCGGCGCTCGCGGGGTTCGGTCAGTGCTGTCGGCCTCGACCGGGTGGGGTTCCGCAGCTACCGGCGTTTGGCGTGAGCCAGGGTTTTCGGCGAGGTCGCTGGCGATTTTGCGGTGCGCGACGCTGGCCGACTTGAGGCGCCGGCCGTGACGACAGCGCGCGGGATCGGTCAGCGCCGCCAACCTCGGCCGGGCCGGGTTCCGCTGCCGTCAGCGCGCCGGCTTGAGGCGCGAGCCGTGGCTACGGCGCGCGCGGCTCGGTCAGCGCCATCAATCTCGGCCGGGCGGGGTTCCGATGCCACCGGCGTTCGGCGTGGGTGTCGCGGCGGCGCGAGCGGGATCGGTCCTGCGCCGAGAACCTGCGCCGGGCGGGGTTCCGCTGCTACCGGCGTTCGGCGTGGGTCAGGGCTTGCGGCCCAAGCCACCCGCGATGATGCGGTGTGCCACCGTGACCGGCTTGAGGCGGGGGCCGTCGGGCCACCACTGGTAGAGCGGGACGATGCCCGGGTCGATCAGCTCCAGGCCGTCGAACAGCTCGGCGATCTCGTCGTGGGTGCGCCAGGTCGCGCCGCCGAGGGAGCCGCGGGCGACGACGTCCGAGAGCTGGCGGGCCGCGTCGCTGTCCGCGGGTTCCTGCGGGTCGAGCAGGTGCGAGATGAGCACGTGCGAGCCCGGCGGCAGCGCGTCGATGTACTCGCGCATGACCTCGGCGGGCGCGTGCCGGTCACCCTTGTGGTGGTGCAGGGTCGCGACCTGCGACAACACGATCGGCTGAGTCCAGTCGAGGTGGCTGCGCACCGTCTCGTGGTCGAGGATGCTGCGCGGGTCGAAGATGTCGCCCTCGACGTAGCGCGTCAGCTCGTTGTCCTCCAGCAGCGCCCGGCCGTGCGCGGTCACCACTGGGTCGTTGTCGACGTAGACGACCTTGGACAGGCGGTCGAACCGCTGGACGACCTGGTGGACGTTCTCCGCGGTCGGCAGCCCGGAGCCGCAGTCGAGGAACTGCGTGATCCCGGTCTGGTGGGCCAGGAACCGCATCGCGCGGATGAGGAACAGGCGGTTTTCGCGGGCCACCTCGACGACGTCCGGCATCGCCGCGGACAGCTGGTCGGCCGTCTTGCGGTCGATCTCGTAGTTGTCCTTGCCGCCGAGCAGGTAGTTGTAGACGCGCGCGACGCTGGCCCGGTCCGGGTCGACGCCGACCGGGGCGTTCAGCGAATCGACATCGTTCGACGGCATTTCCAGGCGCCTCCTGCTCACGGTTGAGAAGTCCCACCCACCGTAACCATCCGGGTGAGCCAGGTTAACCCCGGGCCGCGCGGATCGCCGGGAACTTTTCACCGCGGCCGTCCGACCAATGCGCGGTCTCTCGGAAAGGTGGTGCGATGACAGCCTCGTTCGCGCTGCGCCTGGCGCTCGGCGTCGTGTTCCTCCTGCTGGCCGTCTACTACGGCGGCCGGTGGGTGCTCTCCCGCCGCGACGGGCCCGGCGCCGGCTGGGGCGACGGCGCGGCCCACGCGTCGCACCTCGTGCTCTGCGCCGGGATGGCGGTGCTGGTCGAGCCGGCGATGGACCCCCTGCCCGCCCCGGCGTGGATCGCGCTGTTCGGCGGCTTCACGGCCTGGTTCGCCGTGCGCATCCTGCGCCGGAAGGCCCTGGCGGGGGAGCTGCACCACGTCGTCGGCGGCGCGGCCATGCTGTACATGGTCGTCGCGATGCCCGCGCTGCCCCCGATGTTCGGCATCCCGCCCGCCCACGACATGGGCGACATGGCCGGGATGTCCGGCATGGACATGTCCGGGATGCACGAAATGACCACCGTGGCGGGTGTCGGGACGGGCCTGGCCGTGCCGATCATCGCGTGGGTGCTGGCGGCCTACTTCGCGGCGCACACGGTCCGCCTCGGCGCGACCCTGGTCACCGCGGAGGGCACCAACCGGTCGCCGCGGATCCTGGGGACCTGCCGGATCCTCACGAGCGTCGGAATGGGCTGTCTGCTCGTCGCGATGGCCTAGGGACACTGGGCGCCGTCACAAACCGGATCGGCCCGATTCGGCCGTTTTCCCCAACACGTTCCCGGCCGGCCAGGCCGATCATGGTTTCCTCTGTTCCAGCGTCGAAAGAGGAGACCTGCCGATGCGGCGTCTGTGGCTCGTGGTGGTGGTGACGGTCCTGCTGGCCCTTCCCCGGCCGGCCGAGGCGGCGGCGGTGGACTGGCAGCAGCCCGGCCCGTTCGCCGTCGTCAGCGAAGCTCTCGACGGCAGCCACACGGTCTTCCGCCCCGCCGATCTCGGCGGGGCCGCGCACCCGGTGATCCTCTGGGGCAACGGCACCGGCCAGGTACCGGCCGACTACGCGCCGCTGCTGCGGCACCTGGCGTCGTACGGCTTCGTCGTGGCCGCCGCCGACACGGTGAACTCCGGCACCGGCCGGGAAATGCTCGACGGCGCCCGGACGCTCGTCGCGGAGAACGCCCGGCCCGGCAGTGCCTACTTCGGCCGGATCGACACCGCGCACATCGGCGCGACCGGGCATTCGCAGGGCGGCGGCGGGGCGATCGCCGCGGGCGCGGACCCGCTCGTCACGACGACCGTGCCGATCGCGCCGGGGCCGCTCGGCTGGGTGCCGTCGCTGCACGGCCCGGTGCTCTTCCTCGGCGGCCAGTTCGACCTGGTCGTCGCGCCGCTCCTGCTCGTCATCCCGCGCTACTACGCGGCGTGGCGGGTCCCCGCGGTGTACGGCGAGCTCGCCGGAGCCACCCACACGACGGGGACGGGTGACGCCGGCGGCTTCCGCGGCGCGATCACCGCGTGGTTCCGGTACTGGCTGTCCGGCGACCAGCGGGCGAAGGACGCGATCTTCGGCTCCCCGTCGACGCTGTCCACCGGCGCGACGTGGTCGAAGGTGCTCCGGAACGACCTGGCCCGCGAGGTGTGACAGCCGCGGCCGGCTCCCTTCCTTGACCGGTGCCCGGCTGGACTCCGTGACATCATCGGCACGATCGTGGTGGCGGTGACCAGGGGGTTCAGGCCGAGGCGAAGGGGACCGGTTGTGACGGGACACCAGCGGGGCGCGGATCCGGTGCTGGGCGGGCGGCTCGTGCACGAGCGGCTGACCCAGGAGGAGCCGCAGCTGCAGCGGCGGATCCTGGCGCGGCTCCAGACCGACATCGCGGACTACCGGCGGCTGCCCGTCGAGCAGGTCACCGGCGACATCGCGGGCATCACGCGCCAGGTCGTGCGGGCGTTCGCCCGGAGCCTGCGCGAGGACCGCTCGCTGGACGCCGCCGAACTGCGGCGGATCGGCAGCTCGGCGGTGCGGCGGGCCGAAGAGGGGTTCCCGCTGGAGGCGGTGCTGTCGGCCTACCACATCGGCGCGCGCGAGATCCTCGCCGTCGCGACCGCCGAGGCGGCCGACGGGGACCTGGCCGACGTCCTGGACGTCGCGGACCGGGTGCTGGAGTTCGCCAGCGCGGTCACCGGCGCGGTCACCAGTGGTTACCTCGAGGAGCTGCGCACGAAGGTCGGGCAGGAGCACACCGCGCGGCGGACGCTGCTCTCGGTGCTCGTCGACGGCGGCCCGGTCGACGTGGCCGCCCGCAGCGCGGGGATCACCCTGCCGGTGCGGTACCTGGTGCTGAGCGTCGGGCTGGGTGCGCACGCCGACGAGGCGGCGGCCGGGGTGGACGCCGGGATCGCCGTCCGCCGCAAGCTGCGCCGGTTCCTGGCCGCGTTCGAGCGCGCCTGCGGCGACGAGGTGCTGGCGTCCCTGGACGGCCCGGGCGGGCTGGTCCTGCTGCCGCTGGGCGGCCGGCTGTCCGAAGAGGACGTCGCGGGCTGGCGCGAGCTGCTGGCGACGGCGGGGCGCGCGGCCGGCGTCACGGTACTGGCGGCCGCCGAGACGGCGGCCCCGGAGCAGGTCCGGAACGTGGTCGTCCGGGCCACGGAGGTGCTGGAGGTGCTCCGCTGGTTCGGCCGCGAGCCGGACCTGTACCGCCTGGACGACGTCCTGGTCGAGTACCAGCTGACCCGCCCGGGCGAGGCCCGCGACCGGCTGGCCGCGCTGCTGGATCCCCTTTCCGTGCACCCGGAGCTGCTGGAGACGGTGCAGGCGTACCTGGAGCTGGACACGAACCGCCGCCGCACCGCGGCCCGCCTGCGCATCCACCCGAACACGGTCGACTACCGCCTGCGCCGCATCCGTGAGTTGACCGGCGTGGACCCGGTCCACCCGGCGGGCGTCTCCCGCCTCACGGCCGCCGTCGCGGCCCACCGGGCCGGCCGCGCCGGCTGACCTCCGCGGGTTGTGGTTCCGTCACAACCAGGCCCGCCGAAGTTCCGGTTTTTCCCCAGGCCGGAACCGCGCCTCCCGATGTCATGCTCGCCGAACCGGACTCCCACGGGAGGACCGTCCGGTACGAGCGAGGAGGCTCCGCGGTGACCAACCTGTCGGGTGTGCTGAGCGACGCGGCCCGGGCCCGGCCGGACACGGCCGCCGTGGTCCACAATGGACTTTCGCGGACTTTCGCCGAGCTGGACGGCCTTTCCGCGCGGGCCGCGACCCTCCTCGTCGACCAGGGCGTGCGTCCCGGCGACCGGGTCGCCCTGGTGCTGCCCAACTCGGTCGAGTTCCTGGTGCTCTACTACGCGATCCTGCGCGCGGGCGCCGTCGTCGTCCCGATGAACCCGCTGCTCAAGGCCCGGGAGATCGAGCACCACCTCACCGACGGCGAGGTCGGCCTGGTGTGCACCGACGGCCGGACGCTCGAAGAGGTGCGAAGCGCCATCGAGGGACTGGAGAAGCCGCCGCGGGTGCTGACGGCCGGGGCCCTGCCGGCCGCGGTCGCTGTGCTCGCCCCACAAGCCGAGCCGGTCGACCGGGCCGACGGCGACACCGCCGTCATCCTCTACACCTCCGGCACCACCGGGCAGCCCAAGGGCGCCGAGCTCACCCACGGGAGCCTCGCGTGCAACGCCGTCGCGTTCATCGAGGCGACCGAGCTGCGGCCGGGTGACGTTCTTTTCGCCGCGCTGCCGCTGTTCCACGTGTTCGGGCTCGTCTGCCTGGTCGGCGCGGCGGTGCGCGCCGGTGCCCGGCTCGCGCTGGTCGAACGGTTCGACGCCGGGGCCGCCCTCGACCTCATCGACGCGCAGCGGGTGAGCGTCTTCGTCGGCGTGCCGACGATGTTCGCCGCCCTGCTCGCCGCCCGGCGGGAAGGGGACACTTCGCTGCGGCTCGCCGTCTCCGGTGGTGCCGCTATGCCGCAGCCGCTGGCTCGCGAGTTCGCAGCGGCGATGGGCGCCCCGGTGCTGGAGGGCTACGGCATGTCGGAGACGTCGCCGATCGTCTCGGTCAACCTGCCGGGGGACCGCGGCCGGCCCGGTTCGGTCGGCCGCCCGATCGCCGGGGTGGCGGTGCGCGTGGTCGACGACCTCGGTGCGTCGCTGCCGGCCGGCGAGGTCGGTGAGGTGGAAGTGCGCGGGCACAACGTGATGAAGGGCTACTGGCGGCGGCCCGCTTCGACCGCCGAAGTCCTTTACGACGGCTGGTTGTCCACCGGGGACCTCGGCCGCCTCGACGAGGACGGGTTCCTCTACATCGTCGACCGCAAGAAGGACCTCGTCATCCGCGGCGGTTTCAACGTCTACCCCCGCGAGATCGAAGACGTGCTGCACGAGCACCCGGCGGTCGCCGAGGCCGTCGTCGTGGCGGTGCCGCACGAGTCGCTCGGCGAAGAGGTCGCGGCCGCGGTGGTGCTCGGTCCCGGGCGCACCGCGTCGGCGGACGAGCTGCGCGAGTTCGTCAAGAGCCGCGTGGCCCCCTACAAGTACCCCCGGCACGTGTGGCTGCTCGACGAGCTGCCGAAGGGCGCCACCGGCAAGATCCTGCGCCGCGAGGTCGCCGCCGCCGCGCGCGAAGGCGCGCTGTGACGGCCACCGCGGCCCGGGTGTCCGCCCCGCCGTTGCTGGCCCGGACGATGACGTCGATGGTGGTGTCCTACGCGGGCGCGATGATCGCGTTGCTCGTCCCGGTGAGCCTGCTGCTCACGCTGCACCTGTCCGCGATGGTCGGCAAGGACCACGTCGCCGGCGCGCTCGGGCTGGTCACCGGGTGCGGCGCGGTCGCGGCGATGCTCGTCAACCCGATCGCCGGGCGGATCAGCGACCGGACCCGGCTGCGGTTCGGGCGCCGGCGCACGTGGATCCTGTTCGGCGGCGTGGGCGGTGCGGTGGTGGTGACGGCCACCGGCTTCACGACCGAGCTCTGGCAGGTGGTCGTCGCCTGGAGCCTGGTGCAGGCGATGTTCAACTTCCAGCTCGCCACGACCGGCGCGCTGATGGCCGACCAGGTGCCCGCGGACCGGCGGGGCGCGATCTCCGGTGCGCTCGGCTTCACCGTCGCGTTCTCCCCGCTGCTCGGGCTGGGCGCGGTCTCGGCCGTCTCCGGGGCGCTGCAGTGGCTCGTGCTCGGGCTGCTCGCGCTGGTCTGCGCGGTGCTCGCGGTCGTGCTGCTGCGCGAGCCACGCCCGCCGGCCGGTGAGCGTCCGCCGCTCAGCCTGCGCTCGCTCGTGACCTCGTTCTGGCTGAACCCGCGCCGCCACCCGGCGTTCGGCTGGGCGTGGGCCGTGCGGTTCCTGGTCACCGCCGCCGGCTCGGCGTTCGGTTACAACGGCGTCTACCTGTTGCAGCGCATGGACGTCGCCGAGGACCGGCTGGCCGGGCTCGTCCTGGGCCTGTCCGCGTTGTACGTCGGACTGGGGGCCTGCGCGAGCCTGGCCGGGGGAGTCCTGTCCGACCGTTTCCACCGGCAGAAGCCGTTCGTCGTGCTCGCCGCGGTGCTTTCGGCGGTGGGCCTGATCACCCTCGCGGTGGCGCGGTCGATGCCGCTCGTCTACGTCGCCACGGCGATCTCGGCGCTCGGCGCCGGGGTGTTCCTGTCCGTCGACGTCGCGCTCAGCACCCGCATGCTGCCGAACTCCGCCGACGTGGGCAAGGACTTCGCGGTGCTCAACCTCGCCAGCACGCTGCCGCAGTCGCTGGTGCCGTTCGCCGCGCCCGCCCTGCTCGCGCTCGGCGGTTTCCCGGCGCTGTACCTCGTGCTCGGGGTGCTCGGGGTGCTCGGCGGGCTGTGCGTGCTGCGCCTGCCGGAGCTCGGCCGCGAGGGCGACCCGCGGTACGCGCTGCTCGACGCCGCCCCGAAGGAGGCCACCCCATGACCGCGCGGTCCACCGTTCCCGTGACCGGCTTCGAGGTGGGCGACTCGGCGCCCGGCGAGGACGCGGTCGCGGACTGGCTGCCCGCCGTCGTGCCGGGCGGGGTCCACGAGTCGCTGCTCGCGGCCGGCCGCATCGCCGATCCCCGGGCCGGCGGACAGGAGTTCGGCGCGGCCTGGGTGGAGGAGCGCGCCTGGTGGTTCCGCACCCGCCTCACGGTCCCGGAGCACGGTGACCGCGTCCGGCTCGTCTTCGACGGGCTCGACACGATCGCCGACCTTTGGCTCGGCGGAAAACCCTTGGGTCATCACGAAAACCAGTTCCGTCCGGCGGTGTTCGACGTGACCGGCCTGCCGCCGGACACGGAACTGCTCGTGCGCTTCTCCCCGCCGCTTCCGGCGGGCGAACAGCCTGAGGGCACCGGACCGCGCGGGCCGATGCGGCTCGTCACCGGGCTGCGGAAGGCGGGCTTCTCCTGGGGCTGGGACTTCGCGCCCCGGCTGCCGTCCATCGGGATCTGGCGCCCGGTGTGGCTGAGCGTCGAGCACCGCGCGGTCCTCACCGGGCACCACGTCGGTCTCACGGACCTGGCGGCCGACCACTCCCGCGCCACCGTCCGGCTGCGCGCCGAGGTCGACACCTTCGCCGCCCAGGACGCGGAAGTCACCTTCACCCTGTCCACTCCGGACGGACGCACCGTGCGGGCTCAGGCCGCCGTCATCGGGGGCGTGGCGGCCACCGAGGTCGACCTCGACGACCCGGTCCTCTGGTGGACGCACGACCTCGGCGACCCCGCGCTGCACGACGTCCGGATCGAGCTGACCGCCGACGGCGTCCTCGTTGACGTCGTGGCGGACCGGGTCGGCCTGCGCACCATCACGCTCGACCGCAGCGTGGACCCCGTCGAGCCCGGCCGGTTCTTCCGGTTCGTGCTCAACGACGTCCCGGCCTTCACCCTCGGCGCCAACTGGGTGCCACCGAGCCCGTTCGTGGGCTCCAGCGACCGCGACCTCCTGCGTGACCGCGTCCGCCAGGCCCGGGACGGCAACCTCACGATGCTGCGTGTCTGGGGCGGCGGGGTTTACGAACACGATGACTTCTACGCGGCTTGTGATGAAGAGGGCGTGCTCGTCTGGCAGGACTTCATGTTCGCCTGCGCCGACTATCCCGGCGACTCGGCGCCGTTCCGGGCCGAGGTCGCGGCCGAGGCCCGGGCGCAGGTCGCCCGGCTGCGCGACCGCGCGTGCCTCGCGTTGTGGTGCGGCAACAACGAGGTCGAGGTCCTGCACCTGATCCGCAACGGCGGCGAGGAGCACGGCGACTGGGGCCGGCGGATCTTCCACGAGGTCCTGCCCGACACCGTCACGGAGCACGACGGGCTCGTGCCGTACTGGCCGGGCAGCCCGTGGGGCGAGGACGGCGTCAACGGCGTGCGGGACGGCGACCGGCACGACTGGGAGGTCTGGCACGGCCTGGTCGCGCCGGGCTTCGCCACCGGATCGCCGGACTACCCGGCACCCGGCGACGCCCGGCACTACCGCCGCTACGCCGACGACACCGGCCGGTTCGTCAGCGAGTTCGGCATCCTGTCCGCCCCGGACCGCGGCACGCTGGACCGGTGGCTGCCCGGCGTCACCCTGCACGACGAGATCTTCGACCGGCACCTCACCGACGACCCGCCGGACAAGGGTGACGCGCTCCTCGGCGTCACGACCGGCGTTCCGTCCGATGTGGACGAATTCGCCGACCTCACCCAGGCGGTGCAGGCCGAAGGCCTGGCCTTCGCGATCGAGCACTTCCGGCGCCGGCAACCGCACACCGCCGGGGCGCTGGTCTGGCAGTTCAACGACACCTGGCCCGCGATGAGCTGGTCGCTCGTCGACGTCGACGGTGTCCCCAAGGCCGCGTACTACGCGGTCGCCCGCGCGTCGGCGCCGCTGGCCGTCAGCTTCCGGTCCACTGAGGACGCTGTGGAACTGTGGCTGGTCAACAACACCCGTGCGGTCGCGACGGTCGCGATCGACGTCGAACTCGGCCGCTTCGACGGCGCGGACTGGCGGGTCGAGCGTGTGACCGGCACCGCGGCGCCCGGCACCTCGGCGGTCGTGTGGACCGGGCACGTCCGGCAGGACGCCGCGCACTACGCCTGGGCGTCGAGCCCCGACAGCGCCTTCCCGGACGCCCGCAAGCACTTCGCCGAACTGGGCGAGCTGGAGGTCGGGGACGGCAAGGTGGACGTCGTCGCCGTCGAAGGCGGGCTGGAAGTTCACTCGCACGGTTACAGCTACGGCGTGCGCATCACGCACCCGGAACCGACAATGCGTCTCGAGGACAACTGTTTCGACCTGCGGGACGGCGAACGCCGTTTCGTGCGCGTGACCGGGGTGGACCCCGCGACGCTCACCGCGAGCGCGACGACTCCCCGGGCCCGGACCGGAAAGGCGACACCAGCATGACTTCGGAGCCCACCGTCCGGATCTCCGGCGGCCGGTTGAGCGGCACGCGGGAGAACGGGATCGACCGCTACCTCGGCGTCCCCTACGCGGCGGCGCCGACCGGTGAGCGGCGGTTCGCCGAGCCGGTCCCGGCGCCCGCCTGGGACGACGTCCGCGACGCGACCACGATGGGTCCCACCGCACCGCAGAACCCGTACGGCGCCGAGACCGCGCGGTTGCTCGCCAACGTCGTCACGCCGGGGGAAGAGTACCTCAACGTCAACGTGTGGGCGCCCGCCGGCGCCCGCGACCGGCCGGTCATGGTGTGGGTGCACGGGGGCTCGTTCGCGCACGGCTCGAACGCCCTCGACGGCTACGACGGCACCGCCTTCGCCCGTGACGGCGTGGTGTTCGTGTCGGTCAACTACCGGCTCGGCTCCGAAGGTTTCTCGGTCTTCGAAGACGCGCCGACGAACGTGGGCCTGCGCGACGTCGTGGCGGCGCTGCGCTGGGTCCGCGCCGAGATCGCCGCGTTCGGCGGCGACCCCGGCAGCGTGACGGCGTTCGGCGAGTCAGCGGGCGCGATCGCGCTGGGGACCCTGCTGGCGAAACCGGGGGCGGCCGAGCTGTTCGACCGGGTGGTCATCCAGAGCGGCGCCCCGATGGCGAGCACGCGCAAGAGCGCCGGGCGCATCACCCGGAAGATCGCCCGGAAGCTCGGCGTCTCCCCGACCCGGGCGGCGTTTTCCGACATCCCGCCGGATCGGCTGCTGGCGGCGGAGGCCACGGTGATGGCGGGGTCGACGCCGTTGACCGGCGGCGCCGGCTACAGCGCGGCGATCGGCGACGAGATCGTCCCCCGACCGCCGCTGGAGGCGATCCTGGACGGTGCCGGCGACCCGATCCCGGTGCTGCTGGGCTGGACGGCCGAGGAGTACCGGCTGTGGTTCGTCCCGTCCGGCCTGATCGACCGGGTCGGCCGGCTGCTGTTCACCGCGGCGCGGCTGCGGTTCCGCATCGGCCGCCGGGTGCTGCGCGCCTACCGCACCGCCTACCCGTCGGCCGGGCGCGGCGAGCTGTTCGGGAACATCGTGGTCGACCTGCTGCTGCGGATCCCGTTGCACCGCATGGCGGACGCCCGCCTGGCCCGCGGCGCGGCGCCGACGTACGTCTACGAGTTCGCGTGGCAGAGCCAGGTCGAGAACCTGGGCGCGGCGCACGTGATGGAGCTGCCGTTCGTGTTCGACCGGCTGTCGTCGCCGGACTGGACTCCGTTGACCGGCCCGGACGCACCGCGGAAGCTCGCGGAGGAGATGCACGCGGCGTGGGTGGCCTTCGCCTCGACAGGCGACCCCGGCTGGCGCGGCTGGGACGGGAGCCGCCCGACGATGGTCTTCGACGCGCCGACGTCCTCGGTGGCCGACGCCCCGCGCGACGCGCCGCTGAAGGCGTGGCGCAAGCGATCGGCCGACCGCAAGAGCCACTAGGAAACGAGCGGGGTGCTGCGAGCCGGAATTCGCGGGCGGGTGTTCCGCCGCGCCGGCACCAGCCGGATCCAGCCCTGGGTGGTGGTCTCCTTGTTGGTGATGTCGGTCCGGCGGTAGCAGCCGGAATTGCTGTGCTCGCTGTGCCGGATCACCTCGTCGAAGAACCACGCGGAGCTGACCATGGCCAGGAGAGCCGCGTTCGCGGCGAGAGTCGCTTTGAGCTCGGGGGCGTCGAGCAGGCGGAACGTGTGGATGATCGACGCGCCGGTGAAGCCGTGGTCGTCGTAGCTGATCTCACCGGCGTGGACCGCCAGGCGCAGCCGCATCTTTTCCTGTCGCGGGCGTGATGCGTTGTACTGGCGTAACTGGTCGGTGAGTGTTTCGGGCAGCTCGTCGACGAACAGGGGCTTGGGGATGTCGGCGGGAACGAGGATGAGCACGCCGTCGCCGAGGTCTTCGTGACGGCAGGACACCCACGCGATGCCGACGGCGTCGAAGGCGTTCCGGACGGCCTGGTAGAGGCCTTTCCTGATCCGCAGGCGGTGGGTGTTGCTGCGGTCGGGCCGGCCGAAGCCCTCGATGTCGAGCCCGATGATCGTGCAGTGCGCGGTGGCGGTCTCGGGCGGCGCCGAAGTGCGCGGGACGGAATCGTGGCTCATCGTGTGCTCCTTCGGCCGGCGTCCGGTATCCGTCACCAGTTTCCGGAGGATCTTGAGAATTGCCTTCCGGCCGGTGCACCCGGCCGTTGACAATCGATCATCAACGGATGTCATCGGCGTTCTGTCACGTTTGTGACCTGGTATTTCCCGGCCGGGAATGTGATTATCGGATGGTTGCGAGGGCTGCGGCGTCGGGGTGCCGCGACGAGGGGGTAACAATGGATTTCGTGTTCGGAATTCTCGGTCGGACGGCCATGCGCCTGCACGGGAACGTGGACGTGAAGTGGTCCAGCCCCCGGGTGCGGCAGGTGCTGGCCGCGCTGCTGGTTTCGGCGAACCACCGGGTGCCGGTCGACGATCTGGTGTCGTGGGTGTGGGCCGAACACGAACAGCCGCCCCGCAACGCGTTGACGACGATCCACCAGTACGTGGCCCGGCTGCGGCAGGTCTTCGACACCTACCAGGTGCCGGCCCGGGTGGAGGCGGGCAAGCGTGGCTGCCTGCTCGAGGTGGCCCCGGAAAGCATCGACCACGTCGGGTTCGCCCGGGCGATGGCGCGGGCCCGCGGGTTCCGTGACGCGGGACAGGGGCAGCGAGCGCACGCGCAGGCGTCGGAAGCGGTGGGCTTGTGGCGGGACACGCCGTTGGCGGACCTGCAGACCGAGCCCGCCGAGCAGTGGCGGACCAGGTGGCTGAGGTCGGAGTGGATACCGGCCAACGCGTTCCTCGCCGCCGAGCAGCTGGCGGCCGGCCAGGCGGCGGCCGCGGTCGGCCGGCTGGGCGAGCTGGAGCGCTCTCATCCGATGCAGCTCAGCCTCACCAAGCTGATGGTCCGCGCGCTGGCGGCCGCCGAGCGCCCGTCGGAGGCCACCGACTACTTTCTCGCGACGCATCGCCGGTATCGCGCGGCCGGCGAACTGCGCGCCGCGGACGAGCTGCTCGCCGTCCACGACGAGGTGATCATCCGCGGTGAGGGGACCTTCCCCCGTTCACCGGTGCCGGATCCGCGGGCGGAGGCCGAACCGGTGCCGGTCGTGCGGCACCTGGCGCCGGATCTGGAGAACGTCGACGGCCGAGACGAGCTCTTGGTGGAGCTCGACGCGTTCACGACGGATTCGGCCGGGCGCCCGCGTCGTGGCGTCGTGGTGGTGACCGGCAGCCCCGGGGTGGGGAAGACGACCGTCGCCGTCCGGTGGGCGCATCGGGCCGCGGGACGCTACCGGGACAACGTCGTGCTGCTGGACATGCGCGGAGACAGCCAGGCCAAGCGCGCCGAGGCCGGCGAAGTCGTCGACACGTTGCTCTCCCTGCTCGACTACCCGGTGGACCAGGTCGTGAGTCCCGTGGCGCGCGCCGCGAAACTGACGCGCCTGCTGGAGCGGCGGCCGATGCTGGTCGTGCTGGACAACGTCCGCAGCACCGACCAGGTGGACTCCCTGATCGGGGTCCTGGCGTCGTGCACGGTGGTGGTCGTGTCCCGGTGGCAGCTGAAGTCGCTGTCGGCGAAGCTGACGCCGCCGGTGGTCACCGTGCTGCCGCTGGACCCGCGGCACGCGGGCGGGCTTCTCGTCCGCCGGATCGGGCAGCGGGCCCGCCACGATCGGGACGGTGTCGCCGCGCTGATCAGGATGTGCCAGGGGAACCCGCTGGCACTGACCCTGGTGGCCGACCGTGCGGCGGCTCGGACCGGGACCCGGCTCGCGACCTTGGCGAACGCGTTGCAGGACGCGGAGATGCTGCTGGATCTCGGTGACGAGGGTGACCTGCCGGCTCGCAGCCTGCGCTCGGCGTTCACGGTGTCGTACCGGGCGTTACCGCCGGCCGAGCAGCGGGTGTTCGCCGTGGTGGGGTTGCACCCGGGTGCCGAGGTGAGCACCGAGGCGCTCGCCGCGGCGGACGGGCGGAGCGTGGCGGCGGTGCGGCGGTCGCTCGACGTGCTCGTGGCGGCGCACCTGATCGAGTATCCGGCCGACCTGGACCGGTACCGCGTGCACGACCTGCTGCACGTGTTCGCCGCGTCCCTCGCCGGCCGGCTGTCCGATGTGGACGCCGCCCGGCAGCGCCTGCTCGAGTTCTACCTGCAGGCCGCCTTCGAAGCCCATCGACTGCTGTACCCGCACAAGGAACGGCCGCCGTTGCCGCCGACGCTGGTACCCGCGCAACAGCCGTTGTTCGGCTCCGCGGTCTCGGCGCGGCAGTGGTTGCTCCGGGAGCGGACCAACCTGACCAGTGCCGTGCGCGTCGCCGCCGGGCACGGCCGGCACGACATCGCCTGGATGATCCCGTCCGTGACCGGGGACGTGCTGGACAGGCACGGTTTTTACGACGACATCATCGTCGGGCTGACCGTCGCGGCGGATTCCGCCGCCGCGGCCGGCGACGTCCCGGCTCAGGCCTCGAGCCTGAACGACCTCGGTCACGTCCTCCTGCTGGTCGGCAACGACAACGAGGCCGAGCGGTTCCTGCGGCGGGCCCTGGAGCTCGTTGATGCGCACGGCATCGTGATCGGCCGGATTTCGGTGTTGCTGAACCTGGCGCGCGGGCGGTTGCACGCCGACCGGGCCAAGGAGGCGACGTCGATGTACGAGGAGGCGCTCGAGCTCGCACGCGGGCTGGGCGAGCCCGAGCGCTGGGCCGCTGCCGCGCATCGGCTGGCCGACGCCCTGCTGGAGCAGCACGGGCGTGAGCAGGAGGCGCTGCGGCTGTACCAGGAGGGGCTGGCTCGACGGGCCGGCATGGACGACGTCGCGGGGCAGATCCAGTCGCACATCGCGCTGGGTGAGCTGTACGTCCGGCTGGGCAGGCTCGCCGACGCGGAGCGGCAGTGCCGGTGTGCGTCGGATCTGGTGAACGAGGGGCAGCACCTCCCGGCGGCGATGAAGCTGAACACGGTGCTCGCCCGGCTGCGGCACGCCCAGGGTGACGACCGGATGGCGCTGCGGCACGCGGGCCGGGCGGTGCAGCTGGCCGACCGGTCGCGGCATGCGACCGGCCAGGCGCGGGCTTTCGCCGTGCTCGCGGAAATCCTGCACGCCCACGGGAACCGGGAGGATGCGCGGTCGTTGTGGGAGCGGGCGGCGGAGCTGTACCGGGGGCGGGAGCGGGTGACGAAGGCGCAGCAGATCGAGGCCCTGCTGGCCGAGCTGGACGCCGGCGGGCCGCTGGTGCCCGCGGCTCGCGAGGGCGAGCGTGACACGGTGGCCATGCCGCCGCCGCGACTGCGGCTGGGTCGTGACCCGGGCGGCGCGGACGGCCGGAACTGAGTGTCCGGGGACGGCAGGTCCCGGCACTCAGCGCGGGCTGTTCCGGCTCCGGTAGGCCGCGACGCTGGCCCGGTGCGCACAGGTCCGGGTGCAGTACTGCTTCGAGCCGTTGCGTGAGAGATCCGCGAAGGTGGCCCGGCATGACTGCCCGGCACACACCCCGAGCCGGGCCGGGCCGAGCGTGGCGATCACGGCGGCCAGTGCGCTGAGCGTGGTCGCGGCCAGGTGCGCCGAGCAGCGGCCGGTGTCGGAGGTGACCTCGGTCCACCAGCGGCCGTGCTCGTGGCGCAGCACCGGGGTGGCGCGGCTGCGACGCAGGCCGCCGTTGATCAGGGCCGCGGTCGCGGCCGCGTCGGTGCTCGCCCGTTCGAGCACGGCACGCACCGTCTCGCGCACCTCGCGGACCTCCGCCAGGTCGGCGCGGGTGAGCCGCCGCCGCGGACCGGCCCCTTCGGCCGCGGAATGGTCGTCGAGGAAGGCCCGGAGCTGCTCCACGGTCTCGAGCGCGTCCTCGCCCTTGACCGGTCTCAGGGTGTTGGCGAGATCGACGGCCGTCTGGACCGCCGACGGCGTGTAACACGTATCCGGCATTTGACGTGTCTCCTGACCGGTCCGTACGGTGACATTCAAAGTGGCTTTCGCATGTCACATCGTACCGAGGTGGGGAGTCCGCCGTGGCCGCCGAGCCGTTCGAGGTCAGCGTCACCGAAGCCGAGATCGCGGACCTGCGGGACCGGTTGCGCCGGACGCGGTGGCCCGAGCCCGAGCCGGTGGACGACTGGTCACAGGGGCTGCCGCTGGCCTACGCGCAGGAGCTGTGCCGCAGCTGGGCCGAGGACTACGACTTCGGGTTCGCCGAGCGGCTGAACGCCTTCCCGCAGTACCGCGACACCGTCGACGGGCTGGGCATCCACTTCGTGCACGTCCGCTCGCCGGAGCCGGACGCGTTCCCGCTGGTGCTCACCCACGGCTGGCCCGGTTCGGTGCTCGAGTTCCTGGAGATCCTCGGCCCGCTGACCGACCCGCGCGCGCACGGCGGCGATCCGGGCGACGCGTTCCACGTGGTCGCGCCCTCGTTGCCCGGGTACGGCTGGAGCGACAAGCCGTCGACGACCGGGTGGGGCGTCACGCGTATCGCGCGTGCCTGGGACACGCTGATGGTTTCGCTGGGTTACGGGCGGTACGGCGCGCAGGGCGGTGACTGGGGCTCGGCGGTGTCCGGCGCGCTGGGCGAGGTGGCGCCCGAGCGGGTCGCGGCCGTGCACCTGAACCTGGGGTCGGTGGCGGCGGGCACGTTCGACGACCCGACACCGTCGGAGCTGGCGAACCTCGAGGCCGCGAAGCAGTTCCAGCGCACCGGCCGCGGGTACTCGGGGCAGCAGGCGAGCCGGCCGCAGACCCTCGGCTACGGCCTCACCGACTCCCCGGCGGGCCAGGCCGCCTGGATCGCCGAGAAGTTCCAGGCCTGGACGGACAACAACGGCCGTCCCGAGGACGCGGTGTCGCGGCAGCAGATCCTCGACGAGATCTCGGTCTACTGGTTCACCGCGTCGGCCACGTCGTCGGCGCGGCTGTACTGGGAGAGCTTCGCCAGCTTCCGGGACAAGGTCACCGCGCCGTCCGGGCTGTCGGTCTACCCGCGCGACATCACCCGCCCGTCGCGGCGGGAGGCCGAGCTGCGGTTCACCGACCTGCGCTGGTTCGAGGAACTGCCGCGTGGCGGCCACTTCGCCGCGCTGGAGCAGCCGGAGTCGCTGGTCGAGCAGGTGCGCGGGTTCTTCCGCCTCTTCCGCTGACTACTCTCCGGCACGCGCGGTCACTCAATGGTGTACGGTGCGCGTGTGGATGTTGATCTCCGGTGTGGTGTGGGTCGAATTCGGCGCGCGGACGGGTTGCCTGTAGCTGAGAAGGTGGACCCCGAAGTTCCCGGTCTGAATGAGCAGGGCTAAGGTCGCGGTTCCATAACGAGTGGACGATCCGCTTGATATGACGGCCCAGATTCGCCAGACCTAGGAGACTCGTGAAGCGGTACCAGGCCCAGATCATCGCCGTGAGCATGTTCGCGTTCGGCGTGCTGGCGCTCATGCCGATGTGGTGGCGCTTCTATTAAAGGCTTCGCGGGTGTTCAGCTGCCGCTGGACGCCCCTTTCCCCGGCGGCTCGCCCGCATCGGGGCTGGCCGGCCGTCCTTGCCGCCGCCGCGGAACGCCGGCGTTGTCGAGCATGCGGCCGACCACGCCGGGCGTGAGGTCGAACGTCTCGCCGGTGGCCGCGAGCGACTTGCCGCTGAGGTAGACCTCGGCGAGGCCGGGCGGCGCGGGTGGCGTGGTCGGCGGTGGGCGGAAGACGACACCGGTCGAGCGGAGCACCGCGCGCAGGGTGCGGTAGCTGCCCTCGAAACCGTCCATCAGCTTGGCCAGGGATTCGCCCGAGTCGTGGCGTCGCCGGAGATCCGCGGCCTCGCCGGGCGGTACGTCCTCGGGTCGGCGCTTGTACTTCCTGACCAGTCCGCCGCCATGACCGTCGTCGGCTGTCACCAGATCATCGCCGCCCCACCAGCAGATCCGTCGGCCCGTGGCGCGTGGTTCTCCCACCGGGCCCGGTCGTTTCGCTTCTCCAGGCAAGGGCACCGGCGAGGTCCGGTACACCGCCAGACGTGTTTATCGTGCGCCCGGTGTGGGTGCGGTGTGCCGGGCCCCCGGTGACCCGGGTCGCCGCAGCCCCCACCGCCCTGCCCCTGTTACGCCTGGACCAGGCCGATGTTACGGGCGTAACGTGCGCCGGATGGGTGCCGAACCTCGTGACCACGCCTGGCTGGTGATCAGCGTGTCGACCGCCGGCGCGCCCGACTCGCTGCGCGTGCAGGTCTGGCGCAAGCTCCGGTCTCTCGGCGCGCTCTACCTGCAGCAGTCGGTGTGCCTGCTGCCGGCCCGGCCCGAGGTGGTGCGGGAGATCCGCCGCCTGGCCGACCGGGTGCGCCGCCAGGGCGGCACCGCGCGGGTGCTGTCGATGACCTTCACCGAGCCGGCCGAGGAAGAGGCCGTGATCGCCGAGCTCAACACCGCCCGCGACATCGAGTACGGCGAAGTCCTCGAACGGATCCCCGCGCTGCGCCGGGAACTCGCCGACGAACGGGCCCGCGGCAACCTCACCTACGCCGAAGTCGAGGAGTCCGAGGCCGACCTGCAGCGGTTCCGGAGCTGGATGGACAAGATCGCCGCCCGTGACTACTTCGCCGCACCGGGTGGCCTGGACGCCCGCAACGCCGTCGACGAGGCCGCCGCCGCACTCGCCGACTTCGAAGAAGCCGCCCTCCAGGCCGAAGCCCCCGAACGCCCGGCGCCCCGGCTCCGAGCCGTCGACCAGCGGTGACCGGCTCGTTCTGGGGGGACCTGCTGATCGGCGTCGCCGTCGCGCTCGTGCTGGCCTGGCTCGCGCTGATCGTCGCGCTCGTCGTCGTCCGGCCGCGGGGCGGGCTCCTGCGTGAGGCTCTGCGGCTGCTGCCCGACGTGCTGCGGCTCATCCGGCGCCTGGCCGCGGACCCCACCCTGCCGCGCGGCGTCCGGATCCGGCTTGGCCTCCTGCTGGTCTACCTGGCCATGCCCCTCGACCTGATTCCCGACTTCATTCCGGTGCTCGGCCACGCCGACGACGCCATCATCGTCACGGCCGTGCTGCGCGGCGTCGTCCGCCGCGCGGGGCTCGAGGCCGTGCGCGCCCACTGGCCCGGCACCGACGACGGCTTCGCCGCGGCGGCCCGCCTGGCCGGAATCCGGACCACGGCGGGCTGAGCGGCCCGCTCGTGGGGGGACGGGCGCCGTTCGTCCGGGATCCGGTGCCGGTCGTTCGTGATCCGTTGCCAGGCCCGGCGCGGGGCGAAGAAGGTTGGGGGAGAAGAACGAGCCCGGGAGGGACATGTTCGTTCACTGCCTCGGCGTCGCGGCCGGCGGAGGTTATCCGCAGTGGAACTGCGCGTGCGCCGGCTGCCGGAAAGCCCGTGCCAAGCCCGAAGTCGCGACGGCCCACGCCGGGATCGCCGTCTCCGGAACCGGCGAGCGGTGGTTCCTGCTGAACGCGACCCCGGACGTCCACCACCAGATCGCGGCGGATCCCGCGCTGCACCCGGGCCCGGGCACCCGCGAAACGCCGGTGGCCGGGGTGCTCCTGACGGACGCGGAGTTCGACCACACGATCGGCTTGCTGGTGCTGCGTGAGGGATCGGCGCTGACGGTGTACGGGACTTCGCCGGTGCTGGACGCGCTGACCTCGTCCTTCCCGGTCCGGGACCTGCTGAGCGACTACGCGGACCTCTCGTGGTCCCAGCTCGAAACCGGGCGGCCCCTGGACCTGGACGACCGGTTGCGCGTGACCGCCTTCCCGACCGGCTCCAAGGCCCCTCGCTACGTCGGGCGTCCGCACGACTCGGCCGAGTGGGAGGTGGGCTTCCGCCTGGAAGACCGGGTGACGGGCGGAACCGTGGTGTACGCGCCGACGCTGCCCCGGTGGGACGCGGCGTTCGCCGCGCAGGTCGTGTCGGCCGACTGCGTCTTCCTGGACGGTACTTTTTGGACGGACGACGAAATGTCCGCTCAGGGCGCGGGAAACCGGACCGGGCGCTCGATGGGGCACCTGCCCGTCGGCGGCGCCGACGGCTCGGCCCGCGCACTGGCCGCGCTGCCCGCGACCCGGAAGATCTACACGCACATCAACAACACCAACCCGATTCTCGACGACGAGTCCCCGGAACGGCGCCGGCTGACGGACCTGGGCATCGAGGTCGGCCGAGCCGGCTTGGAGGTGGAAGTGTGAACGCCTGGTCCACGGAAAACACGGAGGAGTTCGAAGCGCGGCTCCGGTCGATCGGGGAGAAGCGGTACCACCATCTGCACCCGTTCAACGAGCGCATGCACGCGGGCTCGCTGACCGAGGAGGAGTTCCGCGGGTGGGTGCGGAACCGCTTCTACTACCAGGTGAACCTGCCGGTGAAGGACGCGTTCATCCTGACCAAGCTCCCCGGCCGGGACGACCGGCGCCGCTGGATCCGGCGCATCATCGACCACGACGGGCGCACGGGCGACGAAGGCGGCCTCGAGAAGTGGGTACGCCTGGGCGAAGCCGTCGGGCTGACCCGCGAGCAGCTGTTCGACGACGACACGGTGCTGCCCGGAGTGCGCTTCGCCGTGGACGCCTACGTGGACTTCTGCCGACGGCGGCCGTGGCTGGAATCCGTGGCGTCGGCGCTGACCGAGCTGTTCGCGCCGGATCTGCTCAGCCGCCGGATCACCGACGTCGAGCACCACTACCCGTGGATCGCGCCGGACGGCCTGGACTACTTCCGGGCCCGGCTCACCCAGCAGCCGAAGGACATCGCGCACCTGCTCGACCTGGTGCTCGGCCACGCGAAGTCCCGGGAGCAGCAGGACGCCTGCGCACGGGCGCTGGAGTTCAAGTGCGACGTCCTCTGGAGCCTGCTCGACGCCGTGCAGCTCGCCTACGGCAAGAGTTCGTGATGGACGTCGACGACCTGACGGCCACACCCCGGCTGGCCACCAAGGCGATGCTCAAGCACGACAGCGTCCGGGACGTCGAGCTGCTCCTGCTGCCGGAACGGGTGGTGCTGCTGAACAAGTCCGGGGCGGCGATCCTGGGCCTCTGCGACGGCAGCCGGACCGTGCGGCAGCTGGTCGAGCGGCTCGAGCACGACTTCGAGGCGACCGATCTCGCCGGCGATGTCATGGCGTTCCTCCAGGACGCCAGCGGACGCGGCTGGGTGGTGGTCCAGTGAACGGCCCGCCGCCGCCCTACGGCCTGCTGGCCGAGGTCACCCACCGGTGCCCGCTGCACTGCGTCTACTGCTCGAACCCGTTGACGCTGCTCGAACAGCAGGACGAGCTCGACACCGGGCACTGGCTGCGGGTGCTCGGCGAGGCGGCCGAGCTGGGGGTCCTGCAGGTCCACTTTTCGGGCGGGGAACCCCTCGTCCGCGGCGACCTGGAGACACTGGTCGCCGAGTGCCGCCGCCTCGGCCTGTACACCAACCTGATCACCAGCGGCCTCGGGCTCACCGAGCGCCGCGCGGAATCGCTCGTCGCAGCCGGGCTCAACAGCGCCCAGCTGAGCATCCAGGGCGACGCCGCCGAGGCGACGGACCTGGTCGCGGCGAGCAAGCGCTTCGACAAGAAGGAAGCGGCCGCGCGCGTCATCCGCGACGCCGGGCTGCCGCTGAACATGAACGTCGTCCTGCACCGGCTGAACCTCGACCGGCTGGACGCGATCATCGACGTCTGCGTGAAGTGGGGTGCCGAGCGGCTGGAGCTCGCCAACACCCAGTACTACGGCTGGGCGCTGCGCAACCGCGAACTGCTGATGCCGAGCAGGGCCCAGCTGGACGACGCCGTCGGCGTCTACGAACGCCGGAAGGCCGAGCTGGGGGAGCGGCTGGAGCTGCTCTGGATCCTCCCGGACTACTACGAGACCTACCCCAAGCCGTGCATGGGCGGCTGGGCGCGCACGGCGCTCACCGTGGCCCCGAACGGCGTGGTCCACCCCTGCCCGGTGGCCGGCGGGATCACGACGATGGAGTTTCCTTCGGTGCGCGACCACGACCTCGCGTGGATCTGGGCGAAGTCGGCCGCGTTCGAGGCGTTCCGGGGCACGGACTGGATGCCCGACCCGTGCCGCAGCTGCCCGCGCAAGGAGCTGGACTTCGGCGGCTGCCGGTGCCAGGCCTTCGCGTTGACCGGCGACGCGGCACGCACCGATCCGGTGTGCCGGCTCTCGCCGGACCACCACCTGGTGCAGGACGCCGTGCTCCGGGCCAACCAGGAGGATCCCAGCGGGCCGCTCATCTACCGCAGGCCGAAGGTTCCGGCGCGCGAGCGGTAGTCCCACTCGTGGGTGCCGGGGCGCCGTTCGGCACCGGTTGCCGACCGCTGGTCCAAGATCGGTTGTTGCGCCTCCGCCGGATCCCAGATGCTCTTCGAGTCCGCGAAAAGGAGGAAGACATGGAATGGGAAACTCCGGAGTACACGATCGTCGAGGTGTGCGCTGAGGTCACCGGCTACTTCTACCGGGGCTGACCGCAGAGTCCCCGCGTCGGCGTAGGGCCCCGGCTCCCGGAATCCGACCGGGGCCTTCCGCCACCCTGGTCCTTCTCCCGAGGTGGTTCGAGTGACGCTTGAATTCCTGCCGCTGATCGCCCTCGCCTTCGGCCTCAGCCTCGACAACTTCCGCTCGTCGATCGCCATCGGCACCATCCCGTTCGGCTGGCGGCGCGCCCTGCAGGTGGCCCTCGTCTTCGGGGTGTGGGACGCGGTGGGGCCGCTGCTGGGCGGGTTCCTCGGGCACTTCCTGGGTGACTTCCTCGGTGACTGGGCGGAGTACGTCGGGGCGGCCGCGCTCGGGCTGTACGGGGTGTACTTCATCGTCGGGGCGATCCGGCACCCGGAACCGGAGGACATGGACCACCCCTGGGTGACGCTCTTCGGGATGCCGCTTTCGCTGAGCATCGACAACTTCATCGCCGGCACGAGCCTGGGCATCGCCGGGTTCTCCCTCATCGTCCCGATGCTGGCCTTCGGCGGCATGACCGTGATCATGTCGTTCGCCGGCCTGTACGTGGGGCGGCTGGCGGCCAAGGTCGTCCGGGTCCGGTCCGACCTGTTCAGCGGGATAGCGCTGCTCGGCGCGGCGATCCTGCTGCCACTGGCCTTCGGCTGAACCGCAGGTGACACCGGATGCCCGAAAATCCCGACACCCACGTCTACCGCACCTACGACGAGATCCTGGGCCGGACCCGGGCGGCCCGGCTGCGGAACCCTCCGGTGGCGAGCGGTGACCCGAACGACTGGTGGCCGCACCGGGTCGACCTGACGGCCCTGCACCGGCGCCGGCCCGAGGACTTCGACTACGCCGCGGAATTCGCGACGCTGGACCTCGGCGAACTGGCGCGGGACGTCGACGAGGTGCTGACGACGTCCCAGGACTGGTGGCCCGCCGAGTTCGGGCACTACGGCCCGCTCGTGCTGCGCATGGCCTGGCACGCCGCGGGGACCTACCGCGTCAGCGACGGCCGGGGTGGTGCGGCGGCCGGCATGCAGCGCTTCGCGCCGTTGAACAGCTGGCCGGACAACCGCAACCTGGACAAGGCGCGCCGGTTGCTGTGGCCGATCAAGAAGAAGCACGGGCGCCGGATCTCCTGGGCGGACCTGATGGTCTTCGCCGGCAACCGGGCGCTGGAGTCCATGGGTTTCCGGACCTTCGGGTTCGGCGGCGGCCGGGCCGAGGTGTGGGGGCCCGACGAGACGTACTGGGGCCCGGAACGCAAATGGCTGGCCGAAGACCGCTACAGCGGCCTGCGCGAGCTCGACGAACCCCTCGCCGCCACCGAGATGGGGCTGATCTACGTCGACCCGCAGGGCCCGGCCACCAACCCCGACCCGCGGCTCGCGGCCCGCGACATCCGGGAGACCTTCCGGCGGATGGGGCTGGGTGACGAGGAAACGGTGGCGCTCATCGCGGGCGGGCACACCTTCGGCAAGACCCACGGCCCGGCGGACCCGGTGACCTGCGGGCCCGAACCCGAGGCCGCGCCACTCACCGCGCAGGGCCTGGGCTGGACCGGCCGGCACGGCAGCGGAATCGCCGCGGACACGGTCACCAGTGGCCTGGAAGGGATGTGGACGCGCACGCCCGCCCGGTGGGACCACACGTTCTTCGAGACGCTCTTCGACTACCAGTGGGACGTCGAGCTCAGCCCGGCCGGCCTGTGGCAGTGGATCCCGGCCGGCGGCCAGGGCGAGGGCACCGTGCCGGACCCCTTCGACCCGGACGAAAAACACCACCCGGTCATGCTCACCACGGACCTCTCGTTGCAGGAGGACCCGGTCTACGCGGCGATTTCGCGGCGGTTCCTCGAGCACCCGGACCAGTTCGAGGACGCCTTCGCGCGGGCCTGGTTCAAGCTGACCCACCTCGACATGGGCCCGCGCCGGCGGTACCTGGGGGCGCTCGTCCCGGCCGAACGGCTGCTCTGGCAGGACCCGGTGCCGGCGGTGGACCACGCACTGGTGGACGCCGCCGACATCGACGCTCTCAAACGCGAGATCCTCGACTCTGGCCTTACGGTGACGCAACTCGTGGCGACGGCATGGGCGTCGGCTTCGACCTACCGCGACAGCGACAAGCGCGGCGGGGCGAACGGCGCCCGGATCCGGCTCGAACCGCAGCGCGGCTGGCCGGTCAACGAACCCGACCAGCTGAACGTCGTTCTGCCCGCGCTGGAAGGGATTCAAGAGCGGTTCAACACGGCCCAGCCGGGGGACAAGCAGATCTCGCTGGCCGACCTGATCGTGCTCGGCGGGTGCGCCGCGGTGGAGCGCGCCGCCGCGGCCGGTGGCCACGAGGCCGGCGTCCCGTTCCGCCCCGGGCGCACCGACGCGACCCAGGAGTGGACCGACGTCGAGTCGTTCGGCGCGTTGCACCCCTGGGCGGACGGCTTCCGGAACCACCTGCGCGACGGCTTCCGGATGCCGCCGGAGCACCTGCTGGTCGACCGGGCGAACCTGCTGACCCTGAGCGCACCCGAGATGACGGTGCTGCTCGGCGGGCTGCGGGTGCTCGGCGTCACCCACCGGCGTTCCCCGGTGGGCGTGCTGACTTCGGCGCCGGGGTCGTTGACGAACGACTTCTTCGTCAACCTGCTGGACATGACGACGGAATGGGCACCGAAACGGGGCGAGGCCGGCTGGACGGCGACCTACGAGGGCCGCGACCGGGACACCGGCGAGGTGCGGTGGACCGCGAGCCGGGTCGACCTCCTCTTCGGCTCGCACTCCGAGCTGAGAGCGCTTTCGGAGGTGTACGCGAGTGACGACGCGGGCGGGAGGTTCGTCCGGGACTTCGTGGAAGCGTGGGTGAAGGTGATGGAACTCGACCGGTTCGACCTGCGCTGAACGGTACCTCTCGCCGGGCGAACGGTGGGGCTCGGCTGTTCTGTGGCAACGGATATCGTGCCGGGCTCCCCGGCGGTAGAGTCCGAACTCGTTGCAGGACAACAAAAGTGCGCATCCGCACTTGAGGAGGTGAGGTCCGATGACGACTACCCAGGAACGAGAAGACCTCCTGGCCGAGCTGCGCGGACAGAACAAGGCGACCATCGGTGCCGTGCTCGGGTCCGGCACGATCGCCAGGGCGGACGAGCGGGCCGACGGGACGATGGAAGCGACCATCCGGATCCGGGAGGACGCGATGGCGTGGGAGCCGGGGGTGCTGATCATGCCGCATTCCGGCGTCCTCGAACTGACGATCATCAACGACGACAAGAACACCCACGCCTGCCTGCTGCCCAGCAACGGGGACAAGCAGTTCATCGGCCTGCTGAACCACTCGAAGGGCAGCGCGACCATCGAACTGGACGGTCCCGGCTGCTACTGGTACGGCTCACCGGCCGGCAACGACGAGGGCCGGGGCCTGACCGCCGCCATCGTCGTGACCGGTGAAGTGCCGCCGGAGGCCAAGCTCGACCGACCCGCCCAGCCGCGGCCGTAGAAAGGCAGGAAACCCATGACACTGGAGTACCTGGACGCCGGCAAGGCGTTCGACCACAGCAAGCTGTCCAACCTGCCGCACCGCGCGCCGGACGTGACGCGCGGCGTCGACTACGAGCGCATCCTGCAGGCGCGCAGCGAATCCCACAACTGGATCACTTACTACGGCGACTACGACGGCAAGCGGCACAGCCTGCTCGACCAGATCAACGCCGGGAACGCCAAGGACCTGAAGGTCGCCTGGATCTTCCAGGCCGGCGCGAGCGGGATGATCGCCTCCACCTCGACGTACGCGTTCGAGGCCTGCCCGCTGGTGGTCGACGGCGTCATGTTCGTCACCGGCTGGGACGGCTGGCTCTGGGCGCTCGACGCGAAGAGCGGCGAGCAGCTGTGGCGCTACAAGCACGCGATCCCGATCGACGTGACCCTGTGCTGCGCCAACGTCAACCGGGGCTGCGCGGTGGCCAAGGGCAAGGTCTACATGGTGACCCAGAACGCCCAGCTGCTCGCGCTCGACGCCACCACCGGGCGGAAGGTCTGGCAGAAGCCCATCGGCGACGTCCGGGCCGGCGAGAGCGCCACGATCGCCCCGCTGGTCATCAAGGACACCCTCATCACCGGGTCCTCCGGCGGCGAGTACGGCGTCCGCGGCCACATCGACTGCTGGGACCTCGAGACCGGCGAGCGGCGCTGGCGCACCTACACCGTGCCGAAGCCGGGTGAACCCGGCTCGGAGACCTGGCCCGCCGACGGCGAGGCCTGGCAGCGCGGCGGCGCGAACCACTGGGTCACCGGAAGTTTCGACCCGGAGCTGAACCTCTACTACGCGGGCACCGGGAACCCGGCTCCCGACTTCGACGGCGACGTCCGGCCGGGGGACAACCTCTACACCGACAGCGTGGTCGCGCTGGACGTCGACACCGGTGAGATCAAGTGGCACTACCAGTTCACCCCGCACGACCTGTGGGACTACGACTCCACGATGGAGATGACCCTGTTCGAGCGGGACGGCAAGAAGCTGCTGGCCCACTTCGACAAGAACGGGTACATGTTCGTCCTCGACCGCACCAACGGCGAACTACAGCACGTCACGCCGTTCGTCGACCGGATCGACTGGGGTGTGATCACCCGCGACGGCAAGGTGACCGCCCGGAAGTACCCGGACAAGGAAGGCGAGCCCTGTCACTTCTTCCCCGGCCCCGCCGGTGCGAAGGAATGGACGCACGTGTCGTACAACCCGGACCACGACCTGTTCTACGTCCCGGTGGCCGACGTGGGTGCCACCGCGACCCGTCGCCGTCGCGAGTTCAAGGAGGGCATGCCCTACTGGGGTGCCGCCGTCGAGGTCGACATCGACGACATGGCCGGCTCGGTCAGCGCGTTCGACTCCCACGGTGAGGAGAAGTGGCGCCACCGGCTCGACGGCATGCCGATGGCCGCCTCGACCCTCAGCACCGCGGGGAACGTCGTGTTCGCCGGCACCCCCGCGGGCGAGTTCCTGGCGCTGCACGCGGAAACCGGGGAGAAGCTCTGGAGCTTCCAGTGCGGCAGCGGGCACCACAGCAGCCCGAGCACCTACACCGTCGAGGACAAGCAGTACATCGCGGTGCCGGTCGGCTGGGGCGGCTGGCTCGAGGGGATCGTCCCCGGCCTGTCCGGCCAGGGACACGGTGCCGCGTTGATCGTGTTCTCCCTGTGACGGGAAACCGCCGCTGACGTGACTGAGCCGTCGCCGGGCCGTCGTTCCCGCGACGGCCCGGCCACGGGACGAAGGTGATGTGATGGAGCAGCCGCCGCCGTGCCTGTACTGCGGGGAACGTTACGGGCCCGATGACGTCGCGCGGCACACCGAACCGGTGCACTGCGAGCGCTGCATCACTTGCGTGGACAAGCCCGCGTGTTACGACTGCCGCCTCATGTACTGCGTCTGCGAGGTGCACCGGTACCGCGGCTGACCGGCCGGGTCAGATCTCCAGCGCCCGGCGCACGGTCGGGGCGTTGCGCCGGGAAACCGGGACCATGGTCTGGGCGTCGTCGTCCATGACCAGGAACAGCTCGCCCTTGTGCCGGCGCTCGACCTCCCGGATCCGGCTGAGGTTCACCACGTACTGGCGGTGCACCCGGAGGAACCCGGAATCGGTCAGCTCGGCTTCGAGCCGGTCGAGGCCCGGCGAGGCGGAGCGCAGCAGTCCCTGGTCGGTGGACAGCCAGACGTCGTTGCCGTCCGACTGCGCGAAGGAGACTTCGGGCAGCCACAGCAGGACCATGCGGTTCTCGCGGGTCGCGACCATCCGGTGCGGCTGCACGTGCGGCGGCACGTCCTCCTTCGCCCGGGGCAACGGATCCCCTTCGGCCACACCGAACGAAACGACGTTGCCGACCAGATGACCGGACAGGAAGACCGGCTGGAAGCTGATCGACGTCGGTTCGCTGGCGAGCCGGGTGGAGATCTGCGTCGAGCCGGACCAGCCGGGGTTGCGCGCCGCCTGCTCGGCGGCGTACTTGGCGGCCCGGATGAACTCCGGCAGCTCCGGTTTCCACCGCACCGCGGGATCGGGTGCCGGTGTGGAGCCGGGGATGCCGAGGAGCACGCCCGCCGTGTCGTCGGCGAGCACGACCCGGCCCGCGGCGTCCACGGCCGCGAGCGCCGCGCTCGAGCCCGACCTGACGTGGCTGAAGGCGGCCATCAGCTCGGCGCCGTCGTCCTTGGCACGCCGGCGCAGGATGCGCTGGGTCATCGTGGCGGCGTTGCCGAGCCAGGCCCCCACCGTGCCGGGGAGGTCACCGCGCCAGCACGCGATGTTGAGCACCGCGACCGGTTCCCGGGTCACCACGTCCCGTACCGCCACCCCGGCGCAGGTCCAGTCGTGGAACGCCCGGCACCAGTGCTCGGCGCCGCGGATCAGCACCGGCGCGTAGGACATCAGCGCGGTACCCATGCCGTTCGTCCCGGTGGTGCCCTCGGACCAGCAGAACCACCGGGCCAGGTTGGCTTCGGCGGCGACGTCCTGCGTGGCCTGGTCACCCCATTGGGCCAGCACCCGGCCGGTGCCGTCGGTGATGGTCACCATGCCGCCGAGGGCGCCGACCTCGTGGGCCAGCGAGGCCGCGCGGAAGCCGAGCTCGGCGAACACGACGTCGTGCTCCAGCGCGTGGCCGACGTCCGCGACGGCCGCCGGGGCCTCGGTCAGGCCCGGGTCGACCCGGTACTGGTCCCGGCACCGGTGCCAGGAAATCGCTATCTCGGGCCGCACCCCGCTCAGGTCGTCCCCGCCTCGCGCGAACCGTTCCCACGCCTGGAACACCGTCGCGCCGCCACGGCCGCGGGAGCCCGGATCGAGCTGGCGTACCTGTGCCATGGGGAGACCGCCTTTGGTCTGTCGGGCCCGGGCGTGGCGTTTGGCCTTCGTAGCAAGCTAAACCGGCCATCGGATCGAGGGCAAGCCGTGCGTGATGACCGCGGGTGAACCTCCCACGAACGGTCGTGCGGCGATGACGGGCGGCGGCCATTCACCCACCAGCGGTCGGGACGGCGTTTCGCCACCAGCCGGGCATATGCTCGAAGTCTGCCCGGATTTCTTCGCCCGAGCCACCCGTCCGATCGGGTAGTTCTACAGCGGTGTGGCCGAACTGCGTGAACCTGTCTTGAGACGCTTCGCCGCAGGGAAGGGAGGTCGCGATGACGGGGCGAGTGCCGCCGCTGCGGATCGCACCGAGCCGGACCGGATCCGCCGGCTCCCTGATGGCCACCCCGTCGGCGAGGGAAGTGGCCCGCGCGTGGGAAAACTTCGCCGCCGGCGAAAACGTCGAAACGGGCGTGCGGCCCGAGATCCTCGCCTCCTGGTACCGGTGCCGGGATCGTTACGACGTGGACCGCGCGCTGGACGTCGCGCCGGAGGCCCGGGCCGACGAGGGCAGGCGGAGCGACACCGGCGTGATCTTCACCGCGCTCGGTGGCCTCGGTGCGCTGGCCGGCCAGGAAGTGGAGCACGACGGCGCCGTCGTCACCGTGACGGACGGGGACGGGCGCGTCCTCGGCGCCTGGGGCGATCCCACCGCGCAGCGGCGCGCCGAACTGCACAACCTCGCGCCGTGGTCGTCGTGGTCGGAGGAGTGCACCGGCACCAACGGGATGGGCACGTCGCTCGAGGTGTCCGGTCCGGTGACCGTGACGGGGCCGGAACACTGGTGCGAAGCGTTCCACCAGTGGGCGTGCGCGGGCACCTCCATCCGCGACGTGGTGACCGGCGCGCCGGTCGCGTCGATCAACATTTCGCGGTGGAACGCGACGCTGTCCGAGCGCGTGCCGCCGTGGTTGACCCAAGCGGCCGCGTTCGTGGAACAGGAGATCTACCGGCGCGCCATCTACGAAGCCGACAAGGTCGTCGCCGAGTTCACCAGGAAGTGCGCGCAGGCCGGCGGTTCGTTCTTGGCGATGGATCGTGGGGGAAACGTGCTCGCGGCGAACGAATCGGCCGTCGCGATGCTCGGGCTGACCGGTGAAGCCCGCATCGTCACGGGCGTGACCGAACCGGCGCGGCGGTGGACCCCGGACATCACGGGGCTGCCGGAAGTGCTGCGGTGGGCGAAGGACCGGGCGCGGGGGAGCGCCGAGTGGAGCGGCCACGCCCGGCTGCCGGTGCGGCCCGGTGAAGAGCCCACGCCGGTGACCATGCGGTCGGTCGTCGACGCGAACCACGTGGTGGGCATGCTGTGCGCGTTCGGGGTGCAGGAAGGCGAAGCCTACGAGGGAGGCGCCGACGAAGCGGTCGGGCCGCTGCCCCGGTGCGTCGTCGGCATGCGCAACGACCGGCTGGTCCTGCTGGCCCCGTCGGAGATCCGCTACGCCGAGGCCGAGCGGAACATCGTCTGGCTGGTCACCGAACGGGGCCGGATCCAGGCCGCGACCCGCGGCCTGGACAACGTCGAGCGGTCCCTGACGTCCTACGGGTTCCGCCGGGCGCACCGGCGGTTCCTGGTGAACCTGCGCCGGGTGGCGGAGATCGAGCGGGGCATCAAGGGGGAGCTGTTCCTGATCATGGACTCCCGGACCCACGAGCTGGTGCCCGTTTCCCGGCGCCACGCCCCGGACCTGCGGCGCATGCTCGGGGTGTGAGCAGCAGGAAAGCGCTTCCAGCCGGCGTCACCGACAAGACGACGAGGTGCCGTTCCCATGACCGCTCGAGGCTGGTTCCAGCGGGAGCGTGACGCGGATGCCCCAGAGCTGTCCGGCATCCGGCGGCTGACCGTGCGCGAATGGCTGAGCGGACGGCTGAGGGACCACCGGCGTGCGAAAGCCGCCTGCGAAGCGCTGTGCGAGCACGACGAGAAGACGGCACCGTGCTGGATCTGTTCCGTGCGGTACTGGTGAACCTCCACGCGGACAGCCCCCTCGCCGCTTGCGGGTGAAGCCGGATTCTTCCATTGGAAGAATCTGGCGGGTAGGTTCCCGGGGATGAACGGACAACCTCCCGGTTCGGGGGCTGGGCCGGGTCTCGATCCCGGGACCGGACAGCCCGGACAGCCCGGGCAGACGGCGTTGCGGCTGGTGTGGGCCACCCCGCTGTACGTCCGGTCGACGGTGGCGTTGTTCCTGTCCGGGCTGGGGTTTTCCGCCGCGGCCCCGCAGATCGCGTCGTTCCTGGTCGGCGAGCTGCACGCGTCGCTGACGGTGGCCGGGTTGTACTACCTGACCAACCTCACCGCGCCGGTGGCGGGCTACCTGGTGGGCGCCCGCTCCGACCGCACCGGGTCACGGCTGGGGCTGTTCCGGCTGTGCGCGGTCGTCGGGTTCGCCGGGTGGACCGCGATCGCGCTCGCGCCCCGGTTGTGGGTCCCGTTCGTGGTGAGCGCGGTCGTGCTCGGCTTCGCCGGCGCCGCGACGTCGCAGCTGTTCACCGCCATCCACGATCAGGCGGCGCTGCGCCCGAGGCCGGCGAACGACGGGGTCGTGGCGATCGTGCGCATGGCGCTCACCGCGGGCTGGGTCGTGGGGCCGGTGGCCGGGTCGTTCCTGGCGGCCGTCGCGGGCTCCCGCGTGATGCTGTTCGCGACCGCCGTCGCGACCCTGGCCCAGCTGGTGCCGTTGGGCGCGCTGCGCGATCCGGGCGTGGCCCGGCCGGCCGCACGGGGCGGATCGCTCCCGGCCCGGCCCGGCGTCCGCGCGATGCTGCCGCTGCTCGCGTTCACGGCGCTCTACGTCTGCGTCTACGCCGGCGAGTCGGTCAAGTACGCCTTCCTGCCGATCTACATGAACGACCAGCTGCGGTTCAGCCCGGCGCTCAGCGGCGCGATCATCGGCATCCAGCCCCTGGTGGAGCTGGTCCTCATGCCCATCGCGGTGGTCGTCGCCCGCCGGACGGGCGAGGTCCGCCTGATGGTGCTGGCCGCCGGGTTCGGGGTCGGCGCGAACCTCTGCTTCGCGCTGACCGGCACCGCGGCCGGGCTGTTCGCCGGGCAGATCCTGATGGGCGGGGTCTGGGGCGTGTTCGCGACCTTGGGCATCATCGTCGCGCAGCGGCTGCTGCCCGAGGCGGTGGCCACCGCCTCGGCGATCTTCATGAGTTCGACCGCGCTCAGCTCCGCGCTGGGCGGGCTGGCCGGCGGGCTGGGCGCGGCCTGGGCCGGGCTACCGCTGGTGTTCCTGCTGCCCGCCGGGTTCGGGCTGGCCGCCGTGGTCGGTCTCGCCGTCATGACGCGGGTGCGCTGACCCGAGCACCAGCCGCTCCAGCAGGCTCAGCACGCGGTGCACGTCGACCGCCTCCGGGTCGAGCAGCCACTGCACCTGCAGCCCGTCGGACGCGGCGACCAGCAGGGCTGCCGCGTCGTCGGCGTCCACGTCGGTGCCGGCGCTCCGCCCCTCGCGCACCAGCTCGGCCAGCTGCGCGCGCACGCGCCGGAACCGCTGCCACACGAAGTCCCGCACGGCCGGGTGCCGGTCCGGTTGCAGGGCGTCGGTCGTCAACGTCGCGTACAGCTCGACCAGGCCCGGGACCTCGCGGTTGCGCAACGCGCTGCGTTTCATCACCGCGGTCGCCGAATCACCGTCCTCGATCGGCAGCGCCTTGCCGTCTTCCTCGTCGTCGGCGGCCTCGTGTGCCTGGTAGACGGCGATCAGCAGGTCGTCCCGTGATGGGAAGTAGTACCGCAGCGCGGCGTGGGAAACCCCGATCGACTCGCCGATCGAGCGCAGCGAGGTGTCCACACCGTGCCGGGCGAACAGCTCGATCGCCTTCGCCAGGACCTGCTCACGCCGCTCTTCGGCCTTGCGGTAGGACCGTGCTCGCCCTGGCTGGTCTCCGGCATCGTCCTCGTCGCGCATGACCCGCATGGTAGTTCCGGGTCCCGCATCCGCGCCGGACTCACGATCACCTTTCCCGGGCGACGTCCACAAAGGACCCTACTGTCGGCCGCTCCAGGCGGCGAGCTCCTTCTCCCACGACTTGTTGTCGGTGGTCTCCATGAACTCCTTGCGGTCGATCAGCAGGTAGATCTCGCCCGCGCCGGTCTCCAGGATCAGCGGTTTGCCCTTGTCGAGCAGCCCGCCGACGAACCGGCCGTACAGGTCGGTGAACTCTCGCCGGACCGAAGTGACGTCCGCGCCGCGCAGGTGCAGGTCCTGTCCGCCGGCCCAGCCGCTCAGGGTGAGCGTGTCCCCGTCGAACCGGATTTCGCCGCGCCGCCGGAACAACGCCTTCTGGCTCACCCCGCCGGCGACCTTGTCCGCCGCGGTGTTCGCCGCGAGTTCCTCTGCGGTCGCAGCAACGTATTCGCCCGACTTCACGTGGTACTCCTCCTCGAAAACTCCGCGGAAATCCGCTCACCGGACGGAAGCGTAAGGGCCTCGGCGCTACTCGGGCGTCACTCCGGCGGCCGAGATTCAGGTCGTTCTCGAGGATGACTGGCGGTTGCCGAAGTCAGGGCTTATGGCGTGCGAACAGCACCGCTCCCGGTTTCTCGTCCGGGTGCAGCAGCCACTGGGCCTCGACGTCGAACCCGGCCTCGCGCAGCCAGGTCGCCACCTGGTCCGGCTGCCGGAGGTGGTCGGTCTCCGACCGGGATCCGTCGCCGACGTGGAACCCGAGCTGCAGTGGTCCGCCCGGCCGCAGGGCCCGGTGGAAGTGCTCGAACACGGTCGGCACCTCGTGGTCGGGGATGTGGATCAGCGACCACCAGGCGAGCAGGCCGGCCACCGAGGCGGCAGGCAGGGCCAGGTCCGTCATCGAGCCCACCTCGAACCGCAGGCCGGGGTGGTCGCGCCGGGCCACCTCGATCATCCCGGGGGAGAGGTCGATGCCGAACGCGTCGACACCGAGTTCGTGCAGGTGGGCGGTGACGTAGCCGGGCCCGCAGCCGACGTCCGCCACCGGGCCGCCGCCGGCGGCCCGCACGTTGTCGGCGAACAGCGCGAGAGCCGCTCGCAGGTGCGGCCGCCCGTCCAGCAGTTCGCGCACCTGGTCGGCGTAGCCGGCAGCGAGGGTGTCGTAAGAGGTGCGAACGTCGGCCAGCCAGTCGTCCGTGCTCATGATCGGCACGGTAGCGCGGTGATCTACGCCGAGCCACCGTCGATCCGGCCGGCCCGCCGCTGAGACTTGACAACTCCCGGGACGCCGTTCAACCTCTCTAATTAACCGTACGGTACATAGCCGCGCGGCCGAGGGCCCTGGACTGCGACGGCGCACCCGCGGAGGAGATCGACGTGACCGATCGTCCGGACGGCACACTGGAGACACCGCCCGCGGGACGGCCCGCCAAAGCGGCCCTGGCCGCGTGGATCGGCAGTGCGCTCGAGTACTACGACTTCTTCATCTACGGCACGGCGGCGGCACTGGTCTTCAACAAGATCTTCTTCCCGGCGTCGTCGCCGGCCACCGGCACGCTGCTGGCGCTGTCGACCTTCGGTGTCGGCTACGTGTCCCGGCCGCTCGGGGCGCTCCTGCTCGGGCACCTGGGTGACAAGTTCGGCCGCAAACGGGTCCTGCTGGCGACACTGCTGCTGATGGGACTGTCCACTGTGCTCGTCGGCTGCCTGCCCGGCTACGGTTCGCTGGGCGTGGCCGCGCCGATCCTGCTGGTCGTACTGCGGTTGCTGCAGGGCTTCTCCGCCGGCGGCGAGCAGGCCAGCGCGAACTCGATGAGCCTCGAACACTCCCCGGAGCACCGGCGCGCCTACTACACGAGCTTCACGCTCAGCGGGACCCAGGCCGGGCAGATCCTCGCGACGGCGGTGTTCCTGCCGGTCGCCGCGCTGCCACAGGCGGAACTGCTGTCCTGGGGCTGGCGGGTGCCGTTCTGGCTGAGCGCCGTCGTCGTGCTGGTCGGCTACTTCATCCGCCGCTCGCTGGACGAAACCCCGGTCTTCCGGCAGGAGGTCGCGACCGGTGAGGTGGCGAAGATGCCCCTGGCCGTGCTGCTGCGCGAGCACTGGGCCGACGTCCTGCGCGTGGTCGTGGCGGCGCTGATCGCCTCGGTCAGCACGATCTTCACCGTCTACGCGCTGAGCTACGCCGTGAACACGGTGGGGCTGAACAAGACCCCCATGCTGTGGGTCGGCGTGCTGGCCAACGTCGCTGCGGTGATCTCGATCCCGCTGTGGGCGAAGCTCGCCGACCGCGTGGGGCGCAAGCGGATCTTCATCGGTGGTTCGGTGGGCTGCGCGATCCTGATCTTCGCCTACCTCGGGGCCATCGCGGCGGGCAGCTACCTCTGGATCTTCGTGGTCGGCATCGGGATGTTCGGCATCGTCTACACCGCGACGAGTGCCGTGTGGCCGGCGTTCTACGGCGAGATGTTCCCCGCGCGAGTGCGCCTGTCGGGCACGGCCATCGGCACCCAGATCGGGTTCGCGATCAGCGGTTTCCTGCCCACCATCGCCGTCGCGCTGACGGGAACGGGCCGGGGCGCGTGGCTGGGGGTCGCGGTCTTCACCGCGGCCCTGTGCCTGGTGAACGTCGTCGCGGTGGCCACCGGCCGGGAGACCTACCGGGTGCCGACCGAGGAGCTGGGGCGCAAGGAACCGGTGCCCGATCGGAGTGAGGCCGGCGTCCCGAAGTGAGCGAGTTCGAGGTCTACGCCCTGTGCTACGGCCGGCGGACCGGCTACCGCGGAGAGCATTTCCTGGGCTACGGCAAGGATTCCGCGGACCGTCACCCGACCGCCTACTACGTCTGGGTCGCGGTGTCGGCGGAGCACACGGTGGTCGTCGACGCGGGCATCCGGCCGGAACGGGCGCGGCAGATGGACGGACTCGACTACGTCGAGCCGGTCCGGTTGCTCGCCGGGCTCGGCATCGATCCGGCCGCCGTGGACCACGTCGTCCTCACGCACCTGCACTACGACCACTGCGGCACGGTGGCCGACTTCCCCGGCGCGCGGTTCGTGGTCCAGCGGTCCGAAATGGACTACTGGACCGGGCCGTGGGCGAAACGGATCGAGCGGGAGCGCTGGCTGCTCGACGACGTCGTCCTCGGCCACCTGCGGGACGCGCCGGTGGACCTGGTCGACGGGGACGCCGAGGTCGTGCCCGGGATCGGCGTCCACCTGGTCGGCGGGCACACCGCCGGGATGCAGGTCGTCCGGGCCGGGACCGCCGCCGGCGCGGTCGTGCTCGCCTCGGACGCCAGCCACTTCTACGAGAACATCGAACGCGACCACCCGGCTCCGCTGCTGCATTCGACGACCGGGGTGTACGCCGCGTTCGACCGGGTCAAGGAGCTCGCCGGCACCGGTCTGGTGGTCCCGGGGCACGATCCGGAGGTGCTCGCCCGGTACCCGCCGGTCGCCGACCGGATCGTGCGGATCGCGTGAAGCTCAGCGCGTCGTCAGGTAGCTGACGAGCATGTCGGCGAGCATCCGCCGGTGGTGCTCGCGGTGCGCGGGGTCCAGCATGTCGCGGTCGAAGATGGCGTTGAACGTGTAGCGGTTCGCGGTGCGGAACACGCAGAACGCGCTGATCGCCATGTGGACGTCGAGCGCGTCGACGTCGTCGCGGAACTGCCCGGCTTCACGGCCGCGCGCGAGGATGCGGGTGAGCACGTCGAGCGCCGGGTTGGCGAGGTTGGACAGCGCGGTCGACCGCGCGATGTGCTCGGCGCGGTGGATGTTCTCGATGCTGACCAGCCGCACGAAGTCCGGGTGGGACTCGTGGTGGTCGAAGGTGAGCCCCGCGAGCTGCCGGATCGCCTCGGCGGGGTCCAGGTGCTCGACGTCGAGGTTCTGCTCGAGGGAGCGGATGACCGTGTAGGCCCGTTCGAGGACCTCGACGAACAGCTGGTCCTTGTTGGTGAAGTAGTAGTAGATCATCCGCTTGGTGGTGCGGGTCTGCGCGGCGATCTCGTCCACCCGCGCACCGTCGAAGCCCTTTTCGGCGAACTCGCGGGCGGCCGTGTCGAGGATCTCGGCGCGGGTCCGGTCCGCGTCGCGAATGCGTTCGGGCCTGCCCTTCGTCGCCTCGTCCTGTGCTGGTGCGGCCACGGACGTCCTTCCCTCACATCGGCTGGTGTGCCCACTCTAGGACGTCGCCGGAGATCGAAGCCCCTTCACGGTGCCGACACGGTGAGGTACAAATAACGTACTGGTTCGTACATTACGGGAGTGGTCGTGTCCTTGTCTTCGGCTGTCGAGGCGATCCGCGCCACCGCGTCGCGGGCGAGGCCCGGCACAGTGCTGACGGGGCTGGTCGGGGCGGGTATCGGGCCGTCGCTGAGCCCGCCGCTGCACGAGACCGAGGCCCGCAGGCTCGGGCTGGAGCTGGTCTACGCGCGGTTCGACCTGGACGACCACGGGGTGCCGGCCACCGCCGTCGGCCCGCTGCTGGCCGCGGCTCGCGACGCCGGCTACCGCGGCCTCAACATCACCCACCCCTGCAAGCAGCTGGTGCTCGAGCACCTGGACGCGCTGTCCGCCGACGCCGCGGCCCTGGCCGCGGTCAACACCGTCGTCTTCCGGGACGGCCGGGCGATCGGGCACAACACCGACTGGTCCGGCTTCGCCCGCGGCCTCCGGACCGGGCTGCCGGACGTGGACCTCGGCACCGTCGTGGTGCTCGGCGCGGGCGGGGCCGGGGCCGCGGTGGCCCACGGCCTGCTCACCGCCGGCGCCGGCCGCGTCCGGGTCTTCGACCTCGACGCCGGCCGGGCCGAGGCACTGGCCGAGGCCCTCGCCGGCCGCTTCGGGGCCGATCGCGCGTCGGCGGGAACGGACCTCGTGACGGACGTCGAGGCCGCGGACGGCCTGGTGCACGCCACCCCCACCGGGATGGCCGCCCACCCCGGGCTGCCGCTGCCCGCCGGCCTGCTGCGGGCCGGCCTGTGGGTCGCGGAGGTGGTCTACCGCCCGCTCGAAACCGAGCTGCTCCGCACCGCCCGTGCGCGGGGCGCGCGGGTCCTCGACGGCGGCCGCATGGCCGTGTTCCAGGCGGCCGAGGCGTTCACCCTGTTCACCGGCGCCGAACCCGACGCCGGGCGGATGCTGCGCCACCTCGGCGTGCTCACCGGAGACAACCCCCGCGAAAGGCAGCCCGCCGATGTCCTCGACTGAATCCCGCCGTTCGATCGCCACCGTCTGCCTCTCCGGGACCCTCGAAGACAAGCTCACCGCGGCCGCCCGGGCCGGGTTCGACGGTGTGGAGATCTTCGAGAACGACCTCGTCGCCTCGCCGTGGTCGGCGAAGGAGATCAGCGAGCACTGCGCCGAGCTCGGCCTGTCGATCGACCTGTACCAGCCCTTCCGGGACTTCGAGGCGGTGCCGCCGGCCGTGCTCGCGAAGAACCTCCGGCGCGCGGAGCTCAAGTTCGACGTCATGGAGCAGCTGGGCACCGCCACGATGCTCGTCTGCTCGACGGTGTCCCCGGACGCGGTCGACGACGACGACCTCGCCGCCGAGCAGCTGCACCTGCTGGCCGAACACGCCGCCGCGCGCGGCCTGCGGATCGCCTACGAGGCGCTGGCCTGGGGCCGGTTCGTCAACACCTACGAGCACTCCTGGCGGATCGTGCGCCGGGCCGCCCACCCCGCACTCGGGTTGTGCCTCGACAGCTTCCACATCCTCTCGCGGGGCAGCGACCCGGCCGCGATCCGCACGATCCCCGGCGAGAAGCTGTTCTTCCTGCAGCTGGCCGACGCCCCGCGGCTGCAGATGGACGTGCTGCAGTGGAGCCGGCACCACCGGCTGTTCCCCGGTCAGGGCTCGTTCGACCTGACCGCGTTCACCGGGCACGTGCTCGCGGCCGGGTACCGCGGGCCGCTGTCGCTCGAGGTGTTCAACGACGTCTTCCGCCAGGCCGACCCGGCACCGGCCGCCGTCGACGCGATGCGCTCGCTGCTGGCCCTGCAGGAGAACCTCGGGGTCGCGGAGCTGCCGCCGGCACCGGCGCTGGGCGGGCACACGTTCGTCGAGCTGGCCGTCGACGACGTGTCGGCGCCGCGGGTGGCGGACGCGTTGCGCGGGCTGGGTTTCGCCGAGACGGGCCGGCACCGGTCCAAGCCCGTGCGGTTGTGGCAGCAGGGCGACGCGCGGATCCTGCTCAACAACGACGGTTCCGGCCCCGCGGGGAGCGCGTCGGTCGGCGCGGTCGCCGTCGAGAGCGCGGACCCGGTCGGCTCGGCCCGCCGGGCCCAGCGGCTGCTGGCGCCGATCCTGCCGCGCGATCACCGTGCGGGCGAAGCGGACCTCTCGGCGATCGCCGCGCCGGACGGGACGTCGGTCTTCTTCTGCCGCACCGGAGCCGAGACCGGCGACAGCTGGCTCGGCGACTTCACGCTGTCCGGCGCGTCCGTCCCGGGCGGCGGGGTGACCGGGATCGACTACCTGGGCCTGACCCAGCCGTTCGACCACTTCGACGAGGCCGCGCTGTTCTACCGCGCGGTGCTCGGCCTCGAGCCGGAGCCGGTGACGGAGTTCGCGGCGCCGTTCGGGCTGGTGCGCAGCCGCACGGTGACGGACCCGTCCGGCCGCGTCCGCATCACCCTCGAATCCGCGCTGTTGCGGCGAGGGGAATGGGCCCCGAGCGTGCGGGAGCCACAGCGGATCGCGTTGACCAGTGACGACGCGCTCGCGAGCGCGCGCCGGATGCGGGAACTCGGCGCTCCGCTGCTCGACATCCCCGGGAACTACTACGACGACCTCGACGCCCGCCTGGCCCCGGCTCCCGAGCTGCTCACCGCCCTGCGGCGCCAGTCGGTGCTCTACGACCGCGACGAGCACGGGGAACTGCTGCATTTTTTCACCCAGGTGCTCGGCGGCCGGGTCTTCTTCGAGGTCGTGCAACGGATCGGCGGTTATGCCGGTGACGGAGCGGTGAACTCCCCGGTCCGGATGGCCGCGCATCGCGGACAGCGCGATGCGGCAGCCGTCGAGCGTTCGTCAGCGCGGAAGCCGGACAGGGACAGGTGATCGGGGCGCGCTCGACGTGGTGCTCGAGGCCGGCACCGGACCGTGCCGGCCGGCTTGAAGCTGTGACCCGCGCCTCAGCCGGTTGCCCCTGACACCGGTGTGAACGGTGAGGATGGCCGCAGGACCCGGAACCACCGGGCGGTCATCCGGAAGGCGGCGGAAAATGGGACAGGCGTGGGGTTTCGGCAGGTACGGCGGGCCGGAGGTGCAGGAGTTCTTCGACCGCCCCGATCCCGCCCCCGGTTCCGGTGAGGTGCTGGTCCGGGTCGGCGTCGCCGGGGTCAACCCGCTCGACCACCTCCTGCGCGCGGGTCTGGTCCCCGGGCTCGACGGCGGTCGCCCGTTCCCGCGCGTGCTGGGCATGGAAGCGGCCGGGACCGTGCTCGCGGTGGGGGCGGACGTCGACGGGCTCGAGGTGGGGGACGCGGTCTTCGGCTTCGCGCTGACCGGCGGTGGCACCTACGCCGAGACGACCGTGCTGTCCGCGGCGAACACCGCGCGCATCCCGGCGGGGCTGCCGGTGACCGTGGCGGCGACGCTGCCGGTGGCCGGCACGACCGCGGTGGACGCGCTGGACCAGCTCGGCCTCCCGGCCGACGCCACGATCCTGGTCAACGGGGTGGGCGGCGGGGTCGGCCTGGCGGTCGCCGGGCTGGCCACGGCGCGCGGTCTGCACGTGCTCGGCACCGGCAGCTCCGCCAAGCGCGAGCAGGCCGAAGCGATCGGGGTGCGGTTCGTCGACTACACCGCGGGGGACGTCGTCGCCATGGCCCGCGACCTGGTTCCGGACGGCGTCGACGGGATCGTCGACCTGGTCGGCGGGCCCTCGCTGCGGACGGTCGCCTCGCTGGCTCGTGAACCGCGCAACGTCATCGCCGTGGGCGACCAGTCGGTGCCCGAGGTGGGTGGGCGTTTCGTCGAGCGGCGCCTCGATCGCGAGAATCTGGCGCGCTCGGCGCAGCTGGCGCTCGACGGAGTCCTCGTGCCGGTGGTCGGCGCGGTCCACCCACTGTCCGACGCCCCGGCCGCGCTGGCCGCCGTCGAGAACGGCCACGCCGCGGGCAAGGTCGTCATCAAGGTGACCTGAACGACGTTCTTGAACCGTCGGGCTGCTCGCGGACGTAGCGCTGCGTCTGGTTGGTCGCCTCGTGGTCCGGCTACGGACGACCACCCGGACCTCGGACAGCGCGATGCGCTTCACCGATCATCCTTTCGCCGAGATCGAAAGCGGGAATCGCTGGCCAACGTGGCGGTGACGGCGCGAGGGCGAGCGCGGAGAAAGCCGGGACTCGTAAGAGGAAGTCTCATCGGGTTCGATGCCACCGCCCGGGACGCCCACACGACCACTGTCCCTGCCTGTTTACGGATGACGTGCCTGCAGATCAGGGCGCGGTCCTCTCGTCCAGGACCACTGTGCGGGCGGAGTGCCGCGTCTTCAAGGCAGACATCTCACCACCGTGGACCAAATCGCCGGCGAGTGCGGCGACCCACGGCCCGTTTGGCCAGCAGGCTGTCGGTCCCAGCTGACGAGCTTCGCGAGCGCCTGCAGGAATGCGTCCTCGGAGACGACTGGAACGCCGCATTCGCGGGCTCGTTTGGCCTTGCCTGACATGGAGTCCGGGTCGGCCGCGGCGAGGACTCGCGTCTGTTTGCTGACCGATCCGGTGACGCGGACGCCTGCTGCAGTGGCTTCGGCCGCGATGTCGGCGCGTTCGCGCTTCATCGCACCCGTCAGGACGACCTTGTCGCCCGGTCGCAGGACCAGACCGCCGACCTTGCTTTCCTGCCCCGGTGCCCGCGCGGCGTCACGCTCCTCGTCGAGGATGGTTTCGACGATCGCCGGATCGAGAGCCAGGAGGGTGGCCACGGTGAGCAGGTCGTGACGCTCGTCGCTGGTGACCACTTGGTCGGCCCAGGCTTCGCGGGCCAGGTCGCGCAGGTAGCTCAGGTGCAGGGCCACAACTTCGCTCTTGTGCAGGCCGAGGTCGTGGGCGATCTCGACGAGTGCGTCGCCTTCGGTGGCTGAGATCTGCCGGTCGAGCAAGGCGTCGTCGAGCATGGCGTAGTACGCGTCGACCACGGGTTCGCCGTCCCGTGGCGTCCGCTCGACGAGCTTCGCCAGGAAGTGTGGTTCGACGTGGCCGATCGCCGTCCGGCGAACTGCCGGGGTCCGACGCCGTTCGAGGTGTGGCCAGGCCCAGTTCGCCGCGCGCAGCTGGGCGCCCGTGACATCCACGGCGCTCGGTGCGCGCCGTAGGAGGAAGCCGAGCAGCTCGCTCGCTCCGCGCGCGTCGTCGAGCGCGGTGTGCCACACACGCTCGGGCAGTCTCGCGGCCGCGCAGCAGTCGATCAGAGACCGTCCGGAACTCAGCTGCGCCCGGCCTGCGGCGCGCATGGTGCACAGCCCGGCGTCGGGTTCGAACGGCGTGTCGACACCCAGCCGACCGAACTCGGCACGCAGGTGCATCGCGTCGAAAGTCCAGTTGTGTGCCACTACCACGCGCCCGTGCAGACGCTCGACGAGGTCGCCGGCGAGTTGCTCGAACCGGGGCGCGCGGCGGGCGTCGGCCGCCCGGATACCGTGGATGGCCTGGGGACCCAGGTCGCGGTCAGGGTTGACGAGCGTCACCCACTCGTCGGTGACGTTCCCGCGCGGGTCCACGTGGACGACCGCGATCTCGGCGATGCGGTGGTGCCAGCCGGTGAGGATGCCGGTGGTCTCGGTGTCGATGACGGCGTAGCCGTGTGCGGTCGTCACAGCGGCAGCCGGTTGGTGCTGGCGGATTGGACCGCGGCCAGCCACTGCGGCGGGAGCGGGTCGGGATCACCGTGTTCGGCACGCACGTAGCGGCGCCGGTTCTTCACCTGCTCGGTCTCCGCCCAGATCGACACCAGCCACCTCAGCGTGCGGGCGATCGGCAGGATTTCGGACACCACGGGAGTCCCCGGCGCGCTCGAAATGCGGGCGATGCGTTGCAGGGAGGAGTAGTCCTGGACTTCGGCGTCGTCGGGAAGGTCGTGTGTCCACTCCAGGGGAGTGATCGTCTTGCTGTTCTCACGTGCGGCTTCGACCGTGACGACGTACTGCTGCCTTCGCCGGGCCGTCTCGCGGAACGCATCCACCGGCGAGAAAAGTTGCCCCTTCCACCAGCCGTCTTCGACGTTCACCTTCGCCGTCGTGGTCAGCCGGTCGAGCCACTCCTGCAGATTCTGCGGGTGAACGGCGGCGATCGCGCGACGTTCGACGAAGGACAAGACACGTCGCGCCGCATCCTGAGAGCCGAACACTTCGCTGGCGGGGTAGATCCACGCTCCCGTCGGATCGCCGGCCGGGCTGACGTGCCAGGTCGCCACCGACTCAACCCCGAGGTCGCCTGCCCCGACACACAGGACAGCGCTTCCTGGTGCCCACAACGCTGTCAGTTCCTCGAGTGGATCCACCGTGATCGGGTCCGTCACCGAGCGCCTCCTTCGTCGACCAACATCAAGTCGTCGAGGCACGCCGGTTGTTACACCCCGTCTCTCGTCAGGGTGCGAACGCCCACGCCACCATCAGCGGGAACTCCTCCCGCCAGAACGCGCCGCCGTGCGGGCCGTCCCGTTCGGTGAGGACGACGTCCGCGCCCGCGTCGCGCAGGGCGTCGGCCCACCGGGTCGCGTTCGCGAGGAACCACGGCTCCTTCGTGCCGCCGACGAGGTACGCGCGCGGCAGCGGTTTCGGCAGGGCGGCGGGCGGCTGGTAGCCGCCGCCCGGTGACGCGCAGAAGACCGTGCCGTAGACGTCCGGATGGCGAAGTCCCATGGCGAGCGCCAGCTCTCCGCCGGCCGAGACGCCGGACACCGCCGTTCGCTCGGCGGGCAGCGCGACGCCGAACCGCGAACGCGCCCAGCGGCGGACGTCCTCGACGAAAAACGTTTCGTGGGCGGCGAACCGTGCCGAGGCGGAAAAGCCCGGCGAGTACTCGTGGATCCGTTTTGTCTCGTCGTCGAGGCGGTGGGCGGCGACGATCATCGTGGGCGGCGAACCGGCGGCCTCGAGGACGTCACCCCACGAGGCGATCAGCTGACCGTCGCCGGCGAACACGACGGCCTCGGGCGGCGCCGCCGGAACGTACGCCGTGACCGGACGGCCGCCGTCGTAGCCGAGCGTTTCGGTGACGAGACGTCCCATCCGCCGAGCCTAGGCGCAGCGGACGGTGGTGTCCCGCATCGCCGTGGTGAGGTCGTCGCGGGCGCGCGCGACCCGGGAGCGGATCGTGCCCACCGGGCAGTCGCACGCCGCGGCGGCGTCCACATAGGACAGTCCGAGGGTTTGCGTGAGGACGAAGGCGTCCCGCCGGTCCGGTTCGAGCGCGGCGACGAGGTGGTCGAGCACGACCCGCTCCTCGAAGGCCGACGGCGCGGCGCCCTCCGCGACGGCCTGCCAGTCGTCCAGCGCCGCCTGGCGCGGACGCGCCCGCAGGCCGCGGATGTGGTCGGCCACGACCCGCCGGGCGATGGTGAACAGCCAGGTCCGGGCCGACGAATCGGCCCGGAACCGGCTGAGGCCGCCCAGCGCGCGCAGGTAGGTCTCCTGGGTCAGGTCGTCGGCGGTCTGCGTGTCGCTCAGACCGGCGATGAACCGCCAGACGTGCGGCTGGGTGGCCCGCAGGAACCGTTCGAGGGCTCGGTGGTCGCCGCGGCCGGCGAGCTGGGCCCACTGCGTGATCTCGGCGTCTTCGGCGGAACGTGACCTCACACCACTCACCACGTCGGGCCCGCCGGAACGGTTCACGCCTTGTGGTGCACCTCCTGCAGGCCGTACACCGGCGTCGGGATGCCCTCGTACCGCGCCTTCAGCTGCAACGCCAGGTAGAGCGAGTAGTGCCGCGACTGGTGCAGGTTGCCGCCGTGGAACCACAAGCCCTCCTGCTGGGTGGGCTTCCACATGTTGCGCTGCTCGCCCTCCCACGGCCCCGGGTCCTTGGTCGTCGCCGAGCCCAGGCCCCAGCACTTGCCGACGCGGTCGGCGGTCTCCTGGCCGACCAGGTCGGCGACCCACCCGTTCATCGAGCCGTAGCCGGTGGCGTAGACGACCAGGTCGGCCGCCAGCTCGGTGCCGTCCTCCAGCACCACGGCGTCGCGCGTCAGGTGGTCGACCTGGCCGTGCGCCAGCTTGATCTTCCCGTCGGCGACCAGCTCGGCCGCGCCGACGTCGATGTAGTAGCCGGAGCCGCGCCGCAGGTACTTCATGAACAGGCCGGACCCGTCGTCACCCCAGTCGTGCCGGAAACCGGCCTTCTCGAGACGCTCGTAGAAGTCCTGGTCGCGCTCGCGGATCGCGTCGTACACCGGGGTCTGGAACTGCGCCATGATCCGGTAGGGGATCGACGCGAAGATCATGTCCGCCTTGTCGGTGGTGACGCCCGCGGCGACCGCGCGTTCCGAGTACAGGTCGCCCAGGCCCAGGTCCATCAGCGAAGCCGACTTCACGATGTGCGTCGAGGACCGCTGGATCATCGTGACCTCGGCGCCGTGCTCCCACAGCGCCGCGCAGATGTCGTGCGCGGAGTTGTTGGACCCGACGACGACCGCCTTCTTGCCCGCGTAGGCGTCCGGGCCGGGGTGCCGCGACGAGTGGTGCTGGTCGCCCGCGAACTCGTCCATCCCCGGGAACGCCGGGAGGTTCGGCTTGCCGGACATCCCGGTCGCGAACACGACGTGCCGCGGCGTCAGCACCAGCTCCTCGCCGTCGCGGACGACGTTCACCAGCCACTGCTGGGCGGTCTCGTCCCACTTGGCCGACGTGACCTCGGTGCTCGTCCAGTACGGCACCTCCATCAGCTGCGTGTACATCTCCAGCCAGTCGGCGATCTTGTCCTTCGGCGCGAACACCGGCCAGTTCTCCGGGAACGGCAGGTAGGGGAGGTGGTCGTACCAGACCGGGTCGTGCAGGCAGAGGTTCTTGTAGCGCTTGCGCCACGAGTCGCCGGCCCGCGCGTTGCGCTCCAGGACCAGCGCCGGGACGTCGAGCTGGCGCAGCCGCGCACCCAGCGCGATCCCGCCCTGGCCGCCGCCGATGACCACGACGTACGGCTGCTGCGCGTAGCCGAGGCTGGCCTCTTCCTCGGCGCGCTTCTCGGCCCAGGACGACCGGCCGCGGACGACCCCGTGCTCGACGCCCTTCGCGCGCCGGTCGCGCTGCCGCTCTTCGAAGCCCTTGAGCTCGCGCAGGCTGGTCAGCAGCGTCCACGCGCCCTCGTCCTTCAGCCGCAGGTGGCCCTTCGCACGGCCGGTCGCGGTCTCGAACTCGATCCACGCCTCGGTGACGCCGTCGGCCTCGGTCGGCGGCTCGGTGGTGCGGAACCCGGACGGGCCGATCTCGTCGAGGGTGGCTTCCAGCAGGCCGGTCACGCCGTCGCGGCCTTCGACCGTCTTGATCGTCCAGGTGAAGGCGACCAGGTCGCGCCAGAAGCTGTCGACGGCGAAGAGCGCGGCGGCGGCTTCGACGTCGCGGGCCGCGAGGGCCGTTTCGAACCGGTTCAGCCAGGCGTCGACCCGGGCCTGCGGGGTGTCCGTCGCGGCCGTCCGATCCACCGTCTGTGTCATGAGCACTCCCAAGCGTCGACTGTGCCCCCGATCACACGCCTGGGTGAACCGTGGCGGCAAGGGTTGCACCGTGTTGCACGCCCTTGGCCTACCCGGCGAGCGGATCTAGGCTGGTGGGCCGACGCGACGGTGCGGAGGTGGCCCATGGGCGTGCACAGCTCCCTACCGCCCGGTGCCAGCCTCCCGGCGCACGCACGTGACCTCGTCCGGATGCACGAGGCCGTGATCGGCGGTGGCCGCCCGCGGGTCCGGCCGCGGCCGCTGGTGTCCCGTTCGTGGACCCGCGCGCTGAGCCTGGGCCTCGCCGCCGACGGCATCAACCGGCGTGACTCGGTCCCGCTCGACGAGGTCGCGCGGCGCCGGCGCGCTTCGCCGTTGCGGCACGTGATCGACGAGCTCGGGCAGGTCCTCGACACGGCGAACACGCTCCTGGTGGTGACCGACGCCGAGGGGGTCATCCTGTGGCGCGAGGGATCGCCGCGCATCCGGCGGCAGGCCGACACCCTGGGGTTCGCCGAGGGCGCGGACTGGCGCGAAGCCCGCGTCGGCACCAACGCGATCGGCACCGCGCTCGCCGAGGCCGCGCCGGTGGAGCTGCTGGCGGGCGAGCACTTCGAGCAGAACCAGCACCCCTGGTACTGCACGGCCTCGCCGGTGCACGACCCGCGCACCGGCGAGCTGCTCGGGGTGATCGACGTCAGCGGTCCGGCGCTGACGCTGCACCCGGCGATCGGCGCGCTGGTGGAGACCGGGCGCAGGCTGGCCGAGTCCGAGCTGTGGCGCCACCACCAGCAACGCCTCGACCGCCTCCGGCGCACGGCGGAACCGGTACTGGCCGGCCCCGCCCTCCTGGTCGACGACGACGGCTGGGTCGCCCACGCCGTCGGCATCGCGCCGGGGGAGCGGATCGCCGCGCCGTCGGAGGGGCAGGTGCTGGCGGTGCCGGGCCTGGGTGCGTGCCTGCCCGAGCGGCTGGCGGACGGCTGGCTCGTGCGCCCGGCCGACACCGAGCGCCGGGTGTGGCTGGACCTCGACCTGAGCGCGGCGCCGATGCTGCGCATGCGGTCCGGCGACACGGGCTGGTGCCGCCCGCTGACCCCACGGCACGCGGAGATCCTGGGGTACCTGCGCGCGGCGGGGCCCGCTGGTCTTTCGGCGGAGGCGTTGAGCCGGGCGCTGTACGGGGACGCCGAGCACCTGGTGACGGTGCGCGCGGAGGTCTCCCGGCTGAGGCGGCTGCTGGGGGCCATTGTGGACACTCGGCCGTACCGCTTGGCCGCGGGCGTGGGGCTGACTGTCCACGGCGGCTGAGCCGGCGCCGGTCGCGCTTCCCGGACGGCCGACGCGGTGCCAGGAGCCATCCTGGTCGACGCCATGGGCCGGCTGACGACCTGTCGCGCCTGCGGTTGTGGCTCAACGGGTTCAACCTGGGGAGCCGGCCCGCAGCGCACGCTGTACGCCTCGAAACCGTTGTGGCGCCGGGAAGTCAACGAGATCGTCGTCCTCGAGCTGCACCGGCCCCGGACGCCGACCCCGGGTAAAGGATTCGACGGTTTCGCGGAGTCCTGCGACCATGCGCACCATGGGGAACGCCGAGCTGCTGACCGCCGCCGACGTCCGGCTCATGCAGGGCCTGGCGCAGCGGATCACCGCCACCCGCCTGGACCTGGTGAACGGCGACACGTCGTACGGCGAGCTGGCCTGGAACTGGGGCAAGGGGCACGCCGCCTACGGCGACGGCTGGTTCCGCCGGCTGTGGTTCTCCGGCGACGACTTGGTCGCGTGGGGCTGGGCCCGGATGCCGCACCAGGTGCGGCGCCGCGACGGCACGGTGAAGGACGTCACCGAGGCGTGCCTGGCGCACCAGGTCCATCCCGGGCACGCCGGCCTCGTCGACGACGTGATCGACTGGTACGACACCACGGCGGCGGGCCTCGAACGCACGGCGCTGCCGTGCGCCGCCGACGAGTTCGGCTTGGAGCGGTGGACGGCGCACGGCTACGAGACGGACCCGGGTTCACTCGGCGACACCGGATCCTGGACCCAGCTCAACGAACGGGACCTCACCGACGTCGAACCACCGGCGCTGGCGGACGGCTTCCGGTTCCGCACCGCCGACGAGGCCGGCCCGGAAGCCGTGGTCCAGGCCCACGTCGACGCCTGGCCTCGCTCGGCGTACACGGTCGAGGCCTACCAGGACCTCCGGCGCACCGCGGGCTATCGCGGCGACCTGCACGTGCTGGTCGAGGCGCCGGACGGGACGATGGCGGCGTCGGCGATCATGTGGTTCGACGAGGTGAACAAGACCGTCGAGTTCGAGCCGGTCGGGACCCATCCTGCCCATCGGCGACTGGGCCTGGCCAGGGCGATGCTGCTGCACGCGATGCGGCGGGCGCGCGACGCCGGCGCCACCCACGCGACGGTCGCCTGCCTGGGCGCGCCAGGCCATCCCAAGGCACGTGGCCTGTACTACGGCGTCGGGTTCCGGGAGCTGTCGCGGGACGCGCCGCTCGTCAAGACCGCCGGCTGACGACGGAAGGGTGCGGGACCGGGAGCCCGGCCCCGCACCGACGTCAGCCGTCCAGGGCCACGTGCAGGAACGCCAGCACGGCGCCCGGGCCGACCAGCAGGCAGAGCGCGAACCCGCCCATCAGGGGTTCGTCGTCACGGAGCATCTTCACGATCAGGCCGACCGCGGCCACGACGACCGCGGACAGCAAAACGAGCACGGCAAAGGGCACAACGCAGTCCTCACTTCGGAAACGGTGAACAGGGAGCGTTCACCGAGCGGGCGGCGCCCGGGTGGACTGCGCGGTGGGGAGTGAGACGGCCGATCGGGTGCCGGGCGCGTCCAGGACACGGCCGACCCGTTGCGGTGTCGAGGATTCCGGCGAGGGCGGGTGGACCGCCCACCCCGGGTGCGGGGCCGGCGCGGACAGCTGGGGTGCCGTCGCCGAGACCCGCAGGACGGCGTGCCGCTCGGACGCCGTGTCCTGTGTGGACGCCGAGGGCCCGGCGGCGGCGACCGGCGCGTCCCAGGAGGTCGCGCCGGTCGCCGTGCCGAGGAGGATCAGCAGCACGACGAGCAGCTGCTTGAGCCTCGCCGTCACTGGTTACTCCCGACAATCTGGTTCGCCCGTTTCGCCCAGCGTACGTCAGGCGCCGTAGGTGGCCTGCGTGACGGCGAAGACGTTCCGGCTGCCGGCGCCCTCCTGCAGGCTCCACAGCAGGTCGGCGTTGGCCGAGTCCTCCCAGTACGAGATGCTCTCGCCGCTGCCCACCCAGGTGTGCGTGGCCGAGCCGGTCGCCGAGGTCCAGTAGTAGAGCTTCTTGTCCCCGGACGAGTTGAACCACCAGCGCCCGTTGTGGGACGCGACTCCGTTGAGCTTGTACCAGGGCAGCTGCAGCGCCTGGCTCGCGGTCGTCGTCGCGGCGAACGTCGTCGCGCCCGAAGCGAACGGGAAGCGGACGGCGCGCGGGGCGCGGTTCGGGTAGTCCGTGCAGCCGGACGCGCAGGTGTACTCGGCCATCACGATCGACTTGCTGACCCGGTCCAGCGAGATCGACGACCAGGCGAGGCTGGTGCCGGACGTCGTGTTCGCGGTGATGGTGCCGACCTGCGGCAGGACGTACGCGTAGTTGTGCGCGTAATAAGTACTGCCGGTCTGGTGGCCGATCTGGTCGGCGGTGCCACCGGTGTTCGTCTTGAGGATCTTGCGCATGTCGAACACGCGCATGCCGTGCCCGGTGTCGGCGACGTACAGGTAGTCGCCGTACCAGGAGACGCCGCCCGCGTGGATCGGGATGTCCTTGAAGTCGGGCGCCGCCGCGGTGCCGGTGGGCTGCACCAGCAGGATCTTGCGGTACTTGTTGGGGTAGGTGGCGTCCCAGTCGACCAGCGTGATCCGGCTGCGCTCCTGCGCGCCGGTGCAGGAGGCCTTGGTGTACCAGCTGACGGCGACGAGCTGGTGGCCGTCGTAGTTGCCGCTGTTCGCGGTGCCGACGGCGTCCCGGCTGGTCGTGATGCCCTGCGGGTAGTTCGCGCAGTCGGAGTTGTCCGTGCTGTCGAACTGGAACCCGGTCGACAGGCCGGCCGGGGCGAACGACGACGGCAGGCCGGTCCGGTCGTGGTTCGCGTTGTCCATCACCGTGTGCACGGCGGCGGTTCCGAGCGTCGAGACGAGCGCGGTGTTGACGGCGTCGAACTGGGTGTAGTTCGCGCTGAGCGTGTACTGGCTCGCGGGCAGGGTGGTGGGCCCGGCCGCGGCGTCCGCGGGTGGCGAGACCAGCATTCCGGCGGCGAGCACCGCTCCGATGGACATGACGAAATAGCGACGGCGTGGCATGGGACCCCCAGTCCGGTCAACGGTCGGGGCACACGCTAGGACTGTCGCCGTGGGGCCGCAATACCCGTTCGTTAAACGGTACCCGAGCCCGTCCAGAGTTCGTGAGATGTCCATGGGGACGTCGAGAAGGAGCACGATGACCGCACTCGAACGCCTCGCCGATCTGGCCGGCGGCATGATGCTGGACACCGCCCGGGTCGCCGGGGTCACCCGGCTGCCTGGCGACTTCGTACGCGTGGAGCTGGCGGCCGACGCCTTCCGGAAGGCGACCTGGGTGCCCGGGGCGAAGCTGCAGTTCCGGCCGCGGCGGGGCACGCTGAGCCTGCGCACGTACACCCCGGTGAGCTGGGACGCCGGGCGCGGGGTGACGGAACTGCTCGGCTTCACCCACGGCGACGGTCCGGCGGCCCAGTGGCTGCGGCAGGTCGCGGCCGGGGACACGTGCGAGGTGTTCGGCCCGCGCAAGTCGATCGACCTGCGTGACCCCGCCGGTCCCGTCGTCTTCGTCGGGGACGAGTCCAGCGTCGCCCTCGCCTGCGCGCTGCGGACCGTGACCGCCGAGGTGTCCCACGTCTTCGAGGCGCGCGATCCGGCCGGGCTGACCGAGGTCCTGGCCGGCCTGGGCCTCGACGCGCAGGTCGTCGAGAAGACGGCCGACCGCGCCGAACTGCTGCGCCTGGCGGCGGCCGCCGGGCCGGGCACCCTGGTGGTCACGGGTGACGCGGCGACGGTCCACGCGGTGCGGCGCGACAGCCGGACCTGGCCGGTGCCACCCCGCGACCTGAAGGGCAAGGCCTACTGGGCCGAGGGCCGCACCGGCCTCGACTGACCTTGGGGCGGTCAGGGGCGCTGCCCGGCCTGGTCGACGAAGGTCTTCACCACCACCGCGCTGGTGTTCGTGCCCAGGTACCGGTGCGTGGCGGCGTCGAAGACGAACACCAGCGGCTTCGCGTCCGGCGACGAGCCGCCCGGAACCGGCCAGGTGATGCCGACCCCGGGGCGTCCGGCACCGTCCGTGACGTGGTCGAGGGCCTCCAGGCCCGGCACCTTCGCCGCCGCTTCGAACAGCGCGGCGTAGGCCCCGGGCGGGAGGGCCCGCTCGACCACCAGGTTGATCACGTCCTTGCCGAGCGCGTTGGTGTCGCCCTTCTTGCCGCTGTAGTGGGCCAAGAGGTAGTCGAGCATGGCGTCGGCCGTCGTCGGCAGGTCCGCCCGGTAGGCGGGGGAGGGCACGCAGTCCTCCAGGGTGCCTTCGAGCTTCGGGTCGTTCGCGCCGTAGACGGGCGCCTTCCCGTCCCGGCAGCCGGGGATCTTCGTGTCGCCGACCAAGCCGTCACGGGTGCCGTCCACCGAGAACCAGACCTCGCGTGTCTGATGGCCCGGGTACTCCGTCTTCACGTAGAGGAACTGGTCCGGGCGCGGCGCGGTCGCCGGTTCCGTGAGCGCCGCGCCGGCCGCTTCGGTCAGCACCTTCACCGGGTCGGCGTTCGCGACGCCGGCCCCCACCCCGATCCGGGCGGCCGGGGTCAGGGTGACGACGGCGGTGATCGCCGCGGCCAGGCCGATCGTCGTGGCGCCGGCGGCCCAGAACCACCGGCGAGAGCGAGCGGGCCGTCCGGTCCGGGTCGCGGCCACGAGCCGGGCCCGGACCGGCGCGAGGTCCTCCGCCGTCGCGAAGCCGACGGCCTCCGCGCGTTCGCGGATCAGGTCCAGCTCATCCATGGTGCGAGGTCTCCTTCACGAGGGCGGCGGCGCCGAGTTCGGCACGGACGCGGGCCCGGGCGCGGCTGAGCCGCGACTTCACGGTGCCCACGGGAATGGACAGGGCTTCGGCGACCTCCTGGTAGCCCAGCCCTTCGGCGGCGACGAGCAGCAGGACGTCCCGCTCGCGGGGGCGCAGCACGGCCAGCGCCCGGTCGAGCTTCGCGCCGAGGGCCTGCGCGCTCACGCGGTCGGCGACCCGGTCGGCATGGCCGTCCTCCACCGCCGGCGGCCCGAGGGCCAGCCGGAGCTTCAGCTCGCGCACCTCCATCCGGCGGCGGCGCGAGACGAGGTTCGTGGCGATGCCGTAGAGCCACGGCCGCGCGTCCGGCCGCGACGGGTCGAACTTCGCGCGCTTGCCGAACGCGATGAGGAACGTGTCCGCGAGCACGTCGTCCGCGGCCGACGGGCCGAGCCGCCGGACCAGGTAGCGGTGGATGTGCCGGGCGTGGCGGTCGAAGATGACCGCGAACAGGCTCGGCTCGTCCCGGGAGCGTGCCAGCACGCTCGCGTCGTCGTCTTCGGGGTTCTCCGGGGTCATCGCCCGCCTCTCGCTCCGGCCAGTGTCATCTGCTGTTCTCCGAACCCGCGAACGGGTTCCGGGAACCGGAGCAGAGGTGACTCAGGTCACAGCCGGGCCGGGCTCAGGCGAACGCCGGTGAGATGTCCATGTGGACGCGGTAGTCGGCGATCCGCGGCCCGTCGAGCCAGATCACGGTGACGCACGGCAGCGCGAGCGGCTTGCCGTCCGGGGACTCCGTCTCGATCGTGAAGCGGCAGAACAGCTGGTCGCCCAGGGCAGCGACCTGGTCCACCGTGTGCCGGACCCAGGGCAGCGCGCCCGCGGCGCCCGCCGTGGCCGCGACGATCGCGTCGCGGCCCGACAGGGTTTCGCCGTTGCCGAAGGTGTACGTCGCGTCGTCGGCGAACCAGGAGCCGAACGCCTCGGCGTCGCCGGCGTCGACGGCCGCGCACATCGCGGCCACCATCTCCTCGTGAGCCGTCATTTCTGCAGGGAGAGGCCGTAGCGGGTCATCACCTGCGCGACCAGCTTCATGTCGCGCCCGGGCGGCAGCTCGCTCAGTTCCTTGTAGTAGTTCTCCAGCCCCGGCGGGGAAACCACCGCGACGATCCGGGTCTCCTCGTCGAACGGGTTGCGGAACACGTGCGGTACCCCGCGCGGCATCAGCAGCGAGTCACCCTGCCCGAGGACGTGCCGCTCGCCGTCCAGCTCGACCTCGACGCGGCCCTGGACGCACGTGAACAGCTCGTCCTCACGGCTGTGGATGTGGGTCGGCGGCCCGCCGAGGCCCGGCGGCACGACGTACTCGAACAGCGAGTACGCGCCGTTCGTGTCGGCGCCGGTGAGCCGGGCGTGGATGCCCAGCCCGATCGCGCCGAGGTTCGTGCCGTCGCCCGGGTGGATGACGTGGTGGCCGGTCTTCGGGGCGGTGTCCATCGGGATCCTCCTACAGGGACGCGGGTTCGTGGGCGGTCGCGAGCCGGGCGAGCAGCTCGGGGGTCAGTTTCCGGTACGCCGCCGGGGAAACCGGGTTCAGCCAGTGCGTCGCCCGGGTGAACCGGGGGATCTGCAGGCCGAGGTCGCCGAGCACCTCGTCGACGTTGTGGATGGAGAACGGGATGATCTTCGTGCCGCGGCAGTGGTGCGCCCCGGTCGCGACGTCCAGGAACGCGAGCTGCCCGACGACGTCCGCGTGCCGCGTCTCGACGTCCGGCAGCGTCAGCGCGCCCGCGAGGTCGGCCGCGATCCACAGCGCCGCCATCTCGGCGTTGAGCGGGCTGAAGAACGACGAGTTGTAGCCGTTGAAGTACAGCCCCGGCGCCCGCAGCGGCTGGATCTGGCGGTACAGCAGGAAGTTCCCGCGCTCGTCGAACAGCTGCTTCCGCACGGTCTCGTCCAGGAACGGCACACCCTGGGTGAAGCCGGTCGCGCAGACGACCAGGTCGGCGGGCAGCACCGTGCCGTCGGCCAGTTCGGCGGACGGCCGGTCGCCGCCCCGCAGCCGGGTGATCACCTGGTCACGGCGGACCCGGATCGAACCGCCGGCCACGCCTTCGAAGAACCCTTCGGTGGCCAGGCCGATCGCGCCCTTGACGATGTCCTCCATCTTCCCCGGCGGCAGGAGATCGTGCTGCCGCAACCGGAACTGGCGCACCGACACCGAGCCGACGGAGTTCAGCATCGACGCGCGCAGCCGGTTTCCCGGTCCGTGCAGGAACTTCTCGAACCCGCGCAGCCACCGGTAGCGGAACAGCGCCTCGCCCATCCGGGTCAGCAGCAGCATCTTGAAGTTGAGGAACCCGGCGATCCTGCGCGGCACCTTCCACAGCAGCTGCCGGGCGATGACGTCGGTGGTCCCGGCGACCTCGCTGATCGCCACGGTCACGTCGCAGGCCGACTTCCCGTAGCCGACGACCAGCGCGTGCTTCCCGCGTGCCTCTTCGACGTCGGTGAACTCGCTCCCGGCCAGGACGCGCCCGCCGGCGGCCTCGAACTCCGCGCGTCCCGGGTAGTCCGGGACCGCGGGTTCGCAGAACACGCCGTTGGCGACGACGACCCGGTCGAACGTCTCCGGCACGCCGGAGTCCGTCGTCACCACCCAGCGGGCGCCGTCGGGGACGACCGACTCGACGGTGGTCTCCAGGCGCAGGTGCGGCGTGACGTCGTAGACGTCGGCGTAGGCCGCGAGGTACTGCTGGATCTGCGCGCCCTCGGGCCACTCCGGGAAGTCCTTGGGCATCGGGAAGTCCGAGAACGAGTACTGGTCCTTGGGGCTCTGCGTGGTGAGGCCGGGGTAGCGGCGGGTCCGGCTCCACACGCCGCCGACGTCGGGGGTCCGGTCGAAGACCTCGACGTTGTGGCCCGCCTGCAGCAGCACCTTGGCCGTGGTGAGCCCGGCGAGCCCGGCCCCGATGATCGCGACGTGCATGCCTGGTTCTCCTCCTCCGGCGCCGGTGCCGGGCAGCTCCGGCGCGGCGTGGGCCACAGCGTGGAACACCCGGCGCCGGAGAGCCAACCGGGAGTCCTGGTCACTGGGACGGCAGCTCGGGCCGGGGCCGCGCCACCGCCCAGCGGCGGGCCGCGTACGCCCGGCTGGCCGCCGCGGCCGCCATCCGCACGGCGGGCCCGATCCGGTCCGGCAGCACCGCGGCGCTGGGGCCGGTGACCGACAGCGCGGCCGTGACGTTGCCGGTGAAGTCGAAGATCGGCGCCGCGACGCAGCTGATACCGGCGTTGCCCTCTTCGCGGTCGTAGGCCCAGCCGCGCTCGTGCACCGTGGCCAGCTCGCGCTCGAGCGCATCGGACGTCGTGATCGTGCGGGGCGTGCGGCGGGTGAGCCCGGCCGCCACGACCGCGCCGACGGTTTCGGCGTCCGACCAGGCCAGGATCGCCCGGCCGAGTCCGGAGCAGTGCGCCGGGATGAAGCCGCCCACCTGGTCGAGCATCGGCAGCTGGCGGTGCCCGCTGATCTTCTCGACGACCAGCACCTGGGTGCCGTCGAGGACGCCGAGCTGCACGGTCGTGCGCGCCGCCGCGTAGAGGTCCTGCAGGTAGGGCAGCACGGCTTCGCGCAGCTCGTGGCGGACCGGGACCAGGCCGGAGAGCTCGAACAGCCGGGTGCCGATCCGGTACTTGTCCCCGGGCTTGTCGAGCCAGCCCAGCTCGATCATCCGGGCCGCGGTCCGGTGCACGGTCGAGCGCGGCAGCCCCGAGCGCTCGACGAGCCGGGCCAGCGGCAGCTCGCGGTGGGTGGCGTCGAAGGCGTCCAGGATGGCGGCCGCTCGTTCGAGCGCGCCGGACGCCGACCCGTCTTCAGCCGATCGGGAGTCCCGGGCAGTGGGACTCATCCTTGGCCGGTCTCGCTCATGGACCGAATGTAGGACACATCATGGAGACCAACCAGCACCCCGGCCCCCGGGTCGCGTTCGTCGGTGGTGGCGCCGGCGGGATCGGCGCCGCGGCCGCGGCCGCGCTGCTCGCCACCGGGCACCGGGTCGTGCTCGCCGGGCGCACCGAAAAGACCCTGGCCGAGACGGCGTCGGCACTCGGCGGCGCGGTGAGCTACCGCGTCTGCGACCTGGCCGTGCCCGCCGCTGCGGCCGACGCCGTGACGCGGGTGCGCGAGCAGTACGGCTCGCTCGACGTCGTCGTGGCCAACACCGGCGGCCCGGCGCCCGGCGGCGTCTTCGACATCGACGCCGAGCAGTGGCACCACGACCTCGACCTGCTGCTCCTCGGCCCGCTCGCGCTGATGCGTGCCGCGCTGCCCGCGATGGCCGAGCGCGGGTTCGGCCGGGTCGTCGTCACGACGTCGACGGCGGTGCGTCAGCCGCAGCCGGCGCTCGCCGCGTCGACGGTGCTGCGCTCGGCGACGACGTCCGCGGTGAAGCTGGCCGCCCGCGAGTACGCCGACCGGGGTGTCACGGTCAACTGCGTCGCCGTCGGCGCCACGCTCACCCCGCGCCGCCTGGAGGTGGTGCGCGGGCGGGCCGACGCCGCGGGCATCGACGTCGCCACCGCGATGGCCCAGGACCTCGCCGACATCCCGGCCGGGCGGGCCGCCGCGCCCGGCGAAGTCGCGGCTGCGGTCGCGTTCCTGGCGTCGGCCGAGGCAGGGTACGTCAACGGCACGGTGCTGACGGTCGACGGCGGCCGCACGGAATGCCCGGCCTGAAGGGGGAGACCATGTCCGCGTCCGGACCCGAGTTCACGATGAGCGACTTCCTCGCGAGCATCGCCCACGTCGTACGCCCCGGCGAGCAGCGCCCGCTGGTCGTGCACGACGAGGACCTCGTCGAAATCCCGCCCGGCACGGTGCCGAACCCGACGTCGCTGCGCGTCGCCGGCACCCTGCCGACCACGACGTTCGAGCTGTTCCGGCAGGTCATCCCGGCCGGCGAGAGCTCGGACATGCAGCGCCACCACCACGAGACCGTGCACTTCGTGATCGCGGGCGACGGCCACAGCGAGATCGAGGACGAGGTCGTGAGCTGGACGACCGGGTCGTACATCTACACCCCGCCGTGGACCTGGCACCGGCACTACAACGACTCGGCCGAGCACCCGGTCGAGTTCCTGACCATCGAGAACTCGAGGCTGCTCGGCCTGTTCGGCCTGGGGCGCCGGGAGAGCGCGGGCCTCGTCGCCATGGACGACCTGGAGGAAAAGTGACCACAGTGGACGAAACCCGCGTCGAACCGTCGGGTCCGCCGATCCCCGAGCACGCCGGGATCTGGGGCGAGCTGGGCGAACTGGAACACACCCTGCGCTACGTCGACGTCCCCCTGGACGGCGGGGTCGTGCGGACCCGGGTGCTGCAGGCGGGGACCGGCCCGGAACTCGTGCTGCTGCACGGGACCGGCGGGCACCTGGAGGCGTACGCGCGGGATCTGGCCGGGCTCGCCCGCGACTTCCACGTCACGGTCTACGACATGGTCGGCCACGGCTGGTCGGACCTGCCGGACCGGCCGTACACGATCGACGTCCTCGCCGCGCACCTCGTGTCCCTTTTGGACACTCTCGGCATCGACCGGGCCCACCTGTCGGGGGAGTCACTCGGCGGCTGGGTAGTCGCGTGGGTCGCGGCGCACCACCCGGACCGGGTGAACCGGCTCGTGCTGAACACGCCGGGCAACATCGCCAACAAGCCCGAGGTGATGGCCCGGATGCGCGACAGCACGATGGCGGCGGTGCGCGACCCGAGCGATGCCACCGTCCGCCGCCGGGTCGAGTTCCTGTTCCACCACAAGGAGATGGTCACCGACGAGCTGGTGAACCTGCGCCGCCGGATCTACTCCCGGCCGGGGTTCGTCCAGGCGATCACCAACACCCTCGTGCTGCAGGACCCGGAGGTGCGCAAGGACTTCGCGTGGGACCCGTCGTGGGTGTCGAAGGTGACGGCGCCGACGTTGCTGCTGTGGACGAGCCACGACCCGACGGGCGGGCTCGACGAGGCCGACCTGCTGCTCGGCTGGCTGCCGGACGCGCTGCTGCACGTCATCGACGACGCCGGGCACTGGCCGCAGTGGGAGAAGGTCGGCGAGTTCCTCGACGTCCACCGCACCTGGCTGCTGACCGGGAAGGAGCCGTCCTGATGGCCGAGATCGCGGGCTTCGTCGGGATGTCCCACAGTCCTTTCGCGACACTGCTGCCCCCGTCCCGGGTGGACGGTCCGGGCGGCCGCTTTCTCGGTGACGCCGAGCGGGTCCGCCGCGCGGTCGAGGACCTGGCGCCGGACGCGATCGTCGTGATCGGCCCGGACCACTTCCACGGCAACTTCTACGACGTGATGCCGCCGTTCGTGCTGGGCGTCGAGCAGGCGGCGGGGTTCGGGGACTACGGCAGCACGGAGGGCCCGCTGCCGGTGGCGTCGGCGCTGGCGTGGCCGCTGCACGCGGGCCTCACCTCGGCCGGGTTCGACATCTCGCTGTCGTACTCGCTGACGGTCGACCACGGCATCGTGCAGAGCTACGAGATGATCACCGGCGGGACGTCGCTGCCGATGGTGCCGCTGGTCGTCAACACGGCCGCGCCGCCGTTGCCTTCCCTGCTCCGCTGCGTTTCCCTGGGCCACGCCCTGGGCGCGGCCCTGCGTTCGGCGGACTTCCCGGGCCGGGTCCTGATCGCGGCGAGCGGCGGCCTGTCGCACTGGCTGCCGTCGAACGACCCCCGCGACCCGGCGGTGGCGGGCGAGCGTCGCGAGGCCCTGATCCACGGCCGAGCGGACGTCCACGCCTTCGCGGCGGCCCGCGAACCCCGGGTCCGCGCCATGGGCGGCGACCCGGGTGCGCGGGTGAACGCCGAGTGGGACAGATGGTTCCTGTCACGCCTGTCCTCAGGCGACGCGGACGCCGTGGCCGCTCTCGGACACGAGGCACTGGAGGACACCGCGGGCACGGGCAGCCACGAGGTCCGCTGCTGGCTGATCGGCCAGGTGGCGGCGGGACTGCCGCTGGCATGGACGAGCTACGAGCCGGTCCCGGAGTGGATCACCGGCATGGGCATCGGCACCACCTTCCCGATCACCTGACCACGGGGGTGCGGAGCCTTAGAAATCCACTTCGACGACACATTCCACGGCTTCGCCGATCGGACCTTCGCCACGGAGTGCGACGCTGACGGAATGCGCGTTTCGGTTGCCCACCAGATCAAGCATCGCACTCTGTCCCGGCAACAGGAGGCTGAGGGGCAGGTCGTCCTCCGACACGCTGAGGCCGACATGCCCGGCGGGCCCTTCCACGGTGGCCCAGACGTTCCGCACCGGAACCGCGCCGGCATTGGTCACGGCGATGGTGCGCAGGTCGCCGGACGCCCATACTCGGCCGGTCAGGGTCGCTTTGTCCGCTTGGGTTGTGGTGCTCACCGGGAGTGCAACGACATTTTTTGGCGGGGGGATGAGGTCGGTCGTGCGCAGGTCCTCCGTGCTCAAACCTTGCAGGCGATCGAGGATCTCCTTCGCATTGGCGGCACTTCCCGGGTTCTTCTGAATGAACGCGAGTTCACGCTGTGTCAGGTTACGAACGACCAGGTCACCTTCGACCTTGATCAGCAGAAGCGAGCCAATCTGCACCATGGCGTTCGTCTGTTTCTCCAACGCCCTGATGAGATCGGCGGCCGCGCCCGCCTCCGCGGAGTCGATCTGCGCCTGCGGCCCGTCGATGGCTCTGAGTTCGAGTGCCCTTTCCACGCGTAGAGCGAGATCGGTGAACTGGTCGGACGCGGCTGCCTTTTTCACCTTCACGCGGAACCCGCGAAACCAGGAACCGATGACAGGTGGCGGTCGGTAGCCGATTTCGAAACCCGTCTCCTGAAGGACCGCCAGAAGGCTCTCATCGATCTCGTCAGCGCCTTCGTGAGATTCCAGGTAGACCTGGATGATCATTTCTTCGGCAGGGGCCGGTGGCCTGCTTTCGGAGCCGGGTCTCTGGCTGAACGTTCGTGGTGGGTAGCTGTATTCCTCATGATCGAGTAGGGCCGGTCCTCCGACGACCGCACGGACTTTCTGGGCCAGCGGACCTTTTTGCCCCTGGCCGACCTCGAACTCCACTCGTTGATTTTCCTCGAGGGTGCGGAAGCCGTGGCCCACGATGTCCGAGTAGTGAACGAACACGTCACCTTGGCCTCCATCCTGCGAGATGAAGCCGAAGCCTTTCTCCGCGTTGAACCACTTGACCGTGCCTTGGGCCATATCGTTCAGTCCTTCGCGTAGTGACCGGTCGAAGGTGTGATATTACCGGAGAATCCGGTCGTCGCCCTTTCTTTCCTGTTCAGCACCTGTCGGTGCCGGTCCGACATGGATCGAGGCGTCACTCGTAGACGGTCGCCGCGGTCAGGGCGCGGGCGAAGAACGTCCAGTCGCCGTCGGGCGGCAGGTCCTGGCCGAAGGTGCGGTACCAGCCGTCGGAACCGGCGGCCCAGGCGGCGAGTGCCTCCAGGAAGCGGTCGAGGGTCGGGTTCTCCCACTCCTGACCGCGCCGGAGGAAGTCTTCGTGGAAGGCGCGGAGGAAGGCGGCGAAGGCTTCCCGGTTCTCGATGCGGTCCTCGGGGCTGAGCTGCATGCGGACAGCGTAAGGACCCGGCCGGGAGGGAAGAGGGCCGCGGGGTGGGGATCCCGCGGCCCGTCCCCCGCTCAGCAGGGTTGGAGCAGCCAGCAGAGCCGGTAGTTCGCCTTGTACGTCGTCGACGTCGCCGGGGCCACCACGTTCTGCGCCCGCGCTCCGCCGTGTGCCCAGCTCGAGAAGGCGTACTTCAGGTTCAGCGGCGGGACGTTCTGCGGGCTGTCCGCGCTGATCGAGTTCGTCGAACCGGCGATCACCGTGCGGGAGAACGGCGTGCGCTGCTGGGTTCCGCCCACCGTGAGCAGCACCTGGTTCGGGCTCGACGTGAAGTTCAGCGTCACCGTCTTCGGCTGCAGCTCCACCGTGCGAGTACCCGTGCGGCCCGTCGAGTCCGTGGCCGTCAGCGTCAGCTGCAGGTACGACGGGTACTCGTGGTCCGGCGCCACGAACGAACCCGACGCCACACCCGTGAAGTCCTGCACGTTGTGCGTGTGGCACGTCCCGTTGGCCGCGCAGTGCCGGACCGCCAGCCGCCAGGACAAGGCCGACGCCGGGAGGGTGCCGTCCTGGGCGTCCACCGCTTGGCCGGAGAACGAGACGGTCTGGCCGACTGACCAGGTCAGCGACGAAACCGGCGTGTCGATCACCGGCACCGGGTCCAGGCCCGCGGGGTTGCCGACCGTCACCCGGACCGTCGTGGTCGCCGACGCGCCGTGCGAGTCCGTCAGCCGCAGGCCCGCGTCCACCACGGCCGCGGTCGTGTACGTCCAGGTCGGGCGGGGGCCCGTCGAGTCGTCGTACGCGCCGTCCGCGTCGAGGTCCCAGGCGTAGGACAAGACATCTCCGGCGTCGGGGTCGGTCGAGCCCGTGCCGTCGAACTGGACGGCGAGGGGTGCCGGGCCGCTCGCCGGGGTCGCCGTGGCGGCCGCGACCGGCGGGCGGTTGGTGCCCGCCGGGTGGCTGACGCGGTGCAGCTCACCGCTGCCGAGGGCGACGTAGAAGATGTCGCCACCCGGCCCGCTGAGCACCTGCACCGGCGCGTTGACGCCCGTCACGAACGGCACCAGCTTGGTCGGGCTCGGCTGGCCCGCAACCGTTTGCATCGCCCAGATGCAGCCGCGCGACGAGTCCGCGAAGAACAGCGCGCCCGCGTACTCGGCCGGGTAGTTGCTGCCGGACTCGAACGCGATCCCGCTGATCGACGAGCCGCCGGTCGGGCACGGGTCGCTCGCGACGACCTTCGCGTTGTGGTTGTAGGCGTAGAACGGCGCGGCCTGCCCGCCGGCGGAGTACAGCGACTCGCAGCGGTCGAGGTTCGCGCCGTCGTACCCGGCCTGCCGGGCGGTGCCTTCGAAACAGGGCCAGCCGAAGTTCTCCGCGACGGCGTCCCCGGCGTCCGGGACGCGGTTGATCTCCTCCCAGGTGTTCCAGCCGACGTCGCCGGCCCACAGCTCGCCGGTGCCCGGCCGGAACCCGAAGCGGAACTGGTTGCGCGCGCCGTAGGCGATCACGCGGCGGGCGTTGGCGTCCGCGCTGCTCGCGAACGGGTTGCCGGGCGCGCCCTCGCCGGTGTCGGGGTTCAGCCGCAGCAGGGTTCCGTTGAGCAGCACCGGCTGCCCGGCCGCGCGGCGCGGGGACTGCGACCGCAGCGCACCGCCGTCGGCCGACGGCGGCGCCAGGTTCGTCCCGGCCGGTGACGGCGGGTCGGCGCAGGGGTTGCCGACCTGGCCGTAGTCGGCGAAGTTGAAGCTCGCGCCGTCACCGCCGCCCGCGTAGAGCATGCCGTCCGGGCCGAAGGCCAGCGAGCCGATCGAATGGCTGGGGAACTGCTGGCACCAGCCCGTGACCAGCGGTTTCTCGCTGATCGCGGTGCCGGCCGGGCCCATCGTCAGCTGCGAGACGCGGCCGGTGACGACGCAGCCCTGGTCGGTCGCGCCCGGCGGGGTCGGGCAGGTGTCGCCCCAGCGCGGTGCGGTGCCGCCGGGGAGGGCGTCGAGGGTGTAGGAGACGTAGACGTACGGCCGTGCGGGGAACGCCGGGTCGACGGCGAGCCCGAGCAGGCCGCGGTCCCAGAAGTCCTGGGTCTGGGTCCGGAGGTCGGCGAACACCGTCGGCGTCGTGTCGGAGAGGGAGTCGAAGACCTTGACCAGGCCGCTCTTCTCGGCGACGAACACCTTCCCGTCGGGGGCGAACGCCGCGGCGGTCGGCGAGCTGAGCCCGCCGATCGCCACGGTGTCGGTGAAGCCGGCGGGGACCGCGGCCGCGGGGGGCACGGCGGCGGCGAGCGCGACCGTGAGGGGCACGATCACCCCCGCCGCCACCGCACGCCGGGCTCTTCGGGGAAACAGTGGGCGCCGAAAACCCATCACACGAACTCCTAACGCCGAGGACCGGGACGAGCGTGACCGCTGTCCCGTATGCCGCGAGAAGTCCGAAAGGTGTTACATCAAGGGCGAAAATGCACTCTGATCGCGCAAGCCCCTCGGCGGGAAATCACCGACCGCCGGGTCAGACCCCGGTGGTCTGCCGGATCCAGCTGCGGCCCGCGGCGACGCTGCCGTAGGTGGTGATGCTGGACCGGTCGCTGGTCGAGCAGACACCGACCTGGACACCGCCGTCGATCATCGGGCCGCCGGAGTCGCCGCCCGCGACCGCGCCGTTCGGGGTCGACGCCGAGATCGCCGGGCCGCCGTAGTTGTCGGACGCCGACGTGTCGGAGATCCGGACGTCGGCGCGCTTCAGCACGTTCGACTGGTGGGTGCCTTCGTCGGTCGCCTGGGTCGCGCCCCAGCCGTAGACGCGGGCGGTGTCGCCCTCCTCCGCGTCCGACGAGCTGCTGGCCAGCGGGGCGAACGTCGTGCCGCCGTTGGTGTTCAGCTTGATCAGGGCCAGGTCGCCGCCGGACCACACGTAGGTCGACGACGCCTTCGCGTGCACGCCGCCGGACGCGCTGTTCGACCCGATGTAGAGGTCGATGTCGGACAGCCGCTGCCCGTTGTTGTCGTACATGCAGTGCTTCGCGGTCAGCACCCAGCGCGAGCCGATCAGCGTGCTGGTGCAGAAGAACGTGTAACCGTTGGCGTGGCCGTTAAAGCGGGTGATGTAGCCGGGGTTCTGGGCCGTGCTGCCGCCGATGATCGACGGCGCGGCGTCGGGGGAGAGCGGCGCGGTGGTCGCCGAAGCGGGGGCGGCGGCGAGCGTGGCGAGGGCGGCGCAGGAACCGGCGAGCAGGGCGGCGGCGCGGGCGAACCGGCCGTGGGATTCACGCATCGGGGGACTCCTCGGGGCTTTCGGTGGGGACTCACCGAAAGTAAGCGGCCGGGGTGATTCGGGTAACCGTCCGAAGGTCCGGGTCGATCAACGGAACAGGACGGATCGTTCGTCGGGTGACACAGGCCACTCGGGGTGTTAGACCGAACGGACCTACGCGAGAAGGACCCGCATGCCGTTGTTCGCGGTGCGTTCGCCCGGACGCCGGGAGCAGCTGGCCCACGCTCTCGCCGCCGGCCCGTTCAGCCGGGCGTTGTCGCTGGCCATCGACCTCAGCGGGCTCGGCCTCGCGCGCCTTAAGGACCGGCTCGCGGCGGCGGGCACGCCGGTCAGCACGACGACGCTCAGCTATTGGCGCACCGGCCGCACCCGGCCCGAGCGCCCGGAGTCCCTGCGTGCGGTCACCGTGCTGGAGGACGTCCTCGGGCTGCCGGCCGGGTCGTTGACCGGCTTGCTCGCCCGTCCGGACGGCGGCCCGTCCCCGATCGGGCTGGTGCGCTGGGAACGGCTGTGGGGTGCCCGCAACGGCGTGGTCCCGGTGCTGAACTCGTTCGACGCCGCCGACGACCCGGCGCTGGTGGTGCTCAGCCTGCACGAGTCCCTGCACGTCCGCGCGGACCGGTCGCTGTCCCGGCTGCGGGTGCGCGAGGTCGTGCGGGCGGCGGCGGAACCCGTGCAGGCCAAGGTGGTGACGCTGCGCGGGTGCGTCGCCGGGACGCCACCACGGCTGGTGGCGACCCGGTACTGCGTGCCCGGCCGCACGGAAGTCCTGCCGGAGCAGGGTTTCCTGATCACCGAGCTGGTGCTGAGCCGGTCGCTGGCCGAGGGGGAGACGGCGATCCTGGAGTACGAGTTCGAGTACACCGACGATGTCCCGGACACCAGCTACGACCGCCGGTTCCGGCACCCGGTGGCCGAGCACCTCCAAGAGGTCCACTTCGACCCGGACGCGCTTCCGTTGTCGTGCCACGCCTACCGGCTGGAGTCACCGGACGGCCCCGAGCGGGAGTCCGCCGAGGTCGTCGTGTCGCCGGTGGTGCCCGCGCACGTGTTCAGGACCGACGTGGCACCGGGGATCCTGGGGATGCGCTGGAGCTGGCCCGCGCGGTGAAGCGGCAGGTCTCCGACGGCGCCCACCCCGGGTCGCCGGTCCGGGCGAAGTCGACCCACGCCCGGTGCATCCGCGTCGCCAGTTCGGCGGGCGGCTCGTCCGGGCCCAGCAGTCCGCGCGGGCCACGCAGGGCCGGGAGCCTGAGATTGTCGAAGACGAACGGCAGTTCCATCGTGTGGGCCGCGCCCAGCTGACCGTCCACTGCGGACGATCGCCACGCGAACTCGTAGGTGTACGCGGCGCTGTGGGCCTCGGCGAGGCGACGGCTGCCGGTGCCGAACAGCGCGTCCCCCATGATCGCCGACCGCAGCTCACCCGGTGTCGCATGTGGACTCCGACGGCGGTGGCTCGCGACCAACGCAGCCGGGTCGGTGGCCACCCGGGACGCCGTCTTCAGGAGATCTCCTTTCCGTCGACGTCGTCAGATTCCCTTGGGGCGCAAGGTAGAGCGCCCCTTCGTCGGCGTTGGTGCCGATGAGCAACGAGGCACTCGTGGTCAGCGCCTCCGCAGGTTGGCGGTCCAGGACCAGGCTGAACGCGCTCAGTCCGAGCAGCGGGTCGAAGGCCGTCGCGGTCCGCAGGTCCGGGCCGCCCAGCTGAGCCGCGACGAACCGTTCGTCCGGCACCTCTCCGAACGCCGCCACCGTCGGCTCGACACCGAGTGCGGACGCCGCCGCGTGGGTGACCCGGGCCGCCTGCTCGGGGGTGAACGCGCCCAGCCCGTTGCCGCTCTGCACGACGGCCCTCCGGAACAGGCCGTCGGCCTCCGGGGTGGCCAGGACACCCGCCGTGATGGTGGCGCCCGCGGACTGGCCGGCCAGGGTGACGTTGCCGGGGTCACCGCCGAAGGCCGCGATGTTCTCCCGCACCCACCGCAGCGCGGCGACGACGTCCAGGAGCCCGCGGTTGCGCGGTGCGCCGGGCAGGTCGAGGAAACCCGGGATGCCGAGGCGGTAGTTGACCGTCACCAGCACCACGCCGTCGCGCGCGAACGCCGACCCGTCGTAGAGCGGCGAGCGGGTCGAGCCGGTGACGAACCCGCCGCCGTGCACGAACACGATGACCGGGCGGTCCCGGGCCGACGGCGGCGCCCAGACGCTGAGCGTGAGGTAGTCCTCGCCGCGGACCCAGCCGGGCCCGAAGTACGGTGACATGTCCAGCACCCCGAAGCCGTCGCGGCGCGGTTGCGGGGCGCTCGGCCCGGGCCGCGTCGCGTCCCGCACCCCCGCCCACGGCTCGTGCGGTGCGGGCGGCGCGAACCGGCCCATGCCGATCGGCGGTGCGGCGTAAGGGATGTCGAGGAAGACGCCGGCGTGGCCGCGGACGTCGCCCGTGGTGGTGGTGACGATCACCGGAGTTCTCCTCAGAGCTTGGCGAACGGGGCCCAGTCCTTGATGGCGAACCGGTCGCCGTCGCGGACGACCTCGGCGCCGCCGTGGCCGCCGAGGTGAGCGGGCAGGACCAGCGCGTTCGTGTCGGCGGCCCGGCCGAGCAGACGGCGCCGGGTGGCGCGTGCCTGCGCGGGGTCCTCGCAGAAGCAGCTGTTCGTGTCGGGCTCGACGAGCTGCAGCGCGGTGTGCAGCAGGTCGCCGACGAACAGCGCGCGGTCACCGCCCGAGTCGAGCGTGAGCACCGACGACCCCGGCGTGTGCCCCGGCGCTAACTCGAGGGTCAGGTTCGCGTCGATGCGGTGGCTGTCCTCCCACAGCAGCGCCTGCCCGGCCTCGTGCACCGGCGCGACGCTGTCCTCGAAGACGTTCTGGTTGCCGCGCCCCAAGTTCGGCTCGTGGCCGTTGGCCGGGTTCCAGAACTCGAAGTCCGGCTTGGGCATCAGGTAGGTGGCGTTGGGGAACGTCGGCACCCAGCTGCGGTCGTCGAGGAAGGTGTTCCAGCCGACGTGGTCGACGTGCAGGTGCGTGTTGACCACCACGTCGACGTCCTCGGGCCGGACGCCGGCCGCCGCGAGGTTGCCGAGGAAGCCGGTGTTCAGGTGGCTCCACACCGGGGTGTAGGGCCGCTCCTTGTGGTTGCCGACGCCGGTGTCGACCAGGATCGTCTTGCCTTCGCTACGCAGCAGCCAGGTCTGGATGGCCGAGACGCAGACGTGGTTCTCCCGGTCGAGGAAGTCGGGCGCGAGCCAGTCCGCGTCCCAAGCGCCTTCCGGGCTTTCGGGGAAGAAGGTCTCGGGTGACATCTCGACCGAGCCGTAGTACTCCGTGATCCGGGTGACGGTGACGTCGCCCAGCACAATTTCCTGCATGTCCGCTCCGGGGTCGCTGGTGTTTCCCCCACCCTGCGGCGGTTTCGCGGGGGTAACCAGCCCCGCCGCTGCCTACCCCCGGCAGGGTCAGGCTCGCCGCGCCGGACCCGTGTTTACTGGGGGCATGGCTGTTCTCGGCGAGTTCCTGCGGGCGCGCCGGTCGCTGCTGCGCCCGGAAGACGTCGGCCTGCCCGCCCTCGGCGAACGGCGGCGGGTCGCCGGGCTGCGGCGGGAAGAACTCGCGCAGCTGGCCGGCGTCAGCGTCTCGTACTACACGCGCCTGGAGCAGGGCCAGTCCGTCAACGCGTCCGGCGCGATCCTCGACGCGCTCGCCGGGGCCCTGCGGCTCGACGAGCACGAGCGTGAACACCTGCGCGAGCTGGCCGCGCACCGCCCTCGCACCCAGCGCCGCCCGCCGCCGGAACGGCTCGACCCGCTGGCGCGCGACCTGCTGCGCTCACTCGGCGACGTGCCCGCGCTGGTCCTCGGGCGGCGCAGCGACGTCCTGGCCTGGAACCCGCTGGGTCACGCGCTGCTGGCGGGCCACGTCGACTTCACCGCGCCCGAGCGGCCGGCGGACCGGCCCAATACGGCCCGGATGTTGTTCCTCGACCCGCACGTCCGCGAGCTGTACGCGGACTGGCCGCGCAAGGCCCGGGCCGTCGTCGGCAACCTGCGGGCCGTCGCCGGGCGGCACCCCGAAGACGCGCTGCTGGCGTCGCTGGTGGGGGAGCTGTCGATGAAGAGCCCCGAGTTCGTCGCGCTGTGGGGCGACCACCGGGTCAAGCCGTGCGAGGCCGATTCCTACGTCCTGCGTCACCCGCTGGTGGGCCCGCTGACCGTGGCCCAGCAGATCCTGACCCCGGCGCGGTCGCCGGAGCAGACCGTCGTCGTCGTGACGACCGCGGAGGGGTCCGCCTCGGAGAACACGCTCAAGCTGCTCGCGCGGTCAGGGTACTGAACCGGCCAGCTTCTTCTTGCGGGCCGCCAGATCCGCGGCGGAGTAGTGGCGTCCGGCGCGGACGACACCCGCGATCTGGCTCAGGTTCTTGACGTCGGCCAACGGGTTCTCCGTCAGCAGGACCAGATCCGCGTTCTTGCCGGGCTCGACGGTGCCCATGGTGTCGGTGGTGCCGAGGAACTCGGCCGGGAGCGTGGTCGTCAGCTGCAGGATGCGCAACGGGCTGAGACCGGCGCGGGCGAACTCCTCGAACTCCCGGTGCAGGGCCGCGCCGGGGATCACCCAGGCGGCGCCGGACGAGTCCGTGCCCGCCAGCATCTTGACCCCGGCGTCGTCGAACAGCTTCGTGAGTTCGAGCTGCCGTTCGTAGGCCTCGGTGAAGGTGGCGCGGGCGTCGGCGGGGAACTCGGCGAACTTCGCGGCCGCCGCGCGCCAGGCTTTGCGCGTGGCCGGGGTGATGTAGGTGAGGTCCGGGTCGTCGGCGAAATCGGGCGAGTCGCACAGTTCCTGGGTCTTGATCCGGATCAGCGTCGGGACCTGCCAGGTGCCGTCGGCGGCGAACCGCTCGGCGAGCACGTGCGCCCGCTCGCGGTCGAACGTGCCGACCGCGTGGGAGAGGTTCGCGATGTCCGCGGGCTTGCTGACGTTGATCGGGTTGATCACCAGCTTGCGCAGCACCCGGTCCATGATCTTGTCCAGGAACGGGACCTTGAACGGCGGCAGCTTCAGCTTGGGCCCGCTCTTCGCCGCGGTCTCCCGGATGTGGTCGTGGTCGCCGGAGCAGCAGGCGAACAGCGCGACGCCGGGGCCGAGGTGCTCGATCGACTTCATCCCGCCGCGGGACGCCTTCTCGACGTCGATCCCGGCCGGCAGGTGCCCGACGATGGGCAGGCCGAGGCGGCGGGCTTCGGCCTGGGCTTCGAAGAAGACGTCGCGGGTGACGAGCCCGGCCTTGACGAAGTCGGCGCCTTCCGCGTGCTGCTCCCGGATCGCGGCGACGGCCTGGTCCACTGTGGACGCGTTCGCCGGGGTCAGCAGCGGACCCGGCGTCGCGAGCAGGGCGGGGGAGGCGTCCGGGAAGTCCAGCTTCCCGGCGGCGCGACGGCGCAGCAGGTCGATGCTGCCGGCCATCTGCCGGAAGCCGGTGATGCCGTGGGCCAGCATCAGCTCGAGGGTCGTCGCCGGGTCGGCCCGGCCGAGGGGATGGGCGTGCATGTCGTTGTACCCGGGGACGACGTGGGTCCCGCTCGCGTCGACCCGGTCGGCGTCGGCCTCGATGCCGGGCCGGACGTCGAGGATCCGGCCGTCTTCGATCAGGACGTCGGTGTTTTCGGCCAGGCTGCCGTCACGCGGGTCGACGACGGTGGCGCCGGTCAGCAGCAGGCGGGTGGTCACGCGGTTTCCGGTCCTTCTGTCGGCCACGGCCGCGCGGAGTCGTGGTACAGCCGGAATTTCGCTACACCTGCTCGGCGAACTGTGAGCGCGTTGTCCGGCAGCACGGGATGTGGGTGACGTGTTCGTGTGCCCGCGTCGAGCGGCACCGCTCCACGCATGCAGTCCACTTTGGATGAACAGTGATCGTTGCTGGTGGACGAGAACACTCTTTTCAGCTCGATCGATGCCGACGCCTCGGCGTGCGCCCGGTCGCCGCGCACGGTGACCACCGGGGGAGCCATGCGGTGCACCGAAAGGTCGCCGCGGGCGCTCATCGCTTCGGAGCGCTTCACGAACTCGGCGCCGGAACCGGTGAACCAGCTCAGGTGGACCGTCGAGTCCGGCCGGAACGCCGCCCGCATCTGGTCCCACCAGCCGCGGTCGCGGCCCTGGCGTTCGTGCAGGATCAGCTGGGTGATGGCCGTGACGTCGCTCATGCGGTCTCCGTTGCGGGGCGGTCGGCGGCCGGGGCGAGGCCGCCGTCGAGGAGGATCTGCTGCGTGCGGCGGACGTGCGCGGCGAAGAGCGTCTCCGCGGCGTCGGCGTCGTGGGCCAGTGCGGCGTCCATGAGGCCCTTGTGCTCGCCGGCCACGTCGCGGTGCATCTGCTGGGTGCCGGTGGCGGACCAGGCGCGGTAGACCTCGGCGGCGTCGGACAGGCGGGCGCAGATGTCCAGCAGCACCGCGTTGCCGCACGCCTCGATCAGCGTGCGGTGGAACGCCAGGTGCGCCACCGCCCACTCCTCGTTGCGCCGCAGGTGGGCGCCGGGCAGCAGCATCGGCTGGACCGACAGGCGGTGGTGGGCGGCCAGCACCTCGGACTCCCAGGTGACCCCGCCGCGCTCGACGGACAGCCGGATCGCCGCGCCTTCGTTGACCACGCGGGCTTCGGTGAGGTCGTTGAGCGCGCGCAGCGACAACGGCGTCACGTGGAAGCCGCGGTTGCGGTCGACCTGCACGAGGTCTTTGGCGCCGAGCAGGCCGAGTGCCTCCCGCACGACACTGAGGCTCACGCCGTACTGCTCGCCGAGGTCACCGGGCTTGAGCCGTTCCCCGGGCTGCCGTTCGCCGTTGAGGATCGCCGACCGCAGCTGTTCGTAGACCATCACGGCCAGGCTCTCGCCGCCCGCTCTCTTCGCCATGATCGCAGCGTAACACACTCTTCGACAGATAATCGATTCTGTGCTTGACAGTCGTCTATCTCGGGCAGAGTATGAGTCGGGTCGACCGATCGAAAGGCAGCTCATGCGGATCGCCACACTCTCCGGACGGCTCGTCCTCGTGACCGAGGCCGGTGCCATCGACGTCGAACAGGCCAGCGAGCGGCGGTTTTCCGCCGACCCGCAGGCGATCTACGACCGCTGGGCCGAGTTCCGGGACTGGGCCGCGGGCGCCTCGCACGACGCGGCGGTGCCGTTCGCGGAAAGCGACCTCGGGATCCCGGTCCCGGTCCCGCGCCAGATCTTCGGCATCGGGCTCAACTACCGCGACCACGCCGCCGAAGCCGGCCTCGGCCTGCCGGACTCGCCGACCGTCTTCACGAAGTTCGCGAGCAGCCTGACCGGCCCGTCCGGCGAGATCGCGCTGCCCGGGCCGACGGACTGGGAGGTCGAGCTCGTCGCCGTCATCGGCGTCGCCGCCCGCGACGTCCCGGCCGAACGCGGCTGGGAGCACGTCGCCGGGCTCACGATCGGGCAGGACCTGTCCGACCGGACGCTGCAGCTGGCCGGGCCCGTCCCGCAGTTCAGCCTCGGCAAGTCCCGCCCCGGCTTCGGGCCGATCGGCCCCTTCGTGGTGACGCCCGACGAGTTCGCCGACCCGGACGACCTCGCGCTCGAGTGCGACGTCAACGGTGAGTCCGTGCAGAAGAGCCGGACCAGCGAGCTGATCTTTTCGGTGCCGGAGCTGGTCTCCCGCCTCTCGGCCGTGCTGCCGCTGTGGCCGGGTGACCTGATCTTCACCGGGACGCCGGCCGGCGTCGGCATGGCGCGCAGCCCGCAGCGGTTCCTCAACCCGGGTGACGAGCTGGTCAGCACCATCGAGGGCATCGGCCGGATGCACCACCGGTTCACCGCGCCGTGACGGCCGTCGACGCGGACCGGTTCCGCGCGGTGATGGCGGCGGTGTGCGCGCCGGTGACGATCGTGACGGCGGTTTCGGAGGACGGCCGCCCGTGCGGCGCGACGGTCAGCTCGTTCACCTCGCTCTCGCTCGACCCGCCCCTGGTCGGCGTCGCCTTCGACCGGCGATCGGCGCTGCTGGCCTCGGTGCGGGGCTCCGGGCGGTTCGGCGTCAACCTGCTGGGCGAGGGCCAAGACGACTTGGCCGTGCTGTTCGCCACCCGCGGCGCCGACCGCTTCGGCGGCGAGACGGCGTGGTTCGCCGACGACGGCCTGCCCCGGCTGCGCGACGCCGCCGGCTGGGTCGCGTGCGACCTGGACCGGACGGTCGAGGCGGGCGACCACCTGCTGCTGTTCGGCCGGGTCACCGCGCTCGGCCGCGCCGAGCGCCCGCCGCTGGTCTATGCCCACCGGACCTTCGGCACGCACTCCCGCTACGCCGAGCGGCCGCGCCCGCCCATCACCGACCTGATCGCCGCCTGCGCCCGCTGAACGTCCATGACCGGCTCATCCGCCGACAGCCGCCACCAGGCCCCGCCGCCCGCCTGCCTACTCGGCCGCCTCAGCCCATCCATCCATCCGACCGCCGCCCGCATTCCGCTCGACCGTGCGAACCCGGCTGCGGCCATCCACCCGACCGCCGACCGCACCGCGCCCGCAACCGGGTCGTGAGTGGTAGCGCGGGTTCCAACCCTCATTGCCACTCACGACCCACCGAGCCTGCTCCGCCGCCCACGCCCGACCCGACCGGGCCCCGCGAACCCGGCCACCACCCCACCGACCGGGCCTGCGAAAGGACAACGACGTCATGACGATCGCGACCGAACAGCCCGCGCCCACCACCGAGGACGTCCTGACCCGGATCCGCGAGATCCAGCCGCTGCTGGCGAAGAACGCCGCGCAGGGTGAGGCCGACCGGCGGGTCACCGAAGAGAGCATCACCGCGCTGACCGACGCCGGCGCGTTCAAGATCGCCCAGCCGCGCCGCTACGGCGGTTACGGGCTGCCGGTGCGGTCGATGCTGGAGGTGTCCGCCGCGGTGGGCGAGGCCGACGGCGGCACCGCCTGGGTCGTGGCCCTGAGCAACGTCTGCGCGTGGCTGGCCGGGCTCTTCAGCGAGCAGGCGCAGGACGACGTCTGGGGCGCGAACCCGGACGCGAAGGTCTCCGGCGTGCTCGCGCCGACCGCCGAAACGACCAAAGTGGACGGTGGTTACCGCGTCACCGGGCGCTGGTACTACAACTCCGGCTCCTGGCACGCGGACTGGGCCGGCGTCGGCATCCCGCTGACCGACGACCGCGGCGAGGTCGTCGACCAGGGCATGGCGCTGATCCCGCGCACCGACCTCGGGCTCGAGGAGACCTGGTTCGTCGCCGGGATGCGCTCGTCCGGTTCGAACTGCCTGATCGCGCAGGACGTCTTCGTGCCGGAGCACCGCGTGATGTCGGTGCCGCCCGCGATCGCCGGGCAGTACGCGATGGCGGAGCCGGAAGAAGACCTCTACCGGGCCGCGTTCGTGCCGGTGCTCGCGCTCGTGCTGGCCGGTCCGCAGCTCGGCCTGGGCCGCGCGGCGCTGCGGATGGTGCGGGAGAAGGCCGCCCGCAAGGCGATCTCCTACACCGCCTACACCACCCAGGCCGAGTCGGCGGGCTTCCAGCTGCAGCTGGCCGAGGCGGCGATGCGGATCGACACCGCGCACCTGCACGTGTTCCGCGCGGCCGACGACATCGACACCGCCGCCGCGAATCACACCTACCCCGGCGCCGAGCTGCGGGCCCGCGTGCGCGCGGACACCGGCTGGGCCGTCGAGAACATCACCAGGGCCATCGACATCCTGCTCTCGGCGCACGGCGCGGGCAGCTTCGCCGAAGCCAACCCGCTGCAGCGGATGTGGCGCGACTCCGCCGTCGCCGCCCGGCACGCGATCGTGCTGCCCGCCGTCGGCTACGAGATCTACGGCAAGGCCCTGCTCGGCCGCGAGGACCAGATCACCCCGCTCGTCTGACGCTCGCCCGACCCAGGAGGAACCGCATGAGCCTGCACCGCCTCACCAAGATCACCGTCGGCGTCCCGAACGTCGACGAGACCGCGAAGTACTACACCGAGTTCGGCCTGACCCCGACCGGGTCCGGCTTCTCGACCGCCGACGGTGGTGAGCAGCTCGAACTGCGCCACACCGCCCAGCGGCGGCTGCTGACCCTCGGAGTCGGCGCCGACGACCCGGACGACCTGGACCGGGTCGCCGCGTCGCTGGCCCGCCTCGACCTCGGCAGCCGGCGCGTCGGCGACGCCCTGCACACGAAGGACCCGGTGACCGGCCTCGACGTCGTCGTGTCGGTGGCGCCGAGGTTGCGGCAGGAGCCGCCGGAACCGGTGGCCTACAACCAGCCCGGTGCGGCGCGGCGGGCCAACGTCCGCGCGCCCGCCATCGACCGGGAGCAGGCCGTCCGCCCGCGCAAGCTCGGGCACGTGGTGTTCGGGTCGACCGACCAGGCCGCCACCCAGCGGTTCTTCACCGACGGGCTCGGCTTCAAGGTCAGCGACGAAGCCCCGGGCTTCGCCTCGTTCATGCGCTGCTCCACCGACCACCACAACGTGCTCGTGCAGCAGGCGCCGGTGAGCTTCCTGCACCACACGTCCTGGGAGGTCGACGACGTCGACGAGGTCGGCCGCGGCGCCACCGCGATGCTCGAGGGCCACCCCGAGCGGCACACCTGGGGCCTGGGCCGGCACTACATCGGCTCGAACTTCTTCTGGTACCTGCGCGACCCGGCGGGCAACTTCTCCGAGTACTACTCGGACATCGACTGCATCCTGGAGGACCAGATCTGGGAGCCGCGCGTGGTGGCGGGGGAGAAGAGCCTCTACGCGTGGGGCCAGCCGCCCCCGCCGTCGTTCCTGGCCCCGGAGGACCTGGCCGACCTGATGACCGACGCCCACCCGGGGGCCTGACAGTGTGATCATGGACGGATGAGCAAGCCCGTCTTCGTGCAGCCCAACCTCGACGGCCCGGCGATCGAGCTCGCCGGCGTGGAGGTGCACGTCGGGCGGACGCCGCTCGTGTCGGGCGTCGACTGGCGGGTCGACTACGGCCAGCGCTGGGTGGTGCTGGGCCGCAACGGCGCCGGGAAGTCGACGATCCTGTCCGTCGCCTCGACCCAGCGGTTCCCCAGCGCGGGCACGGCCGTCGTGCTGGGGCACCGGATGGGCACGGTCGACCTGCGGGACGTCCGGACGCACATCGGGTTCGTCGGCGCGAACCAGCGGCTACCGGACGCCGAGAACCACAACGCGCACACGGTGGTGCTGACCGGGTACAGCGGCAGCGTGCTGCCGCTGTGGGAGCGCTACGACGACACGATCCGCGACCGCGCGGCGAAGCTGCTCGACCTGGTCGGGTGCGCCGACCTCGGCGACCGGCCGGTGCGGGTGTGTTCGCAGGGTGAACGCGCCCGCGTCCGGCTCGCCCGCGCGCTGATGGCCGATCCGCTGCTGCTCCTGCTGGACGAGCCGTTCGCCGGCCTCGACATGCCCGGTCGCGAGGACCTGCTGCTGGCGCTGGAGAACCTGACCCGCGCCCAGCCCGAGCTGGCCACGGTGACCGTGACGCACCACCTGGAGGAGGTCCCGGCGACCGCGACGCACGCGCTGCTGGTGCGCCGCGGAGCCGTGACGGCGGCCGGCCCGATCGACGAGGTCCTCACGAACAACGGGCTGTCGGCCTGTTACGAGCGGGAGGTCGAGGTCCACCGGCTCAACGGCCGGTGGGTGGCGCACGCCCGCGCGACTAGGTGAACAGCTCCGCGAGCGGACTGTGGTCGAGGGCGTCGAGCAGGGCCGCGGGGTCGTCGTAGGTCGCGACCGCGCCGGCCTCGGTCAGCTCCGCCGCGCTGACTCCGCCGGAGAGCACCGCGACCGTGCGGACGCCGGCCTTGGCAGCGGCGTGGACGTCCCAGACGGAGTCGCCGACGAAGATGGTGTTGCCCGGCTCGGTGCCGGCGCGCTCCAGCGCGGCGAACACCGGTTCCGGGTCGGGCTTGGTGGCCTCGACGTCCTCGCCCGCGACGACGGCGGTGACGACGTCGTCGACGTCGAGGATCTTCCGCATGACGTCGAGCTCGTCGGGTCCGGCCGACGTCGCCAGGAGGACGCGTACCCCGTGCCCGGCGATGACGCGGATCAGCGCGGCGGCCTGGTCGAAGGGGCGCAGCATCCCGGCCGTCTCGAGGTAGAAGCGGCTGTGGAGGTCTTCCAGCCGGTCACCGAGCTCCTCGGCGTCGTCCTTCCCGAGCAGGTCGGCGAGCAGCTTGCCGGACCCCTTGCCGATCGCGCGGTGGACGCGCCAGGAGTCGACGTCCCGGCCCAGCTCGCGGAACGCCCGCTGCCAGGCGTGCACGTGCAGGTAGTTGGAGTCGACGAGCGTGCCGTCGACGTCGAAGAGCACGGCGGTAGCGATGGCGGCCTCCTTCAAGACGCTCTCGTGATACCCGGCGTGACCGGGTCGAAACGTCTCGTAGGCCGTGCCGGCGACGTGCGTCACGTGGGGAACATTTCCGCAGGCCGTGCGTTGTACAGACTGTCGGTACGGTGGTGTCCCCGGGCCTCACCTTCTGCCCTCGCGGAGTGCCAGTCAGGCTGGCGCCGCGTTGCGCCACTCGCCGAGAGGCGACCCTCCGTACCGGCCTTCGTCTCCCGCTTCCGCTCGCAGGTCTCCCCCCAGCCTTCGCCGAGCGGGGGCGGGTCTTTGCGTCCATCCGCCACACTTCACCCGGCCGTGGCGATCGGCGTGGGTACCCCTCCTTCATGGGACAGGCGGCGGAGCGCGGCTCGCCCGATGGGCGGGGTTGCGACAGGAGGGCGGAGGGCTACGCTGCGAGGGTACGGTTCAGGCAACAGCCGTTCCCCCCCATTCCGGTTTGCGTCCGAGCGGGATTCCCGCCCGGCACTTGATCTGTGAACGAAGGCGTCTGCCGATGTTGGTAGTGCAGCACCCCGCGACGGCGATCCCCGTCACCCGCGCGGGACGAAGTGCGTTCGACATCAAGGTGATCCGCCCCTACTTCGGTGCCGTCATGGTCCGGATCCGGGGCGCCCTCGACGAAGAGAGCGCATCCCAGCTCGAGGCCGTCCTGGCCACCTGGGCGCACCGCAAGTTCCCGGTCCTGGTGCTCGACCTCTCCGAGGTCGACCTCCTCGACGCGGCCGGGCTGGCGGCGCTGGTCGACATCCACGTCCGGACGCAGCGGGAGGTCACCACCCTGCGCGTCGTCACGGGTGACAACCGGGTCGTGCGCCGGGCCCTCGCGGACAGCGGGCTCGACCACGCGCTCAACGTGAGCCCGCTGCCCGCGGGCTGGGAGCGCGCGACGGAGATCCCGGGCTGACCCGGCTGGCGCGCCGGCCCGCACCCGGGTGAGACTGCCCGGGTGATCACCACCATGCGGGCCTTCGTGCTCACCGGCCCGCGGGAGTTCTCCGTGCGTGCCGTACCCGTGCCCGAGGCCGTCCCCGGCGAGGTCGTCGTCGACGTCGAACGGGCCGGGGTCTGCGGCACGGACGTCGAGTTCTTCACCGGTGAGATGGCCTACCTGCACCAAGGCCATTCGGCGTACCCGATGCGGCTGGGTCATGAGTGGGCGGGCACGGTCTCGGCGATCGGCGACGGCGTCGACCCGTCGTGGCTCGGGCGCCGCGTCATGGGTGACACCATGCTCGGCGACCGGACGTGCCGCCGCTGCCGCAAGGGCCACCAGCACACCTGCGCGCACCGCGAGGAGGTCGGCATCCGCGGCGGCCGGGCCGGCGCGCTGGCCGAGCGGATCGCCGTCCCGGCCTGGTCGCTGCACGCCCTGCCCGACTCCGTCGACCCCGTCCTCGGCGCCCTGGTCGAGCCGGGTGGCAACGCCCTGCGCGCCGCCCAGGCCGCCGCCGTCGGTCCCGGTGACCGCGCGCTGGTGCTGGGCCCGGGGACGATCGGCCTGCTGACGGCACTGTTCCTGCGCGCGGCGGGCGCCGAGGTGCACCTGCTGGGCCGCGACGAGCCCACCCTCGACTTCGCCCGCACCCTGGGCTTCACCCACGCCTGGACCCGCGACACCCTCCCGGCGCTGCCGTTCGACGCGGTCGTCGACGCGTCCAACGCCGCCGAGCTGCCGGGGTTGGCCCTGGACCTGGTCGAACCGGCCGGCCGGATCGTCTACATCGGACTTTCCGGGCAGCCCAGCCTGGTCGACACGCGCTCGCTGGTCCTGAAGGACGTGACGGCGGTCGGCATCCTCTCGGCGTCCCCGGGCCTGGCGGACACGATCACCGCATACGCGAGCGGCGCGGTGGACCCGCGGCCCCTGGTCGCGGCAACGGTCGGCCTCGACGAGGTCGGCGCGGTCCTGGCCGGGGAGCACCCGGCGGGCCCGGGCCCGAAGATCCACGTCGACCCGCGCGCCTAGCGCTCAGGACAGGCCGAGCATCCGGATCGCGTTGTCCTTCAGGATCAGCGGCCGCACCTCGTCCTTGATGTCCAGCTCGGCGAAGTCCGCCAGCCAGCGGTCCGGCGTGATGACCGGGAAGTCCGAGCCGAACAGGACCTTGCGCTTCAGCAGCGTGTTCGCCGCGCGGACCAGCTGGGGCGGGAAGTACTTCGGGGACCAGCCGGACAAGTCGATGTAGACGTTCGCCTTGTGTGTCGCCACCGAGATCGCCTCGTCCTGCCACGGCACCGACGGGTGGGCCAGGATGATTGTGAGGTGCGGGAAGTCGGCGGCGACGTCGTCGAGCAGCATCGGGTTCGAGTAGCGCAGCTTGATGCCGCGCCCGCCCGGCAGGCCCGCGCCGATCCCGGTCTGGCCGGTGTGGAACAGCGCCGGGACGCCGAGCTCGCCGATCGCCTCGTACAGCGGGTAGAACCGCGGGTCGTTCGGCTCGAAGCCCTGCAGGCTGGGGTGGAACTTGAAGCCGCGGACGCCGTGTTCGGCGACGAGCCGGCGCACCCGGTGCACGGCCGCCTTGCCCGAGTGCGGGTCGACCGAGCCGAACGGGATGAGGACGTCCGGGTGCGCGGCGGCCGCGTCGGCGATCTCCTCGCTCGACAGCGCGGGGTGCCCGGTCGCGGCCGGTGCCTCGACGGTGAACACGACGGCGGCCATCTTGCGGGCCCGGTAGTGCTCGGCGATCGCCGTCACCGTCGGCGTCCGGTCCTGGTCGGCGCGGAAGTACTTCGCGGACGCGTCGAGCAGCTCCTGGTCCAGCGCGAAACAGCCGTGGCCGTCCTGCTCGACGTGGGTGTGGACGTCGATGGCGGTCAGTGCGGAAAGGTCCACCGGGTTCTCCAGATCAGGGCAGGTCGGGCTGCGCGGCCTTGGCGGCCAGCAGCTGTTCGAGGACGGCGTCGCGCGCGGCGACGAGACGGGCTTGGTCGGTTTCGGCCAGTTCGGCGTCGACCCCGGCGACGAGCGTCTCGGCGAGTTCGGGCGTCAGATGAACTTGCCCGAGGTCGCGCCACCACTCCTCCGTCGGCGGGCCGAGGTGCCGCAGGACGTGCGCGAGGCCACCGGCGCCGCCGGAGAGGTGCTGGTTGACGAACGGGCCGAGCACCGCCCAGCGCAGCCCGGGCCCGTACGCGATGGCCGTGTCGATGTCGGCGACCGTCGCGACCCCGCGTTCGACCAGCGAATACGCCTCCTGCCACAGCGCGGCCTGCAGCCGGTTCGCGATGTGGCCGGGAACCTCCCGCGAAAGCCGGATCGGGCGTTTGCCGACCGAGGTGTAGAACGCCACCGCCCGGTCGACGGCCTCGGGCGCGGTGTCGCGGCCGGGCACGACCTCGACGAGCGGGATCAGGTGCGGCGGGTTGAACGGGTGCCCGATCACGACCCGCTCGGGGTGGTGCGGGCAGCCGCGGGCGATGACGCTGGGCAGCAGCCCGGACGAGCTGCTCGCCAGGACCACGTCCGGCCGCGCGGCCTCGTCGAGGACCGCGAACAGCGCGTGCTTGACGTCCTCGCGCTCCGGACCGTTCTCCTGCACGAAGTCCGCGTCGGCGGCCGCTTCCCCGGCGTCCGCGACGAACCGCAGGCGATCCGTCGGCGTGCCTTCGAGAGCGCCGCGCAAGCGTTCTTCGGCGCCGGGCGCCGGATCGGTGGCGACGACGTCCAGGCCGTTCGCGAGGAAGAGCGCGGTCCAGCTCGCGCCGATCACGCCGGTGCCGACGACCGCCACGGTGCTCATGCGAGCGCCCGGAAGGGGTCGAGGGCCGTCGGGTCGGCCAGGACGTCCCGGCCGACGACGTCTTCGGGGCGGGCGCCCAGCAGGAGTTTCTTCACGGGCAGCTCCAGTTTCTTCCCGGTGCGGTTGCGGGGGATCACCGGGACGGCGGTGATCTCGTCCGGCACGTGCCGCGGTGACAGCGCGCTCTTCAACACGCTCTTGATGCGGCCGCGCAGGTCGTCGTCCAGAGCGCCGTCGCGAAGCACGACGTAGAGCCGGAGATCGCCGTTGCCACCCGCCGGGTCTTCGAGGTGCACGACCAGGGAGTCGTCGACCTCCGGCAGCTCCTCGACGACCGTGTAGAACTCGGCCGTGCCGAGCCGGACGCCGCCGCGGTTGAGGGTGGCGTCCGAGCGGCCGGCGATGACGCAGCCGCCGTCCGGCGAGAACCGCACCCAGTCGCCGTGCCGCCAGACGCCGGGGTAGTCGGCGAAGTACGTTGCCCGGTAACGGGAATCCGGGTCGGTGACCGGCCGGTCACCCCAGAACCCCACCGGCATCGACGGCATCGGCGCGGTGATCACCAGCTCGCCCAGCTCCCCGACGACCGGCTCGCCGCGGGAGCCGAACGCCTTCGCGTCGACGCCGAGGCAGGGCCCGGAGATCTCCCCGGCCTGCACCGGTTGCAGCGGACCGCCCTGGACGATCCCGCTGCAGACGTCGGTGCCGCCGCTGCCGACGTTGAGCAGCACGCCGGGGAGCCGCTCGGCCACCCACCGGTAGCCCTCGGCGGGCAGCGGGCTGCCCGCCGCGCCGATCTGCCGCAGTGCCGACAGGTCGAGGTCCGCCGCCGGGTCGAGACCAGCTTTCCGGCACGCCATCAGGAAACCCGGGCTCGCGCCCAGGAGCGTCGCGCGGGTTTCGGCGGCGAGACGCCACTGCCAGGCCAGGTCCGGGTGCAGCGGGTTGCCGTCGACCAGCACGATCGACGCGCCGGTCAGCAGCCCCGACACGAGCGCGTTCCACATCATCCAGGCGGTGGTGGAGAACCACAGCATCCGGTCGCCGGGGCGCAGGTCCCAGCTGAGGCCGTGGTTCTTGAGGTGCTCCAACAGCAAACCGCCGTGGCCGTGCACGATCGGCTTCGGTTTTCCCGTGGTACCGGAGGAGAACAGCACGCACAGCGGGTGCGCGAACCCGACCGGCTCGAAGCCCGGCTCACCCGGGTTGTCCAGCAGGTCCGTCCAGCCGGTGGCGTCGTCGCCGTACGCGACCGGGACGACGTGCTCGACGCTCGGCAACCCGGCCACGATCTCCGCAATTTCACTGCCGCGATCGACGTCCTTGGTGCCGTACCGGTAACCCGAGACGGTCAGCAAGACCTTCGGCTCGACCTGCCCGAACCGGTCGATCACCGCGCGGGCCCCGAATTCCGGCGCGCAGGACGCCCAGACGGCGCCGAGACTCGCGACGGCCAGGTAAGCGACGACGGTCTCCGGAATGTTCGGCAGGTAGGCCACAACACGGTCGCCGCGTCCCACTCCCCGCCGCGCGAGACCGGCGCGGGCCCTGGCGACCTGGTCGCGCAGCTGACCCCAGGTCAGTTCAATGCGCGGTCGTGTCTGCGAATACGCGATCACCGCGACCTCGTCGGCGGGCCATGCGGTGAGTGCGTGTTCGGCGTAGTTGAGCGTCGCGCCCGGAAACCACTCGGTGCCCGGCATCCGCGGATCGGGCACGACCGCCGTCTCGGGTGTGTGGAAGCGGACGCCGAAGTAGTCGCGGATCGACGACCAGAAGCCGTCGAGGTCGGTCACCGACCAGCGGTGCAGGCTCGCGTAGTCCGTGAAGTCGAGGCCGCGGTGGGTGGTCAGCCAGCTCAGGTAGCGGCCGATTTCCGTGGTGTCGCGGACATCGGCGGCGACCGGGCGCAGCGGCGTCACCGGGCGACCTTCGCCGCGCGCTTGTCGAGGAACGCCCGCATCCGGTCCTGGGCTTCGGTGCTGCCGCTGGCGACCGCCGCCATCAGCGCCTCCAGCAGGTAGCCCTCGGCCGGGTTGGCCTCGGCGATGCGCGGCAGCGCCTGCAGCACCGCGAACGTCGTGATCGGCGACGTCGCGGCGATCTTGCGGGCGAGGCCTAGCGCGTGCTCCAGGCCTTCACCAGGCTCGACGAGGTAGTGCGACAGACCGGCGGCGTGGCCCTCGTCGGCGTCGAGGACGCGGCCGGTGAGCATCAGGTCGGTCATCCGGTGGGCGCCGATCAGCCGCGGCACCCGCACCGAACCGCCGCCGCCGACGAACAGGCCGCGCTGGCCCTCCGGCAGCGCGTAGAACGCCGTCGGCTCGGCGACGCGGATGTGCGTGGCCGACGCGAGCTCCAGGCCGCCGCCGATGACCGCGCCCTTGAGCACCGCGACGACCGGGACGCGGCCGCGCTCGATCCGCTCGAACGCGCGGTGCCACATCATCGAGTGCTGCAGGCCCTCGAACGCGTCCCGCTCGGTCAGCTCGGAGAGGTCGAGCCCGGCGGAGAAGTGGTCGCCTTCGGCATCGAGCACAACGGCTTTCACCTCGGCCGGCGGCGCGCTGAAGAACGCCTCGAGGCCCAGGACGGTCGCGTCGTCGAGCGCGTTGCGCTTCTTCGGGCGCGACAGCCGCAGCACGGCGACGTCGTCGTGCAGTTCGAGGTGCAGCGTGCTGGTCATGGGGCTCCGTAGGTTTGTGCGGCTTGCTTGCGCAGCTCGACGCGGCGGATCTTGCCGGTGGCGTTGCGCGGCAAGGCTTCGACGAACCGGACGTACTTCGGCACCTTGTAGCGGGCCAGGTGCTGTTCCAGGTACGCGCGGAACGCGGCTTCGTCCGGTTCCGCGCCGTCGCGGGCGACGACGTAAGCGGCGCCGACCTCGCCCCAGCGCTCGTCCGGCACGCCGACCACCGCACACGCGTCGACGGCGTCGAGCTGGACGGCGATGGCCTCGATCTCGGCGGGGTAGACGTTCTCGCCGCCGGAGATGATCAGGTCCTTGACCCGGTCGACGATGTGCGCCCAGCCGTCGTCCTCGACGCGGACGACGTCCCCGGTGCGGAACCACCGCTCGTCGACGAAGCTCGCGGCCGTCTCCTCGGGCCGGTTCCAGTACCCGGTGAAGACGTGCGGACCACGGACGAGCAGCTCGGCGGGCTCGGCGCTCAGCGGTCTGACGCCGTCCGCGGCGACGTCGGTGAAGAAGTGCGGCACGCCGGCGGCGACCGGGTGGTCGAGCGTGCCGTCGTGGGTGGCCATGAAGACGCCGGGGGAGGCCTCGGTCATGCCGTAGCCCTGCAGCAGCCGGACGCCGCGGTCGAGCCACGCCCGCGCGACACGTTCGGCGACCGGCGAGCCGCCGTAGAGCACGCAGGTCAGCGAGCTGAGGTCGGTGGCCGCCCACGACTCGTGGCGGCACATCATCTCGAGCATCGTCGGGACGGCGGAGAAGCTGGTGATCCCGGCTTCGGTGATGCGGGCGAGGATCGTCCCGGCGTCGAACCGGGCGACCGGCTCGACGCTGCCGCCCTTGAACAGCGTCGGCAGCGTGATCTGGCCCAGGCCCACGCAGTGGAACAGCGGCGCGATGCAGAGGGCCTTGTCGGTGCCGAGGACGTCCAGGTGGGCGAGCTGGTTGACGGTGTTCCAGGTCAGGTTGCCGTGGGTGAGAACCGCCGCCTTCGGGCGTCCGGTGGTGCCGGAGGTGTAGAGGAGCAGGCAGGGGTCGTCGAGGCCGACCTCGGGTTCGGGTGGTGTCCCGTTTCCTTCTTCACCGGTTTTCACGAGCTGGATTTCGTGGGGGCCGGCCGCCGCGACGAGGTCGTCGGCGTCCGGGCTGTGCACGAGGACCGACGCGCCGCTGTCACCGAGCATGTAGCGGATCTCGGCGGGGGAGAGCCGGTAGTTGAGCGGGACGAAGATCGCACCGCAGCGGGCGGTGGCGAAGAGCGTCTCGAAGACGGCGATGTCGTTGACGCCGAGGTAGGCGACCCGGTCGCCTTGCCGCACGCCGCGCCGGGTCAGGTCTCCGGCCAGCCGCTCGACGTTGCCGGCGAGCTGGGCGTAGGTGAGGGTGCGCCCGGCCTGCGTCAACGCGGTGCGGCCGGGGTCGATCCGTGCTCGTCGCGCCGGCCAGCTGCCCAGGCCGAAGTCCGCGCTCATCCGCTCGCCTCCTGATATCAGGAACCCTGATAAGACTCAGGATGCGCGCGCACCGCGGCGGGTGTCAAGGGTTCAGCGGCGCACGACCCGCAGGTCGGCCACCTCCAGCAGCCCGTCGAGCTCGACGCGGGCTTTGCGCTGCCGCGGATCGGGGGCCAGGCCCTGCGCGCGGACGACGTCCAAAAGGCGGCTGGCCAGCGGCAACACCATGTGGCGGCCCCAGCAGCGCTCGCTGACGTGGCCGAACGGGAGGTAACCCGGCTGGGTGTCGGCGTCCAGGTCCGCCCAGCGCTCCGGGCGGAACTCGTCGGGGTCGTCCCAGAGCGCGGGGGAGCGGTGGCTGACGATGGGCAGCAGCAGGAGGTCGTCACCGGGGGTGATGCGCGCGTCCACCTCGGTGTACTCGGGTGAACGGACGCGCAGGATGTTCCAAGACGGCGGCAGCAGCCGGAGGGCTTCGTTGATGACGTGCTCGTTCGGGACGTCGTCGGCGAACGGCGCGCCGAGCCAGACCGCGTTGGTGACCAGGGCGGCGACGGTGAAGCAGATGGGGGCCGCGACGCGGCGGTAGAGGTACATCCGGAAGCGGCGCTCGGCGAAGTCGTCCGCCGCCAGGACCTGGCGCGCGAGGGTGGACAGCTCCCGGCCCTCGGGTGACGGCGGCAGCACCGCGGACCCGGTGGTGACGGCCGACCAGGTGAGCTTCGGGGTCAGCTCCAGCCGTCGGTCGACGAGCGTCCGGAACCGGCGGGTTTCGGGGCCGAACACCAGGTCACGCAGGTGCGCGTGGGGTACGGCAGGCCACTTCCCGGTGAGGTCGGGGTCGCCGACGGGCTTCTTGAGGGCGGCCCGGACGTCGGCGCCGACGGCCTGCATCAGGCTCGCGGACTCCGTTCGGGTGACGCGGCGCCCGAGCACGGGCTTGAAAGTGGGCCGTTCCTCGGCGTTCGCCGGCCTGGCCCGCAGCAGGGCGTTCATCAGGTCGGGGTCGGCGACGCCGATGGTGTCCGGCTCGAGCCGGAAGAGCTCGCCACCCCGGTGCTCCCGCAGCAGCTGGTCGATCCGGGGCGCGAAGACGGTGTGTTTTGTCCGGTTGCCGGCGGAGATAACCACTTTTCCGCGCTCCTTCGAGGAAACGGGGGGCCGGTTCCGGTGAGTCCGGAACCGGCCCGAATCCGGTGTGGGGATCAGATCCAGCCGTACCAGGCGTAAGCCTTCAGGCTCTTCGCGGGGAGCGCTTTCTTGACGAGACGAACCAGCTTCATCTGGTGACTCCTTCGTTCGTGTGAAAGGGATCCGCGGTCGCGGCCACCCCGGAGCCACAGTACGGGAAAGGTGTGGCGGTTGGTCAAGAAAAGATCTTCCGGTTGTCCATTCCCCTGTCCGGTTACCGGTGTGCGGGAATACCTACGAACGTCGGTATTGCCCGTCGATGTATTCGATGATAAGGAATGGATTTACACACACGTATTTCATTCTTCACATTCGTGTCTCCGGCGGCATGTTCGAGACCGCCTCCGGGTGGGTAGCCAGGGAGGAAGCGGGCGACGCCCGCCGAGACGAGTGGAGAGGTGAAGCTCATGGGCGACGCTGCGGTCGGGCAACGAGTGAAGACGGCGGCGGCCGGCGTGCGGGAGCTCGCCGTCGAGGCCGCGCGAGTGGGTGCGGACGCGGCCGCGCGGGCGGTGGAGATCACCGACCGGAAGGTGGCCGAAGGAGCCGACGAGCTCGCGGCGGTCGGCCGCAAGGCGACCAAGGACTGGGACAAGGGCACGAGGGCGTCCCGCCGCGAGCTGCGGGTGAACTCCGTCGCCGCGCGCGACGAGGTCCTGGCCCGCGCGGCGAAGATGCGCGACCCGGGCCGCAAGGCCGCGGAAGCGGTCGCGGCCGTGGTCGGCTCGACGGGCGATTCGACCCGCAAGCGCCGCAAGACGGTGGCGACGGCGAAGAAGGACCTGACGGCGGCGCTGGCCGAGGCGAAGAGCGCGGCCAAGGGCGAGCGCGGCCGCAAGCCGCGCTGGCCGTGGCTGGTGGCCGTGGCGGTCGTCGGCGCCGGTGTGGCGGTCATCCTGCGCGCCAAGCGGGCCAACCCGCTGGTCGAGCAGGACGAGTTCGAGGGCGCGACACCGAAGGAAGAGGCCCAGGCCCGGGTGAACGGCCACGGGGCTGCTCCCCAGGCGGCGCCGAAGCCGCCGGTGACGCCGGCCGCGACCCCGCCGAAGCCCCCGGTCACCCCGCCGAAGCCCGCGGTGGGTGCGGCCAAGCCCCCGGCAAAGCCGACGGCCGCTCCGGAGAACGGCGCGAAGAAGCCGGCGGCGAGCCCGGAGAACAGCCCGAAGAGGTAACGGCAAGGTTCTCCGGAGACGGCTCGCGGTCGGCTGAAGAAGTCGGCTGCGAGCCGGGAGAACGATCCGAAGATGATCGGCAGGGCTCTTGGTGAGTCCTGTCGGTGAAGCTGGTAGCTCCGCGGCGCCTCGAGCGCTGCGGAGCTTCTTGCGTTGGAGTGCTCGGTTGTGGAGATGTCGGCCGTGCGAGGTGTGGGCGAAGTGCTTCGGCGGTGGCTGCGCCGGTTGATGGCGTGGCGGTGCATCGAGGGCCGTGGAGCTTTCCTGCGTTGGAGCGCCCGCGGCGGCAGGTGGTCGCGGCCGGGGAATCAGCCGGCCGGGCGCGCAGGTTCTCCGGTGAAGGCATCCTGCCTGGTGGCTCTGCGGCACTGGTGAGCACCGCCGCGAGGGCCGTTCCGGGCGTGCGCGAAGGTTCGCTGGTGAAGGCACTCTGGCCGGTGGCTCGCAGTGGGCACTGCGGTCCTTCTTGGGTTGCGAACGGCGCAATGCCGCAGATGACCGCCGCGAGGGCCGTTCCGGGCCTGCGCGAAGGTTCGCCGGTGAACCCTCGTGTCCGCCTGGCGTGCTGCGGCAGCATCGAGCGCCGCGGAGCTTCTTGCGTGGAGCGCCCCACTGTGGGAGATGACCTCCGGGCCGTGCGGGCGCGATGCTGTCAGCGAGGCCGTTGGCACCGTGCCGGACGTGCGGGGCTTAAGGTTCACCAAAGGTTCTTTCGCGCGAACCGTGTCACCCGGGCGCGTTAGCACGAAACATCAACCCGAATCAACCTTAAGTTCAGGTCAAGAACCGGGAGTTTTGGTGCTATCTTGGCAAGGGAAACGCGCCGTGCGGCCCGAGTAAACGGGCAGCGCGGTTGCCCGAACTCCCCTCCGGGCCGTTCGCGAATTGTTCGCCGGTGCGGGGTGCGGAATTCGCCCCGCGGGGGCGGGGTGCGGTCCCGCCGGTGCCGGGATCGGGTCGCTGACCAGGGGATTTGCCTGCGGGACCCGGGATACCGAACCTTCGGTGCGGCCCGTCCCGCAAGGCGGGTTCGGTGGCCACGAACTTCTCTTCCACTCACCCGGAATTCGTTGACCGTGCTGTTTGCCCCTTCGTAGTGTCTGCCGTGTCCTCATCAGGGGACGAGCATTGGTGGACACGCAAAGCTCAGGAAGAAGGGGGCTTTCCATGGCCGGCATCCGAACCATTTCCCCGATCGGCCCGCGCACACTGGACGCGGCCCGTGACGCTCGAACCGGAATCATCGGCGACTTCGTGGAAAGCGCGGACATGCCGCTGGCCGCGCTCGGCGCCGGGCTGCGGCTCGGCGGGGGCAACGCCGCTTTCTTCCGCTGGCTCGGCCGCCGTCCGGCCGAGGTGCTCGGCGAGTCGTTCCCCGAGCTCGTCGCCACCGGGCCGGACTACCTGCGCGAGCGGCTGAACCGCGTCGCCGAAGGGCGTGAGCAGCGCTTTCGCGGCAGCATCAGCGGTCTGGTGCCGGCCGGCGCCGACCGGGTGACCATCGTGGCCGGCCGGATGCGGGCGCCCGGTGCGGCGATCCTGCTGACCGTGCTGCCGGAGACGGCGCCGGCGGGGCTCGCCGGGGCCCGCGCGGAGCTCGCCGGCTCGGTCACCGGCATCGAAGCCAAGATCCTGCAGGGCATCGCGAGCGGCATGTCCAGCCTGGAGATGGCCGACAAGTTCTACCTGAGCCGCCAGGGGATCGACTACCACGTCGCCCGCCTGCAGCGGAAGTTCAAGTCGCGCAACCGCGTCGAGCTGATTTCGCGGGCCTTCGCCTCCGGGTTGCTCGACTCCACGGCGTGGCCGCCGCGGGTGCCGGAGTGCCGCCGCGCGAGCTGACGCCGCCGCCGATCATGACGCGGAAGTGGCCGTGCGGTGAAGCGCCCGCGTGGTCACGGTGCGGTCCTCGTAACCGGTTCCGGCCCACCGGGCCGTCCCCGCGCACCTCCCGGGTGGTTACGCAACGACGTTGTGCCGCCCCAAGTGCACATTTGAGCGGACGACCTGTCCAGAGTTCATGGCCTTTGGGGCAAAACCGCTGGTGAAAGCCCCTTTCATGCACGACTTCGCATCTCCTTCGGCACCCACCGTACTGCTCAGATGAGCACGGGGATCCCGGTAGTGAGGGATAACCCCTGCCGGGTGTGGTCGCTCTATTCGGTAAGACGATCACGCGATGAGATGGGAGCACGTGAAGGACTGTTCGCTCTGTGTGACGGGAACGGGTCCGATGGGAGGACGGGGAAACGGGATGGCAGACCGGGACGCCGGGACAGCCGGGCGGACGCCGGCCGGGCGCGACGCCGAGCTGAGCTGGCTCGCCGCGCGGCTGAGCGCCGGCGCACCCCGGGAAAGCTCCGTCGTCGTCCTGCGCGGCCGGGCCGGCATCGGCAAGACCAGCCTGCTCGACGCCGCACTGGCCGCCCGCTCGGACACCGTCGTCTGCCGGAGCGCCGGCGTGGCCGGTGACGGCGCCGCGGCGTCGCGGGGACTGCTCGCCGCGCTGCGCGAAGCCGGCGCCCCGGTCGCGGACCCGGAACCCGAACCGGACGCGTTCGCCGCGTGGTACGAGGACTTCGCCGCGTGGGCGGCCGGGAAACCCGGGATCGTGGTGGCCGTCGACGACGTCCAGTGGTGCGACGAGCCGACCCTGCGGTGGCTCAGCCTGCTCGCCCGGCGCGCCACCCGGCTGCCGCTGCGGATGGTCCTGGTCCGGTCGGCGGCCGACGGCCCGGCCGGCGCGGCCGAGCGGCTCTCCGACCTCGAATCCTGGTACGGCACCGAAGTCCTCGACCTCGGCCCGCTGCCGGCCTCGGCGGTCGCCGCGCTGGCGCGCGAGGCCGTCGGCTCGGAGCCGGGGGAGCGGTTCGTGCGGCACTGCGTCGAGCAGTCCGGCGGGAACCCGTTGCTGCTGCGGGAGATGCTCGACGAGCTGCGCAAGGTCGCGGCCGGCGTGGCACCGGTGGCCGGGTCCGCGGCCGGGTCGGCGCTGATCCGCTCGTTGTTCGCCGGCGTCCCCGGCTACGCCCGGACGGTCGCGACGGCCGTCGCGGTGCTCGGCGGCCAGGACCTGTCGATGGTCGCGCGGCTGGCCGAGGTGCCGGTGCGCACCGCCGCGACCGCCGTGGAAGTGCTGCGCAGCCAGCACATCCTGGCGGCCGACGGGCTCGCTTTCCGGCACGATCCGGTGCGCGACGGCCTGCTCGGCGCCGTCGAGCCCGCCGAGCTGAACCGGCTGCGCCGCACCGCCGCGACCTTGCTCAGCGACGCCGCCGGGTCGCCGGAAGAGGTCGCCGAGCAGCTGCTGGAACTGGACACGCTGGAACCGTGGATGGCCGACCTGCTGCGCGACGCCGCGCGCAGCGCCTGCGACCGGGGCGCGCCCTGGGACGCGGTGCGCTACCTGCGGCCCGCGGCCGCCGCCTGCCCGGCCGACGCCGGGCTGGCTGTCCAGCTCGCCGAGACCGTCGCGCTGCTCGAGCCGGCCGGCGGGTTCGACCTGCTGCTGCGGGCCCTCGACCTGCAGCGGGACCCGGCCGAACGGGCCCGCACCGCGGTGAAGCTGGGCCGGCTGGCGCTGGTCGCCCGGCGTTGTGGCGCGGCCGTGACCGTCCTGGAAAGCGCTCTCTCCGAGCTCGGCGCGGAGGCGGATCCCCAGCTGCGGGTGTCGCTCGAGGCGCTGCTGTGCCTGGTCGGCATCGAAGACCGCGACAGCCTGCCGAAACTCGGGGCCCGGCTGCGTCCAGGGGACGACGTCGTCGACGCCGGGCACCTGGCGGTCTGCGCCGTCGTCGCCGCGCTCGACGGCGCCCGCTCGCGGCAGTCGGCCGAGTGGGCGATCCGGGCGATCCGCGGGTACGACCCGATCGCCGACGACTCGGCTGTTAGCGCAACCGTCCTGGCGTTGCTGCTGGCCGACGAGGTCGACGTCGCGCGCGATGAGCTGAGCCGCGTGATCGAGCTGGTCCCGGCCCAGCGCAGCGAGTACCTGGCCTTCCGCGGCCTGCTCGGGCACTGGTGCGGCGACCTCACCGCGGCGGCCGCGGACGCCGGGCAGGCCTACGCGCTCGGCCGCCGCGCCGACGGCCGCACCGGCGGTGTCGTGCCGCGGATCGCGCTCGCGACGGTCGTGGCGCAGCAGGGCGACGTCGCGAAGGCAGCGGAGCTGCTGCGGGAAGCGGACTCGCCGCAGCTGTGGGAGCACACGGTGATGCGGCCGTGGTTCCAGCTCGTCGACGCGCGGGTCCACTGGGCGTCCGGGGACCTCGACACGGCGCTGGCGTTGTTCCGCCGGTGCGGGGAAAGCCTGGACGAGGTCGGCATCGGCAACCCGCTGCTGGCGCCGTGGTGGTTCGAGGCCGCGTGCCTGCTGGCCGACGACGGGCGGTTCGACGCCGCGGCCGACCTGGCCGCCGAGGGCACCGGCCCGGCGCTGCGGTGGGGCACCCCGCGTGCGGTCGGGATGGCCCGCCTCGCGACGGCGGTCGCCACCCCCGGCGACGACCGGATCGGCCTGCTGGAGGAGGCGGCCGCCATCCTGGCCGGCTCGCCCGCGCGCCTGGAGGAGGCCCTGGCGGAGTTCCAGCTAGGCCGCACGCTGGTCGAGGCGGGAGACACGGCGGCGGCACGCGCCCGGCTGCGACGCGCGGCGGAGCTGAGCCTCCGCAGCGGCGACCGGCGGCTGCTCCACCGCGCCCAGCAGACGGCGGCCGAGGCGGGCATCCCGAGCCAGGTGAAGGCGACGGCGACGCTGAGCCCGGCCGAGCGGCTCACCGCGGGGCTCGCCGGGCGCGGGGTCAGCAACCGGGTCATCGCGGAGCGGCTGTTCGTGACGGTCCGGACGGTGGAGACGCACCTGACGAGCGTCTACCGCAAGCTGCGGATCACCGGACGCGCCGAGCTGGCGGCGGCGCTTGACCAGACGGATGACGGGCGCCCGGGTGTGCTCGGGGGTGTCCGATGAACCCGCGGCGATTCGCGGGTTCCGGCGAGCTGGCTCGTTGGCGGCGGGTTGGGCGGGTTTGCCTTGCCGGAGAACGGGTTACCGTCGATGACTCGCGTCTCGGCGGAGGCCCGGTGAGCGGTGCTCGGCGACCTGCGGTGGCTCGTGGGTGGAGGCGCGGGTCGGTTTGTGTG
>NZ_JBIUTB010000008.1:204763-557512 GCF_044741685.1 Amycolatopsis sp. NPDC088138
TGGCAGTGGAAGAGGTTGCCGTCGGAGGGCTCGCTCTCGGTGGAGGCTCGGCGAACGCGGTTCGGCGGCTCGCTGTGCCGGGTGAGGTGCCTTGTGTTCGGCGGCGCAGGTGGGCTTGCGTTGCTCGGCGCCCCGCGGAGGTGGCTCGTGGGTGGAGGCGCGGGTCGGTTTGTGTGGCAGTGGAAGAGGTTGCCGTCGGAGGGCTCGCTCTCGGTGGAGGCTCGGCGAACGCGGTTCGGCGGCTCGCTGTGCCGGGTGAGGTGCCTTGTGTCCGGCGGCGCAGGTGGGCTTGCGTTGCTCGGCGCCCCGCCGAGCCGACTCGTGGGCGGAAGCGCGAAGCATTTTACCTTGTGGGTGAACAGGTTCCGGTCGAAGAGTCCGCCCCAAGCCGGTTGTTCCCGCGGCAGAACGGGTTTCCCCGCATTCCCGGGGGTGCACGGTGAGCGCCGTGCGGCGGATCGAGGCCGAAGGCGGTGAGCAGCTCGTCGAACGGGAAACCGAGCTGCGGCTGCTCACCAGCCTCCTCGCGGACCTCGAGCGCGGCCGCGCCGGGTCGGCTCTTGTCCTCGGGCCCGCCGGGAGCGGGCGGACCGCGCTGCTCGGCGAAATCGCCGCGCGGGCCGCCGAACGAGGGCTGCAGGTGTTCGCCGCCCGGGGGTCGGCCACTGAGGCCGACCTGCCTTACGGCCTGCTCTCCCAGCTGCTCACCCCGGTGCCGGAGCTCGCGGACCTCCCGTGGCTGCGCGCCGCGCTCGAAGGCGGGCCCGACGTGCCCGTGCTGCACGAACTGCTCTGCCAGCGGCTCCTGGAATCGGCGCGGCGGCGGCCGGTGCTGCTCGTCGTCGACGATCTCACTCTCGCCGACGAGGAGTCCGCTGCCTGGCTGGCCGCGCTGCAACGGCGTCGCGGGCACGATCCCGTGCTGCTGCTCGCCGCCCACTCCGGGCCCGCCGGCTCCGACGGCGAGGAGCCGGTGGGTGGCCTGCCCTGGGAGAACCGGCACGTCGTGCGGCTGCGCCCGCTGAGCGAGGCCGCTGTCCGCCGGGTGGTGCACGCCGGGCCGGCACCGCGCCCGCCCGTCACCGAGGTGTACGAGGCCACCCGCGGCAACCCCGCGCTGCTGACCGAGGTGCTCGCCCGCGCGGCCGCCGGTCCCGGGCCGGAGATCGACGCGATCACCGCGGACGTCCGGCGTGACGTCGTGCTGGACCTGCTCGCCCGGCTGCCGGCCGACCTCGCCGCGCTGGTGCGGACGATCGCCGCGGTCGGCACCCTCGACGAGGCCTGCCTGCGGCCGCTCGCCGGCCCGCTCGGCATGCCGCTGAGCCGCGCGTTGCGCGTGCTGGCCGACTCCGGCCTGGTCGGCACCGACCCCGCCGAGCCGATGAACCCCCAGGTCGCCACCTGGGTGCTGGCCGTGACCGGCCCGGCCGAGCGGGCCGCGACGCGCCGCCGCGCCGCCGAGCTCGGGCACCGCCGGGCCGCTCCCGAAGAGGACGTCGCCGGGCTGCTGCTCGGCTCGGAGCCGGTCGGCGAGGCCTGGGCGCTGGAGACGTTGCGCGCGGCCGCGTTGCGCCGCCGCGAAGCCGGGGACCACGCCGGTGCGGCGCGCTACTACCGCCGGGCGCTGGCCGAGCCGGTGCCGGCCGGGACGTCGGCGCGGCTGCGTCTCGAGCTCGAGACGGTCGAGGCGTCGTCGTGCCACTTCACCGGCGACCTGCGGCTGGCCCGCGCGACCCGGGTGTCGGCCGACGGCGAGTCCGTCCGAACGCGACTGTCCGCAGTGGACCTGATGATGCAGCGGGGTGCCAAGGACGACGCGCTGCGCGAGCTGGCCGGGCTGAGCGGCGCGGGGCTCGGCGACCGCGACCGCGCGGACCTCGCGGCGCTGCACTGGCTGGCCGAAGGGACCGGCAGCGGCGCCGCCACCCTCGGCGTTCCGGCCGTCGCGGACGTCGATCCGGGCGCCATGAGCCCGGCGCAGGCGGCCGCGGCGTCGTGGCTGACGACGATGGCCTGCCGGGACGCCAAGGCGGCCCGGCGCCTGGCCCGCCGGGCCTGCGAGTCGCCGCACGAGCGGATTTCCCTGTACTCGCCGAGACTCGCGCTGGCCGCCACCCTCGCCCAGACCGACGACGTCCTGGAGGCCCTTTCCGTCTACGACGGGGTGATGGCCGACGCCAGCGCGGCCGGGGCCCGGGTCCCCGTCGCGCTGGCGCTGACCGGCCGCGCCTGGATCCACTTGCAGCGCGGCCGCGTCCAGGACGCCGAAGAGGCGCTGGCCGAGGCCACCGCGGCCGGTCCGCCGGGTGGCTGGCCGCCGACCGTGGCCGGTTCGCTCAGCACCGTCGCGATCGCCGCCGCGCTCACCCGCGGGGACCTCGCGGCCGCCCAGCGCGCCGTCGACGCGGCGGCCGCCGACGGCAGCCTGCGGTTCTCCTCGCCGTACCTGCTGTTCATGCGCGGGCTCCTGGAGCTCGACCTGAAACGCCACCAGCGCGCGCTGGGCCTGTTCCAGGAGTGCGGCCGGCGGATGAACGCCGTCGGCTGGACGAACCCCGGCCTGGTGCCGTGGCGCTCGCACGTCGCGATCGCGGCCCAGGCACTGGGCGACGAGCACACCGCCGCCGCGATGATCAGCGAGGAGTGGCAGCTGGCGCAGGCCTGGGGCACGCGCACCGCGATCGGGCGGACCCACCTGGGCGCCGGGGTCGCGGTCCGGTCCGAGGACGCGGTGTTCCGGCTGACCCAGGCGGTCAACGCGCTCCAGCAGTCCCCGGCCCGCGTCCTCTACGTCGAGGCGCAGCTGCTGCTCGCCGCCGCGCAGCTCAACCGCGGCCAGACCGGTGGCGTCGCGCGCCTGCTGCGCGAGGCCGAGCGGCTGGCCACGGCCTACCAGCTCGGCTGGGCGACCGCCCGCCTCGCCGACCTGGGCAAACGCCTTTCCGAACGGCCGAAGCCGCTGACGTCGCACCGCACGGCGTCCCGGCGCTGGCGGGCGCTCTCCCCGAAGGCGGCCGACCTCGTGCGCCGCGTGCTGGCCGACGCGTCCAACGCCGAGCTGGCGGCCGAGCTCGAGATCAGCAAGCGCGCCGTCGAGCTGCGGCTGACCGCGATCTACCGGCAGCTCGAGGTGACCGGGCGGACCGAGCTGCGCGAGCTGTTCGCCGCGCTGGACAAGGAGCTCTGATCCGTCGTCATGATGATCGAGCGCGCGGACCAGCTGGCCGCGCTCGCCGCCGCGGTCGCCCGGGTGCGCGGCGGGGCGGGGGAGTTCGTCGTCGTCCGCGGCGGGCTCGGCACCGGCCGCTCCGCCCTGCTGCACGCGGCGGGTGAAGAGGCCGCGGCGCGCGGTTTGCGTGTCGTGAGGGCGGTCGCGACGCCGCTGGAACGCCAGGTCGCGCACGGCGTCGTCTGGCTGCTGCTGGAACCGCTACTGGAGGCCGGGCGCCGCCGGGAGCTGCCCGCCGAGGTGCGGCCGGACCTCGACCACCCGCCCGCGCCGCCCGACCCGCGGCGCGCGCACCTCGTGCTGCACGAGCTGCTGGAGCTGTTCACAGAGGTCGTCCACGACACCGGCCCGGTGGCGCTGCTCGTCGACGACCTGCAGTGGGCCGACGCGGCGTCGCTGCGGTGGCTCGCCTACCTGGCCAACCGGATGGGCGGGCTGCGGGTCCTCGTCGTGGCGACGCTGCTGGAGGGTGACAACGCCGCGGACGACGTCGTGGTCAAGGACATCGCCCACACCGCGGCGCGCACGGTGCACGCCGCCCCGCTCTCGGCCGCCGGGGTGCGGGCCTACCTGGCCGCGCGCTGCGGTGTCCCGCCCGAGGACGAGTTCGCCGACGCCTGCCACACCCGCACCGGCGGTTCGCCGATGCTGCTGGACGCACTGGTCAACACGATGCTCGGGCACGGCCTGCACCCGATCGCCGCGGCCGCGGCCGATCTCGCCGCGCTGCGGCCGTCACCCGCCGCGGCCCGGCTGGCCCGGTGCCTGCGCGCGCAGCCGGCCGCGGTCGGCGCGGTGGCGAACGCGATGGCCGCGCTCGGCGAGGCGACCGAGGCCGACGTCGTCGCCGAGGTGGCCGGCCTCGACCTGCCGGACTTCGACGCGGTGGCACGGGCGCTGCGACGGCTTGGGCTCGTCGAGGACCCGGCCGGCGGGCTGCTGCGGTTCGCCGGCGCCATGGTCGGCGACCTCGTCGCCGACCAGCTGACCGCGGGGGAGCAGGACCGGCTGCACCTGCGCGCGGCGAACGTCTTCTACCGGTACGGCCGCCCCGTCGAGCAGATCGGGCGGCAGCTGCTGGCGACCGTCGCCGAACCCGAGCCGTGGGCCGCGGAGGTGCTGCGGACCGCGGCCGGTGCCGCGCTGACGAACGCCGAGCCGCGCACCGCGGCGCAGTACCTGCGCCACGCGCTGGCCCACCCGGGCGCCGACCGCGCCGAGCTGCTCGTCGACCTCGCCGCCGTCGAACGCGGGTACGACCTGGCCGCCGCGCACCGGCACCTGCACCAGGCGCTGGGCCTGCTGCGGGACCCGGCGGACCGCGCGTTCGCGCTCGGCCTGCTGCCGGTGGTGACCGGCGCCCGGTTCGCCCCCGACATCCGCCAGGTCCGGCAGGTGCTCGCCCAGCTGCGGAGCGACCCGGAGCCGGACGCGGCCGAAGCGGCGATGCGGCTGGAGGCCCGGCTGCGGTACCTGGAGCGGGGCGTGCCGGGATCGGGGGTCGACGCGGCGAAGCGGCTGGCCGAGCTGGGCGACGCGCCGGCGCACGGGTCGCCGGCCCAGCGGGAGCTGGTGGCGGTCCTGCTGTACCTGGCGACCGTCGCCGACGCCGCGCCGCGGGAGTCCATTGTGGACATCGCGCGGCAGGTGCTGGAGCGGGAACCCGGTTCGCCGAACCAGATGTACACCACGCTGCCGCTGACGGTGCTGGTGCTGGTGGCCGCCGACGCGCTCGAAGGCGTCGAGTCGTGGCTCGCCGCGGCCTGCGGCCCGGCCGCCGACCCGGACCTGCCGACGCTGGTCGCCTGGACGGGACAGGCCGTGGTGGCCGCCGCGTCGGGACAGCTCGGCGTGGCCCGCGAGCGGGCGCAGGCGGTGCTGGCCTCGGCCGGGCCCAGCCGGATCGGCATCACCTCGACGGCGATGCGGGTGCTGGCGGAAATCGCCGTGGAGCAACGGGATCCGGCGCTGGCGCGGCTGGTCGTCGACCACCTGGAGCCGGAGCACGAGCCGTGGCTGCGGTCGCTGGCCCACGGCGCGCTGGCGCTGACCGAGGCCAACCACACGGCCGCGACCGAGTACTTCCTGGACTGCGCGCACCAGCTGGAACGCTCCGGGCGCGTCAACGGCGTCCTGCTGCCCCTGCGCGGCCGCATCGCCCTGCTGCTGGCGGCGACCGACGACCCCGTGCGGGCCGAGGCGGTCGCGCAGGACGAAGCGTCGCGGGCCCTGGCGTGGGGCGCGCCGGCCGCCGTGGGACGCGCCTTGCGGGTCCGTGCGACATTGCTCGACCGCGACGAGGACGCGGTGCCGCTGCTGCGCGAGGCCGTGGAAGCGCTGTCTCGCTCGGGAGACCGGCTCGAACTGGCCCGCACGCTGATCCTGCTCGGCGAACGCGACACCGGCCCGGACGCGCCGGAGAACCTCGAGGAAGGCCGCCGCCTGGCGGCGGCGTGCGGCGCGCACTGGCTGTCCGGGTCCGCCGCGGAACCAGCCGACTCTTCCGACGGCGGCCCGCTGACGGCGACCGAGCAGCGGGTGGTGGAGCTGGCGGTGTCGGGGCGTCGCAACCGGGACATCGCGGAGCTGCTGGAGGTCACGGTGCGGGCGGTGGAGAAGCACCTGACCAGCTCGTACCGCAAGCTGGGCATCACGGGCCGGGCACAACTGGCCGCGGCGATGCGCGGCCACCGCGCGGGCTGACCCCGGGACCGTCAGACCGCCGCCGCGGTGCCCAGGCGGCCCTGCAGCCAGGCCGCCGCCAGCTCCACCCGGGACTGGCAGCCCGTGCGCTCGAACAACGACGTCAACCGCGCCTCGACGCGCTTCTCGCTCACCCTCAGCGCCGCCGCGATCTGGCGGTTCGTGCGGCCGCTCGCGACCAGGCCGGCGATGTGGCGCTCCAGCGGATCGAGCCCGGTGCGGTCCGCCCGGTCCGGCGGGACGGTGATCCGGCGGCGGTCCAGCAGGTCCTCCACCGACGCCAGCGTCGCGACCGCGTCCAGCCGTTTCAGCGTCCGGTGCGCTTCCAGCAGCCACGGCCCGGGCACCGGGCTCAGCTCGCCGAACGCCGCGCACGCCTCGGCGACCCGGAACGCGTCACCGGACTGGCGGGCCAGCTCGACGCCCGCCCGCACCGACTCCAGGTCGCCGCGCGCGAGACCGCCGTACACCAGCGACGCCTCCCGCACCGGCACCGTCGGGCGGCGGACGGCGAGGCCCTCCAGCTCGGCCAGCAACCGGTCCGCGGCCGGCGCGTCGGCCTGCTCCCGCGCGGCCCGCAACAGCCGGCCCAGCAAGCGTTCCAGGCCCGCGCGCGCTCCGCGTTCGCGGCAGGCCACGTAGTCCTGCCAACCGCGTTCCACGGCCTCGGCGTGCTGGCCCGCCGACAGCCGCAGCCGGCACCGGACCCAGGCGACGTAGGCGCCCGCCGACGTCTGGAAAGGCAGCCGCCGCAACCAGTCCGCGGCCCGGTCCGGCTCGTCGCGCTGGGCGCAGATCTCGGCGGCGAGCACACTCGCGAACCGGTGCCGCCGCGGCGGTTCCCACCAGAGGCGCTCACCTTCGAGCCGCCGCGCCAGCGACAGCGCGGTGTCCCATTCGCCGTCGCGGTAGGCCTGCCGGACGGCGTGCCAGCCGGCCGTGAACCCGGTCGACGGCGGCCGGTAGCGCCCAGGCAGCACGACCTGCAGCACGCTCACCGAATCGAGGACGTCGGCGGCTTCGGAGACGTCCTCGCGCGGCGGCACCCCGGCCAGCACCGGCCACGCCGAGTCGAGCCGGGAGCCGTCGCCGGGCAGGGCGCCCAGCAGGATCCCGGCGCCGAGGGAGAGCAGGTCGTCGTCCTCGGCACCGCAGGCGCGCGCGAACTCCGCCACCGCCGACGCGGTGGCCGTCCGGTCGGCCCCGCGGACGGCGTCGAGCAGCGGTCCCGCCTCGGCGACCAGAGCGGCCAGCGGGCGCACGACGTCGAGTTCGACCAGCCGCTGTTCGTGCGCGAGGGCGGCCAGCCAGCACACGAGCGTGGTCGCGGACAGGCGCTCGGTCAGCCGGGCTTCGCCGAGCCGCGGCAGGACGACGGTGGCGAGGGCGTCGGCGAGCACGCCGTACCCGCCGGCCGCGAGGCCGTCCGCGAGCAGGGCCCGCAGCACACCGGGGAATCGCTCGTCCGCCGGTTCGAGCAGCCGCAACGCCGTCACCCGGTAGCGGCAGGCCGTCGGCAGGTCGGTTTCCGCCGAAGCGGCCTCGGCGAGCAGTGCCGCGGCCGCCTCGGCGTCCGGCGGCGACGGCGGCAGCTCGGCCAGGTGCCGGGCGATCTCCGCCGTACCGACGGACGTCCGCCGGGTGATCCCGCGGTGCAGCACGTCGCGCCAGCGCGCCCCGTGCTCCAGCCGCAGGCGGTCGGCCAGCGCCGGCACCGTGAACTCCACCGCGCCTTCGCGGCCGAGGTGCAGGATCCCGGCCCGCACCAGCTCGTCCAGGCCGTGCCCGGCGGCCGGCAGCGTCAGCCCGGCCGACGCCGCGAGGCCGGGCAGCGCGTCGATCGAGGGAGTGTCCCGCTCGCCCAGCACCGCGACGACGGCGGCCAGCCGCCGGGCGGCCGGCCCGAGCCGCCCCAGCCGCAGGGACAGCGGATGACTGGCGGGCAGCACGATCGGCAGCCCGGTGCCGGCCAGGCAGACGTGCTCGTCGACGACCGCGAGCCGGCCGCGGGCCCGCAGGTCGGCGACGGTGGCGCGGACCGTGCCCGGGTTGCCGAACAGCGGGCCGAGCGCGGTGCGCAGCGCCGTGACGAGCCCGGGATCGCTCGTCGTCCGCCCGGCGGGCGTGGTCCAGGACGGCAGCAGCCCGGTCGTCTCGGCTTCGGTCAGCGGCCGGAGCTCGACGGTGCCGTCGGCGATCGCGAGCAGCTTGCGGACGAGCCTGCCGGCCGCGTCCGGGCCGAGCGCGGTCGCGACGGTGACCGTCCCGGACGCTCGGGCGCCTTCGGCGACCAGGGTGAGCACCGCGGCGACGTCCGGCGGGACCAGGTCGAAGTCGTCGAACTGCAGCACGATCCGGCTGCGCGGGGCGAGCGTGGCGAGGACGGTGACCAGGTCGTGGGCCACCGTCAGCGGGCCGCCGCCGGTGCCGGCGTCCAGCCGGGTGCGCAGCCACGCGACGGCGCTGAGCATGCTGACCAGTTCCGTCCGGTCCAGCGCGGTGATCAGCTCGGCCAGCTGGGTCGCCAGCCGGAGCAGGACGGCGCCCGGTTCGGTGCCGGCGGGCACGGGCAGCACGGCGGCGCCGGAGCGGCGGCCGCGCTGGGCCATGGCGGCCAGCGCCGTGCTGCGGCCGCTGCCGGCCGGACCCTGCACGACCCAGACCGCGCCGGGGCCGGAAAGGAGCCGGTCGAGGGCCGCGTGGGCGTCGTCCGGTCCGGCGTTCGAGACGGCCGTCGCTCCCATTTCCCTCCTCGCGCCGGCACGGGCGGCGGATCACATCCCCTCACCCCGAGCGTGGCGGCGGGTGTCCGCTTCGTCCAGCGGGCCCCCGGCGGCCGGTCACCTTCAGGCATCGTTGTTGCCCCGGCACACCCGGTCGAGCGATCGGGAGAAACAGCGCGTGTGCGAGAGCTGGTCCACTGGGGCCATGGGCGCTGGGAGCGGGCTGCGGGCGGACGCCCGCGCCGAAGAGGTCGGGGTCCTGCGGGACGACGCGTGGCTCGGCACCGCACCGCTGACGGTGGTCGCGGGCGAGCCCGGCAGCGGGCGCAGCACGGTGCTCGACCGGCTGGCCGGGGAGCTGGCCGGGTCCGCGACCGTGCTCGTCCTGCGGCTGGCCGAGCTCGACCGCGAACTGCCGTACGGGGCGGTGTTCCGGCTGCTCAACCAGCTCGAGCCGGGCCGGGCGGACGACCCGGCTGGGCAGCCGCTGCGGGCGCTGATCGGGCGGCTCGGCACGGCCCCGCCGCGCAGCCCGGAGACCGCGGCGAGGGTCGCCAAGGCCGTCTTCCCGCTGCTGCGCGCCCGGAGCCCGCTGGTGCTGCTGGTCGACGACGCGCAGTGGATCGACGAAGAAACCGCTTTCCTGCTGGGTTTCCCTGGTGCACCACTGCTCGGGGGACTCGCGGACCAGCGTCGTGGCCACCCTGCGGATCGGCGCCGGTGACGACCTGCCCGGCGGCGCCGCCCTGCGCGCGACGTTCGCCCGGCTGCAGGCCGAAGGCCGCGCCCGGCTGCGGCTGCTGCGGCCGCTTTCCCTGGCCCAGTCCCGGTCCCTGCTGGCCGGGCTGGTCTCGGCCCGGCCGAACGCCGAGCTGACCGGCGAGCTGCACGCGGCGGCCCGGGGCAATCCGGCCGCGCTGACCGCGCTCGTCCGCGGCTACCGCGCGGCCGGGGCGATGCGGATCGTGGACCGCACGGCCTACCGCGCGGGCTGGGTCGAGCCGCCGGTGGCCACCGCGGACCACCCGCTGCTGCGGGCGGTGACCGAGGCCGGCGACGGCGTCCGCGAGGTGGCCGAGGCGATGGCGGTGCTCGCCCCGCTCGGCGCCGACGCGCCCGCGCTGGCCGCGTCCGCCCTCGGCCGGGACGAGGCCGTGGTCGCCTCGGCCCTCGACCGGCTCGTCGCGCGGCGCGCCCTGGTGCGGCGGCGCGACCACGGCGTCCGGTTCCGCGTCCCGGCCGTCCGCGACGCCCTGCTGTCCCGGCTCGGGCCCTACGCCTGGCGCAGCCTGGCCGCGCGGGCGGTCCACGCCGTGTGGGACGGCGAAGTCGTCGCCCCCGACGACGACTTCGTGCTCGACCGCGTCGCGCAGGCCGGGGCCCTCGTCGACGCCCGGCGCGCGGCGAAGGAGCTGCTGGAGCATGGCCGCCGCGTCCTGCTCACCGACGGCGCCAAGGCGGAACGCTGGCTCAGCGCGGCGGTGTCCCGCGTGACGACGCCGGAGGAGCGCGCGGGCGCGTTGCTGCTGCTCAGCGGAGCGAGGGCGCTGCACCTGCGGCAGGCCGAGGCGGGGGAGTGCGCCCGGCAGGTGCTGCGCGACCACGTCGCGCACCTGTCGCCCGCCCAGGCGCAGGAGCTGTCGATCGTGTTCATCACCGGGCTCACCGCCCGCGGGGAGCTCGGCGAGCTGGCCGAGATCGCCGCCGGGGTGTCCCCGGTGCTGCCGGACGACCCGGGGCTGGCGGTGATCAACCGCGCGTTCGCGCTGATGATGAGCGGGCACTGGCCCGAGGCGCGCGGGCTCCTGGAGAGCGAGCGCGAGGTCTGGAGCGGCGGCAACACCGTGACCGCGGACTTCGGCACGATGTTCCTGGCCGGCTGCGGGGTCGTGCTCGGCGACTCGTCCCAGTTGTTCGCGCTGGTGGCGCACCCGGAGCTGTGGCGGTCGGGGCACCTGCCGAACCACCGGTTCGAGCAGCGCCGGTTCGAGGTGGACATGCTGCTGCAGCTGGGGGAGCTGCAGCACACGCAACGGCGGATGCTCGACGCCGGTGTCACCGTCGAGCAGCTGAGCGGCCCGGACCGGTTCGCGCTGAGCTACCTCGGCGGCGACTGGCCGGAGGCGATGGAGCTGGCCCGCCGGACGCTGCTGGAGGGCACCGATCCCGCGCGGCCGATGCACAACATGATGATGCACGGCGCGATCCGGATCCTCGGCGCGCAGGGCTGGCTGGCGCGGGCCCGGTCGCTGGCCGCCGAGGGGCGGGACCTGCCGATGTCCCACGTCGTCGACCACGCGGAGTTCACCGTGCTGCGCAAGCTCGGCGACGACGAGGGCGCCGACGGGCTGCTGTTCTCGGCCGCGCGCAGCGCCGACCGCGGCGGCTACCTCCTGGGCACCGAAGACCTGTGGGCCGACCTGGCGCGCTCGGCGTTGCTGCGGAAGAACCGGCGCGAGGCGGAGCACTGGGTCAACCGCTCGGCGCGCACGGCGATGCGGCTCGACACCGCCCGCGCGCACCTGTGCCACCACCTGGCCCGCGCGGCGGTCTACCGAGACCCGGCCGCCGCCCGCCGCGCGGTCGCGATCGCCCGTGAGCGCCGCGACGTCCCGTACGAGACGGCGATGGCGTTCCTGTGGGCCGGCCTCGCCGGGCACGAGCCGGAGCGGTCGTGGACCGAGGCCTACGAGCTCTACGGCGAGGTGGGCGCGTGGTTCTGGCGGGCCCGGCTGCGGAAGCTGTTGCGGGACAACGGATTCCCTGGCCCGGGTCGCGCGGAGACGACGTCGGAGAACGAGCGGCTGCTGGCGATCCTGGTCGCGGAGGGGCTGACGAACCGGCAGCTGGCCAAGGTGCTGGACGCGAGCGAGAAGAGCGTGGAAGGCCGGTTGACCCGCATGTTCTCCCGGATCGGCTACGGCTCCCGCGTGGAACTGGCGGCCGCGATCCTGACCGGGGAGTACCTGTCGTAGGTTGCCGGACATGACCGAACCCGGCTGGCCACCCGCCCCGATCCGGACCGAGCGGCTGGTGCTGCGCGAATCGGAGGCCCGCGACCGCGCGGGGTTGATCGAGCTCTTTTCCTCACCGGAGGTGGGCACCTACATCGGCGGCCCCCAGTCGCGTGAAGAGCTGGAACGCACGGTCGCCGAGACACCCGGCCGCCGGTTCGGCCTGTTCGTGGTGGAGCGGGACGGCTCGGCCATCGGCGTGATCACCCTCGACCGGCCCGAGGACGTGCGTCAGCTCGGCTACCTGTTCCTGCCGACGGCCTGGGGACACGGCTACGCCACGGAAGCGTGCGCGGCGGTCCTCGACTGGTTCGCCACCGCCTGCCCCGGCGAGCCCATGACCGTGGTGACCCAGACGGCCAACAAGGCGTCGATGCGCCTGCTGGAGAAGCTGGGCTTCACCGAGGTGGAGCGCTTCGAGGCCTACGGCGCCGAGCAATGGTCCGGCCGCTGGTCCCGTCCCAAGCCGTGAATGGCCCATTGAGGGACTCTAAGTCCCTCAATGGGCCATTCACGGACTTCAGGTGCGCGCCTCGGCGGCGGGGTCGGGGTCGGGGGCCGGGACGTCCGTCTCGATCACCTTTGGCACCCCGCGCAGGCTGCGCAACGCGACCACCGCCAGGATCGTCATCACCGCCGCGCTGCCCAGCATGCTCGTGCGGATGCCGCCGACGAAGGACTCCTCCGCCGCCAGCCGGACGGCGCTCGCGACCGGTTCCGGGAGGCCCGCCGCGACTGCCGCCGTGGCGCTGAACGACTCGTGGACCTGGGCCGCCAGCGCTGGGGGCACGCCGGGCGGGAGGGCCAGTTCGGCGTGGTAGACCGCCGACAGCACGCTGCCGACCACCGCGATGCCCAGGGAGCCACCCAGTTCGTACGCCGTCGCGGAGATCGCCGCCGCCGCGCCGGCGCGGTCGCGGGGGACTGTGCCGAGGATCGTGTCGCCGGTGACCGTCAGGGTGAGCCCGGCACCCGCGCCGAACGCGACCTGCGCGGCCAGCACCAGCACGTACGGCGAATCCGTGTCCACCCCGCCGAACAGCCCGAACCCCACTGCAGCCAGGGCGAGGCCGCCCGACACCGTCGGCGCGCGACCGAACCGGCGGACCGCCTTGGCCGCCAGGATTCCGCCCGCGACGAGCGCGGCGACCGCGCCCGGCACGAACGCCAGCCCCGAGCGCAGCGGGCTCCAGCCCAGCACGAGCTGGAAGTACTGGCTGCTGATCAGCGCGAACGCCGACATCGTGAACACCGACACCAGGTTCGACCCGACCGACGCCGAGAACCCGCGGCTCCGGAACAGGTCCAGGTCGATCAACGGTTGCGCCAGCCGCCGCTGCCTGCGGGCGAACAGGTACAGCGAGACGCCGCCGACCGCGAACGCACCGAGCACCTCCGGGTACCAGATCCCGGCGTAGAACGCGCCCTTGAGCGCGTACACCACCGCGACCAGCCCGACGATCGACAGCGCCACGCTGAGCGCGTCGAGTCGCAACCGGCCGCCGGAACGGGATTCCGGCACCAGCCGGGCGGCGACGAGGATCAGCACGGCGACCGGGATGTTGACCAGGAACACCGAACCCCACCAGAAGTGGTCCAGCAGCACACCGCCGACGATCGGGCCGATCGCGAACCCGGCCGCCGACACCCCGGCCCCTGCTCCGACGGCCGCCGTTCGTGCCCGTTGCGTCGTGAACACCGCGCGCAGCAGGGAAGTCGTCGACGGCAGCACGGCCGCGCCGGCGACGCCGAGCACCGCGCGGGCGGCGATCAGCAGCTCGGCGGTCGGGGCGTAGGCGGCCAGCAGCGACCCGACGGCGAACGCCGTGACGCCGACGACGAGCACCCGCCGCCGGCCGAACCGGTCGCCGAGGTTGCCCATGGTCACCAGGAGCCCGCCCATGGCGAACCCGTAGACGTCGGCGATCCACAGCAGCTCCTCGGCCGACGCGCCGAGCTGGGTGGTCAGCGCCGGCACGGCCAGGTGCAGCACGGTCATGTCGATCGCGACCATCAGCTGCGCCAGGCAGGACACCATGATCGTGGCGAAGTCGCGGGTCTTCACGCGGCCACCGCCAGCCTCGGCCGGCGCCGCGGTTTCAGCACGTCCTTGACGTCGGCGCGCACCAGGGTGAACGCCGCCTTCAGCCCCGGCAGCCGGTGCAGCAGGTGGTCCGGACCGGCGACGAGTACCCGGCCGACGCCGAGCCGGGCGAACCGGTGGACCAGCTCGGGCAGCCGCACCGCGTCGACCGTCGACTCCAGCAGGAGCGACGCCGCTTCGTCGCCGGTCCGGACCGGCTCTCCGTCCTGATCGGACACGATCGGCAGCGCCGGGTCGGAGAACCCGAAGCTGCCGAAGACTTCTTCCGCGAGCCGGTCGCGCAGCCCGCCGAGCGCCCGGGCGTGCGCCGCGGGCCGCATGGTCGTGAGCGCGTACCCGCCCGCCGCCCGGACCCGCCGGACGAACTCGTCCAAAGTGGACTCGCGCAGCGTCACCAGGTGGACCTCGTCGTCGAACCGCCCGGAACGCTCGTGGTCGATCCCGTCGAGAAGCTCGCCGAGCGCCGGTTCCGGGGTGCGGTAGACGAACTGGCTCACCAGGTCCTGGTGTGCTGTCGTGAAATACGAGCGTTCGACGCGGGCGACGGCGTCGACGAGCCGGACCAGGTCGTCCAGGGCCAGCGCGCCGCCGCGGACGACGGCGGCGCGCTGCCCGAAGCTCGCGCCGCCGACGGCGACCGGGGTCAGGCCGTGCTCGGCCTCGGCCCGCTCGGCCAGCGCCAGCGACGCGAGCACGAAGGCGATCTGGGTGTGCTCGGTGTACTCCTCACCCTCACGGGCGAGCGGGTCCAGCAGGGATCGGCCGAGCGCCCGCTCGGCCACGCCGAGCAGGCGCCGCGCCCGGGGGTCGACGACGAGGAACCGGCCCAGCTCCGCGGCACGGGCCGGGCCCATGCCGGGGAACAGGACGGCGTCCGCAGGATTGTCCACAATGCACACCCAGCTCAGAGTTGCTCGGCGGCGGCGAACTGCTCCAGCCGCTGCCGGTCCGGTTTCCCGTTGCGGTTCAACGGGAACTGGTCGGTGACGAGCACCCGGTTCGGCTGCTCGGCCGGCGCCAGCACCCCGCAGATCCGGTCGCGCCAGTACCGCGGGTCGCGCTGGGCGTCGTCCTGGACGACGAACACGAGGCTCGACCCGCGCCGCTGGTCGGGCAGCGCGACGATCTTCGCCGAGCAGCCTTCCTCGGCCAGCCGGTGCTCGATCACCTCGGGGTGCAGCGTGTGCCCGTTGCGGTGCACCGCCCGCTTGCGCCCGACCAGGAACAGGTTCCCCGACGCGTCGAGGCGGCCGAGGTCGCCGGTGGCGTACCAGCCGCGGTCGGCGGGCACGACCCGCCCGGCGCCGTCGAGGTAACCCTCCATCAGGTCCGGGTCGAGCACGTGCAGCTCGCCGACCTCGCCGGCGGGCAGCACGGTGCCGTCGTCGGCGCGCACTTCCAGGGTCAGTCCGTCGACGATTTGCCCGCAGCCGTAAGGGTTTTCTGTGTTGGCGAAGGCGACGTTGCCCATCTCGGTGCTGCCGTAGCTGTCGAGCAGCGGCATCCCGAACAGCTCCTCGGCCTGCGCCACCAGCGCGGGCTCGAGCGGCGCCGCGCCACTGCACAGCATCCGGACGCGGGAGAACTCGTCCTTGAGCGCCGGGCGCTTGCCGACGATGTTGAACAGGCTGCGGTAGGTCGACGGCGTCGCGTCGACGACCGTCGTCCCGGCCCGCCCGGCCAGGCGCAGGGCCCGGTCGGGGCGCCGGTAGGGTGCGATGACCAGTGAACAGTCGCGCAGCCACGCGATCAGCACCATCGACAGGCCGTACTGGTGGTTGAACGGCAGCAGCGGCAGCAGGACGTCGTCGGCGACGTGGCCGACGAGATCGGCGTTGCGCTCCAGGTTCTTCAGGAACCGCGCGCCGTTCTTCGCGACGCCCTTGGGGACGCCGGTCGAGCCCGACGACCACATGACGAGGCTGTCCGGCAGCTTCTCCCAGACGTCGAAGCGCAGGTGGTCGTCGGCCGGGGTCCGGTCGGCGGCGGCGACCATGATCTCGTAGGTGAACGCCGAGGGCGCGTCCGGTGGCAGCGGCGCGTCGTCGTCGACGACCGCCAGTACGACGCCGGAGGCCGCGATCGTCTCGGCGGTGCGGTCGGCGTGCTCCATGTGGTCGACGAGCACCACCGACGCGCCGGCGTGCATCAGCGCGACGAGGATCGTCAGGTAGGCCAGGGTGTTGTCGGCCTTGAGCAGCACCCGGTCGCCGGAGCCGACACCGCGGTCGCGCAGCACCTCGGCCACGCGCAGGGCGTGCTGTTCGAAGGCTTCACCCCCGGTGACCGCGTCGGGGGAATAGATCTTCGCGAACATGGGAAGTCCTTTCCGCTGGTCAGTCGAGGCTCACCGGGGCGATCTCGTCGAACACGTCGCCGGGGCCGGGGTTGTCCGGATGGGTGCCGCCGCCCAGGTGCTCGACAACGCCCCACACGGCGTTCAGCGCGGTCGTGACCGCGCTCTCGGAGAACCCGGCGATCCACGCGACGTCGTCGCCGGCCAGGAAGAAGCCGCGGTGGCGCTCGGCGGCGTCCCGCTGCATGAACTGGGTGAACAGCCGGCGCTGGTAGCGGTAGCTGCCGGGCAGGCAGGACTTGAAGGCGCCCTTGAAGTGCGGCTGGGTCTCCCAGGTGATCGCGATCGGCGGGCCGATCATGTGCGAGCGGATGTCGACGCCGGGGTAGATCTTGCCCAGCGCGGACAGCATCACGTCGAGCCGCTCGTCCGGGGTCAGCGAGGCGACCTTCAGCGAGTCGTCGTTCCACGTGTAGGACAGCAGCATCGTGCCGGGCTCGTCGGGGCCGTTGTCGATGAGGTAGACCCCGCGCGGCATGCGGTCGGTGAGCGTCGTGCTCATCACGTCCCGCCCGGTCGCCGGGTCCTGGTCGAGCCAGAACGGCCGGTCGGTGATGACGAACAGCTTGGACGCGCCCATGTAGTGCGTGCGCTCCAGGGCGGTCCACACCGGCTGGGGCAGCAGCGAGTCGTCCGCCTTCATGCCCGAGAGCAGGTTCCAGTTCTGCGCGGCGAAGATCGCGGCCGGGTAGGTGCGCACGTCGCGGTCGGCGTCCTCGATGGTGAACCCGCGGCCGGTCCGGTCGATCCGGACGACCGCCGGGTGCGGCTGCCCGCCGTGCAGCGACTCCAGCGACGTCCCGGCCGGCCAGTACTCGAGGCCGTCGGGCTCGTCGGACCACAGGCCGAGCGGCAGCTGCTGGCAGCCGCCGAGGATCCGGTGGTGCTCGTCGCTGGTGTCGGTGCAGATCACCCGCAGGATCTCGAGCGCGGAGTTGGGGAAGTCGGTGTCCCAGCCGCCGCAGCCGAAGCCGACCTGGCCGAAGATCTCGCGGTGCTCGAAGGAGGAGAACAGCGGCGACGACGTCAGGAAGCCGTAGAACGACACGTTGTCGAACTTGGTGACCAGGTGGTTCCACAGCGCCTTGATGGTGCCGACGTCACGGCGCCGGATGGCGTCCTCCATCAGCGACAGGTCGGCCTGCTCCTGCAGCGTTTTCGTCCAGGCGTCGTTGACCTCGCGGTACACCGACGGTAGATCGGCGGACGTGCGGGCCCAGTGGCTCTCGCCGTGCAGGTTGATCACCGTGCTCGGCGACGCCGGCGAGAGCGGGTTCGGGAACGGCGTCGTCTCCAACCCGAGCTTGTTGATGTAGTGGAAGAGCGCGCCGGCGGACGGCGGGAAGCGCATCGCGCCCAGCTCCGCGACGGCGTCCGGGTATCCGGGCAGGCTGACCGAGCGCATCCGCCCGCCGAGCTGCTCGGCCTCGTAGATCACCGGCTTCAGGCCGAGCTTCATCAGCTCGTAGGCGGCCACCATCCCGGACAGGCCGCCGCCGATCACCGCGACCTCGGTGCCGTGCGCGTGCCGGGGCACGCGGCCCAGGCCGGCCGGGTGCCGGATCCAGTCGTCGTAGGCGAACGGGAAGTCGGGACACAGCATGCTCGCCGAACCGGCCTCGGCCGGGAGGCCGGGCAGCGGGCGTTCTTCGACGGGAGACATGGTCATCGGCGTTACCTCCGGCACTAGTTCTGGCGTCGCGCAGGCGGCCCCCGGCCGGCACGGCGGACGCCCGGGAGGAGCGCCCTTACGCTGTCGCCGGTGCGTCCCGGCAGTCGTGCGGCCACGGGTCTCGGCGCTGAAATCCGGTTCGCCGAGAGCCACGTTAACGATTCCGTACCGCCGCGCCGGATACCTTTTCCACCGCCCGTCCACGGAACGGAAACCGGCTCGCGGGGCGCGCGATTACCCGCCGGTGGAACAGTTCCGCCCCGGCCGCGCACCCCCCTGTGGCTAGCTGGAGCAGCGAATTCCCTGTGCCGGGCGACCCGAGGTGGCGAGTGCGCGCATGACCGAGCTGGATTCCCTGCGACGGCTGGAAGGCCGGCCGCGCCCCGAGCGACGCCGGACGCTGCTGGCCCTGGTGCGCCGGGCCGTGGCGGCGGTGCTGGACGGCCCGCCGCCGTCCGGCCGCACGTTCGCCGACCTCGGCTTCGACTCGCTGCTCGCCGTGCGGCTGCACGCGTGGCTGACCGCCGAGACCGGCCTCGACCTGCCGGTGACCCTGGCTTACGACCACCCGGGCCCCGACGCGCTGGCCGACTTCCTGGACGAGTGCCTGTTCGGCGCGGTTTCTCTTGCCGACGAAGCTGCCGTCACGGTGGACAGCGAGCCGATCGTGATCGTCGGCATCGGCTGCCGCTTCCCCGGCGACGCCCACTCGCCCGCCGCCCTATGGTCCATTGTGGACGAAGGACGGGACGTCGTCACGGAGTTCCCGCGCGACCGCGGCTGGGACGTCGACGGCCTCTACGACCCCCGCCCCGGCACCCCGGGCCGCACCTACGTGCGCCACGGCGGTTTCCTGCACGACGCCGCCGAGTTCGACGCGGGCTTCTTCGGCATTTCACCGCGGGAAGCCCTGGCCATGGACCCGCAGCAGCGCCTGGTCCTGGAGACGGCGTGGGAAGCGCTGGAACGCGCCGGGATCGACGCCGGCACCCTGGCCGGCAGCCCGACCGGTGTGTTCGTCGGCGCCGAGCCGCAGGAGTACGGCACCCGCCTGGCCGACGCGCCCGAGGGCCTCGACGGGCACCTGCTCACCGGCAGCGCGCCCAGCGTCGTCTCCGGCCGCATCGCCTACACCCTCGGCCTGCAGGGGCCCGCGCTCACCGTCGACACCGCGTGCTCGGGCTCGCTCGTCGCGCTGCACCTGGCGGTCCGCGCGCTGCGGGCGGGGGAGTGCACGCTCGCCCTGGCCGGCGGGGTCGCGGTGCTGGGCACCCCCGGCCCGTTCGTCGCCTTCTCGAACCAGCGCGGCCTGGCCCCGGACGGCCGCTGCAAGCCGTTCTCGGCGGCCGCCGACGGCACGGCGTGGGCCGAGGGCGCCGGGATGTTCGTCCTGGAACGGCGGTCCGACGCCGAGCGCCTCGGCCACCCGGTGCTCGCGGTGGTCCGCGGCAGCGCGGTCAACTCCGACGGCGCGTCCAACGGCCTGACCGCCCCGAACGGCCCGTCGCAGCAGCGGGTGATCCGCGCCGCGCTGGCCGACGCCGGCGTCGAGGCGTCCACTGTGGACGTCGTGGAGGCGCACGGCACCGGTACCACCCTGGGTGACCCGATCGAGGCGCAGGCGCTGCTCGCCACCTACGGCCGCGACCGCGGGGAACCGCTGTGGCTGGGGTCGATCAAGGCCAACATCGGGCACGCGCAGGCCGCCGCGGGCGCGGCGGGCGTGATCAAGATGATCATGGCCCTGCAGCACGACCGATTGCCGCGCACGCTGCTCGGCGCCGATCCTTCGTCGGCCGTCGACTGGACGTCCGGCGCGGTCTCGCTGCTGGCCGAGCCGCGACCCTGGCCCCGCGGCGGCGAACCTCGGCGGGCCGCGGTGTCGTCGTTCGGCATCTCCGGCACCAACGCCCACGTCATCCTCGAAGAACCCGCCGTCACCGCGGAACGGCCCGAGCCGGAACCACTGTCGCCGATCGCGCTCGGCTTCTCGGCCGCCGATCCGGACGCACTCCGCGCCCAAGCCGCCCAGCTCGCGGCCTTCGACGGCAACCCCGCGGACCTCGCTTTCTCCCTGGCGACGACCCGGGCCACCCTCCCCGAACGCGCCTTCGTCGTGGCCCCGGACTCCGCCGCCCTCTCCGCCGCCCTGACCGCCTTCGACGACCGCGTTCTCCACGGCAATCAGCAGACGGAACTGGCCTACCTGTTCACCGGCCAGGGCGCCCAGCGGATCGCGATGGGCCGCGGCCTCTACGACACCTACGACGTCTACGCGGACGCCTTCGACGAGGTCTGCGCGCACGTGGACGTCCAGCTCGACACCCCGCTGCGTGACGTCGTGTTCGGCTCGGAGCTGGTGGACCGCACCGACTACGCCCAGCCCGCGTTGTTCGCCGTCGAGGTCGCCCTCTTCCGGCTGCTGGAGTCGTGGGGGGTCACCCCGGCGTACCTGTGCGGGCACTCGGTGGGCGAGTTCGCGGCCGCGCACGTGGCGGGCGTGCTCTCGCTGTCCGACGCGGCCATGCTGGTCACCGCGCGCGGTCGTCTCATGCGGGAGCTGCCCGAAGGCGGCGCGATGGTTTCCCTGCGCGCGTCGGAGGAAACCGCTCTCTCGCTGCTCAAGGGACACGAGCGGTACGCCGGGCTCGCCGCGGTCAACAGCGCGGACGCCGTCGTGCTGTCCGGCTCGGGTGACGTCCTGGAGAAGGCGATCGCCGGGTTCGACGGCAAGACCAAGTGGCTCAACGTCAGCCACGCCTTCCACTCGCCGCTCATGCGGGGCATGCTCGACGACTTCGCGCGGATCTGCCGCCTCGCCGACTACCACCCGGCGCGCCTCCCGATCGTCTCCACGGTCACCGGCCAGATCGGCGGCCACGACACGCCGGAATATTGGATCGAGCACGTCGAGGCGACCGTCCGGTTCGCCGACGCCCTGGACGTGCTGCGTGACGCCGGCTGCGGCACCTACCTGGAGCTGGGCCCGGACGGCGTCCTCTCGGCCCTGGTCGACGACGGTGTCGCCCGGCCGCTCCTGCGCCGCGACCGCCCGGAAGTCCCGGAGGCGCTGAACGCCCTCGGCACGGCCTACGTACGCGGTGCGGACGTCGACTTCGCGGCCCTCGCCCCCGGCGGCCGCCGGATCGACCTGCCCACCTACCCGTTCCAGCGGTCGCGCTACTGGCTCACCCCCGGCGCGGGCACCAGCGGCGCGCGCGGCCTCGGCCTGCGCGGCGCCGAGCACCCGCTCCTCGGCGCGGTCGTCCCGGTCCCCGGCGGCGACACGGTGTTCACGGCTCGGCTCTCGGTGACCGACCAGCCCTGGCTGTCCGGCCACGTCGTCGGCGGCGACGTCCTGTTCCCCGGCACCGGCTTCCTCGAGCTGGCCCTGCACGCCGGCGCCGAGACCGGCTGCCCGGCCGTCGAGGAGCTGACCCTGGGCGCGCCGCTGGTGCTCTCGGCCCCGGCCGAGGTCCAGGTCGTGGTGGCACCCCCGGACGACGACGGCCGCCGCGCGGTCACCGTCCACTCCCGCCCGGAACACGGCGACGACTGGACCCGCCACGCGACCGGCACCCTGGCGGCACTTTCACGTGAAAGTGCCGCACTAGGCGCATGGCCGCCGCCGGGTGAGGCTCAGTCCCTCGAGGGCTTTTACGACGACCTGCCCGGCTTCAGCTACGACGGTGTCTTCCGCGGCCTGCAAGCCGTGTGGGTCGACGGGGACGACGTCCACGCCGAAGTCGCCCTGGCCGAAGACGCCGAGGGCGGGTTCGGGATCCACCCGGCGCTGCTCGACGCCGGGTTGCACGCCCTGTTCCTGCGCGAGTCGGCCGAATCCGCCGGGGGACTGCCGTTTTCCTGGTCGGGGGTCCGGCTGCACGCGACCGGCGCGACCAGCCTGCGGCTGCGGATCTCGTTCCGCGCGGCCGACACGGTGTCGCTGGTCGCCGTCGATCCGGCGGGCGCCGAGGTGCTCAGCGTCGAGTCCCTCGTCGTCCGCCGCCCCGCCGCCCGCGGCCGGGATGTCCCGTCCGGGTTGTTCACCCTCGACTGGACGCCGATCGCGGCCGCCGAACCGGTGACCTGCACGACCTACCCCGAGGTCATCCCGGGACGGCCGGCCGTGCTGTCGGTGACGTCCGAAGGCGACCCGGTCGCCTCGGCGCACGAACTGGCCACGCGGCTCCTGGAAGTGCTGCAGGACTGGGTGACCCGAGACGAGTCCACTTTGGTCGTCCACACGCGACACGCGGCCGGTCCCGGCGCCGCCGACCCGGCGGCCGCGGCGGTCTGGGGTCTGGTGCGCAGCGCCCAGGCCGAGCACCAGGGCCGGTTCGTCCTCGTCGACGGCGACCTCGAGGACGTCCCCCTAGCAGTGGCCACCGGCGAACCGCAGGTCGCGGTGCGCGACGGCGTCCCGCTGGTCCCGCGGATCGCCGAAGCGGGTGGTCTCCTCCCGCCGCACGGCCCGTGGCGCCTGGACAAGGACGGCGAGGGCACCGTCGACCACCTCACCCTCGCGCCGGTCGAGGAGTCCGACCTCGGCCCCCACGACGTCCGGATCGCCGTGCGAGCGGCCGGGCTCAACTTCCGGGACGTGCTCAACGTCCTGGGCATGTACCCCGGCGAGGCCGGGCCGCTGGGCTGCGAGGTGGCCGGGACGGTTCTCGCCACCGGCGCCGCCGTCACCGACCTGGCCCCCGGTGACCGCGTGATGGGCATGGTGCACGGCGGCATCGGCCCGGTCGCCGTCGGCGAGCGGCCGTTCCTGGCCCGCGTCCCCGACAGCTGGACCGACGAGCAGGCCGCGACCGTGCCGCTGGTCTTCCTGACCGCGTACTACGCGCTGGTCGACCTGGCCGGGCTGAGGCAAGGCGAGTCGATCCTGGTCCACTCGGCCGCGGGCGGTGTCGGCATGGCCGCGACGCAGCTCGCGCACCACCTCGGCGCCGAGGTGTTCGGCACCGCGAGCGAGGGCAAGCAGCACGTCCTGCGCGCGGCCGGCCTGCCCGAAGACCACATCGCGTCGTCGCGCACCCTCGACTTCGAGCAGCGGTTCAGCGGGATCGACGTCGTCCTGAACGCCCTCTCCGGGGACTTCGTCGACGCGTCCCTGCGCACCATGGCGCCCGGCGGCCGGTTCCTGGAGATGGGCAAGACGGACATCCGCGAGCCGGAAGACGTCCACTACCAGGCGTTCGACCTGATCGACGCGGGCCCGTCACGGACGGCGGAGATCTGGGACGCCCTGGCCGAGCTGTTCGCGTCCGGCGCGCTCACCCCGCTGCCGGTGCGCACCTGGGACGTCCGCGAAGCCCCCGAGGCGTTCCGGTTCCTGAGCCAGGCCAAGCACATCGGCAAGGTCGCTCTCACACTGCCGCGAGCACTCGATCCGGAGAAGCCGGTGCTGATCACCGGCGGTACCGGCGGGCTGGGGGCCTTGATCGCCCGGCACCTCGTGGCCGAGCACGGCGTCCGCAAGCTGATCCTCACCAGCCGTCGTGGCCTCGACGCACCGGGTGCGCGGGAGTTGGCTGCCGAGCTGAACGCCGAGGTGGTCGCCTGTGACGTCACGGACCGCGCGGCGCTGGCCGCGCTCCTGGACGGCGTCGAGTTGACCGGTGTCGTGCACACTGCGGGTGTGCTCGACGACGGCGTCCTGACCGGGTTGACACCCGAGCGGCTCGAGAAGGTGTTGCGCCCCAAGGTGGACGCGGCCTGGCACCTGCACGAGCTGACGCGCGGCCACGACCTCGCGCTGTTCGCGCTGTACTCGTCGGTGTCCGGGATCGTCGGCTCCGCGGGCCAGGCGTCCTATGCCGCCGCGAACACGTTCCTCGACGCCTTGGCCGCCCACCGCCGAGCCGAGGGTCTGCCCGCGGTCTCGCTCGCGTGGGGGCTCTGGCGCGAAGGCATGGGCAGCGGGCTGGCCGACACCGACGTCGACCGCATGGCCCGCGAAGGCCTGCCGCCGCTCACCGCGGAGACCGGGCTCGCGCTGTTCGACGCGGCCTTGGACGGCGGGTTCACCACCGTCCTGCCGATCGAGCTGGACCGCGCGGCCCTGCGCGCCCACGCCCGGACCACCGAGGTCGCGCCGGTGCTGCGGGGCCTCGCGAAGGTCACCACGCGCCGCGCGGCCGGGCCCGCGACGGCCGGACACGCCCTGGGCGACCGGCTCACGACGTTGCCCGACGAGGAACGCTCGACCCTGCTGATCGACCTGGTGCGGCACAACGCCGCCGCGGTCCTCGGCCACGAAGCCGGCGGCGCGATCGACCCGGCCCGCGCGTTCAAGGACCTCGGGTTCGACTCCCTGACGTCGGTGGAGCTGCGCAACCGGATCAACACCGTCACCGGCCTGCGCCTGTCGGCCACCGCGGTGTTCGACCACCCGACCGTCGCGTCGCTGGCCGGGCACCTCCTGGCCGAGCTGGCACCCCCGTCGGTGAGCCCGACCGACGCTCTCCTGTCCGAACTGGACCGCTTCGAAGCACGGCTCTCCACTGTGGACGACGACGGCCGGATCGCCGCGCGGCTCCGTGCTCTGCTGGACGGGTTCGCCGCGCCCGGTGCCAGCTCCCGGCTGGAGGACGCGACCGCCGACGAGGTCGTCGACTTCCTGGCCACCGAGCTGGGGATCTCCTGATGCCGGACAAGAAGGCCGTCAAGCGGGTGCTCGGCGAGATCGAGAAGCTGAGCGAGAACCTGCGCGAGCTCGACAAGGAAGACCGCAAGAAAGTCGCCAAGCCGCTGAAGAAGCTGCTGCTGGCCTACGCCACCGGGGACGGCGACGAGAAGTTCGACGACCTGCTCGTCGACGCCGCGATCGACAAGGTCTTCGACTTCCTCACCGACGAGATCTTCTGACCACAGCGAGGGAATGATGGCGGACCAAGACAAGCTCCTCGACCTGCTCAAGCGCGTCACGGGAGACCTGCAGCGGACCCGCGAACGGCTGCGTGACGCCGAGGACGGCCGGCACGAGCCGGTCGCGATCGTCGGCATGGCCTGCCGGTTCCCCGGCGGTGCCGACACCCCCGCCGCGCTGTGGGACCTCGTCGACAACGGCCGTGAAGGCATCGGCGAGTTCCCCGCCGACCGCGGCTGGGACACCTCCGGCCTGTTCGACGACGACCCCGACCACCGCGGCACCACCTACGTGCGCACCGGCGGCTTCCTGCCCAGTGCCGCCGGGTTCGACGCCGAGTTCTTCGGGATCTCGCCGCGTGAGGCGCTCGCGATGGAGCCGCAGCAACGGCTGCTGCTGGAGGTCGGCTGGGAGGCCGTCGAACGTTCGGGTCTCGACCCGGCCGCGCTGCGCGGCAGCCCCACCGGTGTCTACATCGGAGTGTCGGCGCAGGAATACGGGCCGCGCCTGCACAACCCGGGTGACGCGGTCGACGGCTACCTGCTCACCGGCACCACCTGCAGTGTCCACTCCGGACGGATCGCCTACCAGCTCGGCCTGGAGGGCCCGGCCGTGTCGATCGACACGGCGTGCTCGTCGTCGCTGGTCGCGGTGCACGCCGCGGTCCGTGGCCTGCGCGCGGGGGAGTGCACCCTCGCGCTGGCCGGCGGGGTCAACCTGATGGCGTCCCCGGGCATCTTCGTCGACTTCGCACGCCAGCGCGGCCTGGCCCCGGACGGGCGGTGCAAGTCGTTCTCCGACGACGCCGACGGCACCGCCTGGGCCGAAGGCGTCGGCATGCTCGTGCTGGAGAAGCTGTCCGACGCGCAGCGCAACGGCCACCGGATCCTCGCCGTGGTCAAGGGTTCCGCGGTGAACTCCGACGGCGCGTCCAACGGCCTCACCGCCCCGAACGGCCCGTCGCAGCAACGCGTGATCCGTGCCGCGCTGGCCGACGCCCGATTGTCCACATCGGACGTCGACGCGATCGAGGCGCACGGCACCGGCACCCGCCTCGGCGACCCGATCGAGGCCGAAGCCCTGCTGGCGACCTACGGCCGCGACCGCTCACGCCCCCTGTTCCTGGGCTCGGTCAAGTCGAACTTCGGCCACGCCCAGGCCGCGGCCGGGGTGGCCGGCATCATCAAGATGGTCGAGGCGATGCGCCACGGCGTCCTGCCGCCGACCCTGAACGTCGGCACGCCCAGCACCGAGGTCGACTGGGCCGGCGGCCCAGTGTCGCTGCTGACCGAGCGCACCGGCTGGCCCGAGGGCACGCGGCGGTGTGCCGTGTCGTCGTTCGGGATCAGCGGGACCAATGCGCACGTGGTGCTGGAACAGGCACCTGAAGCCGTGGTCGAAGAGCGGCCCGCGCCGCCCGCGGTCGTCCCGCTGCTGCTGTCCGCGGCCACGGAACCCGCGCTGGCCGGCCAGCTCGCCCGGCTGGCCTCGGTCACCGCGGAGCCGGTCGACGTGGGGTACACCCTGGCGACGACCCGGGCCGCGTTGCCGTACCGCGCGGTCGTCGTCGGCTCGGACCGGGTGACCGGCCGCGTCACCGAAGGCGGGCTGGCGTTCCTGTTCACCGGCCAGGGTTCGCAGCGGCCCGGCATGGGTGCCGCGCTGTACGAGGCGTTCCCGGTGTTCGCGGCGGCCTACGACGAGGTTGCGGCGGTGCTGCCGGACATCGGGGACCTGTCTCGGACGGAGTTCGCGCAGCCCGCGATCTTCGCCCTGGAAGTCGCGTTGTTCCGGCTGGTCGAGTCGTGGGGCGTCCGCCCGGACTTCCTGGCCGGGCACTCGATCGGCGAGATCGCGGCCGCCCATGTGGCAGGTGTCCTGTCGCTGGAAGACGCGGCGAAGCTGGTGTCCGCGCGCGGCCGGTTGATGCAGGCGCTGCCCGAAGGCGGCGCGATGGTCGCGGTCCAGGCGTCGGCGGACGAGGTCCGCGAGGTGCTCTCGGACAAGGTGTCACTGGCTGCGGTGAACGGGCCGACGTCCGTCGTGCTGTCCGGTGTTGCGGAAGCCACCCTTGAGGCCGCGGCCCGGTTCGCCGACCGCAAGACCAAGCGCCTCGACGTCTCGCACGCGTTCCACTCGGTGCTGATGGAACCGATGCTGGCCGAATTCGCTTCGGTGGTAAGGGAATTGACCTTCGCGGCGCCGCGGGTCCCGATCGTCTCGACGGTCCGTGAGGGCGCGGACCTGACCGATCCCGAGTACTGGGTCTCGCACGTCCGGGACACCGTGCTCTTCTCCGACGCGGTCGATCACCTGCGCGGGAAGGGCGTCACCAAGTTCCTCGAACTCGGGCCCGACGCCGTGCTGAGCGCCCTGGTCGACGCGGACGTCGCCGTGCCCGCACTGCGCCGTGACCACGACGAGCCGCGGCAGCTGGTCACCGCGCTCGGCACGCTGCACGCGCACGGCGTCCCCGTCGACTGGGCCACGTACTTCGGCGGCAGCGGCCGGTTCGTCGAGCTGCCCACCTACGCCTTCCAGCACGAGCACTTCTGGCTCGGCCAGGAGAGCGACGCCGACGTCACCTCGGCCGGGCTCGCCGCCGCCGACCACCCGCTGCTCGGCGCCGCGGTGTCCGTGGCCGCCGACGACGGCGTCCTGCTCACCGGCCGGCTCTCCCTGGAGCGGCACCCGTGGCTGGCCGACCACGTCGTCGCGGGCCGGGTGCTGGTGCCGGGCACGGCGTTCGCCGAGCTGGCCATCCGCGCCGGCGACGAAGCCGGGTGCACCGGGATCGAAGAGCTGATCCTGCAGGAGCCCCTGGTCCTCGAACCCGGTTCGGCGCCGGAGGTCCAGGTCGTCGCGGGGGCGGCCGACGAGCACGGCCGCCGTCCGGTGTCGATCCACTCGCGCCTGCCGGAGCACCCGTGGACCACCCACGCCACCGGCTTCCTCGGCACCCCAACGACGTCCACTGTGGACATCCCGTGGCCGCCGGACGCCACGGAGGTCGCTCTCGACGACGCCTACGACCGTCTCGCGGCGGCCGGGCTCGCGTACGGCCCGATGTTCCAGGGGCTGCGCAAGGTCTGGCGCCGGGGCGACGAGATCTTCGCCGAGGTGGCCCTGCCCGAGAACGCGGGAGGCGGCTTCGGTCTCCATCCGGCGCTGCTGGACGCGGCGTTGCAGGCCACGGCCGTGCGGGGCGAGGACCAGAGCTCGGTCCCGTTCGCGTGGCGCGACGTCGTGCTCCACGCCCGAGGCGCGACCGAGCTGCGGGTGCACGCCCGTCCGAGCGCTGACGGCCTGTCCCTGGAGCTTGCCGACGGAACAGGTGCCCCGGTGGCGTCGATCGGCGGCCTGAGCGTCCGCGCGGTGACCACCACGCGGTCACTCGAGGGCCTCTACCGCATCGACGAGGTCCCGCTCTCGGCCGTCACAGCTTCCAGCCTGGCCGCGGTCGTGGCGGCCGACTCGCTCGACGCCACTCTCTTGGCGCTGCAGGAGTTCTTGGCCTCGGACGAACCGGACCCCCTGGTCGTGCTGACCGGCCCGGCCGACGGGGCCGTCGAAGGCCTGGTCAGGGCGGCACAGGCGGAGAACCCGGACCGCATCGTCCTGCTCCGCGGCGCCCATTCAGACGTCGAAGCCGCGCTCGCCACCGGCGAACCGGAGGTCCACGCCCACGACGGAGCCCTGTTCGCCCCGCGCTTGGCGAGGGTGGCCGCTGGGCAATCGTCCACACTGGACACGCCAGGCACCGTGCTGATCACCGGGGGTACCGGCGGTCTTGCCGCCTGGCTCGCCCGGCACCTCGTCACCACCCACGGTGTCCGGCACCTGCTGCTGGTCAGCCGCCGCGGCGAGGCCGCGCCCGGCGCCGCCGAACTGGCCGAGGAACTCACCGGCCTCGGTGCCACCGTTCGCGTCGAGGCCTGTGACGTCGCCGACCGTGAGCAGGTCCGCGACCTCCTCGACCGGGCCCAGCCGCAGGTCACCGGGGTCGTCCACGCGGCCGGTGTGCTCGACGACGGTGTCCTCACCTCGCTCACCCCCGAGCGTCTCGACGGCGTCTTCCGGGCCAAGGCGACCGCCGCCCGGGTGCTGCACGACCTCACCGGCGACCTGGACTTCTTCGTCCTGTTCTCGTCGATCGCGGGTGTCTTCGGCTCCCCGGGCCAGGCCGCCTACTCCGCCGCCAACGCCGACCTCGACGCCCTCGCCCGACAGCGTCGCGCGGAGGGGAAGCCCGCCCAGTCGCTCGCCTGGGGTCTGTGGCAGGACGGCATGGGCGCCACCCTGACCGGCACCGACCGCGACCGCATCGGCCGCGACGGCTTCGGCGCCCTCGCCCCGGAAGACGGCCTCGCGCTGTTCGACGCCGCCGTCGCCGACGGCGGCGAAGTCCTGGTGCCGGTGCAGCTCGACCTCGCGGCCGTCCGGAAGGCCGGGGTCCCGCCGCTGTTGCGCGGGCTGGTCCGCGTCAAGACCCGTCGTGAAGCTCGGCGCGCCGAGACCGGCCTGGCTGGACGGCTGGCCGGGCTGTCCGAAGCCGACCGGGAAGCCCTGCTCGTCGACCTGGTCCGCGCCCGCGTCGCGGCCGTGCTCGGCCGGGCCGGTGCGGACACCGTGGAGGCGTCCAGGCCGTTCACCGAACTGGGCTTCGACTCGCTGACCGCCGTCGAACTGCGCAACGAACTCGGCGCCGAGACCGGGCTGCGGCTGCCCGCGACGCTCGTTTTCGACCACCCGAGCCCGGCGGCCGTCGCGACCTTCCTCGGCACTGAATTGGTTGGCGCGCCTCAGGAAACCCGCCCTGCCGTGACCCGGCGCAAGCAGACCGACGAGCCGATCGCCATCGTCGCGATGAGCTGCCGTTACCCCGGCGGTGTCCGGTCGCCGGAGGACCTGTGGAACCTCGTCGACGCCGGGACCGACGCCATCTCGCCGTTCCCCAGTGGGCGTGGCTGGGACGTCGACGGCATCTACGATCCGGAGCCCGGACTGCCCGGCAAGACCTATACCCGGCACGGCGGCTTTCTGCACGACGCGGGTGAGTTCGACCCCGAGTTCTTCGGCATCTCGCCGCGCGAAGCCCTCGCGATGGACCCGCAGCAGCGGCTGCTCCTCGAGATCAGCTGGGAGGCCCTGGAACGCGCCCAGCTCGACCCGGCGTCGCTCAAGGGCAGCGCGACCGGCGTTTTCGCCGGGATCATGTACTACGACTACGCAGCGAAACTCGCCGGCGTGCCCGACAGCGTCGCTGGCTTCCTCGGCACCGGCACCTCCGCGAGCGTGCTGTCCGGCCGCGTCGCCTACACGCTCGGGCTGGAGGGCCCGGCGGTGTCGGTGGACACGGCTTGCTCGTCGTCGCTGGTCGCGCTGCACCTCGCCGCCCGCTCGCTGCGGGCGGGGGAGTGCACGATGGCCCTCGCGGGTGGGGTCACGGTGATGGCGACGCCGGAGACCTTCCTCGACTTCTCCCGCCAGCGCGGCCTGTCCCCGGACGGCCGGTGCAAGTCGTTCTCGAACGACGCCGACGGCACCGGCTGGTCCGAAGGCGCCGGCGTGCTCGTGCTCGAACGGCTGTCCGACGCCCGCCGTAACGGGCACCCGGTCCTGGCCGTGGTCCGCGGGTCCGCCGTCAACCAGGACGGCGCGTCCAACGGCCTCACCGCCCCGAACGGACCGTCGCAGCAACGCGTGATCCGCGCCGCGCTGGCCGACGCCGGTCTGTCCACTTCGGACATCGACGCCGTCGAGGCGCACGGCACCGGCACCCGCCTCGGCGACCCGATCGAGGCGCAGGCACTCCTCGCGACCTACGGCGACGAGCGCGACGAACCGCTGTGGTTCGGTTCGGTCAAGTCCAACCTCGGCCACACGCAGGCCGCCGCGGGGGTCGCCGGGATCATCAAGATGGTCGAGGCGATGCGCCGCGGTGTGCTGCCCCGCAGCCTGCACGCGGCGGAGCTGTCGGCCGAGGTCGACTGGGACGCGGGCGCGGTTTCGCTGCTGACCGAGCCGCGGCCGTGGCCCGGCAGCGGCCGCCCGCGCCGTGCGGGCGTGTCGTCGTTCGGGATCAGCGGGACCAACGCGCACGTCGTCCTGGAGCAGGTCCCGGAGCCTGCCCCGGCCGGACCCGCCCGGCCCGGTGTCGTGCCGTGGGTGCTCTCGGCGAAGACCGACCAGGCGCTGGCCGACCGGGCCCTCGCACTCCTGGACCTGGACGCCGACCCGCGTGACGTCGCTTTCTCGCTGGCCACGACCCGGACGGTGCACGAGCGCCGGGCCGCGGTCGTCGGCGCGGACACGTCCGAGTTGCGAGCCGGTCTGAAGGCCGTGGCCGAGGGCCAGGGGATCGTCGGACGGCCCCGGCCGGGCAAGCTGGCGTTCTTGTTCACCGGCCAGGGTTCGCAGCGACCCGGCATGGGAACCGAGCTGTACGAGGCATTCCCGGTGTTCGCGGCGGCCTACGACGAGGTGTCGGCGTTGCTGCCGGAGATCGGCGACCTCGGGCAGACCCAGTTCGCGCAGCCCGCGATCTTCGCCCTCGAAGTCGCGCTGTTCCGGCTGGTCGAGTCGTGGGGTGTCCGGCCCGATTTCCTGGCTGGCCATTCGATCGGCGAGATCGCCGCCGCGCACGTCGCCGGAGTGCTCTCGTTGCCGGACGCGGCGAAGCTTGTCGAAGCGCGCGGCCGGTTGATGCAGGCCCTGCCCGCGGGCGGTGTCATGGTCGCCATCCAGGCATCCGAGGACGAGGTGCGCGAGCACCTGTCCGGCGAGGTCTCCCTGGCCGCGGTCAACGACGAGAACTCCGTGGTGCTGTCCGGCGCCGAAGGCCCGACCCTCGCGGTCGCGGAACGGTTCGCCGGACGGAAGACCAAGCGCCTCGACGTGTCGCACGCGTTTCACTCGGTCCTGATGGAACCGATGCTCGACGACTTCGCCGCGGTGGTGCGGGAACTGACCTTCGCCGCGCCGCGGATCCCGATCGTGTCGACCGTGAGCGAGACCGCGGACTTCACCGATCCGGAGTACTGGGTGACGCACGTGCGGGAGACCGTCCGGTTCGCTGACGCAGTGGCGCGGCTGGCCGAGGGTGGCGTCACGAAGTTCCTCGAACTCGGCCCCGACGCCGTCCTGTCCGCGCTCACCGAGGGCGTTCCCTTGCTGCGCAAGGGACGTGACGAAGCGACCACGGTGATGACCGCACTCGCGACGCTGCACGTCCAGGGTGTGCCGATCGACTGGGACGGCGTCCTCCCGGGCGCGCGACGGCTCGACCTGCCCACCTATCCGTTCCAGCGCAAGCACTTCTGGCTCGAACCGGCGTCCACCGGCGACCTCACGGCGGCCGGGCTGGAGACCTCGGACCACCCCCTGCTCGCGGCCGGGCTTTCGCTGGCTGAAGGGGACGGGACTGTCCTCACGGGACGGTTGTCCCTGTCCAGCCACCCGTGGCTGGCCGGGCACACCGTGCACGACACCGTCCTGCTGCCGGGCGCGGCCCTTGCTGAACTGGCCGTCCGGGCCGGGGACGAGGCCGGACGGCCGCGGCTGGTCGAGCTGACCCTGCACGCGCCCGTCGTCATCCCCGAATCCGGACCGGTCGAACTGCAGGTCGCGGTCAGCGCCGCCGCGGCGGTCACCGTGCACTCGCGGATCCCCGGTGAGGAGTGGGAGCTCAACGCGTCCGGTCTACTGGCCGAGGCCGCCCCGCCGGTCACCGGGTTCGCCTGGCCGGACGGGCTCGAGCCGATCGACCTCGGCTCGTTCTACGACGACCTCGCCGACCGCGGCTTCGCCTACGGCCCGCTGTTCCAGGGCCTGCGCGCGGCCTGGCGGCACGGCGAGGACCGCTACGCCGAGATCTCGCTGCCGGAGGAGGCCCACGACGACGCGGCCCGCTTCGGCCTGCACCCCGCGCTGTTCGACGCCGCGCTGCACGGCATGTTCCTCGGCGCCGGTGAGGAAGCGGGCGCCCTGCCGTTCAGCTGGAGCGACGTCAGCCTGCACGCGAGCGGCGCCACGGCGGTCCGCGCGCGGCTGCGGTTCACCGGGCCCGGCGAGGTCGCGGTCGAGCTGACCGACCTCGCCGGGGCGCCGGTGCTGTCGGTCGGGTCGCTGGTCGTCCGCGCGGTCACCGGCGAGCAACTCCGGGCCGGCGAGGACCGGTCGCTGTTCCGGGTTGAGCACGTCGCCGTCGAACCGCCGCCCGCGTCGCCGGTGGTGCAGGCGCGCTGGGACGAGGTGACCGAGCCGGTGCCGCCGGTGGTTGTCCTGCCGGCGTCCGGGGTCCACGCGGTGCTCGACGTCCTGCAGCGCTTCCTCACCGAACCGCGGTTCTCCGGCTCGCGCCTGGTCGTCGTGACCGGCGGCGGGCTCGACGACGCGGCTGCGACCGGGCTCGTCCGCTCGGCGCAGGCCGAGAACCCCGGCCGGTTTGTGCTGCTGGACGGCGAAGTGTCCGATGTGGACCTCGCGCTGGCCACCGGGGAACCCCGCGTCCGCGTCCGCGACGGCCGCGCCGAGGTGCCGCGGCTGGTCAAGACCGAACCCGGCCGCAAGCCGAACTGGGAACCCGCGGGGACCGTGCTGGTCACCGGCGGCACCGGCGGGGTCGGGGCCAAGCTGGCCGAACGGCTCGTCACCGAACACGGCGTCGAAAGCCTCGTGCTCACCAGCCGCCGCGGCCTCGCCGCGCCCGGCGCAGAGGAACTGGCGCTGCGGCTGCGTGAGCTGGGCGCCGAGGTGCGGGTGGAAGCCTGCGACGTCGCCGATCGTTCGGCGGTGGCCGCGCTGCTCGACGGCATTCCCGGTTTGTCGGGGATCGTGCACGCGGCCGGCGTCCTCGACGACGGCGTCGTCACCGCGCTGACCCCCGAGCGGCTGGACCGTGTGCTGGGCCCGAAGGCCGACGGCGCGCGGCACCTGCACGAGCTGACCCTGGACCGGCCGCTGACGGAGTTCGTGCTGGTCTCGTCGGTGTCCGGGGTACTCGGCGGGCCGGGCCAGGGCAACTACGCCGCGGCCAACGCCTACCTCGACGCGCTGGCCGAGCAGCGGTACGCCGACGGCCTGCCCGCGCGGTCGCTGGCGTTCGGGATGTGGGCGGCCGAGGGCATGGGCGGGGTGCTGGACCAGGCACTCGTCGACCGGATGCGGCGTGACGGCTTCGGTGCGCTGTCCCCGGAGGAGGGCGCGGTGCTGTTCGACCTCGCGCCCGGCCCGGTGTCGGTGCCGGTCAAGCTCGACCTGGCCGGGCTGCGCGACCAGGCCCGGGCGGGGGTGCTGCCCGCGCTGCTCACCGGCCTGGTCCGGCTGCCCGTGCGCCGGGTCGTCTCCAGCGGTGCGGTTCCGGTGCTCACCCGGGAGGCGCTGCCGGAGCTGGTGCTGACCCACACGGCCCAGGTGCTCGGCTTCGCGACGGCGTCCGAGATCGACCCGGAGCACGCCTTCACCGACCTCGGGTTCGACTCCCTGACGTCGGTGGAGCTGCGCAACCGCCTGGCGGCCGCGGCCGGCCGTCCCCTGGGCGCGACGGTGGTGTTCGACCACCCGACCCCGGCGGCCCTGGCCACGCACCTGGCCACGCTGCTGTTCCCGGAGATCGTCGTCCCCGACGAGGCCCGCCTCCGCCGCGCCCTAGCAGCCGCCTCCCTTAACCGCCTCCGCGAGCTAGGCGTCCTGGAAGCGCTACTCCACCTGACCGAGGACACCCCGGCACCGGAGTCCGAGGAATCCATCGACGACCTGGACGTCGGCGACCTCATCAGCCGGGCCATGTCCACCTCCCGCGACTGACGCTCCACCCCGAAAGTCCGTGAATGGCCCATTGAGGGACTTCAAGTCCCTCAATGGGCCATTCACGGACTTGCTTGCGTTCGGGGGGAGTGGGTGCCGGGTTACCGGGGGGTGGTGAAGGGCGCGCGGGGGAGGGCGCCGGCGCGCCCAGGATGGGGGGCATGCCCGAGCTTCGCCCGTCTCGTCCGGTCCGGAGAATCTGATGGCGACACCTGAGGAACTGGTTGCCGCACTGCGGGAATCGGTCAAGGAGAACAGCAGGCTGGCCGCGCGCAACCGGGAACTCGCCGACGCCGCGCGCGAACCGGTCGCGATCATCGGCATGGGGTGCCGCTACCCCGGTGGGGCCGACTCGCCCGAACGGCTGTGGGACCTCGTGGCCGACGGCCGCGACGCCGTGTCGGAGTTCCCCGCCGACCGCGGCTGGAACCTCGCCGAGCTGTTCCACCCCGATCCCGACCACCCCGGCACGTCCTACGCGCGCGAAGGCGGCTTCCTCCACGACGCCGCCGAGTTCGACCCCGAATTCTTCGGCATCTCGCCGCGCGAGGCCCTCGCCATGGACCCGCAGCAGCGGCTGCTGCTGCAGATCAGCTGGGAAGCGATCGAACGGGCGGGTCTCGACGCCTCGGCGTTGAAGGGCAGCGCCACCGGCGTGTTCGCCGGGATCATGTACCACGACTACGGTTCCGGCGCGGGTCAGCTGCCCGAAGGCGTCGAAGGTTTCCTCGGCACCGGTACGGCCGGCAGTGTGCTGTCCGGCCGCGTTGCCTACTCCTTCGGTTTCGAGGGCCCGGCCGTCTCGGTCGACACGGCGTGCTCGTCGTCGCTGGTGGCGGTGCACCTGGCCGCGCAGGCGCTGCGGGCGGGGGAGTGCACGCTCGCCCTGGCCGGCGGCGCGACGGTGATGGCCGTCCCGGACACGTTCGTCGAGTTCTCCCGCCAGCGCGGCCTCGCCCCGGACGGCCGCTGCAAGTCCTTCGGCGCGGCCGCCGACGGCACCGGCTGGGGCGAAGGCGCGGGCGTCCTGCTGCTGGAAAAGCTGTCGGACGCGCTAGCAAACGGCCACCGCGTCCTCGCGGTCGTGCAGGGTTCGGCGGTCAACTCCGACGGCGCGTCCAACGGCCTCACCGCCCCCAACGGCCCGTCCCAGCAACGGGTGATCCGCGCCGCGCTGGCGAGCGCCGGACTGTCCACATCGGACATCGACGTCGTCGAAGCGCACGGAACGGGCACCCGCCTGGGCGACCCGATCGAGGCCGACACGCTGCTGGCCACGTACGGCCGCGACCGGTCGGTGCCGCTGTACCTGGGCTCGGTCAAGTCGAACCTCGGCCACACCCAGGCGGCCGCCGGGGTGGCCGGGATCATCAAGATGGTCGAGGCCCTTCGCCGCGGCGAACTGCCCCGCACCCTGCACGCCGACGAGCCGTCCCCGCACGTGGCGTGGGACTCGGGCGCGGTGGAGCTGCTCACCTCGCACCGCCCGTGGCCCTCGGTGGATCGCCCGCGCGCGGCGGCGGTGTCGTCGTTCGGCATCAGCGGGACGAACGCTCACGTGGTGCTGCGCCAGGCTCCCGCGGAGGTGCCAGCGTCGGCCGGGTCGCGGCGGGTCTCCGCCGACCCGGTCGCTGGGGTGCACGCGCCCGGAACCTCCTCTGAGGTGTCGGCACCGGGCTCCGCCGGGACGAGCAAGCACGCCGGGCCGCGGCGGGCCCCCGCCGAGGTGCCCGCGCCGGGGGAGTCGCGGCGGGCTCCCGCCGACCTGGTCGCCGGAGCGCCCGGGGTCTTCGGCGAGGTGTCGGCACCGGGCTCGGCCGAATCCTCCGCCGGGTCGCGGCGGACCCCCGCCGACCTGGTCGCCGGAGCGCAGGCGCCCGGAGTCTCCGGCGAGGCCGACCGCCCGACCGCACGGTTTCCGTGGGTGCTCTCCGCCCGCGACGAATCCGCCCTGCCCGAGCTGGCGGCCCGCTTGCTCCGCACCGAAGGCGACCCGGTCGACATCGCCTGGTCCCTCGCCACCAGCCGCGCTGCTCTGCCGTTCCGCGCGGCCGTCACCGGGGACCTCAAGACCGGCCTCGAAGCGCTGGCCGCCGGTGAAGCCGCTCCCGGGGTTGTCACCGGGCGCGCGACTGGCGGCAAGCTCGCCTTCCTCTGCACCGGCCAGGGCGCCCAGCGGCTCGCGATGGGCACCGAGCTCGCCACGGCGTTCCCGGTCTTCGGCGAGGCCTTCACCCGGGTTGCCGAGCGGCTGGACGCGCACACCGGGTTCCGGCTCACCGACGTCCTGGCCTGCGGCGACAAGGCCATGATCGACCGCACCGAGGTCGCGCAGCCCGCGCTGTTCGCCTTCGAGGTGGCCATGGCCGCACTGGTCCGCTCCTGGGGCGTCGAGCCGGACTTCCTGCTCGGTCACTCCATCGGCGAGCTCGCCGCCGCGTACCTCGCCGGCGTCTGGTCCCTCGACGACGCCGCCCGCCTGGTCGCCGCCCGCGGCCGTCTCATGCAGGCGCTGCCCGCCGGCGGCGCGATGGTCGCCTTGCAGGCGACCGAAGACGAGCTGGACCTGCCCGACGGCGTGAGCATCGCCGCGATCAACGGGCCCAAGTCCGTCGTGCTCTCCGGCGAGGAAGCCGCGGTCACCGCACTCGTCGAAAGCTTCCCGGACCGGCGCGCCAAGCGTCTCCCCGTCAGCCACGCCTTCCACTCCGCGCTCATGGACGGGATGCTCGACGACTTCCGCGAGGTCGCCCGGAGCGTCACCTACGCCGAGCCACGGATTCCGATCGTGTCGACCGTGACCGAGACCGCCGACTTCACCGACCCGGAGTACTGGGTGCGGCAGGTGCGCGACGCCGTCCGGTTCGCCGACGGCGTCCGCACCCTGCGCTCCCGCGGCGTCCGGCGGTTCCTCGAGATCGGGCCGGACGCCTCCCTGTCCGCCCTCGGCGCCGACTGCGTCACCGACGCGACTTTTGTTGCCGCCCAACGGAAAGATCAAGACGAGACGGCCGCCGCCGACCTGGCCCGGGCCCGGCTGTTCACCGCCGGGGTCCGGCTCGACTGGGCCGCGATCTTCGCGGGCACCGGCGCCGCCCGTGTCGACTTACCGACCTATCCGTTCCGGCGAGACCGCTTCTGGCTCGCCGCCGCGGACCGCGGCACGCCCCCGGCCCGGCGGTACGAGGTCGTCTGGCGCCCGATCGAGCCCGCGGCGACGCCCGAAGCCGACTGGACGGTCTACGCACCGGAACGGCACGAGTGGGCCGAAGGCGCCGCGAAAGCCCTGAACGCGCCACTCGTGACCGAGATCCCGGAGGACGGCCCGATCCTCGCCTTCCCCGCGGACGCCGCCGACCTCGCCGAAATCCTCCGGGCGACTCCGGCGAAGGTCTGGTGCGCCACCACCGACCCCGGCGTCGCCGCCGTCGGCCGCGTCGCGGCGATCGAACAGCCCCGACGCTGGGGCGGCTGCGTCACCCTGCGTGAGAAGGAGGACGTCGCCCGCCTGCGAGACGTCCTCGGCGGTCCGGAAGACGAAGTGGCGATCCGCGACGGCCAGGTCTTCGCACGAAGGTTCGTCCCGGCCAAGCCCACGTCCGCGAAGCCGTGGACGACAACGGGCACCGCGCTGATCACCGGCGGCACCGGCGCCCTCGGCGCGATCGTGGCCGAACGCCTCGCCCGCGCCGGAGCCGAGCACCTCGTGCTGCTGTCCCGCCGCGGTGAGGACGCACCGGGCGCGGCGGAACTGCGCGAGCGGCTGGGTGTCCGCGTCACCATCCACGCCTGCGACGCGGCGGACAAAACCGCACTGTCCACAGTGGTCTCCCAGATAGACGACCTCCGGGTCGTCGTCCACACGGCGGGCGTCCTCGACGACGCCCTCCTCGACGACGCCACCCCGGAGCGCTTCGCAGCCGTCGCCCGGCCGAAGGTGACCGCCGCGCGGCACCTGCGGGAACTCACCAGCGACCTCGACGCCTTCGTCCTGTTCTCCTCGGTGGCCGGCGTCCTCGGCAACGGCGGCCAAGCCGCCTACGCCGCCGCCAACGCGGAACTCGACGCCCTCGCCGCGCAGTGGCGCGAGGAGGGTGTCCCGGCGGTGTCGATCGCCTGGGGCCCGTGGGCCGAAGGCGGCATGGCGGAGAACGTCCACCACAAGGGCCTTCGCCCGATGACCCCCGAAGCCGGCGCGGAAGAGTTCATGAACGCGATCGCCGCCGACGACGTCACCGTGACCGTCGCCGACATCGACTGGCCCACGTTCTTCGAGGACTTCCGCGCCGCTCCGGCCCTCGTCGAGCTGCCGCGTCCCGAAACGAAACAAGAGACACCGGATCTGCGAGCCCAGCTGACCGGCCTGATCGAGCCCGAACAGCGACGGCTGCTGCTCCAGCTCGCCCGCGAAACCGTGGCGCGGGTGCTCGGCCACCCGGACGTGAGCAAGATCGGCGCGGACCGCGCGTTCACCGAGCTGGGCTTCGACTCGCTGACCGCCGTCGAGCTGCGCAACCGGCTCGACGCCGCGACCGGCCTGGCCGTGCCCGCGACGCTCGTCTTCGACCACCCGACACCGCAGGCTCTCGCCGCCTACCTCTGGCAGGAGCTGGCCGGGGGAGCGGACGACGACGTCGACGGCCTGCTCGACACGCTCGAAGCCGCACTGAGCCGCCTCGACGCGGACAGCGAAGAGCACGCCCGGGCGCTCACGCGCCTGGCGGACCTGGCGCGGCCGGACTTCAAGCCGTCTTCGGACGACGAGCTCTTCGCCTTCATCGACCAGCAACTCGGCGCCTGACATGAGTGGGGACACCGTGGGTGAGAACGACAAGCTTCGCGACTACCTGACGCGAGTCACCGGTGAGCTGCAGCGCACGCGCGGCCGCCTCGCCTCGCTGGAAGAACGCGCGGCGGAGCCGATCGCGATCATCGGGATGGGCTGCCGGTTCCCCGGCGGCGTCCGTTCCCCGGAACAGTTCTGGGCGATGCTGACCGCCGGGGACCACGGCATCACCGGGTTCCCCGGCGACCGCGGCTGGGACGTCGGCGCGCTCGTCGACCCGGACCCGGACCACCTCGGCACCAGCTACGTCGACCGCGGCGGGTTCGTCGACGGCGCCGGCGAGTTCGACCCCGAGTTCTTCGGCATCTCACCGCGCGAAGCCGTCTCGATGGACCCGCAGCAGCGGCTCCTGCTCGAGACGTCGTGGGAAGCGCTGGAGCGCAGCGGGATCAACCCCGCCTCCCTGGGCGGCAGCCGCGCGGGCGTGTTCGTCGGCACCAACGGCCAGGACTACGGCCGTGACCTGCCCAAGGGCGTCGAAGGGGTCGAGGGTTACCTCGGCACCGGCATCTCCGGCAGTGTCCTTTCCGGACGGATCTCCTACGTCCTCGGCCTGGAAGGCCCTTCCGTCACCGTCGACACCGCGTGCTCGGCGTCGCTGGTCACGCTGCACCTCGCCGTCCGCGCGCTGCGGGCGGGCGAGTGCGACCTCGCGTTGTCCGGTGGTGCCACGGTGATGGCGAGCCCGGACGCGTTCATCGAGTTCTCCCGCCAGCGCGGCCTCGCCCGCGACGGCCTGGTGAAAGCGTTTGCGGCCGGCGCCGACGGCACCGCGTGGGGCGAGGGCGCCGGCATGCTCGTGCTGGAACGGCTTTCCGACGCCCAGCGCCACGGGCACCCGGTCCTCGCGGTCGTCCGCGGCACCGCGGTCAACCAGGACGGCGCGTCCAACGGCCTCACCGCGCCCAACGGCCCGTCGCAGCAACGCGTCATCCGCCAGGCACTCGCCGACGCGCGACTGTCCACGAAGGACGTCGACGTCGTCGAGGCGCACGGCACCGGTACGACGCTGGGCGACCCGATTGAGGTCCAGGCCCTGCAGGCCACCTACGGCCGCGACCGCGGCGAGCGTGGCCCGCTGCTCCTCGGCTCGGTCAAGACGAACATCGGCCACACCCAGGCCGCCGCCGGCGTCGCCGGGATCGTCAAGATGGTCCTCGCCCTGCAGCACGGCGTCCTGCCCGCCAGCCTGCACATCGACGCGCCGAGCCCCCAGGTCGACTGGTCACCCGGCACCGTCGAACTGCTGACCGCCGCCCGCGCCTGGGACGGTGAGCACCGCCGCGCCGGCGTATCGTCGTTCGGCATCAGCGGCACCAACTCCCACGTCCTGCTGGAGCAGGCGCCTGCGGTCGAAACGTCCATAGTGGACGAACCCAGCTTCCCGGTGGTGCCGTGGGTGCTGTCCGGCCACACCGACGCGGCTCTGCGCGCCCAGGCCCGGGCCCTGCTGGACGTCGACGGCGACCCGGCCGGCATCGGCTGGTCCCTGGCCGCCACCCGCGCGACGTTCGACCACCGCGCCGTCGTCACCGGCTCCGACCTCACGCAGCTGCGGGAAGTTCTCACCGCGGTCGCAGACGGTGCCACCACCGGCGAGGCGACCGGCGGGCAGCTCGCCGTCGCCTTCACCGGCCAGGGTTCCCAGCGGCTCGGCATGGGCCGCGAGCTGTATGACGCGTACCCGGCGTTCGCCGCGGCATTCGACGAGGTCTGCGCGCTGCTGCCCGGCGTCCGTGACGTCGTCTTCGGCGACGACGCGGCCGCGCTGAACGACACCGGGAACGCCCAGCCCGCGCTGTTCGCGCTGGAGGTCGCGCTCTACCGGCTCGTCGAGTCGTGGGGTGTGATCCCGGACTTCCTGATCGGCCACTCCGTCGGCGAGCTGGCCGCCGCGCACGTCGCCGGCGTCTGGTCCCTCGAAGACGCGGCCGAGCTGGTCGCCGCGCGTGGCCGCTTGATGAGCGCGCTGCCGCGCGGCGGCGCGATGTGCGCGATCGAGGCGACCGAAGACGAGGTCCGCGCGGCCCTGGTGCCGGGTGCGGACATCGCCGCCGTCAACGGCCCGCGCGCGATCGTCGTCTCCGGGACCGAGGACGCCGTCCGCCAGGTGCAGGCGGCCTTCAGCGACCGCCGCACCAAGCAGCTCACCGTGTCGCACGCGTTCCACTCCGCGCTGATGGACGGCATGCTCGACGAGTTCGGCACGGTCGCCCGGCGGATCACCTACCGGACGCCGAAGATCGCGCTCGTCTCCAACGTCACCGGCCGCATCGCCGCCACCGCCGAGATCACCGACCCCGGCTACTGGGTTCGGCACGTCCGCGAGGCCGTCCGGTACGCCGACGGCGTCCGCGCGCTCGCCGACGCCGGGGTCACCCGCTTCCTCGAACTGGGCCCGGACGGTGTCCTCTCGGCCGCGGGCCAGGACAGCGCCGACGGCCTGTTCGTCCCCGCACTGCGCCGCAACCGCCCCGAGGTCGAGACGCTGATCAACGCACTGGCCGCGGTGTACGTCCACGGCGGGACCGTCGGCTGGGCCGCGATGCTCGCCGGCGCGCGGCGCGTCGACCTGCCCACCTACCCGTTCCAGCGCGAGCACTACTGGCTGCCCGCGACGCACGCCGCGGGGGACGCGGCCGGGCTCGGCCTCGGCTCGCTCGACCACCCGCTGCTCGGCGCGGCCGTGTCGGTCGCCGACGCGGGCGGGTTCCTGTTCACCGGCAGCCTTTCCCTGCGCACGCACCCGTGGCTGGCCGAGCACGCCGTGCACGGCCAGGTCGTCGTGCCCGGCACCGCGCTGGTCGAGCTGGCCGTCCGCGCGGCCGACGAGACCGGCCTGGCCGTGCTCGAAGAGCTGACCCTGCAGACACCGCTGGTGCTCCCCGAAAGCGGCGCGGTGCAGGTCCAGCTCTGGGCCGGGGCACCGGAGGAGTCCGGCCACCGACCGCTGACCGTCCACTCGCGACCGCACGGTGCGGGTGACTGGACCCTGCACGCCACCGGCGCCCTCGCGCCGACCGCGACCGCCGCGAACTGGGACCTGGCCGAGTGGCCGCCGGCCGGCGCGGAAGCCGTCTCGCTCGACGGCCGGTACGCCGAGCTGGCCGCGAACGGCCTGGAGTACGGCGAGACCTTCCAGGGGCTCCGCGCGCTGTGGCGCGACGGTGAACACACCTACGCCGAGGTCTCCCTGCCCGAGCACGCCCGCGACCAGGCCGGACGTTTCGGCCTGCACCCCGCGCTGCTCGACGCGGCCCTGCACGCCCTCGCCGACGGCGACGGCCCGGCCCGGCTGCCCTTCGCCTGGAGCGACGTCGTCCTGCACGCCTCCGGCGCGGCCGAGCTGCGTGTCCGGCTCACCCCGTCCGGCACCGACGCCGTGACGCTGCGGGTGGCCGACGGGACCGGTGCGCCGGTCGCGACCGTCGGCTCCCTGGTCGTCCGGCCGGTCACGGCCGCGCAGCTGCGTCCCACCGCTTCTCGCGACGGCCTCTACGAGCTGGCCTGGCAGCCGATCACCGCCACCGGAGAAGCCCCGCGCTGGGCCCGCTGGCCGGAGGTCGCCGACGTTGTCGTCCACCGTGCGGAAGGGGACGACGTCCACGCCGTCGCCGGCGAAGCCTTGGACGTGCTCAAGACCTTCCTCGCCGAAGAGCGCTTCGCCGAGGCGAAACTGCTCGTCCACACCGGACAGTCCGATGTGGACCCGGTCGCCGCTGCGGTGTGGGGCCTGGTCCGCAGCGCCCAGTCCGAGCACCCGGACCGGTTCCTCCTGGCCGACGCCGACGAGCTGACCGACGCCGTCCTGGCCACCGGTGAGCCGCAGGTCGCCGTCCGCGAGGGCGAGTTGCGCGTGCCTCGGCTGGTGGCCCCCGAGCGGCTCCTGCCGCCGGCCGGGAACTGGCGGCTCGGCCTGTCCGGCAAGGGCACCTTCGACCACCTCATCCTGGAGCCGGTCGCCGAGGAACCCCTGGGCCCGCAGGGGGTGCGCGTCACCGTCCGCGCCGCCGGGCTCAACTTCCGCGACGTCCTCAACGCCCTCGGCATGTACCCCGGCGAGGCCGGGCTGCTGGGCAGCGAGTTCGCCGGGACCGTCCTCGAGGTCGGCGACGGCGTCACCGACCTGCGCCCCGGCGACGAGGTCATGGGTCTCGTCTCCGGCGGCGCGGGCCCGGTCGCGGTCGCCGAGCGGCCGATGATCACCCGCAAGCCCGCGGACTGGACGTACGAGCAGGCCGCGTCGACCCCGCTGGTCTTCCTGACCGCCTACTACGCCCTGGTCGACCTGGCCGGCCTCGACCAAGGCGAGTCGATCCTCATCCACGCCGCCGCCGGTGGGGTCGGCATGGCCGCCACGCAGCTCGCGCGCCACCTCGGCGCCGAGGTCTACGGCACCGCGAGTGAGGGCAAGCAGCACGTCCTGCGCGACGCCGGGCTCGACGACGCCCACATCGCGTCGTCCCGCACCCTCGACTTCGAGCAGCGGTTCAGCGGCATCAACGTCGTCCTGAACGCCCTCGCCGGCGACTTCGTCGACGCCTCGATCCGCACGATGGCCCCGGGCGGCCGGTTCCTGGAGATGGGCAAGACCGACATCCGCGAACCGGAAGACGTCCACTACCAGGCGTTCGACCTGATCGACGCGGGCCCCGAGCGCACCGCGCAGATGTGGGACGCGCTCACCGAGCTGTTCGCGACGGGTGTGCTCACCCCGCTGCCGGTCCGCACCTGGGACGTCCGCGAAGCACGGGAAGCCTTCCGATTCCTCAGCCAGGCCAAGCACATCGGCAAGGTCGCGCTCACGATGCCGCGGACCTTGGATCCGGAGAAGCCGGTGCTCATCACCGGCGGCACCGGCGGCCTCGGCGCGCTGATCGCGCGACACCTCGTGGCCGAGCACGGCGTCCGCAAGCTGATCCTCACCAGCCGTCGCGGCCTGGACGCGCCGGGCGCGCGGGAACTGGCCGACGAGTTGAACGCCGAGGTCGTCGCCTGTGACGTCGCCGACCGCGACGCCGTGGTCGCCCTCCTCGACGGCGTCGACCTCACCGGCGTCGTCCATGCCGCCGGTGTCCTCGACGACGGCACCATCGACACCCTCACCCAGGACCGCCTCGACCACGTCTTCGGGCCCAAGGCCGACGCGGCCCGCCACCTGCACGAACTCGCCGGCGACGTCGATCTGTTCGTCACCTTCTCCTCGGCCGCCGGTGTCCTCGGCGCGCCCGGGCAGGGCAACTACGCCGCGGCCAACGGGTACCTCGACGGTCTCGCCGCCCACCGCCGCTCGCTCGGCCTGGCCGGGCAGTCGCTCGCCTGGGGCCCGTGGGCCGCGGGCATGGCCGAGACCCTCGGTGAAGCCCACCTCGCGCGGCTACGCGCCGGGGGCACGCCCGCCCTCGCCGTCGAGGACGGCCTCGCGCTCTTCGACGCCGCCCTCGCCGGCGGAGCGCCCCTCGCGATCCCGGTGCAGCTGGACCTGCCGGTGCTCGCCGCATCCGGCCCGTTGCCGCCGCTGCTCGGCGCGCTCGTGAAGCCCGGCCGCCGGACCGCGAAGTCCGGCCAGGACTCCTCGCTGGCGCGGCGGCTGGCCGCGCTCACCGAGGCGGACCAGGACCGCGAACTCCTCGACCTCGTCCGCACCCAGGTCGCTCTGGTGCTCGGGCACGTCACGGCCGCCACCGTCGAACCGGGCCGTGGGTTCATGGACCTCGGCTTCGACTCGCTCACCGCGGTCGAGCTGCGCAACCGCCTCGGTGCCGCGACCGGCCTGCGGCTGCCGTCCACGGTGATCTTCGACCACCCGACACCCGTGGCCCTCGCCGGTTACGTCCGCTCGGAACTCCTCGGCGACCTCACCGCCGGGCCGCGGGCCCAGGCCCGCGTCACCGACGACGCCGAGCCGATCGCGATCGTCGCGACCAGCTGCCGGTTCCCCGGCGGTGTCAACACGCCGGAAGACCTGTGGCGCCTGGTCGCCGAAGGCCGCGAAGGCCTCACGGAGTTCCCGGCCGACCGCGGCTGGGACCTGGCCGCGCTGTTCGACCAGACCCCGGGCAAGCAGGGCGTTTCACACACCCGCACCGGCGGCTTCCTGCCGTCCGCGGGCGACTTCGACCCGGAGTTCTTCGGCATCTCGCCCCGCGAAGCACTCGCCATGGACCCGCAGCAGCGGCTCCTGCTGGAAATCGCGTGGGAGGCGTTCGAACGCGCCGGCATCCCGCCGGGCACCCTGCGCGGCAGCGACACCGGCGTCTTCACCGGCGCGATCTACCACGAGTACGCGTCGCGGCTGACGAAGATCCCCGAGGAGGTCGAGGGTTTCCTCGGCACCGGGACGTCCGGCGCGATGATGTCCGGCCGCGTCTCCTACACCTTCGGCTTCGAGGGCCCGGCCGTGTCGGTCGACACGGCGTGCTCGTCGTCGCTCGTCGCGATGCACTTGGCGAGCCAGGCCCTGCGCTCGGGGGAGTGCACGCTCGCGCTGGCCGGCGGCGTCACCGTGATGGCCAACCCCGACCCGTTCGTCGACTTCAGCAAGCAGAACGCGATGGCGATCGACGGCCGCTGCAAGGCGTTCGCCGACGGCGCCGACGGCGTCAGCTGGGGTGAGGGCGCCGGGTTCGTCCTGCTCGAGAAGCTGTCCGACGCTCGCCGCAACGGCCACCCGGTTTTGGCGCTGCTCAAGGGATCCGCGGTCAACCAGGACGGCGCGTCCAGCGGTCTCACCGCCCCGAACGGGCCCTCGCAGCAGCGCGTGATCCGGCAGGCCCTGGCCAACGCCGGACTGTCCACTTCGGACGTCGACGTCGTCGAGGCGCACGGCACCGGCACCCGCCTCGGCGACCCGATCGAGGCCCAGGCCTTGCTGGCCACCTACGGCCAGGACCGCGAAGAGCCGCTGCTGCTCGGCTCGGTCAAGTCGAACTTCGGGCACACGCAGGCCGCGGCCGGCGTCGCCGGGGTGATCAAGATGGTCGAGGCGATGCGCCACGGGGTTGTCCCCGCGACGCTGCACGTCGACGCGCCGTCGGCCCAGGTCGACTGGGAAGCCGGGGCGATCCGCGTGGCCGGCGAGTCCGTGGGCTGGCCGGAGACCGGCCGCCCGCGCCGTGCCGGCGTCTCGTCGTTCGGCTTCAGCGGCACCAACGCCCACGTCGTGCTGGAGCACGTTCCGTCCGAAGAGACCGAGTCCGGCACCGGGCCCGCGGTGCTGCCGTGGGTGCTGTCTGGCCGGTCCGAGGAGGCCCTGCGGGCGCAGGCCGCGCAGCTGGCCGACCTGGCGGCCGACCCCCTCGACGTGGCCTGGTCCCTCGCCACCGCCCGCACCGCGCACGAGCGGCGCGCGGTCGTCGTCGGCGCCGACCCGGCGGTGCTGCGCGCCGGGCTGGCCGCGTTCGCCGACACCGGCCGGGCGGCCAACGTCGTCACCGGCCGCGCCGTCACCGGGCGGTTCGCGATGCTGTTCACCGGCCAGGGCTCCCAGCGCCTGGGCATGGGCCGCGGGCTCTACGACGCCTTCCCGGCCTTCGCGGCCGCGTACGACGAGGTCAGCGCGCTGCTGCCCGCGGTCCGCGACGTCACCGATGCCGACGTCCTCAACCGCACCGGCACCGCCCAGCCCGCGATCTTCGCCCTGGAAGTTGCGTTGTTCCGGCTCTACGAGTCGTGGGGTGTGAAGCCGGCCTTCCTCGCTGGGCACTCGATCGGCGAGATCGCCGCCGCGCACGTCGCCGGGGTGTTCTCCCTGGCGGACGCGGCCAAGCTCGTCGAGGCGCGGGGCCGGCTGATGGAGGCCCTGCCCGCGGGTGGCACGATGGTCGCGATCCAGGCGTCCGAGGACGAGGTGCGCGAGTACCTGTCCGGCGAGGTGTCGCTGGCCGCGGTCAACGGCCCGAACGCCGTCGTCCTGTCCGGTGTGGACAGTGCACTGCGGACGGTCGCCGCCCGGTTCGCCCAGGACGGCCGCCGCACCAAGCACCTCGTGGTGTCGCACGCCTTCCACTCCGCGCTGATGGAGCCGATGCTCGCCGAGTTCGGCGAAGTCGCGCGGAGCCTGACGTATAACGACCTGCACATCCCGGTCGTGTCGACCGTCGCGGCCGACGCCGACTTCACCGATCCGGAGTACTGGGTCACCCACGTCCGCGAGCCGGTCCGGTTCGCCGACGCCGTGGAGCGGCTGGCCGCCGAGGGCGTCACGGCGTTCCTCGAGCTCGGCCCCGACGCGGTGCTGTCCGCGATGGGCGCCGACTCCGCGGCCGACGCCGTGTTCGTCCCGGCGCTGCGCAAGGACCAGGACGAGGCCCGCGCCGCGGTGTCGGCGCTGGGCGCGGTGCACGCGGCCGGCGGACCGGTCGACTGGGACCGCTACTTCGACGGCAGCGGCGCCCGCCCCGCCGTCCTGCCGACGTATCCGTTCCAGCGCCGCCGCTTCTGGCTGTTGGCTCCGCCGGGCGCCGGGGACGCCACCGCGCTGGGCCTCGGCGCGCTCGATCACCCGCTGCTCGGCGCGGCCGTCGCGCTGCCCGAGCGCGGCGGTCTGGTGCTCACCGGACGGCTCTCGCTGGACGAGCAGCCGTGGCTGGCCGGGCACCGGGTGCGGGACGCCGTGTTGCTGCCCGGCACCGCGTTCGCCGAGCTGGCGGTCCGGGCCGGGGACGAGGTCGGCTGCGGCACCGTCGAAGAGCTGACCCTGCAGGCACCCCTGGTGCTCACGAAGACCCCGGTCCAGCTGCGAGTGTCCCTTTCGGACGATGCCGCGCGCCGGACGCTCACCATCCACTCCCGGGAGCCGGACGCCGACTGGACCCTGCACGCCACCGGCTCCCTCACCACGGAAGCGTCACTTTCACGTGAAAGTGACGCCTCCGAGTGGCCTCCCGCGGGGGCCGAACCGGCGCCCCTCGACGGCTTCTACGACACTCTCGCCGAAGCCGGACTCGCTTACGGTGATCCATTCCGTGGTCTGACCAAGGCTTGGCGAAGCGGCGACGACGTCTTCGCCGAGGTCGCCCTGCCCGACGGCGCCGACGTCCGCGGGTTCGGGCTGCACCCGGCGTTGCTCGACGCGGTCCTGCACGCCGTCGGCCTGACCGGCGGCCCGGCGCGGCTGCCGTTCTCGTGGGCCGGACTGCGGCTACACGCCACCGGCGCGACCACCCTGCGCGCGCGCCTCACCCCGGCCGGGACCGACGCCGTCGCCCTGCACGTCACCGACGGCGTTGGCGCGCCCGTGCTCTCGGTCGACTCGCTGAGCCTTCGCCCGGTCGGCGACGGCCCGCTGCCGAGTGCAAGCGGAGACGCCGTGTTCGGGATCGACTGGATCCCGGTCGCCACGCCGTCGCAGGGTGAAGACGTCACCGTCTACGAGGTCCTCGACGACACCCCGATCGACGTCGTGCTCGGCATGCTGCAGGCCGCCGAAGACCGCCTGGTCGTGCAGCTCACCGGCGACACCCCGGGTCACGCCGCCGTCGCCGGGCTGGTGCGCAGCGCCCAGGCCGAGTACCCGGACCGGTTCGTCCTGGTGCACGGCACCGGTGACGTCGCCGCCGCGGCCGCCACCGGCGAGCCCGAGGTGAAGCTGACCGAAGACGGCCTGCGCGTCCCGCGGCTGGTCCGCACCCGCGCCACCGCGGACCCGGACTGGACCCTCGACGGGACCGTCCTGGTCACCGGCGGCACCGGCGGGCTCGGTGCCCACCTGGCCCGGCGGCTCGTCGAGCGCCACGGCGTCCGGCACCTCCTGCTGGCCGGCCGCCGGGGCGCCGACGCCCCGGGTGCCGAGGCCCTGCGCGAGGAGCTGACCGCGCTGGGCGCCGAGGTGACGATCGCCGCGTGCGACGTCGCCGACCGCACCCAGGTCGAGTCCCTGCTCGCTGGGCGCTCGCTGGCCGGCGTGGTGCACGCGGCGGGCGTGCTCGACGACGGCGTCCTCACGTCCATGACCCCCGAGCGGCTCGCGGCCGTCGCGGGCCCGAAGGCCGACGCCGCGCGGCACCTGCACGAACTCACCAGCGACCTCGAGCTGTTCGTCACGTTCTCCTCGATCGCCGGCGCCCTCGGCGCGCCCGGCCAGGCGAACTACGCCGCGGCCAACGGGTACCTCGACGGCCTCGCCGCGCACCGCCGCGCCCAGGGTCTGCCCGGGACGTCGATCGCTTACGGCCTCTGGGAAACCGGCATGGGCGAAGGCCGCGACGGCGCGGCCCTGGCGATCGAAACCGGCCTGGACCTGTTCGACCTCCTGGCCATCGGTGACGACCCGCGTCCGGTCGCGGCCAAGCTCGACCTGGCCGCGCTGCGCGCCGAGACCGAGGTCCCGCACGTGCTGCGGAGCCTGGTCCGGCCCCGGCGTCGCCGGGCGGCGGAGGAGGCGGAAGCGGCCGGGCTGCGCCAGCGGCTCGCCGGACTGCCCGCCGCCGAGCGCGTGCGGCTGCTCACCGAGCTGGTCCGCACCGAGGCCGCGCACGTCCTCAGCCACACCAGTCCCGACGCCGTCGAGGCCGACCGCGCCTTCGGTGACCTCGGGTTCGACTCGCTGACCGCGGTCGAGTTCCGCAACCGCCTCGGCACGGCCACCGGCCTGCGCCTGCCCGCGACCCTCACCTTCGACCACCCGACCCCGTTGGCCCTGGCCGAGTTCCTGCTCGCCGAGCTGCTCGACGAGCCGGACACCGCGACCCCGGTCTTCACGCCCACCCGGGCCGACGGCGACCCGATCGTCATCGTCGGCATGGCCTGCCGCTACCCGGGCGGCGTCACGTCGCCGGAAGAGCTGTGGGACCTCGTCGCCGCGGGACGCGACGGCGTGACGCGGTTCCCCGAGGACCGCGGCTGGGACGTCGACGGCATCTACGACCCCGACCCCGACCGCGCGGGCAAGACCTACACCCGCGAAGGCGGTTTCCTGCACGACGCGGGCGACTTCGACCCGGAGTTCTTCGGTATCTCGCCGCGCGAGGCCCTGGCGATGGACCCGCAGCAACGCCTGCTGCTCGAAGTCGCCTGGGAGTCGCTGGAGCGTGCCGGCACCGACCCGGCGTCGCTCAAGGGCAGCCCGACCGGCGTGTTCGCCGGCGTGATGTACCACGACTACGGCACCCGCCTCGGCAGCGACGTTCCCGACGACGTCGAGGGTTTCCTCGGCACCGGCACCTCCGGCAGCGTGCTGTCCGGCCGCGTCTCCTACACCCTCGGCCTCGAAGGCCCGGCCGTCTCGGTCGACACCGCGTGCTCGTCTTCGCTGGTCGCGCTGCACTGGGCGATGCAGGCCCTGCGCTCGGGGGAGTGCTCCCTCGCGCTGGCCGGCGGCGTCACGGTGATGGCGACGCCGGAGACGTTCATCGGCTTCTCCCGCCAGCGCGGCCTCGCCGCCGACGGCCGGTGCAAGTCCTTCTCCGCCGACGCCGACGGCACCGGCTGGGCCGAAGGCGCCGGAATGCTCGTGCTGGAACGGCTTTCCGACGCGCGCCGCAACGGCCACCAGGTACTCGCGGTGGTCCGCGGCAGCGCGGTCAACTCCGACGGCGCGTCCAACGGCCTGACCGCGCCGAACGGCCCGTCGCAGCAACGGGTCATCCGCCAGGCCCTCGCTGCCGCGGGTGTCGAATCGTCCACTGTGGACGCCGTCGAGGCGCACGGCACCGGTACCACCCTCGGTGACCCGATCGAAGCGCAGGCCCTGCTGGCCACCTACGGCCGTGAGCGCGACGGCGAGCCGCTGTACCTCGGCTCGGTGAAGTCCAACTTCGGCCACACGCAGGCCGCGGCGGGCGTCGCCGGGATCATCAAGATGGTCCAGGCGATGCGGCACGGCGTCCTGCCGCCGTCGCTGCACCTGGGTGAGGCGAGCCTGCACGTCGACTGGGAAGCCGGCGACGTCGAGCTGCTGGCCGAGGGCCGCGGCTGGCCGGAGACCGGACGCCCGCGGCGGTCCGCCGTGTCGTCGTTCGGCATCAGCGGCACCAACGCGCACGTCATCCTGGAGCAGGCCCCGGCGGAGACGCCGGTGCCGCGCGAGGTCGTGGCCCCGGCCCTGGTGCCGTGGGTGCTCTCCGGCCGTGGTGCGGAAACCCTGCGCGAGCAGGCCGGACGCCTGCTCGGCCGCGACGGCGAGCCGGTCGACGTCGGCCTCGCGCTCGCCACCACCCGCACCGCGCACGAACGCCGGGCCGTCGTGCTCGGCGCGACCGACGCCGACCTCCGCGAGGGCCTGGCTTCCCTGGCGGATGGCGAGTCCGCTGGTTCCGTGGTGACCGGGCGGGTGCTGCCCGGACGGACGGCGTTCCTGTTCACCGGCCAGGGTTCGCAGCGGCTCGGCATGGGGGAGGGGCTGTACGCCGCGTTCCCGGCGTTCGCCGCCGCCTACGACGAGGTCCGCGCGCACCTGCCCGGGTTGCTGGAGGTCACCGACGCCGCCGCGCTCAACCGCACCGGCGCCGCGCAGCCCGCGATCTTCGCCCTGGAAGTCGCGCTATACCGGCTCGCCGAGTCCTGGGGTGTCGTGCCCGACTTCGTCGCCGGGCATTCGATCGGTGAGATCGCGGCCGCGCACGTGGCCGGGGTGCTGTCCCTGGCCGACGCGGCCAAGCTCGTCGAGGCCCGCGGGCGGCTCATGGAGGCGCTGCCCGAGGGCGGCGCGATGGTCGCGGTCCAGGCGAGTGAGGACGAGGTCCGCGAGCACCTGACCCCGAAGGTCTCCCTGGCCGCGGTCAACGGCCCGGACTCGGTGGTGCTGTCGGGCGCTTTGTCGCCGACGGTGAAGCTGGCCAAGAAGTTCGAGAAGCTCGGCCGACGTACCAAGCGCCTCGACGTCTCGCACGCGTTCCACTCGGCCCTGATGGAACCGATGCTCGACGAGTTCACCGCCGTGGTGCGGGAACTCGACTTCGCCGAGCCCGTCATTCCGTTCGTGTCCACTGTGGACGGCGAGCGGACCGGCCGGGTGACCGAGCCGGAGTACTGGGTCGAGCACGTCCGCTCGACCGTCCGGTTCGCCGCCGGACTGGCGTGGCTGCGCGAAGCTGGTGTCACCAAGTTCCTCGAGGCCGGCCCGGCCGCGGTCCTGACCGCGCTCGCCGACGACGGCCCGGACACCTTCGCGGCGGCGTTCCTGCGCGCCGACCGAGACGAGGCCGAGAACGCGCTCACCACGCTGGCCGCCGCGTTCACCCGCGGTGTCCTGGTCGACTGGACCGCGGTGTTCCGCCCGACCGGCGCCCGCGTCGTCGACGTCCCGACTTCGGTGTTCGACCGTCGCCGCTTCTGGCTCGCCGCCGGCTCCGGCGCGGGCGACGTCGGTGCGGCCGGGCTCCAGCCCGCCGGGCACCCGCTGCTGGGTGCCGCGGTGCCGTTCGCCGACGGCGACGGCTGGGTCCTCACCGGCCGCCTCTCGGCGGCGACGCACCCGTGGCTGGCCGGGCACGCCGCGTTCGGCGAAATCCTCGTCCCCGGCACGGGCCTGCTGGAACTCGCGGTCCGCGCCGGTGACGAAGCCGGCTGCGCGACCGTCGAGGAACTGACCCTGGCCGCACCGCTGATCCTGCCGCCGCACGGCGCCCTGGACGTCCAGGTGCTGGTCGGTGCGACCGGGACGGGCGGACGTCGTCCGGTCTCGGTGCACTCGCGCGCCCCGCAGGGGGAGTGGACCGAACACGCGACCGGCTCCCTGACCCCGTCACTTTCACGTGAAAGTGACGCCCTGGGGGAATGGCCACCGGCCGCCGAGCCGATCGCCTTGGACGGGCTTTACGCCGATCTCGCCGCAGCGGGGCTTGAGTACGGGCCGCCGTTCCGCGGGCTCACCACGGCCTGGCGTAGCGGGGACACCCTGTACGCCGAGGTTGCGCTGCCCGAGGGCACCGACGTCGACGGCTTCGGCCTGCACCCCGCGCTCCTCGACGCGGCGTTGCACACCCTCGGCCTGACGCCGAGGGAGGGCACCCGCCTGCCGTTCCTCTTCGGCGACGTCACCCTGCACGCCACTGGCGCCACCGCGCTCCGGGTGCGCGTGACGCCGACCGGGCCCGGCAGCGTGTCCGTGCTGGCCACGGACACGACCGGCGCGCCGGTCGCGACGCTCGGTACGGTCACCGTCCGGACGGCGGAGGCCCCGCGGCCGCGCGGCACGGACTCGCTGTACGAGCTGACCTGGACCGAAGTGCCCGCCGACGGTGAGTCCACTGAGGACGTCTCCGTGTTCCGCGCCCCGGACGGCGAGCCGCGCGAGGCCCTGGCGGCCACCCTCCAAGCCGTCCAGGAGTTTCTCCGCGACGACCAGGTCGCGCGGATGGTCATCCAGACCGGGGACACCCCGGCCGGAGCCGCGGTCCGTGGTCTCGCCCGCACCGCCGCGTCCGAGCACCCGGGCCGGTTCACCGTCGTGGACGGCGAGAGCGTCACCGCCGAACCCGAGGTCCGGGTCCGCGACGGCGTCACGGAGGTTCCCCGGCTCACCCGGGCGACCACCGGCGAGCCCGCGGTCTGGGGCGAGGGCACCGTCCTGATCACCGGCGGCACCGGTGGTGTGGGCGCCGCGATCGCCCGGCACCTCGCACCGAACGTCACGCGGCTGGTCCTCACCAGCCGTCGCGGGCTCGACGCGCCTGGCGCGGCCGAGCTGGCGGACGAACTCGGCGCCGACGTCGTGGCCTGCGACGTCACCGACCGCTCTGCGCTCGCGGCTCTGCTCGACGGGATCGGCGACCTCACCGGGATCGTGCATGCGGCTGGGGTGCTCGACGACGGCGTCCTGACCGAGCTGACCCCGGAGCGCTTCGACACCGTGCTGCGGCCCAAGGCCGAGGCAGCGTACGCGCTCCACGAGCTGACCCTGGATCGGCCGCTGACCCAGTTCGTCTTGGTGTCCTCGGTCTCCGGCATCCTCGGCGGCCCGGGTCAGGCCAGCTACGCCGCGGCCAACGCCCTGCTCGACGACCTCGCGCGGCGACGCCACGACGCCGGCCTGCCCGGCAAGTCCCTGGCGTACGGCCTGTGGGCCAACGGCATGGGCGGCCAGTCCGATGTGGACCGTCTCGCCCGCGCCGGGTTCGGCGCGCTCACCGACGAAGAGGGCCTGGCCCTGTTCGACGCGGCGCTGGCGTCCGAGACGCCGGTCCCGGTGCCGGTCAAGCTCGACCTGGCCACCCTGCGCACGCTGGCCCGCACGACCGAGCCCGCCCCGGCCCTGCGCGGGCTGGTGCGCGTCCCGAAGCGGCGCGGTGCGGCCAACGCCGCGGCCGCCGCGGGACTGACCGCGACCCTGTCCCGCCTTTCCCCGGCCGACCAGCTCTCCCACCTGGTCGACCTCGTGCGGGGCCAGGTCGCCGACGTCCTCGGCCACGGCACCGCGACGTCCGTTGAGGCGAACCGTGCCTTCACCGAGCTTGGCTTCGACTCGCTCACCGCCGTCGAACTGCGCAACCGGCTCGGTGAGGCGACCGGCCTCCGCCTGCCCGCGACGCTGGTGTTCGACCACCCGACCCCGGCCGCGCTGGCCGGGTACGTCCAGGGCGAGCTGGTCGGGGCGACGTCCACTGTGGACGTCCAGCCGCTCCGCGTGGCCGAGCCGGACGAGCCCCTGGCCATCGTCGCGATGAGCTGGCGGTTCCCCGGCGGCGTCAGCTCGCCGGAGGACCTCTGGCGGCTGGTCGCCGACGGGACCGACGCGATCACGCCGTTCCCCGCCGACCGCGGCTGGGACCTGGAACGCCTCTACCACCCGGACTCCGACCACGCCGGCACCAGCTACTCCCGCGAAGGCGGGTTCCTGCACGACGCCGCCGACTTCGACGCCGAGTTCTTCGGTATCTCGCCGCGGGAGGCGGTCACCGTCGACCCGCAGCAGCGGCTGCTGCTGGAGACCGCGCACGAGGCGTTCGAACGTGCCGGCATCGACCCCGCCCGGCTGCGCGGCAGCGCCACCGGCGTGTTCGCCGGCGTGATGTACGACGACTACGCCTCCCGCCTGGCCGCCACCCCGGACGGCCTGGAGGGCCTGCTCGGCACCGGCAGCGCGAGCAGCGTGCTGTCCGGTCGTGTCGCCTACACCTTCGGGCTCGAAGGTCCGGCGGTCTCGGTCGACACGGCGTGCTCGTCGTCGCTGGTCGCCCTGCACTGGGCGGCCCAGGCGCTGCGCTCCGGCGAATGCGAACTGGCGCTGGTCGGCGGCGCGACCGTGATGGCGAGCCCCAACCCGTTCATCGAGTTCTCGCGTCAGCGCGGCCTGGCCGCCGACGGCCGCTGCAAGCCGTTCGCGGCCGCGGCCGACGGGACCGCCTGGGCCGAGGGTGCCGGTTTCCTGCTCCTGGAACGGCTTTCCGACGCCCGCCGCAACGGCCGTCGCATCCTGGCCGTCGTCCGCGGCTCCGCGGTCAACCAGGACGGCGCGTCCAACGGCATGACCGCGCCGAACGGCCCGTCGCAGCAGCGGGTGATCCGCCGCGCCCTGGCCGCCGCCGGGGTCGAGTCGTCCACAGTGGACGTCGTCGAGGCGCACGGCACCGGCACCGCGCTGGGTGACCCGATCGAAGCGCAAGCCCTGCTGGCCACCTACGGCCAGGAGCGCGACGAGCCGCTGTGGCTCGGCTCGGTCAAGTCCAACATCGGGCACACCCAGGCCGCGGCCGGGCTCGCCGGGATCATCAAGATGGTCGAGGCCATGCGCCACGGCGTCCTGCCCGCGACCCTGCACGTCGACGAGCCGTCCCCGCACGTCGACTGGTCCGACGGTGCCGTCCAGCTGCTCACCGAGTCGCGGCCCTGGCCGGCGGACGGCCGCCCGCGGCGCGCGGCGGTGTCGGCGTTCGGCATCAGCGGCACCAACGCGCACGTCATCCTGGAACAGGCCCCGGACGCCCCCGCGCCCGACCGGGCGCCGACGGCTCCCGCGCTCCTGCCGTGGGTGCTGACCGGCCGTACGGAGGACGCGCTGCGGGCCCAGGCCGAGCGGCTGCTCGGCACGGTCGGCTTCGCGGACCCTGTGGACATCGGGTTCTCCCTGGCCACCACGCGCTCGGCGTTCGAACGGCGGGCCGTGGTCAGCGGTGACGTCCGCGCCGGGCTCGCCGCCCTCGCCGGTGGCCGCGCGACTCCGGAGGTCGTGACGGGCCGGGCCGCCGAGGGCAAGCTCGCGGTGCTCTTCACCGGTCAGGGTTCCCAGCGGCTCGGCATGGGCCGTGGGCTGTACGACGCGTTCCCGGTGTTCGCGGCCGCCTACGACGAGGTTTGTGAGCTGCTGCCCGCGGTCCGTGACGTCACCGACGCGGACGTCCTCAACCGCACCGGCACCGCCCAGCCCGCGATCTTCGCCCTCGAAGTCGCGCTGTTCCGACTGGTGGAGTCGTGGGGCATCCGCCCCGACTTCCTGGCCGGGCACTCGATCGGCGAGATCGCCGCCGCGCATGTCGCCGGGGTGTTCTCGCTGGAGGACGCGGCCAAACTCGTCGAGGCGCGGGGCCGGCTGATGCAGGCCCTGCCCGAGGGCGGCGCGATGGTCGCGATCCAGGCGACCGAGGACGAGGTCCGCGAGCACCTGACCGACGAGGTCGGCTTGGCCGCGGTCAACGGACCCAACGCCGTGGTCCTGTCCGGTGTGGACGGTGCGGTGCACGCCGTGGCCGCGCTTTTCGCCGAACGCGGGCGCCGCACCAAGGCGCTGGTCGTGTCCCACGCGTTCCACTCGATGCTGATGGAACCGATGCTGGCGGAGTTCGCTTCGGTAGCCGAAAGCCTGACTTACGCCGAGCCGGCGATCCCGATCGTCTCCACCGTGACCCGCGAAGCCGACTTCACGGACCCGGCGTACTGGGTGCGCCACGTGCGGGAGCCGGTCCGGTTCGCCGACGGCGTCCGCGCGCTCACCGCGGCCGGGGTCACCCGGTTCGCCGAGTTGGGCCCGGACGGCGTGCTCTCGGCCATGGGCGCCGACAGCGCCCCGGACGCGGTGTTCGTGCCGGTCCTGCGCAAGGACCGCGACGAGCGCCAGACCGCCGCGGCGGCGTTCGGCAAGCTCGTCGCCACCGGGACCGACGTCGACTGGACGGCGTTCTTCGCCGGCACGGACGCCCGTGCTGTGCCGCTGCCGACCTACGCCTTCCAGCGTGAGCGGTTCTGGCTCGACCCGCCCGCCACCAGCGGCGACGCGGCCGGGCTGGGCCTGGCCGCGGCCGGGCACCCGCTGCTCGGCGCGACCGTCCCGACGGCGGGTGAGGACGGCCTGGTCGGCTACGGCCGGCTGTCCCGCACGGCCCAGCCGTGGCTGGCCGACCACGCGGTGCTCGGCACCGTCCTGGTCCCCGGCGCGGCGCTCGTCGAACTCGCCGTCCGGGCGGGCGACGAGCTGGGCTGCGCCCGCGTCACCGAGCTGACCCTGGCCGCGCCGATGGTGCTGCCGGAGACCGGCGGCCTGGCCGTCCAGGTCGTGGTCGGCGCCGCGGACGACGACGGCCGCCGCCCGGTGTCCGTCCACTCCCGCCTCGCCGACGCCCCCTGGACCGAGCACGCCACCGGCCTCCTGGAGCCGTCACTTTCACGTGAAAGTGCCGCTTCGGGGGAGTGGCCGCCGGCCGGGGCCGAGGCCCTGGATGTCACGGAGCTGTACCCGGGGCTCGCCGAGGCCGGTCTGCAGTACGGGCCGGTGTTCCAGGGCCTGACCGCCGCGTGGCGCGTCGGTGACGACGTCTGCGCCGACCTCGAACTGCCCGCCGCCGCGCACGGCGACGCCGGGAAGTTCGGCCTGCACCCGGCCCTGCTCGACGCCGCGCTGCACGCGATCGGCCTGCTGCCCACCGGCGACACCACCAAGACCCGGCTGCCGTTCCTCTGGCGGGACGTCGTCCTGCACGCGGCCGGCGCCACCGCCGCCCGGGTCCGGGTCGCCACCACCGGTACCGACTCGGTGCGCCTGGAACTCACGGACGGCGCCGGAGCCCCGGTGCTGACGGTCGGATCGTTGCTGCTGCGCGAAGTCACCTCAGTCGACCAGTCCACTTCGGACGATCTGTTCCGGCTCGGCTGGAGCCCGGTCATGACCGAGCCCGGCCCGGCTCCGGAGGTGGAGATCCTGCGGGCGGTCCCGGAGAGTGGCGACGCCCCGGCAGCCACGCACGCCCTGCTGCGGAGCACGCTGGCGAAGCTGCAGGAGTGGCTGGCCGAGGGCAAGGGCGCCACCCTGGTCGTCCGCACCGAGAACGCCGTGGCGGTGTCCACTTCGGACACCGTCGACCCGGCCGCCGCCGCGGTCTGGGGCCTGGTCCGCAGTGCCCAGTCCGAACACCCCGGTCGCCTGGTCCTGCTCGACGCGGCCGAGACCGGCGTCGAGACCGCACTCGCCGTGCTGGGTGACGAAACCCAGCTGGCCGTGCGCGACGGTGTCGTCCACGCCGCGCGGCTGCTGACCGCGGCGTCGTCGCCGGACCTCGTGCCGCCGTGGCACGAACCGGCCTGGCGCCTGGACAGCGTCGTCAAGGGCACCCTCGAGCGGCTCTCGTTCGAGCCGTTCCCCGAGGCTGTGGAACCGTTGCTGCCGCGCGAAGTCCGGATCGCCACCCGCGCGGCCGGGACCAACTTCCGCGACGTGCTCAACGTGCTCGGCATGTACCCGGGTGACGCCGGCCGCATCGGCTACGAGGGCGCCGGCGTCGTCACCGAGGTCGGGTCCGAAGTGGACGATCTCGTGCCCGGTGACCGGGTGATGGGCCTGGTGCACGGCGGCTTCGGCCCGATCACCTTCGCCGACCGGGACCTGCTGGCGAAGATGCCGGACGACTGGACGTTCGAGCAGGCCGCGTCCGTGCCGCTGGTGTTCCTGACCGCCTACTACGCGCTGGCCGACCTCGGCGCCCTGCAGAAGGGCGAGTCGGTGCTGATCCACGCCGCGGCCGGCGGCGTCGGCATGGCGGCCACGCAGCTGGCCCGCCACCTCGGCGCCGAGGTCTTCGGCACCGCCAGCGAGGGCAAGTGGGACGTCCTGCGCGCCGCCGGGCTGGCCGACGACCACATCGCGTCGTCCCGGACCCTCGCGTTCGAGGACCGGTTCCGCGAGACGACCGGCGGGCGCGGGGTCGACGTCGTGCTCAACGCCCTGACGGGCGAGTTCATCGACGCCTCGATGCGCCTGTTACCGCGCGGTGGGCGGTTCGTGGAAATGGGGAAGACCGACGTCCGCCCGGACGGCGCCGGCGCGGGGCACCATCCGGAGGTCACTTACCGGGCGTTCGACGTGATCGAAGCGGGCAACCGCCGGATCGCGCAGATGTGGGAGGAGCTGATGGTCTTGTTCACCGAAGGCGCACTCACCCCGCTGCCCGTCCGCACCTGGGACCTGCGCCGCGCCCCCGAGGCACTGCGCTTCCTCAGCCAGGCCAAGCACGTCGGCAAGGTCGTCCTGACCGTGCCGCGGCGCCCGGCGACCGGCACGGTGCTCGTCACCGGCGGCACCGGCGGGCTCGGCGCGGTACTGGCCCGCCACCTGGTCACGAAGCACGACGTCCGGGACCTGGTGCTCACCAGCCGCCGCGGCCCGGACGCTCCGGGCGCGGCCGAACTGGCGGCGGACCTGACCGGGCTGGGCGCGACCGTGCGGATCGAGGCGTGCGACGCCGCGGACCGCGACGCGCTGAGCGCGGTGCTGGAGGGCACCCCCGGCCTGACCGGCGTGGTGCACGCGGCCGGCGTCCTCGACGACGGCCTGCTCACCGCGCTCACCCCCGAGCGGCTCGAGAAGGTGCTGCGGCCCAAGGTGGACGCGGCGTGGAACCTCCACGAGCTCACCCGCGACCGCGACCTGACCATGTTCGTGCTGTTCTCCTCGGCCGCCGGGGTGCTCGGCGCGCCGGGGCAGGCCAACTACGCCGCGGCGAACACCTTCCTCGACGGCCTGGCGCACCACCGCCGCGGCCTGGGGCTGCCCGCGACGTCGCTCGCCTTCGGCCTCTGGGCCGACGGGATGGGCGGCATGGGAGGCGCAGCGGACGCCGACCGGATGGGCCGCGACGGCGTCGGCAGCTTCGACCCGGCCGAGGGCCTCGCCCTGTTCGACCTGGCCACCACCCTGGCCGAGCCGGTGTCCGTGCCGGTCAAGCTGGACGTGGCCGGCCTCCGCTCGGCCACCGGGCCGGTGCCGCCGCTGCTGCGCGGCCTGGTCCGCGGCTCGGTGCGCCGGGCCGCCCCGGTCGACGCGGCGGCGCAGGCGGACGGGCTCAAGCGCCGGCTCGCCGGGATGTCGCAGGCCGACGCCGAACTGGTGCTGCTCGGGGTGGTGCGCGGCCAGGCCGCGGCGGCCCTCGGGCACACCGGGCCGGACGCGATCGAGCCGGCCAAGGCGTTCACCGAGCTGGGCTTCGACTCGCTGACCGCGGTCGAGCTGCGCAACGGGCTCGACGCGGCCACCGGCCTGCGCCTCCCCGCGACGCTGATCTTCGACTACCCGACCCCCGACGACCTGGCCAAGTACCTGCAGTCCGAAGTGGTGCCCGCCGCCGGCGAAGAGACCGGCCTGGCGTCCGGGATCGACCGGCTCGCCGCCGAGCTGTCCACAGTGGACGTCTCGGCCGCGGACAGCGCCGAGGTCGAGACGAAGCTGCGGAACCTGGTCGCCCTGTGGCAGGACCGGGTCCGGCCGTCCGACGGCGAAGCGGACCTGGAAGTGGACACCATCGACGACATGTTCGCCCTGCTGGACAACGAACTCTGACCCCGGCCCGGCGCCGCGACACCGCCGCCGCTAGGAGGACCACCGTCATGACGACCGACGAACGGACGCTCGACTACTTCAAGCGGCTGGCCGCCGAGCTGCGCGAGACGCGGCGCCGCCTCAAGGACGCCGAGGAAAGCGGTTCCGAGCCCCTGGCCGTGATCGGCATGGCCTGCCGGTACCCCGGCGGGGTCACCTCGCCGGAGCAGCTGTGGGACCTCGTCGACGGCGGCGGTGACGGCATGTCGGGCTTCCCGGCCAACCGCGGCTGGGACACCGACGCGCTGTACCACCCGGACCCGGAGCACCGCGGCACCAGCTACAGCGACCAGGGCGGTTTCCTGCACGACGCGGGCGAGTTCGACGCGGGCTTCTTCGGCATCTCGCCGCGGGAGGCCCTCGCCATGGACCCGCAGCAGCGGCTGCTGCTGGAGGTCACCTGGGAGACGTTCGAACGCGCCGGGCTGGACACCGCGGCGCTGAAGGGCAGCGCCACCGGCGTGTTCGCCGGGGCCATGCGCAGCGAGTACGTCTCGGGGTTCGACGGCGGTTCCGAAGAGGTCGAAGGGTTCCTCGGCACCGGCTCGTCCAACAGCGTGCTGTCGGGACGGCTCGCCTACACCCTCGGACTGGAGGGCCCGGCCGTCACGATCGACACGGCTTGCTCGTCGTCGCTGGTCGCGGTCCACCTCGCGGCGCACGCGCTGCGGTCGGGGGAGTGCTCGCTCGCCCTGGCCGGCGGCGTCACCGTGATGGCGACGCCGGAGACGTTCGTCGAGTTCTCCCGCCAGCGCGGCATGGCCCCGGACGGCCGCTGCAAGGCGTTCGCCGCGGGCGCCGACGGCACCGGCTGGTCCGAGGGCGCCGGCATGCTGCTGCTGGAACGGCTGTCCGACGCCCGCCGCAACGGGCACCGGATCCTCGCCGTGGTCCGCGGGTCCGCGGTCAACCAGGACGGCGCGTCCAACGGCCTGACCGCGCCCAACGGCCCGGCCCAGCAGCGCGTCATCCGCGCCGCGCTGAAGAACGCCAAGCTCACCGCCGCGGACGTCGATGCCGTCGAGGCCCACGGCACCGGCACCACCCTGGGCGACCCGATCGAGGCCCAGGCGGTGCTGGCCACCTACGGCCGCGACCGCTCGGAACCGCTGTGGCTGGGGTCGATCAAGTCCAACATCGGGCACACCCAGGCCGCCGCGGGCGCCGCCGGGATCATCAAGGTGATCGAGGCGATGCGCCACGGCGTCCTGCCGCGGACCCTGCACGTCGACGAGCCGTCGCCGCACGTCGACTGGACGGCCGGGGCGGTCGAGCTGCTCACCGAGCCGAAGCCGTGGGACACCGGCGACCGCCCGCGCCGCGCCGGGGTGTCGTCCTTCGGCATGAGCGGCACCAACGCCCACGTCATCCTGGAACAGGCGCCGTCGGCCGAAGAGCCTGCGCCGGAACGCACTCCGCCGCCGGTCCAGGCGTGGCCGCTCTCGGCCCGCGGACCCGCCGCGCTGCAGGCTGCCGCAGAAAGCCTGCTGTCCACAGTGGACGACGTCGACCCGCTCGACCTCGGCTGGTCCCTGGCCACCACCCGCACCGCGCTGGAAAGCCGTGCCGTCGTCGTCGGCCGGACCCGCGACGACCTCAAGGCCGGGCTGAACGCGCTGGCTTCGGGTACGCCCGCGCCGGGTGTCGTCACCGGCGAGCCGCTGCTCGGGCGCACCGCGTTCCTGTTCTCCGGCATGGGCGCCCAGCGCTGCGGCATGGGCCGCGAGCTGTACGACACGTTCCCGGCCTACCGGACCGCCTTCGACGAGGCGTGCGCCGCCCTCGACGCGCACCTCGACCGGCCGCTGGCCGGCATCGTCTTCGGCGACGACCAGAGCCTGCTCGACCGGATGACGTACGCCCAGCCCGCGATGTTCGCCCTGCAGGTCGCGCTGTTCCGGCTGCTCGGGTCGCGGGGCGTGCGCCCGGACTACGTCGTCGGCCACTCCGCCGGGGAACTGGGCGCCGCGCACGTCGCCGGCGTCTGGGACCTCGCCGACGCCGCCCGGATGATCACCGCCCGCGGCCGCCTGATGGAGGCGCAGCCGCCGGGTGGCGCGATGATCGGGATCCAGGCCACCGAGGAGGAGATCGCCGCCGAGCTGACCGACGGCCTCGCGATCGGCGCGCTCAACGCGCCGGACTCGGTCGTCATCTCGGGCGAGGAGACGATCGCCGAGGCACTGGCGGCGAAGTTCGCCGAACGTGGCCGCAAGGTCAAGCGGCTCAACATCTCCCACGCGTCGCACTCGGCACGGATGGACGGCATGCTCGCCGAGTACAGCGAGATCGCCTCCCGCGCGACTTATCACGAGCCCACGATCCCGGTGGTGTCCAACGTGACCGGCCGCCTCGCCGGGCCGGACGAGGTCACCGTGCCCGGCTACTGGCCGCGGCACGTCCGGCAGCCCGTGCGGTTCGCCGACGGTGTCGGCTTCCTGCGCGGCGAAGGCGTTTCCCGGTTCGTCGAGATCGGCCCCGACTCCGTGCTGGCCGGGATGGCCGCGCGGACGCTGCCGCCCGAAGGCACCGTCGCTGTGCCGGTGCTGCGTAAGGACCGTCCCGAGGCGCTCACCGCGATGGCCGTGCTCGCCGAGCTGCACGTGCGCGGCGCCCGCGTCGACTGGACCGCGTTCCACGCCGGGACCGGCGCCCGCACCATCGACCTGCCCACCTACCCGTTCCAGCGCGAGAACTACTGGCTGCGCGGCGGCCGCGGCGCGGGCGACCCAGGCGGGCTCGGCCTGGCCGACGCCGCCCACCCGCTGCTCGGCGCGTCCGTCCCGCTCGCCGACGGCGCGGGGATCGTGCTGACCGGCCGGATCTCCCCGGCCACCCACCCGTGGCTCACCGACCACGCGGTCGCCGGCACCGTCATCGTGCCCGGCACCGCGCTTGTCGAGCTGGCGCTGCGAGCCGGTGACGAAGCCGGCTGCGCCCACCTCGAAGAGCTGACCCTGCGCGAGCCGATGGTCCTGGCCGGGCCGGTGGACGTCCAGGTCGTGCTGGCCGCGCCGGACGAGTCCGGCCGCCGCGCCGTCGCGGTGTACTCGCGCTCCGGTGAAGGCGCCTGGACGCTGCACGGCTCTGGCACGCTGGCGTCGCAGGCCCCGGCGGCCGGGTTCGACCTGGCCGAGTGGCCGCCGCGGGACGCGGTCGCGGTCGACGTCACCGACGTCTACCCGGTCTTCGCCGCCGCCGGTCTCGAGTACGGCCCGGTGTTCCGCGGGCTCAAGGCCGCCTGGCGCGTCGGCGAGGAGATCTTCGCCGAGACCGAGCTGCCGGACTCGGCCGGCAAGGCCGACGTCGAGCGCTTCGGCCTGCACCCGGCGCTGCTCGACGCGGGCCTGCACGCGATCGGCCTGCTGAGCGAGGAGCCGGGTGGCGCGAAGCTGCCGTTCCTCTGGCAGGACGTCACCCTGCACGCCACCGGGGCGTCCGCGCTCCGGCTGCGGCTGACCCCGGGCGCGTCCGGCGCGGTCACCCTGCGCGCCGCCGACGGCACCGGCGCCCCCGTCGTCACCATCGGCTCCCTGACCCTGCGCGAGCTGGCCGCCGGGGCGCTGACCACCGCACCCGGGCTCGACTCGCTGTTCCGGCTCGACTGGACGCCGGTGCCGACCCCGGCGGACCCGGCCGTGGTCGGCTGGGCCTACCACGGCCGCATCGGCGGCGGTGAGGTGCCGCCGGTGGTCGTGCTCCCGGTGTTCACCGACCCCATGGGCGTCCGGATCGCCACCCACGAAGTGCTTTCCGTCCTGCAGCAACTGTCCACAGAGGACCGGTTCGCCGACGCGAAGCTCATCGTCGTCACCTGCGACGCGATCGGCCCCGGCCGCGTCGACCCGGCGGCCGCCGCCGTCTGGGGCCTCGGCCGCTCGGCGCAGAGCGAGCTGCCCGGCCGGGTCGTGCTCGTCGACAGCGAGACCGGCGACCTCTCCGACAGCGAGCTCGCCGCGGTCCTGGCCACCGGCGAACCCCAGCTGACCCTGCGCGACGGCGCCTTCGCGGCCCTGCGCCTCGGCCCGGTGCCGGGCCCCGACGAGCTGGTCCCGCCCGCCGAACCCGCGTGGCGCCTCGGCATGGCCGCCCGCGGCACCCTGGAGGAGCTGCGGCTCGAGCCGTGCCCCCAGGCCCTGGAACCCCTGTCCCCCGGGCACATCCGCGTCGGTGTCGCCGCGGCGGGTCTCAACTTCCGTGACGCGCTCAACGTCCTCGGCATGTTCGAGGGTGAGCCCGGCCCACTCGGCAACGAGGTCGCCGGCGTGGTCCTCGAGGTCGGGTCCGAAGTGGACGATCTCGCCGTCGGCGACCGCGTGATGGGCGTCGCGATCGGCGGCATCGGCACGGTCACCACCGCGCAGCGCTCGATGTGCGCCCGGATCCCGTCCGGCTGGTCCTACGAAGAGGCCGCGTCCGTGCCGCTGGTGTTCCTCACGGCCTACTTCGGTCTGAAGGAACTCGCCGGGCTGCACGAGGGCGAGTCCGTGCTGGTCCACGCGGCCGCGGGCGGTGTCGGCATGGCGGCCGTCCAGATCGCGCGCCACCTCGGCGCCGAGGTCTACGGCACCGCCAGCCCCGGCAAGCAGCACGTCCTGCGCGAAGCCGGCCTCGACGACGCCCACATCGCCAACTCCCGCACCCTCGACTTCGAACAGCAGTTCCTGGCCACCAGCGACGGCCGCGGCGTCGACGTCGTGCTCGACGCGCTCACCGGCGACTTCGTCGACGCGTCCCTGCGGCTGCTGCCGCGCGGCGGCCGGTTCCTCGAGATGGGCAAGGCGGGCCTGCGCGACCCGGACGAGGTCGCCGCGCAGCACCCCGGTGTCCACTACCGGCCGTACGACCTGATCGAAGCCGGGCCCGAGCAGTTCTCCCGCATGTGGGCCGAGGTCCTCGACCTGTTCGCGCAGGGTGTCCTGACGCCGCTGCCGCGTCACACCTGGGACGTCCGCCGCGCGCCCGAGGCGTTCCGCCTGCTCAGCCAGGCCAAGCACATCGGCAAGGTCGTGCTGACCGTGCCGCGCGGCCCGGAGCCCGGGGGCACCGTCCTGATCACCGGCGGCACCGGCGGTCTCGGCGCGATGCTGGCCAAGCACCTGATCACCACCCACGACGTCCGGCACCTGGTCTTGACCAGCCGCCGGGGCCCGGACGCACCGGGCGCGGCCGAACTGGCCGCAGAGCTGACCGCTCTGGGCGCCTCGGTCACCATCAGCGCGTGTAACGGCTCGGACCGCGACGCCGTCGCCGAGCTGCTGGCCGGGATCCCCGCCGAGCACCCGTTGACCGGGGTCGTCCACGCGGCCGGTGTCCTCGACGACGCCCCGCTCGACGCACTGACCCCCGAACGTCTCGACCGCGTCCTCGCGCCGAAGGCCGAAGCCGCCTGGCACCTGCACGAGCTGACCGCGGACCTGCCACTGCGCTGGTTCGTCCAGTTCTCCTCGGCCGCCGGCGTGCTCGGCAACCCGGGCCAGGGCAACTACGCCGCCGCCAACGCCTTCCTCGACGGGCTCGCCACGCGCCGCCGCGCCGACGGCCTGGCCGCGCAGTCGGTCGCCTGGGGCCTGTGGTCCGGCGGCATGCGCGGGGAGCTCGGCGACGCGGGCGAGGAACGCCTGCGCCGCAGCGGGTTCCCGCCGATCGACCCCGAAGAGGGCCTGGCGATGTTCGACCGCGCGGTCGGCCTCGACCACGCCGTCCTGCTCGGCCTCAAGTTCGACCGCGCGACCGTCCGCGGCAGCGACGCCCCGATCTCGCCGCTCATCCGCGCGCTGGTCGGCGGATCCGGCCGGGCCAAGGCCAAGACGGCGACCGCCGAGCAGGCGGGCGAGCTGCGCCGCAAGCTCACCGGGCTGCCCGTGAGCGAGCAGGACGAGCTGCTCCTCGACCTGGTGCGCCGCGAGGTCGCGCTGGTGCTCGGCCACGCCGACGCGTCCGGGATCGCCGCGACCCGCGCGTTCAACGAGATCGGCTTCGACTCGCTCACCGCGGTCGAGCTGCGCAACCGCCTCGGCGCCGCGACCGGCCTCCGGCTGCCCGCGACGCTCGTGTTCGACCACCCGACACCCGCCGCGCTCAGCACCTTCCTGCGCACGGAGGTCGTCGGGGACGAGACGCCGGTCCCGGCCGCGGTCACCCCCATCGCGGCCGGGACCGGTACCCACGACGACCCGATCGTCATCGTCGGCATGGGCTGCCGCTACCCGGGTGAGGTCACCTCGCCCGGTGACCTGTGGCAGCTGGTCGCCGAGGGCCGCGACGGCGTCGGCGACTTCCCGGCCGACCGCGACTGGCCCCTCGACTCGCTGTTCCACCCGGACCCAGACCACCGCGGCACCACGTACGCCTCGGAAGGCGCTTTCCTCCACAACGCGGGCGACTTCGACGCCGAGTTCTTCGGCATCTCGCCCCGCGAGGCCCTCGCCATCGACCCGCAGCAGCGGCAGGTCCTGGAGACGGCGTGGGAGGCCCTCGAACGCTCCGGCATCAACCCGGCGACCCTGCGCGGGACCAGCACCGGCGTGTTCGCCGGGGCCCTGTCCAACGACTACATCTCCCGGCTCAGCGCGATCCCCGAGCAGGTCGAAGGCTTCCTCGGCACCGCGTCCTTCAGCAGCGTCGTCTCCGGCCGCGTCGCCTACGCGCTGGGCCTGGAGGGCCCGGCCGTCTCGGTCGACACGGCGTGCTCGTCGTCGCTGGTCGCGGTGCACCTCGCCGCCCAGTCGCTGCGGTCGGGGGAGTGCACGCTCGCTCTGGCCGGCGGCGTCAACGTGATGGCCTCGCCCGACATGTTCGTCGAGTTCTCGCGGCAGCGCGGCCTCGCGCCGGACGGGCGCTGCAAGCCGTTCGCCGGCGCGGCCGACGGCACGAACTGGGCCGAAGGTGTCGGGATCCTCGTGCTGGAACGGCTTTCCGACGCCCGCCGCAACGGGCACACCGTGCTGGCCGTCGTGCGCGGCTCCGCGGTCAACCAGGACGGCGCGTCCAACGGTCTCACCGCCCCCAACGGCCCGTCGCAGCAACGCGTGATCCGCGCGGCGCTGGCCAACGCCGGTGTCGAATCGTCCACTGTGGACGTCGTCGAGGCGCACGGCACCGGCACGCCGCTGGGCGACCCGATCGAGGCGCAGGCCCTGCTGGCCACCTACGGCCAGGACCGCGAGTGGCCGCTGCTGCTCGGCTCGGTCAAGTCCAACATCGGCCACACCCAGGCCGCGGCGGGCGTCGCCGGGATCATCAAGGTCGTCGAGGCGATGCGCCACGGCGTCGTCCCGGCGAGCCTGCACGTGGACGAGCCGACCCCGCACGTCGACTGGACCACCGGCGACATCGCACTGCTCACCGAGCAGACCCCCTGGCCGGAGACCGGGCGGCCGCGCCGCGCCGGCGTGTCGTCGTTCGGCATCAGCGGCACCAACGCGCACATCGTCATCGAGCAGGCGCCGGACTTCGCCGAGCCGGAGCCGTCGCGGGACCTGCCGGTCGTGCCGTGGGTCCTTTCGGGACGCACCCCGGCGGCGCTGGCCGACCAGGCAGCTCGACTGTCCGCTGTGGACAAGTCGACTGTGGACGTCGGGTTTTCGCTGGCGACCACTCGTACGCACCACGACCACCGCGCGGTCGTCGTCGGAGACGCGGCTTCGGGGTTGCGTGCCCTCGCCGGAGGCAGGTCGGCCGCGAACCTCGTCACCGGGGAAACCGCGACCGGCCGCCTGGCCTTCCTGTTCACCGGCCAGGGTTCGCAGCGGGCCGGGATGGGCCGCGGGCTGTACGAGGCGTTCCCGGCTTACGCGGCGGCTTACGACGAGATCGCCGCACTGCTTCCGGCCGTCAGTGGCGACGACCTCGACCGGACCGGCACCGCCCAGCCCGCGATCTTCGCCCTGGAAGTCGCGCTGTACCGGCTCTTCGAGTCGTGGGGCGTGCGCCCGGCCTTCGTCGCCGGGCATTCGATCGGCGAGATCGCCGCGGCGCACGTGGCCGGGGTGCTGTCCCTGGCCGACGCGGCCACGCTGATCGAGGCTCGCGGCAGGCTGATGGAGGCCCTGCCCGCGGGTGGTGCGATGGTCGCCGTGCAGGCGAGCGAAGCCGAGGTGGCCGAGTTCTCCGACGTCGCCGTCGCGGCGGTCAACGGCCCGGACGCCGTGGTGCTTTCGGGCGTGGCGGAACCGGTGCTCGCCGCCGCCGCGGCGCTGGAAGCGCGGGGCCGCAGGGTGAAGCGCCTCGACGTCTCCCACGCGTTCCACTCGCCGCTGATGGACCCGATGCTGGACGAGTTCGCCGCGGTGGCGAACGAACTGACCTACGCCGAGCCGTCGATCCCGGTCGTGTCGACGCTGACCGCCGACCTCACCGACCCGGCCCACTGGGTGCGGCACGTGCGGGAGCCGGTCCGGTTCGCCGACGCCCTGACGGCGTTGACCGCCGAAGGCGTGACGACGTTCCTCGAGATCGGCCCGGCCGCGGTGCTCTCGGCCCTGGCCGCGGGGTCCGGCGAGGCGATCCCGGCCCTGCGCGCCGACCGCGACGAGCCGTCGGCCGCGGTGACGGCGCTGGCCCGCCTGCACGTCCGCGGGATCGACGTCGACTGGCCCGCGTTCTTCGCCCCGGCGTCGCCGCGGGTGGTCGACCTGCCCACCTACGCCTTCCAGCACGAGCGGTACTGGATTCGCGAACCGGCCGTCGCGCGGGTGGCCGGCAGTCTGCGTCACCCGGTGCTCGCTTCCGCCGTGACGTCGGCCGGGGACGGTTCGGTGCTGTGCACCGGCGTCCTGCCCGCGGAGCCGTCGGACACGCTGCTGGTCGAGCTGGCGATCCGGGCCGGTGACGAGGTCGGCTACGCGACGCTGGCCGAGCTGACCGTCGAGGCGCCCCTCGCCGGAGACCGTGAGGTCCAGGTCGCCGTCGGCGCCGCGGACGGCGGCCGCCGCCCGGTCTCGATCCACACCCGCGCCGGGCAGGACTGGCAGCGGCACGCGACCGGGTTCCTGGTCACCGAGTCCGTGGCGACCTCGGCCGAGGGGTCCTTTGTGGAGCTGACCGTGCCGGAGGACACGCTCTACGGCCTGCACCCGAACCTGCTCGACCCGCTGCTGGCCGAGCACGGCTGGCCGGTGGCCTGGCGCAACGTCACCCTGCACGCGACCGGCGCCACCCGCGTTCGGACGGCGCTGGCCGACACGGGCGCGCTGAGCGTCGTCGACCTCGCGGGCGAGCCGGTGCTCACCGCCGAGGTGACGTTCGGCGAGCGCCCGGCCGTGGCGACCGCGCCGAGCGAGTCGCTGCACCGCCTGAGCTGGACCCCGGTCACCCTCACCGGCTCCGAGATCGACGCGGAGATCCTCGAACTGCCCGAACCGCAGGGCACCACGGGCGTCGCCGACGCGGCCCGGCTGGCGACCACCGAGGTGCTGGCGAAGCTGCAGGAGTGGCTCGCGGCACCCCGGGACGGCCGCCTGGTGATCCTGACCGCGGGCGCCGTCGGACTGTCCGAAGAGGACGGTGCCGACCCGGCCGCCGCCGCGGTCTGGGGCCTGGTCCGCGCGGCGCAGTCGGAACACCCCGGCCGCTTCGTCCTCGTGGACGGCGACGGCGATACGACGGTGCTGAGCCGGGCCCTGGCCACGGGTGAAGACCAGCTGCTGCTGCGCGAAGGAAAGGCTTACGCACCCCGGCTGGCGCCGGTCGGCGCGACCGCGAGCGAAAGCCCGAACCTCGGCGGTGGCACCGTGCTCGTCACGGGCGGTACCGGCGGGCTCGGCGCTCACCTGGCGCGGCACCTCGTCCAGGCACACGGCGTCTGCGACCTGGTCCTCACCAGCCGTCGTGGCGCGGACGCGCCCGGTGCCGCCGCACTGACCACCGAACTCACCGACCTGGGCGCGACCGTTCGGATCGAGGCCTGCGACGTCGCCGACCGCGGCGCTGTCGAAGGCCTCCTGGCCGGGATTCCCCAGCTGACGGGGGTCGTGCACGCGGCCGGTGTCCTCGAAGACGGCCTCGTCGAGGCGCTCACCCCGGACCGCCTGGACACCGTCTTCGGCCCCAAGGCCGCGGCCGCCTGGCACCTGCACGAGCTCACCAAGGGCCACGACCTCGCCGCGTTCGTGCTGTTCTCCTCGGCCGCCGGGGTGCTCGGCAACGCCGGGCAGGGCAACTACGCCGCGGCCAACGCCTTCCTCGACGGCCTCGCCGTGCACCGCAAGGCCCTCGGCCTGCCCGGCCGCGCGCTGGCCTGGGGCCGCTGGGCCGACGGCATGGGCGGCGCGCTCAGCACCCAGGCGGGCAACCGCCTGAGCCGCAACGGCTTCCCCGCCCTCAGCACCGAAGAAGGCCTGGCGCTGTTCGACGCGGCCCTCGCGGCGGACGTCGCCGCTACGGTGCCGGTCAAGCTGGACCGTGCCGGGCTGGCCGCCGGGCAGGTGCCTCCCGTGCTGCGGGACCTCGTGCCGGCGACCCGGCGCCGGGCCGCCGCGGCCGACGCGGGCGAACTGCGTCGCAAGCTGGCCGGGCTCGCCGAGACCGACCAGGAACGTGCGCTGCTCGACCTGGTGCGCGGGCAGGCCGCGGCGGTGCTCGGGCACGCCGGCGCGGCCGCGATCGCTCCCGGCCGCGGCTTCCTCGACCTGGGCTTCGACTCGCTGACCGCGGTCGAGTTCCGGACCGCGCTGGCCGTCGCGACCGGTCTCACCTTGCCGAGCACCGTCGTGTTCGACTACCCGGCGCCGGACGCGCTGGCCAAGTACCTGCAGACCGAACTCGCGCCCGAGACCGGGCCGGGAGCCGCGGTGACCGAGCAGATCACCCGGCTCGAAGCCCTGCTCGACGGGGCCGACCCCGCCGACACGGACATCGAAGCCCGCCTCAAGCGGCTGGTGACGGCGTGGGCGGCGAAGAAGCCTGCGCACGCCGACCTCGAAGCCGCGTCCCCGGACGACCTCCTCGCGCTGATCGACGACGAGTTCGGCCCGCGCTGACCCGCCCTCCAGCCCCTCGGGAGCCGTGACCCATGCCTTCGGAAGAGCAGTACGTCGACTACCTCAAGCGGATGGCGGCCGACCTGCGCGAAAGCCGCCGCGAGCTGGCGGACGCGCGGGAGAAGGAGACCGAGCCCATCGCCATCGTCGCGATGAGCTGCCGGTTCCCCGGCGGGGTCCGCACCCCGGAACAGCTGTGGGACCTGGTCGACGCCGGTGGTGACGCCATCTCGCCGTTCCCCATCGACCGCGGCTGGGACACCGACACGATCCACGACCTCGACGCGTCCGTGCCGGGCACCAGCTACGTCCGCGAGGGCGGCTTCCTGCACGACGCCGCCGAGTTCGACAACGAGCTGTTCGGCATCTCGCCCCGCGAGGCCGAGGCGACCGACCCGCAGCAGCGGCTGCTGCTGGAGACGGCGTGGGAAGCGGTCGAACGGGCCGGCATCAACCCGGCGACGCTGCGCGGGAGCAGCACGGGGGTGTTCGCGGGGGTCGGTTTCACCGACTACGCGTCCCGGCTGACCGCGCTGCCCGAGGAGCACGAGGGGTACCTCGGCATCGGGACGTCCGGCAGCGTCGTCTCCGGCCGCGTCTCCTACTCGCTCGGCCTGGAAGGGCCGTCGGTGTCGATCGACACGGCGTGCTCGTCGTCGCTGGTCGCCGTGCACCTCGCGGCCCGCTCGCTGCGGTCGGGGGAGTGCACCCTCGCGCTGGCCGGCGGGGTCACGGTCATGGCGACCCCCGGCGCGTTCGTCGAGTTCTCCCGGCAGCGGGGCCTGGCGCCGGACGGCCGCTGCAAGCCGTTCGCCGCGGCCGCCGACGGCACGAACTGGGCCGAAGGCGCCGGAATGCTCGTGCTGGAAAGGCTTTCCGACGCCCGCCGCCACGGCCACCCGGTGCTCGCGCTGGTCCGCGGCAGCGCCGTCAACTCCGACGGCGCGTCCAGCGGCCTGACCGCGCCGAACGGCCCGTCCCAGCAACGCGTGATCCGCGCGGCACTGGCCAACGCTGGACTGTCCACTTCGGACGTCGACGTCGTGGAGGCACACGGCACCGGCACCGCCCTCGGTGACCCGATCGAGGCACAGGCCCTGCTCGCCACCTACGGCCGTGACCGCTCGCAGCCGTTGTACCTGGGCTCGGTCAAGTCCAACATCGGCCACACCCAGGCCGCGGCGGGCATGGCCGGGATCGTCAAGCTGGTCGAGGCGATGCGCCACGGCGTCCTGCCCGCCACCTTGCACGTCGACCGGCCGTCGCCGCACGTCGACTGGTCCGCCGGTTCGGTCGAGCTGCTGGACCAGGCGCGGCCGTGGCCCGCGGACCGGCCGCGGCGGGCGGGCGTGTCGTCGTTCGGCATCAGCGGCACCAACGCGCACGTCATCCTGGAAGAGCCCGCCGCGGAGGTCGAAGAGGAGCGCACGGTCACCGCGCCGCCGGTGGTCCCGTACGTCCTCTCCGGTGCGTCTCCGGCGGCGGTCCGGGCGCAGGCCGCGGCCCTATTGTCCACTGTGGACGAGTCCGGTGCCGAGCCGGTCGACGTCGCCCTGTCGCTGGCCACCACCCGCGCCGCGCTGGAGCACCGCGCGGTCGTCACCGGCGCCGACCGCGCCGAGCTGGCCGCGGGCCTGCGGGCCGTCGCGGGCGGCGACGCGGGCGCCGTCACCGGTCAGGACACCGCCGGGCGCCTGGCCTTCCTGTTCACCGGTCAGGGCGCGCAGCGCCTCGGCATGGGCCGCCGGCTCCACGAGTGCTTCCCCGTCTTCGCCGCGGCCTTCGACGAGGTCTGCGCGCACCTGCCCGGCGTCCGGGACGTCGTGTTCGGCGCCGACACGGCCCGCCTCGACCGCACCGAGTTCGCCCAGCCCGCGCTGTTCGCCTTCGAGGTCGCGCTCTACCGCCTAGTCACGTCCTGGGGTGTCACCCCGGACGCGCTGGCCGGGCACTCGATCGGCGAGCTGGCCGCCGCGCACGTCGCCGGGGTGTTCTCGCTGGCGGACGCCGCGAAACTCGTGCTGGCCCGTGGCCGCCTGATGCAGGCCCTGCCCGAGGGCGGCGCGATGCTCGCCCTCGAAGCGACCGAGGACGAGGTCCGCCCGCACCTGTCCGCCGACGTCGCGCTCGCCGCCGTCAACGGCCCCCGCGCGGTGGTCCTCTCCGGCGCCGAGGCCGCGACCCTGGCCGTTGCCGAGCGGTTCCCCGGCCGCCGGAGCACCCGCCTGGCCGTCTCGCACGCCTTCCACTCGGCCCTGATGGAGCCGATGCTGGCCGAGTTCACGGCCGTCGCGAAGACCCTGACCTACCACGAGCCGTCGATCCCGGTCGTCTCCACGCTGACCGGCGAGCCCGCCGACCGGCTCACCGACCCGGCGTACTGGGCCGAGCACGTCCGCGGCACCGTCCGGTTCGCCGACGCGGTCGAAACCCTGCACGGCCAGGGCGTCACGACGTTCCTCGAACTCGGCCCGGACGCGGCGCTCACCCCGATGGGCCGCTCGGTGCTGCCCGATGGCGCCGTTTTCGCCGCGGCCCAGCGCAAGGACCGCGACCAGGCCGCGACGCTCGTCAGCGCGCTCGGCCTGCTGCACGCCCACGGCGCCCGCGTCGGCTGGGCCGCCTACCTCGACGGCAGCGGCGCCCGGACCGTCCCGCTGCCGACGTACCCGTTCCAGCGCAAGCGCTTCTGGCTGGAGGACCCCGGTGGTCCTGCCGTCGCCGCCGAGGACAGCCGGTTCTGGTCGGTCGTCGAAGCCGGCGACGTCGGCGAGTTCGCCGCCGAACTGAAGCTGTCCGACGTCGAAGCCCCGCTCGGCACGGTCCTGCCCGCCCTGACGCGCTACCGCCGCGCCCGGTCCCTCGCCGCCGAGGCCGACGCCCTGGCCTACCACGTCCGCTGGCAGCCGTTCACCCCCGCGACGACCACCGCCGCCGGCCGCTGGCTGCTCGTCACGTCCACTCAGGACACCTGGGCCGCCCCGGCGCTGGAAGCGCTGTCCGGTGCCGACGTCCAGCGGCTGGTCGTCGAGCGTCCCGACCGGGTGTCCCTGCCGGACGAGTCGTTCGACGGGATCCTGTCCCTGCTCGCCCTCGACGAGACCGAGACGGACGGCCTGTCGTTCGGCGCCGAAGCCACGATGGCCCTGGTGCAAGCGCTTGCGGCCCGTGACCCGCAGGGTCCACTGTGGATGCTGACCCGCGGCGCCGTCTCGACCGGGCCGCACGATGCCCCGGACGCGCCCGCCCAGTCCCAGCTGTGGGGCTTCGGCCGCGCGGCGGCCCTGGAGAACCCCCAGGCGTGGGGTGGCCTGGTCGACGTCCCGGCCGAGCCGGGGGAGCGGACCGTCACCCTGCTGCGCGGGGTGCTCACCGGCCCGCGCGGCGAGGACCAGGTCGCGATCCGGGCGACCGGCGCGTTCGGCCGACGGCTGGCCCACGCCGAACCCGCCGAGCCGACACGCTCGTGGCGGCCGCGCGGCACCGTGCTCGTCACCGGTGGCACCGGTGGCCTGGGCTCGGTCGTCACCCGCTGGCTGGTCGAGCACGGCGCCGAGCACGTCGTCCTGGTGTCCCGCCAGGGCGCGGACGCTCCGGGGGCCGCCGAACTGGCCGGCGACCGCGTGACCATCGCCGCCTGCGACGTCGCCGACCGCGACGCCTTGGCCGCGGTCGTCGAGCCGATCCGCGGCGACCTGCGCGCGGTCTTCCACCTCGCGGGTGTTCTCGAACTCGGCCTGGTCGAGACGATGGACCGCACCCGCTACGCCGACGTCCTGCGCCCGAAGGTCGCCGGGACACGGAACCTCGAAGAGCTGACCGAGGGACTCGACCTCGACGCCTTCGTGCTGTTCTCCTCGATCGCCGCGTCGATCGGCAACGCTGTCCAGAGTGCGTACGGCGCCGCGAACGCGCACCTCGAAGCCGTCGCCCAGCGGCGGCGGGCCCAGGGGCTGACCGCGACGTCGGTCGCGTGGGGCCGCTGGGGCCGCGTCGGCATGGGGGTCGGCGAGGACCTCGACGAGCTGCTCAGCGGCCTGGGCGTCCCGGCCATGGAGCCGGAGACCGGCCTCGTCGCGCTGCAGCACGCGCTCGACCGCGACGAGACCGCGCTGACCGTCGCCGAGCTGACGTGGGAGAAGTTCGCGCCGCCGTTCGCCGCGCTGCGGCCGAGCCCGTTGCTGGCCGACCTGCCCGAGGTCGTCGCCATCGCCGAGGCCGAAGCGGCCCAGGCCGCCGAAGGGGCGGAAGCCGCCGACGCGTGGCGCACCCGGCTCGCCGGGCTGCCGGAAGCCGAGCGCGAGCGTGTCGTCACCGAGCTGGTCCTGACCCACACCGCGGCCGTGCTCGGGCACACCGACGGCGTCCCGGCCGGGCAGCAGTTCACCAAGCTGGGCATCGACTCCCTGACCGCGATCGAGCTGCGCGGCCGGATCAACACCGAGACCGGCCTGGCGCTGCCGCCGACCATGGTGTTCGACCACGCGACCCCGGCGGCCCTCGCCGCGCACCTGCTGGCTTCCCTCACGACCGCGCCGGACGCTCCGCGCGCGACGACCGGCGGGCCGGCCGCGGCGGGCCAGGACGTCGCCGTCGTCGGCCTGTCCTGCCGGTTCGCCGGCGGCAGCGACACCCCCGAGAAGTTCTGGACGAACCTCGTCGAGGGCCGTGACCTCGTGCGCGAGGTGCCCGCGGACCGCTGGAACGCCGCCGACTACTACGACCCCGACCGCACCGCGCCGGGCAAGGCGTACACGCAGCAGGGCGCGTTCGTCGACGACATCGCCGGCTGGGACGCGGCGTTCTTCGGCCTCTCGCCCCAGGAGGCGCGGCGGCTCGACCCGACGTTCCGGCTGCTCATGGAGCTGGTCTGGGAGGGCATCGAGGACGCCGGCCTGACCGCGGACGAGCTGCGCGGCAGCCGCACCGGCGTGTTCGCCGGCCTGATCGACACCATGCAGTACTCGATGCGCCAGCTCGAGGCCGACGGCATGGACGCGGCCGACGACCCGTACTTCGGCCTCGGCAGCTCGCTGTCCGCCGCCGCGGGCCGGATCGCGCACCTGCTCGACCTGCGGGGGCCGTGCCTGACCGTGGACACCGCCTGCTCGTCGGCGCTGAGCGCGGCGCACCTGGCCGTGCAGAGCCTGCGGCGCGGCGAGTGCGACATCGCGATCGTCGGCGCGGCGTCGGCGATGATCAACCCGGACGTCTTCATCCAGTCCTGCAAGATGAGCATGCTCGCCGCCGACGGCCGCACCAAGACGTTCGACGAGAGCGCCGACGGTTACGTCATCGGCGAAGGCGGCGGGGTCGTCGTACTCCGCCGCGCGGCCGAGGTCGGCCCGGCCGGGCGGGCGCGCGCGGTCATCCGCGGCACCGCGACCAACCAGGACGGCCGCAGCAACGGCCTCACCGCCCCCAACCGCGCGGCCCAGAACGCGGTCATCCGCGCGGCCCTGGCCGACGCCGGCGTCGCCCCCGACGAGATCGGCTACGTCGAGGCCCACGGCTCGGGCACCCAGCTCGGCGACGCGATCGAGTTCACCGCCCTCGGCGAGATCTTCGGCGAGCGCACCGCGCCCGAGCCGCTGTACGTCGGCGCGGTCAAGACGAACGTCGGGCACACCCTGGCCGCGGCCGGGATGGCCGGGCTGATCAAGACGGTCCTGTCCCTGGAACACGGGACGCTGCCGGGCAACCTGCACATGAGCACCCCGAACTCGGTGGTGACGGTGGACGGCCCGGTGCGTCCGGTCCCCGCGGCCCGGCCGTTCCCGGCGAACGCGGACGGTGTGCTGCGCGCGGGGGTCAGCTCCTTCGGCTGGTCGGGTTCGAACGTCCACTTCGTCCTGGACCAGGCCGCGCCGGTGCCGTCGTCCGCGCCCGGTCCGGACTGGCAGCTGCTGACGCTGTCCGGCAACAGCGAAGCCGGGCTGCGCGCGAACGCCTCGGCCCTTGCTGATCACTTGACCGCCGACGTCGAACTCGCCGACGTGGCCTTCACGACCCAGGCGGGCCGCAGCGCCCTCCCGTTGCGCAAGGCGGTGCTGGTCCGCGACCACGCCGACGCCGTGACCGCCCTGCACGCGGTTACCGGAGGATCGGCCGTCACCGACCGCCGACGCTTCGGCCTGCTGCTCCCGGGAACGACGGGTTCGGTCCCCGGCGAGCTGTACCGCACCGAACCGGCCTTCCGCACGGCGCTCGTCGAATGCGCGGTCTTGGTCGACGGCGACCTGCTCGACGGCACAGCCGATGAACGGGCCGTCACCTTCGCCGTCGAGTACTCCCTCACCCGGCTGCTCGACGCCTGGGGACTCGAACCCGCGGTCATCCTCGGCCACGGCACCGGCGAGTACGTCGCCGCCGTCGCGGGCGGGGTGTTCGACCTCGCCGGTGGTCTCGAACTCGCGCTGGGCGGAGCGGTTCCGGCCGCGCAGGCACCCTCGATCCCGGTGATCTCCCCGCGGACCGGCGAGGTCCTCACCGCCGCGGAAGCCGCCGACGCGGCCCACTGGCGGATCGCCGACGACCGCTTCGAAGACGGCCTCCTCGCCCTCGCGAAGTACGCCGCCGTGCTGGTCGAAGGCGGACTCGGCGACGTAGGTGCCGAGGCGGCCGGGCGCTACCTGCCGCAAACCCCCGTGGTCTCGCTGCAGCCGGAGCCCGGGCGGCACGCGTGGCTGGCCGCGCTCGGGCAGCTCTGGGAGCACGGCGTGCCCGTCAAGTGGGCCGGCGAGGGACGGAAGTTCGTCCCGCTGCCCGCCTACCGCTTCCAGCGCACCCGCTACTGGCCCGAGGTCGCCTCCCGCGGCACCGGCTGGTCGCTCAACCAGATGACCGCCACCGAAGAGACCCCGGTCAAAGCCGGCCTGAGCGCCCACACCCCGACCTGGCGCCGCGACACCACCCGCCGGACCCCCGCGACACCGGGTGACCTGGTCCTCTTCGGCAAGCTCGACGGCTTCGCCGAGGCCGCCGAAGAAGCGGGCCACCGGGTGACCGTCGTCGAAGAGTCCGATGTGGACGGTTACCGCAAGACTCTCGCCGAGGTCAAGGGTGACGGCCCGCTGCGGATCGTCCACGCGAACGGCCTCACCGCGACCGACCGCGAATCCGGCTTCTACAGCCTGATGTGGCTCGGCAAGGCGATCGGCGCCGAGTGCTCCGGCCGCCGCGTCGACCTCCTTTCCCTCGGCCGCAACGGCTTCGACGTCCTCGGCGGCGACGCGCACGACCCCTTCGCCCCGACGATCGCCGCGATGACCGACGCCATCGCCGCCGAATACCCCCTGGTCCACGCCCAGTACGCGGACCTCGGCGGAGACCTGGCGCAAGAGGCAGCCCACGAACTAGACCTCCTGGCCAATTCCACTGTGGACACTGTCGACGGTGTCGCGGTAGCGGCCTGGCGCAAGGGACGGCGCTGGCTGCGCGGTTTCGACGTCGTCGAGCTGCCCGAAGTCGACGACGCCCAAGCGTGGAAACCCGGCGGCACCTACCTGATCACCGGCGGCCTCGGCGTGCTCGGCCTGGCCCTGGCCCGGCGGCTCGCGCCCCTGGGCGCCAACCTCGCCCTCGCCGGCCGCACCGAGCTGCCGCCCGACGACACCTGGGACGACTGGATCCGCGACCACGGCGTCGACGACCGCACGAGCAGCGTCCTGCTGGCCGTCCGCGACCTGCGGGCCCTGGGTGCCGACGTGCTGACCGTCCGGGCCGACGTCAGCGTCCCCGGCGAGGCCGCGGCCCTGCTGGCCGAGGTCCGGGGCTACTTCGGTGACCTCGACGGCGTCGTCCACGCGGCCGGCATCGCCGGTGGTGGCCTGCTGCAGAACAAGACCCGCGAGCAGGCGGCCGCCGTGCTGGCCCCGAAGATCGACGGCACCCTCGCCCTGGCCGAGGCCCTGCGCGTCGAGCCGGTCGACCTCCTCGTCCTCTATTCCTCGACGGTGACGCTCACCGTGGGCGTCGGCGAGACCGACTACTCCGCGGCCAACGCCTTCCTCGACGGGTTCGCCGCCGCCGAAGCCGGCGGGCGCGGCCCGGCCAAGCAGGTCGTGTCGGTCGCCTGGGGGCCGTGGCAGCTGGACGCCTGGACGTCGTCCGGGCTCTCCGGCTCGGACGAGGCCCAGGAGGGCTCCCGCCGGTTCCGCGAGGAGTTCGGCATCGGCGCGGAGGAAGGCACCGAGCTGCTGTCGCGGATCGTCGCCTCCGGGGAGTCGCAGGTGACGGTGCTGCCGCTGCCGCTCACCGACGTCCTGGCCGCGCTGGCCCGGATGGGCTCGGTCGACGCGCTGGTCGGCGCCGATGCCGCGATGCCCAGCGGCGAACGCTACCCGCGGCCCGACCTGCGCACCGCGCTCGTCGCGCCGCGCACCCCGGCCGAGGAGCGCGTCGCCGCCGCGTGGTGCGACTGCCTGGGCCTGGAAGAGGTCGGCGTGCACGACCCGTTCTTCGACCTCGGCGGCACGTCGCTGATCGGCCTGGTGCTGATCGGCCGTGTGGCCAAGGAGTTCGGCGTCGAGCTCGCCCCGGCCAGCCTGTTCGAGAAACCGACCATCGCCGAGTTCGTCACGCTGCTCGGCGAGCCGGACACAGCTGCGGCGTCCTCCTCGCCCGCCGCGGAACCCGCCGAAGACGTCTCCGCGCGCGGCGAGCGCCGCCGCGCCCGCGCCGCGAACCTCCGCAAGCGCCCCAGCCGGACCGGAAGGTAGACCATGACCACGCAATCACGGGACACCGGCGACGACATCGCGATCGTCGGCATGGCCGGGAACTTCCCCGGCGCGCCCGACATCGGCAAGTTCTGGGCCGACCTGTGCGCCGGCCGCGACGGCATCACCCGGATGACCCGCGACGAGCTGCTCGCCACGGGGGTCGCCCCCCAAGTCGCCGACGACCCCGCGTTCGTCGCCGCGGCCGGCCTGCTGCCCGGCATCGACCGCTTCGACGCCGACTTCTTCGGCTACAACCGCGCCGACGCCGAGCTGCTCGACCCGCAGCACCGGCTGTTCCTCGAAAACGCCTGGCACGCGCTCGAAGACGCGGGTGTCGACCCGGACCGCATCGAGGGCCTCGCCGGGGTGTTCGCCGGCGGCGCGCCGAGCACGTACCTGCTGTCGAACCTGCTGCAGAACGACGTCACGGCCCTGACCGCCGGCCCGGACCAGCTGATCCTGCAGAACGAGAAGGACCTGATCGCGTCGCGGCTGTCGTACGCGCTCGACCTGACCGGGCCGTCGGTGAGCGTGCAGAGCTGCAGCTCGACCGCGCTCGCCGCGGTCGCCCAGGGCTGCTCGAGCCTGCTCACCGGAGAGTCCGACCTGGTCGTCGCGGGAGCGGTGTCCGTGGTGGTGCCGCAAGAACCGGGGTACCTCTACCGCGAGGGCAGCCGGTTCGCCCCCGACGGCATCAACCGCATCCTCGACGCCGGCGCCAACGGCAAGGTCCCCGGCAACGGCCTCGGCGTGGTCGTCATGCGCCGCCTGGAGGACGCTCTCGCCGACGGCGACCGCGTGTACGCCGTGGTCCGCGGCTGGGCCATCCACCACGAGGGCAACCGCGCGCGCCAGGCGTTCAACCTGCCGGGGGTGCCCGGCCAGGCCGCCGTCGTCGCCGAGGCCCTGGCCGCCGCCGACGTCGACCCGGCCGAAATCGACCACGTCGAAGTGTCCACTTTGGGCACTCCGTTCGGCGACGTCGCCGAGATCTCCGCGCTGCAGAAGATCTTCGACGTCGACGGCGTCGAGCGGGTCACCCTCGGTTCGATCGACGCGAACCTCGGCCACATCAACCAGGCCGGCGGCATCGCCCGGTTCATCAAGGCCGCTCTCGCACTGCACCACGAGAAACTGCCGCCCGCGGTCAACTTCGAGAAACCCAACCCGCAGCTCGCGCACAGCGGCGACAAGCTGGTCGTGCAGGAGACCCTGGCCGACTGGCCGCGCGGTGACCGCCCCCGGCTGGCCGGCGTCAGCGCGTATGGCTTCGGCGGCACCGACGCCCACGTCGTCATCGAAGAGGCGCCGGAGAACCACCCGTCACGGCCCGCCGCCCGGCCGCACCAGCTGCTGGCCTGGTCCGCGCGGACACCCGAGGCGGCCGACGCCATGACCGGGCGGCTGGCCGCGGACCGTCCCGAGTGGACGGACCTGGCCGACGTCGCCTACACCCTGCACGCCGGGCGCAAGGCGTTCGAGCACCGGCGGATGACCGTCGTGTCCTCAGTGGACGACGCCGCCGAAGCCTTCGGGTCCGAGACGCGAGTGGTCGCCGAAGCGGACACGCACTCGAGGAAGGCGGCGTTCCTGCTCGCCGGAGTGGGGGAGCAGTACCGCGGCATGGCGGGCGGCCTCTACGACAGCGAGCCGGAGTTCAAGGCCGCGATCGACGAGTGCGCCGCGCTGTTCCGCCAGCACCTCGGTACCGACCCGACGTCGAGCCTGCTCGGCGCGCGCGGGTCCGACGGCGGCGACCTGGCCCGCCTGCTCGGCCGCGCGACCGACAACGAGGACGCGGGCCCGGCCGTCACCCAGCCCGCGGTGTTCACCCTCGGCTATGCCCTCGGCCGTCTGCTGCGCGCCTGGGGTGTCGAACCCGCGGTGCTCGCCGGGTACAGCGTCGGCGAGTTCGCCGCCGCCGCCCTCGTGGGCGCCCTGACGCTCGAAGAAGCCACCGCGCTGGTCGCGACCCGGGCGAAGCTGATCGAGAAGCTGCCGCAGGGCGCGATGGCCGCGATCCCGCTCGGCGCCGACGAACTCGCCGCGAAGGTCGGTGACGTGACGGCGTTCGGCGTCGACGTCGCCGCGCTCAACGGGCCGCGGATGATCGTCGTGTCCGGCCCCGCCGACGGTGTCGAGAAGCTGGCCGCGGCGCTCGCCGAGCACGGCGTCCCGGCCCGGCCGCTGCGCACCACGCACGCGTTCCACTCCCGCGCGCTGCGCCCGGTCGCCGCCGAGCTGACCGCGTGGGCGCGGCAGCACCTGACTCCACGCGAACCGGACGTCCCGTACCTGTCGAACGTCACCGGCGCGCCGATCACCGCGAAGCAGCTCAAGGACCCCGGTTACTGGGCCGAGCACATGTGCCGGCCCGTCCGGTTCGCCGCGATGATCGAGCACTTGGCCAGCGATTCGCCGGATACCGTGCTGCTGGAGCTGGGAGCCGGGCAGTCGCTCGGCTCGATGTTCCGCGGTCACCCCGGCTTCCCGCAGGCGTCGTGGCCGCTGCTGGTGCCGACCCTGCCCGGGGAGGCCGACCCGCGACCGGACACGGAGGTGCTCACCGAAGCGCTCGGCCGGGCCTGGCTGTCCGGCGTGGCGATCGACTGGCGTGCCTACCACGCCGGCCGTGACCCGCGGAAGACGACGTTGCCGGGCTACCCGTTCCAGCGCGAGCGCTACTGGATCGAGCCGACGGAAGCACGTTCGGACGTCGCCCTGGGCGCCCGGGACGCCGGAAAGCCGGTCTACCTGGTCGAGGGTGACCTGGACGTCACCGCCCGGGACCTGGCCACCCGGCTGGGTGCGGAACTGGGCGCGACCGTCGTGTTCGGTTCCGACGCCGCGGCCGTGCGGGCCGAACACGGGCGTCTCGACGGCGTGCTGGACCTGACCACGAGTGAAGCCAAGGAGAATCGATGAGCATCGTCGGAGTCGTCGGCGCCGGTGTGATGGGCACTGGGGTCGCGCAGAACCTCGCCACCAGCGGGCACGAAGCCGTGCTCGTCGACGTCGACCCGGGCAAGCTGGCCGACGCCCGCGACCGTATCGAGCTCGAGTGCCGGATGAGCCGGATGCTCGGCGGCCCGGAGATCGACGCGGCCGCCGTGCTCGCCCGGATCACCACCGGCACCGAGCTGGAGCTGCTGGCCGAGACCGAGGTCGTGATCGAGAACATCACCGAGAACTGGGACCTGAAGTCCCGCCTGTACCCGAAGCTCGACGAGGCCTGCAAGGCCGACACCGTGTTCGTCGTCAACACCTCGGCCATCCCGATCACCAAGGTCGCCGCGCTCACCTCGCGCCCGGACAAGGTGATGGGCGTGCACTTCATGAACCCGGTGCCGATGAAGCCGGCGTGCGAGTTCATCCCCGGCTACCACACGAGCGAGTCCACAAAGGACATCGTGCGGACGCTGCTGGAGTCGATGGGCAAGAAGCCGATCCCGGTCAACGACGCCTCCGGGTTCGTCTCCAACCGCGTGCTCATGCTCACCGTCAACGAGGCCGCTTTCCTGGTGCACGAAGGTGTCGCCGACGCGGCCACCGTCGACGAGGTGTTCCGCAGCTGCTTCGGCCACCCGATGGGCCCGCTGGAAACCGCGGACCTGATCGGCGTCGACACGATCCTCTACAGCGTCGAGGTGCTCTACGACGAGTACAACGACAGCAAGTACCGCCCCTGCCCGCTGCTCAAGCAGATGACGTCGGCCGGGTTGCACGGCCGCAAGAGCGGCAAGGGCTTCTACAGCTACAGCGGCTGAACGCCGCAGCCGACCCCCTACGCACACGAGAGAGGCAGCCACCATGTCGCAGGACGTCCGCGGCGAGATCCGCACCTTCATCGGGGCGAAGTTCCCCGGCCTGTCGTTCACCGACGAGCAGGACATCTTCGCCCTCGGGTTCGTGAACTCCCTCTTCGCGATGGAGCTGGTCATGTTCATCGAGAAGGCGTTCGCCACGCGCATCCCCAACGAGGAGCTGAAGCTGGACAACTTCCGCACCGTCACGCGGATGACCGAGCTGGTGCAGCGGCGCACGGCCGCCGCCGCCCACTGAGCGGAGCCTGACGTGAGGGCGGTGTCATGAGGGCGAGGACACGGACCGAAGCCCCCGAACTCGTGGTGGTCGGGCGCTTCGTCGACGAAGAGGTCGTTCCGCACGCCGACGCGTGGGACCGGGACGAAGCCGTCCCCGGCGACGTGCTGCGGCGGGTGGCGGATCTGGGACTGTGGGCCCCGTTCCTCCCGCCCGAAGCGGGCGGCGCCGGCATGGACATGGTCACCCTCGGCCGGGTGCACGAGGAGGTCGGGCGCGGCTGCTCGTCGCTGCGCAGCCTGCTCACCGTGCACACGATGGTGACCGCGACGGTGCAGCGCTGGGGTGACGACGAACAGCGCGAGCGCTGGCTGCCCGCGCTGGCCGAAGGCGCGACGCTGGGCGCGTTCTGCCTGACCGAGCCGGACTTCAGCGGCAGCGACTCGACCGCTGCGGGAACCGTCGCGGTCGCGGAGAACGGCAGCTGGACGTTGCGCGGCCGCAAGACGTGGATCACCGGTGGCCAGCTCGCCGGGCTGCTGCTGGTGTTCGCCGGCACGGCCACCGGGATGAGCGCGTTCCTGGTGCCCGCCGACCACCCCGGCGTCCGCGTGACGCCGGTGCGCAACATGCTCGGCACCAGCGCCAGCATGCTGGCCACGATCGAGTTCGACGACGTCCGGCTCGAACCGGACGCGCTGGTCGGGCCGCCCGGCTGGGCCGCGGGCACGGTGATGACCGGGGCGCTGGACCTCGGGCGCTACAGCGTCGCGTGCGGGTCCGTCGGGATCATCCGGGGCGCGCTGGCGGCGTCGGCGGCCTACTCGTCGGCCCGCTCGGCCGGCGGCGGGCTGCTGCGGGACCTGCCGCAGATCCGCGCCAAGATCAGCGAGATGGTCACCGCGCGCGACGCCGCGCGGCTGCTGTGCGAGAAGGCGGGCCGGCTCAAGGACGCCGGCGACCCGGCGACGATCATGGCGACCTGGGTGGCCAAGTACTTCGCGTCCACCGCCGCGGCCAAGGCCGGCGCGGACGCGGTCCAGATCCACGGCGCGAACGGCTGCGGCCCGGACTACCCGGTCGCGCGGCTGTACCGCGACGCGAAAGTCATGGAGATCATCGAGGGCAGCACCCAGATCCAGGAGCTGACCATCGCGGACGAGGCGTACCGGGAGGTGGCGAAATGACCAGCTTGGAAACAACTGTTGTAGAGAAACCGAAGCGGGGCCGGATCAAGTGCGTGGTCTGGGACCTGGACAACACGGTGTGGGACGGCACCCTGCTCGAAGACGGCGAGGTCGCCGTGCGGCCCGAGGTCGTCGCGGAGATCAAGCGGCTCGACGAGCTGGGCGTGCTGCACTCGGTGGCCAGCCGCAACGACCACGACGCCGCGATGGCGCGGCTGAAGGCGGCCGGGCTCGACGAGTACTTCCTGTACCCGCAGATCACCTGGAACCCCAAGTCCGGCTCGGTGGAACGGATCGCGAAGGCGCTCAACATCGGCCTGGACGCGGTCGCGTTCGTCGACGACCAGCCGTTCGAGCTGGCCGAGGTCGCGCACGCGCTGCCGGCCGTCAAGACCGTCGACGTCGCCGAGCTGGCTTCGGAGCTGGCGTCGGAGGAGTTCCGGCCCAAGTTCGTCACCGACGAGTCCCGCGTGCGGCGTGATCTGTACCGCGCGGCGGCCGTCCGTGAGCAGGTCGAGCAGGATCACGAAGGCACCAGCGAGGAGTTCTTGTCCACTTTGGACATGAAGTTCACCATCGCCCGCGCCCAGCGCGAGGATCTGCAGCGCGCCGAGGAGCTGACGGTCCGCACGAACCAGCTCAACTCGACCGGGCGGACGTACTCCTACGACGAGCTGGACGAGCTGCGGCAGTCGCCGGACCACGTGCTGCTCGTCGCGTCCCTTTCGGACAAGTACGGCGGCTACGGCAAGATCGGCCTGGCGCTGGCCGAGCGCGGCACGGAAGCCTGGCACCTGCGGATGATGCTGATGTCCTGCCGCGTGATGTCGCGCGGGGTGGGCACCGTGCTGCTCAACCACATCATGGGCCTGGCCAAGGCCGACGGCGCGAAGCTGCGCGCGGACTTCGTCGAAACCGGGCGCAACCGCGTCATGTACGTGACGTACGCCTTCGCCGGGTTCACCGAGATCTCGCGCGACGGTTCTCGGCTGGTATTCGAGTCCGACCTGAGCCAGATCCAGCCGCCGCCGTCCTATCTCACGGTGGAGCTGCGGTGACCGCCCCGGTCACGGCGCGGCCCTGGCTGCCCGGCGGTGTCCCGGACGGCACCGCGACCCGGCTGTTCTGCTTCCCGCACGCCGGGGCGAGCGCGGTCGTCTACCGCGACTGGGCCGCGGCGGCGGGTGAAGGCCTCGCCGTGCTGCCGGTGCAGCTGCCGGGCCGGGCCGAGCGCGGCCGCGAGACGCCGTACGAGGACGTCGAAACGCTGGTCGACGCGGCGCTCGACGGCCTGGGCGACGCGCTGACCGGGGACTACGCGTTCTTCGGCCACAGTGTCGGCGCCCTGACGGCGTACCTGCTCACGCGGCGGCTGGTCGAGCGCGGGGCGACCCCGCCCCGGCACCTGTTCGTCTCCGGGCGGGCCGCGCCGCAGCTGCCCGACACCCGGCCGCCGCTGCGGGCCCTGCCCGACCAGCGGCTGGCGGCCGAGCTGCACGCACTGGGTGGGCTGCCGGACGTCCTTCGGCGCGAACCTTCGCTGCTGGCGATGTTTCTACCGCTCATGCGAGCCGATCTGGCGGTCAACGAGACTTACCGGCACGTGCCGGGGGAGCCGCTGCCGGTGCCGCTCACCGTGTTCGGCGGCGACCGCGACCCGCGGGCCGACGAGGACGAGCTGGCCGCGTGGCTCGAGCTCGGCACCGACGCGACGCTGTTCACCTACCCGGGCGGGCACTTCTACCTCGACCAGCGTGTGCCGGAGCTGCTGCGCGTGATCCACCGGAGGCTGGCGCGATGACCCAGTGGTCCCTGGCCTGGCAGCAGCCGTCCGGCGCGCTGGGGGAACGCCTCCGCCCGATCCTGGACGCGCATGTGTGGCGAGTCCCGCTGTCCCGCGTGCTCGCCCCGGGCTCGGCCGACGTCTACGGCCTGCTCGGCGAGCTGTCCGACGAGGAGCTGCGCCGCGCGGCGCGGATCACGGTGGACGAGGAGCGGGCGCGGTTCCTGGCGTCGCACGTCGCCCTGCGCGACGTCCTGGCCGGGTACACGCCGGAGGCTCTGCGCTTCACCCGCGACGGCGACCGTCCGGTGCTCGCGGGGACGTCCGGGATCGAGTTCAGCCTGTCGCGCTCCGGCGGGCTGGCGCTGATCGCCGTGACGTCCGGCGTCCGGGTCGGGGTGGACGTCGAGGAGGTCCGCGACGTCGACCACGACGGCCTGGCCGCGCGGACCCTGCGTCCCGAAGAGGCCGCCGCCGTCCGCGAGCCGGTGACGTTCTTCCGGTACTGGACGTGCAAAGAGGCGTACCTCAAGGTCGACGGCCGTGGCCTGGCCGGACTGCCCGGGCCGTCGTTCACCCTGACCGGCGGTGAAGTGTCCTTCGAGGACTGTCCCGAGTGGACGATCACGGAACTGGACGCCGGGAGCGGTCACGCGGCCGCGCTGGCCGTCCCGGCGCGCCCGGTCACGGTGCGCGCCTTCGACTGGCTGCCGCGCCCGGCCCGCGCGCACCGGAAAGGCCACCGGAAAGGCGGAGTGTCATGAGCGATCCCCGGACGGAGCTCGAAGAGTTCATCCAGACCAAGGAGTTCAGCTGCCTGGGCGCCCGCGCGGCGCTGAAGAAGGGCTCGATCGTCCACGGTCACTACCCGGCGTTGGGCGACCCGGCGTCGGCGCGCGCCCACTACCGCGACATCCTGGCGTACGCCCGCGGCATCCGGCCCACGTTGTCGGACTAGAGCTTCCGCACGTTCGTCTCGACGTTCGAGGAGCCGGGCGGGATCCTGGACGAGGAGGAGCACGAACGCCTGCTGTGGCGTCACCTCCAGCTGATGCACGACATCGACAGCCGCACGTACGGCCTCGACGAAGGCGCGACGTCCGACCCGGCCGAGCCGAACTTCGGCTTCCACGTGGCCGGCCACTCGTTCTTCGTCGTCGGCATGCACCCGGGCGCCTCCCGCGCCAGCCGCCGTTTCGTCCGCCCGGCGATCGCGTTCAACTCGCTGATGCAGTTCATGCTGCTGGGCGACAAGTTCTTCTCGATGCAGGACGCGATCCGCAAACGCGAGACGACCAACAACGGCTCGGTCAACCCGAGCTTCACGACGTACGAGTACCAGATGCCGTCCCGGCATTTCGCCGGCCGCATGACCGAGGAGGACTGGAAGTGCCCGTTCACCTCGCGGCACGAGGCGTCCTCGGTGAAGTACACGTCGGACGTGATGCAGCGCCCGGCCAGCTGAGCGTCGCACCGCGAAAGCCCCGGTCACCTCGGTGACCGGGGCTTCTCGCTGTGGTGCGTCAGGCGAGGGCTCCGACGCGGGCCGGCCGGGCAGCCGGGCGGCGCAGCAATGCCGTACGGGTCGCCCGCGGAATCCGCTGGTAGGCCAGCTCGCGCAGCGACGCGCGCCGGAAGGTGCAGCGCCCGGCAAGCTGAGGTTCCTGCCACCCGGGCCGGGGAAGGTGTCAGGCGAGGGCTTCGACGCGGGCCGGCCGGGCAGCCGGGCGGCGCAGCAACGCCGTGCGAGTCGCCCGCGGGATCCGCTGGTAGGCCAGCTCCCGCAACGAAGCCCGGCGGAACGCAAACGCGTCATCCTCCCGGTCCAGCACCTCGAGCCGCGCCAACCGGCTCAAAGCCCCCTCAATTTCCGGGAGCGACAGGTCGCAGACCGCCGCGACCTCCTCGGCCGTGAACGTGTCGCCCGTCAAGCTCGCCGCCTTCAGGGCCGCCTTCTCCGCCGCAGGCAGGCTGTCGAGCTGGACGGCCAGGGTCCGGCGGACCAGCGGGGGTGTCGGGTGCTGGGTCGTCGCCTGGCCCAGGGCCGGGAACGGCGTCGTGCGGCCGTGGACGCCCTCGGCGTACGCGTGGGCGAACCGCGGGTTGCCGCCGATCCGGGCGACCAGCTCGCGGCGGCCGCGGGCGAGGCGGGTGGTGCCGGGCAGCAGGGTGTCGAGCAGCGCTCCGACGGCGTCGTCGGCCAGCGGGGCGAGGGTCAGCGTCGTGCCGCCCGTGGCCCAGCCGTCCGGCAGCTCGGTGCGGGCAGCCGCGACGACCAGCACCGGCAGACCGGCGCAGACGTCGTCGAGGCCGCCGATCGTGTCCCGCTCGTCCGGGCCCGCGCGGTGCAGGTCGTCGGCCAGCACGACCAGCGGGCCGTGCGCGGTCAGCTCGGCGGCCGCGGACCGGAGTCCTCCTTCGCTCCGCAGCCGTGCGGCGGTGCGGGGGAGCAGGCCGGGGGCGGACGCGAACGCTTCGACGACGTCCGAACCGGCCTCCAGCACCCGGATCTCCGTGCGCTTGGCCAGCACCTCCGCGAACTCGGCGAGCAGCCGCGTCTTGCCGATGCCGGGCTCGCCGAGCACCGTCACCCGGTGCGGACGTCCGCTGCGCTCGACAAAACCGAGGAAGTGACCCAGCAGGTCCAGGTCGTGGTCGCGGCCGGCGAAACTGCCGGGGTCGGCGGGCTCGGCCACCGTGCGCGGGCGCACCGAAACGGCGTGCCACCAGCTGGGGGAGTCCTCGGCCGCCTCGTGCACCACCACCGGTTCGGCGGCCTCGCGCACCGCGTCCGACACCCGCACCCGGCCTTCCGGCGCGCACAGCGCCGACCGCACGCAGCGGTCCAGCACCGGGCCGGCCGGCTCGGTGGCGTTCTCGACGAGCACGTCGCCGCTGTCGACGCCGATCTGCGTGGTGATCCCCTCCGCGGCCAGCCGGTCGCGGATCCGCAGCGCCGTCCGGACCGCCTGGACGGCGTCGTCGTCCCCGGTGCGCGGGAGGCCGAACACGACCAGCAGCACCGGGCCGCCGGGCAGGCAGGTGCCTGCCTCTTCTTCGGCGATGGCCCGCAGCCGCGCCTGGACCTCGGCGGCGTCCTCGGGATCGTCGTCCAAGGTGACGGCGACGCCGACCGCGACGACCGGCTTCCGTTCGCTCTCCACGGTTTCCGCGCGGGGAACGACTGTGACGGGTGCGGGGGTGAACGGCAGCGGCGGTGCGACCTCGGGCGCGGGCTCCGGTTCGGGCTCGGCCACCGGGTCCGGCCGCCGCGTCAGCAGGGTTTCGTCGTGCTGGAGGATCGCGCGTTCCAGCTCGCGCAGCTCCTTGCCCGGCTCCAGGCCGAGGCCCTCGGCGAGGCTGGCCCGCGTCGCGCGGTAGACCTCGAGCGCGTCGACGTGCCGCCCGCAGCGGTAGAGCGCGGTCATCAGCTGGGCGTTGAGCCGTTCCCGGTTCGGGTGGGCCTCGGCCAGCCCGCGCAGGTCGGGCAGCACCTCGTGGTGCCGCCCGCGGTCCAGCTCCAGCCCGAAGAGGTCCTCGTGCACGGCCAGCCGCTGGTCCTCGAGCGCGACCAGCTCGGGCCACACCACGCCGGTCTCGGCGAGGTCGGCGAGCACCCGGCCCCGCCACAGGGCGAGGGCTTCCCGGTAGGCCGTGACGGCCCGGTCCGGGTCGCCGTCGGCCTGGGCCGCCCGCCCGTCGGCGGCGAGCCGCCGGAACCGGGCGACGTCGACCTGGTCGCCGTCGAGGCGCAGCAGGTAACCCGGCGCGTGGGTCAGCAGCATCGCCTGCCCGCCCCCGGTGGCGAGGGTGGTGCGCAGCCCGGAAACGGCGTTCTGCACCATCTTCCGCGCGGTCGCCGGGATCTCGTCCGGCCAGAGCGCCGAGAGCAGCGCGCTCGTGGCGACGACCTCGTTGTGGTGCAGCAGCAGATAGGCCAGCACGGCTCGCTGGGTCGCCCCGCGCAGCACGACCGGACGTCCGTCGTGGACGACGTCGAGGGGGCCGAGAAGATCGAAACGCACGGGTCACCGCCTTGCTCAGGTTTCCGAAGTCGATCTCCACGGTGGCCTGTGAACCGGTGTCCCGACAACGTCCTGGGCCCGATACTGGCCCGGCGCCAATGACACCAGGGAAACACGCCAGTTACCGCCTGATGTGTTGACGGTGGAGCTTTCCGCTGCTACGCGCGGGTGGCGGTGACCAGCCAGACGTGCCCGGGCACCAGGACGCCGTCCGGGGTCCGGAAGGGCTCGAACCCGTCCCGCAGCTCCGCGCGCAGGCGGTCGATCTCGGCGGCGGTGGCGTCGCGGAGGTTGTGGCGCACCGGGCCCTGCGAAAGCACGAAGTCGGCTGCTTCCAGTGCATCCGCGCCGTACGGCATCGGGCGGTCGACCGGCTCGACGCCCACATCGGTGAACCCGGCTTCGCCGAGCAGGCGGCGGATGCCGTCCGGGTCGGTCAAGGACGTCATGCCCCGCGCCGCCGGGGACGGCTCGCGGAGCCACGGCTTCAGGGCCGCCGTCGCCCGCGCGTAGGCGCCGTCCGGCCGGGACGCCCGCGGCCCGAGGAACGTCAGCCGGCCGCCGGGGCGCAGGCAGCGGGCGATGTTGGTGAACGCGGCGACCGGGTCGGCGAAGAACAGGACCCCGCCACGGCTGATGGCCTGGTCGAACCCGCCGTCCGGGAAGGGGTGCACCTGGGCGTCACCCTGCACGAACGTGAGGTTCGCTTCCCGGGTGAGCTGCCGCGCGCGGGCGAGCATCGGCCCGGAGATGTCGATGCCGGTGACCCGCGCGGCCGTGCGCGCCGCCCGGCGGGCGGTCTGGCCCGTGCCGCAGCCGACGTCGAGGACGCGGTCCTGGCCCGAGAGGCCCGCGGCGTCGAAGAAGGCGTCGTCGAACTCCCGCATCAGCACGTCGTAGCGCTCGCAGTCCCGGGCCCAGTTCTCGCCTTCCCAGCCGTTCCACGCTTCGGCCTGGGCGACGTTGGCGACAGCTTCCACGGCGACCTCCCGGTCATTTCACTAGAGTGTATCTCTAGTGCATGACTCTAGAGCTAGACTATGGCCATGGCGCGAGTCAAGAGCGGTGCCCGGGCGGAGCAGACGAGGCAGACCCGGCGCCGGATGGTGGCGGCGGCGGGGCGGCTCTTCCTCGAGCGCGGCTACGGCGCGACGGCGCTGCAGGACGTCGCCGACGCCGCATCGGTCGCGGTGCAGACGATCTACTTCACCTTCGGGAACAAACGCGCCCTGCTCAAGGAGTTCGTGGACACCACGATCGCGGGTGACGACGAGCCGGTGGCGACCATGGACCGCGACTGGTTCCGGGACGCGCTCGCGGCGTCGACGGCCGAAGACCTGCTGCGGGCCCACGTCCGGGGCACGGTGGCGATCCTCGGCCGGGTGGCGCCCGTGCTGGAGGTTCTGCGCACCGCGGCCACCGTCGACCCCGGGATCGCCGAACTCTGGCCACGCGACCAGGACCCGCGGTACGTCGTGCACGCCGCGGCCGCCGAATCCCTGGTGGAAAAGACCGGCGCCGCACCGGATCTGCCGGTCGGCCGCGTGGCGGACGTGCTGTTCGGGGTGCTGAGCCCGGAGCTCTACCTGCTGTTCGTCCGTGACTGCGGCTGGCAGGCCGGCGCGTGGGAGGAGTGGGCCTTCACGACGTTGCGCGCGCAGCTCTGCCGCTGACGTACCCGATCACGCACACCACCGGTGGGTCCAGGTCGAGGGTTTCGGTCCGGAGGCCGTCGAACCCGGCGCCGGTGAGCAGGGCCGTCAGCTCGTCGGCGGCCGTCACCGACGTCGCCGCGGTGGCGCCGGCGCAGCGGGGCTGGGACACCAGCGCGATGCGGCCGCCGGGCCGCAGCAGCCGGGCGAGTTCGCGCAGCCGGGCGGCCGGTTCGGGCCACATGCCGAGGGTGTTGACCGCCAGCGCGGCGTCGAACGGCTCGCCATCGAGGGCCAGGCTTTCGACCGGCGTGTGGATCAGGCGTACCCGCCCGGCCTTCACCGCGGCCCGGTTGCGGCGGCCGGCCTGCCGGATCATGACGGCCGAATGGTCGACGCCGACCACCATTCCGCGGGTCGCCCGGCCGGCGAGCGCGGCGACGGCCACCCCCGGACCGCAGCCCAGCTCGAGGACATGCTCGGGCGCTTGGACGTCGAGAAGCCTTGCCGCCCAACGGTTGCGTGCCACGTTCGACGAACGCCGTCCCATGACCCAGCCCGCGACGTGCCCCGCGGCACCGGCCGGCCGGTGGAACTGCGCGATCCCGCCGTGCCGGGCCCACCAGCGCAATCCGTGGCCCAGCACCCGTTCCTTGATGTCCATGGGCCGAGAGAACCACTTCGAGTAGGCTCGAAGTCAATGACCGAGCGCACTTTGCCCATCGGTGAGCTGGCCGCACGCACCGGTGTGCCGGCGACCACGCTGCGGTACTACGACGAACTCGGCCTGGTCCGGCCGGCGACCCGCGACGGCGGCCGCCGCCGGTACACCGAGTCGGCGGTCAAGGACGTCGGGGTGATCCTCTTCTTCCGCGAGATCGGCTTCACGCTGGCCGAGATCGCGAGCTTCCTCTCGGGCGAGGGAGACGGCCGCCAGGAGCTGATCGAGCAGAAGCTGGCCGAGCTCGCCGAGCGGCAGCACCGCATCGAGGTGGCCCGCACCGCCCTCGAACACGGGCAGCGGTGCCCGGCCGGCGAACCGCTGAAGTGCCCCCGCTTCTGGACGATCGTCGACGGCCGGCAGCACGGCCTGTCCCTGGAGGAGAGCCACGCGCGAGCGCACTTTGCTTAGTAGTACTCAGTAGATGCTATGGTCTACTAAGTATTAGGAGGTGTGGCGTGAGCGAGGACGTCGGCGCGGTCGGCGCGGAGCTGCGACGCGCGGTCGTGCGGCTCTACAGCCGGTTCCGTTCCGAACGCGTGGAGGGCGAGGTCTCCGAGGCCGCGCTGCTCGTGCTCGTCGTCCTCGACAAGGAGGGCCCGCTGAGCCTGAGCGACCTCGCCGCGACCGCGAAGGTCACGCTCGGCTCGATGAGCCAGACGGTCCGGCGGCTCGAGCAACTCGCCCACGTCACGAAGTCCCGCGGCGCGGACGACCGGCGCAAGGTCCTGTTCACGCTGACCGAAGGGGGCCGGGCGGCGGCCGCGGCGTCCCGCCGTCACCGGGAGGACTGGCTCAACGGCCGGCTCGCCGAACTGACCGCCGCCGAACGCGACGACCTGCTCCGGATCGCTCCACTTCTCCTCCGTCTCGCCGATTCTTGAACAGGACCACCATGCACCCCGTAGAAGCCCTGCTCGTCCCCGTCGGCCGGCTGCTGCGCAAGCGGCGCCCCGACGAAGCCGCGAGCATCGCCAACGCCCCCGAACTCGCGACCGGCGACCGCATCACGCTGACGTCACCGGCCTTCGGTGACGGGGAAGTGGTGCCCGCCAAGCACTGCGGGCAGTTCATCGGCGAGGACGTCTCACCCGCTCTCGCGTGGAGCGCCCTTCCCGAGGGCACCCAGGGCCTGGTCTTCGTGCTCGAAGACCTCGACAACCCGGGTGCCACGCCCGGCATCCACACGATCGCCGCGTTCAGGCCGATCGAGAGCGCCCTCCCGGAAGGTGCGCTCACGCCGGACGACCCGCGCTTCCGGTTCGTCCCCAATCACCGCCGTCAGGCCAAGTACGTCGGGCCGAGGCCGCTGCCCGGCCACGGCACGCACCGCTACCGCTTCCACCTCTACGCCCTCGACATCGACGTCGACTTCACCGAGGTCGCCGACACGCAGGCCGTGCCCTCGGTGCTCGCGGGACACGTCCTGGCTTCCGGAACGCTCACCGGCACACGGACGACCTGAGCCGGTCGTGGAGGTCGCGCACCGCGCGGCTGTTCTCTTCGGCGACTTCCCGTTCGAGGACGCGGACCAGTTCGTCGACCCGGCCGGAGCGCATCCGCTCGGCGGTGTCGAGCGCGACGTGGCCGATGCGGGCCGCTTCGGCCGGGTCGCCGGTCGCCAGCGTGAACGACGCGAACTTGAGCTCGGCCAGGACCCGGGACCGCGGGTATTCGTCGCCGAAACCGTTCTGGGCCAAGGTGAAACTCGCACCGAAGTCGGTGCGCAGCGTGGCGAGCGCCTCGCACGTTTCCCCGGCCAGGTTGGCGCGGGTGTAGCGGTCGGTGGGCAGGGTCGCGAAGTCGTCGTCCGACGCCCGGTCGAAGGCCTCGTCCGCGGCGCCGATCGCGCGCAGGGCCTCCTGTTTCCGCAGCATTGCCGCCAACGCCTTGGCGTGCGCGGCGTGCAGCATCGCCTGCCGGACGGGGGACAGGCGATCGGCGCGCACCAGCCCGTACTCCGCCAAGGTCAGCGCTTGGTCGGCCTGGCCGGTTTCGACGGCCAGGCGCACCATCCGGGCGAGGATCCGGGCGCGGCGGTGCCAGTCGCCGGCCTCCTCCGCGCACTCGAGAGCGAAGCGGAAGTAGCGGCTCGCTTCCCGGTGGGCGCCGGTGTCGAAGAGCTTGAACCCGCACGCGCCGACGAGATCGGCGACCGCTTGGTGGAGCGGGGCACGCAGCGGCGCCGGGCAGCCGGCGCGCACCAGCTCGCGCGCCCAGCGGGCCTGGGCCAGCGTGGCTTCGAGCAGCGACCAGCCGCCGTGCCGGTGGTCCCACGCGCTCAGCAGCTCGGCGGCACCGGCGACGTCCCGGACGTGCCGCTCGTCGACGGTGTCCGGCACGCCGGACGGGACCGGGCCAGGCTCGGCGACGGGGACCGCGGCACGCCGGGTGTTGCCGAACCCGAGTTCGGCGTCCGTGGAAACCCGCAGGATCGTGCGCAGTGCTTCCCGGTAGGAACCGCCCGGCCAGCGGATCACGCCGCGTTCGAGCTTGCCGATGTACCCGGCGTCGACCTCGACCCGTTGCCGGTGGGTGGTCCACAGGTGGGAATTGACCTTCTCGGCCAGTTCCTGGCGGGACAGGCCTTCGCCGGGATACCGGGACGAGCTCGTGCGTTCCCGCAGCTCACGCAGCACGGTGTTGGGTGTCGCCACGGTCAACCCTCCCCGCCAACGTGGCACAGCGAGATCCAGTCTGAGGCATTTTCGCGCCGAGTGTCAACCACAGGACGAAGCGGACGTCAAGGCCTTCGGCGAAATCTCCCCGCATCCTCCCGCCCATCCTCCCCGGTCGACTCCCTGCCGCCGGATCGGGCCGCCTGGCACCGTGGGGATCGAGGAGAACACCCACCGGGACGGGGGAGGCCCGGCGGGTGTTCTCCGGTCGCGCGACGGGGGGTGGCGCGACCCGCGCGGCTCTGGGTGCTCTTCGGGGGGTGCCCAGAGCCGGCGCGGACCGGGTGTCGCCGGGCCTTCCCGCCGAATACCGGAAATTTGTATTTTGCGAACCACCGCCGCACCTCGTTATGCCGTCTCACCGTTTTTGCGGGACCGCCGGGACAGTTGTGTTCGCGCGTCCGCGCCCTTCGGACATAAATGGTCTCGGCGCTCGACGCCGAGCGACAACCAGGTCGTTGACCTGCGGCAATGGTGATCATGGCGCGAGACATAAATGGCACGGTACCCAGACGTTCCAAACGTACGGCCTGCTGCTGGTCCGAAAGGTGGAATGCATTCGCGCGGCGATACCGGAAAGGCGTCGGCCCGGGTACTCTCCCCACGTTCCCGTTCGAGTTCTGGGGAACGACACCATCTTGCGGTCGTCTTCGACGACCGGTTCCGGAGGTTGAAACGCGCATGGCGACCCCGACGCCCCTTCCCGCCGAGGCGGACTTCCGGCATCAGAGCTGCGTCTACGGCAGCGACGAGGAGTTCCTCGCGATGGCCGTGCCGTTCGCGCGGGACGGGCTGCGGCGGGGAGAGCCGGTGCTGGTCAGCACGACCCAGGCCAACCAGGAGCTGCTCGACGACGTGCTGGGGGCCGACGCGGGCAAGCTCGTCCAGGTCGAGCCGGCCTGCTTCGAACGCCGTCCGCCCCAGCTGGCCGCCGCCCTGCACCGGTACTGGACGCGCTACCGGTCGACCACACCGGGCACCACGGTGCGGGTGCTGGCCGAGCCGGCCCGCGTCGCACGCGGCGCGGCCGAGTGGAAGCTCGCCGAGGCCGGGTTCAACGTGTCCCTCGCCGGCACCGGGATCTGGCTGGTCTGCCCGTACGACACCAGGGTCTTCGAGGCCGGCGCGATCGAGGACGCCCGCCGCGCGCACCCGGAGTTCCTGGTCGACGGCCAGGCGAAGCCCTCCGAGCAGTTCACCGCGCCCGCGCGGGTCGACGGTTTCCCCGCATCACCGCCGCCGCTCGGCGAAGGGGCCGACATCTTCCGCTTCGAGGGTGACCTGATCGCCGTGCGGCGTTACGTGCTCGAGAAGGCCGGGCCGCTGCTGCAGCCCGAGAACGCCGTGGCGATGTTCGGCATCGCCGTCGGCGAGGCGATCGCCTACCTGATCGACCACGGCATCAACCGGGCCGAGGTGTGGGTCCGGCCGGCCGCCGGGCGGGTCGTGTGCACGCTGCACAGCGACGAGCCGCTCGACCTGCCGCCGTTCTTCGGGTCCCGGCCGCCGGACCTGCGCCGCTCCGACACCGGACTGTGGATGACCGACCAGATCTGCGAGTGGCTCGACATCAGCTCCGACTCGGCCGGCTGCACCATCGAGCTGGCGACGCCGGGGTCGTGGGCGGGGGAGGGCACGGGGACGCTCGGCTGAGGCCGGGACAGAAGTGTCCACCGGTCAGCGCAGGGGCACGTCGCCGAACTGGTCCTGGATCCGGCGCAGCTCACGCAGCCGCGGCTCGGTCTGGCCGCCGATCCAGCGGTTCACCGTCTTCACCGACACGCCCAGCCGTTGTGCCGCGGCTTCCCGGGTGGTGCCGGACCGGCGCAGGGCCTCCGTCATCCAGTCGGCGAAGCTTTCGGCGGGGTCGGGTTCTTCCGGATCGGGTTCCGTCGCCGCCGCCGGGTCGAGGTGCGCGGTCGCCGAAGGCAGGACGTCGAACTCGACCCGTCCGGGGTATTTCCGGCACGAGATTTCGATCATTCCCGCCGGTCCCGCCGCCGCCAGCAGAGTGGTCAGGATCGTGTTTCCGAGTTCCCGATCTTCGGACTCGGGCAGTGGTGAGTCCGCGAGGCAGCCGCGGAGGAATTCGCGGATTTCCGGAACCGCGGACGGCCGGGCCGGAAAGACTTTCGTGCTGACCTCGACCGATACCACCTCGATCGATCCCCCGCGCGACCGACCAGCCGACTCAACCACTCGAAGTGCCCCTTCCGGTGGCCTCCGAGTGTAGCCGTCGCAGGGATTTTCCCCGACCCCGGAACGGAGCAGGGACGGTGCCGTCCGTGCGGGGGACACTCTTGCCGCGAATGCCGGACAGGTCTACGGTGGGCGTCCGCCGGGCCGTCCCGGGGCGGGATTCCTGAAGAACCCGAGCCTGAAGATCCCCGAGCCTGCAGAGGTGCGCATCGATGGACAGGGCCACGCAGAACGGCAACGGCCCTTCGGCCGAACCGGTTTATGAGCCACCGACCGTTCATATCCTGTGGATGAATGGCGGCCTGAGCTGCGACGGGGAATCCGTCGCGTTGACCGCGGCGAGCCAGCCGAGCATCGAAGAGATCGTTCTCGGCGGTCTTCCCGGGTTGCCGAAGATCGAAATGCACTGGCCGTTCCTCGATTTCCAATGCGGTCCCGAACAGGGCCGTGACAGTTTCATCGAGTGGTGGCACAAAGCCGATCGGGGTGAGCTCGAGCCGTTCATCCTGGTGATCGAAGGCTCGATAGCCGACGAGTCGAACAAGACCGAGGGTTTCTGGTCCGGGTTCGGCAACGACCCGGTCACCGGCCAGCCCGTGACCGCCAGCGAGTGGCTCGACCGCCTGGCGCCCAAGGCGATGGCGATCATGGCCGTCGGCACCTGCGCGGCCTACGGCGGCATCCACGCGATGGCGGGCAACCCGACCGGCGCGATGGGCGTGCCCGACTACCTCGGCTGGGACTGGCGGTCCAAGGCCGGCCTGCCGATCGTGTGCGTCCCCGGCTGCCCCGCCCAGCCCGACAACCTCTCCGAGACCATCCTGCACCTGCTCTTCCAGGCCTCCGGCCGGGCGCCGGTGATCGACGTCGACGACGCCCTGCGGCCCAAGTGGCTGTTCCAGAACACCGTGCACGAGGGTTGCGACCGGGCCGGGTACTACGAGCAGGACGAGTTCGCCGAGCAGCACGGCTCGCCGAAGTGCCTGGTCAAGCTCGGCTGCTGGGGCCAGGTCGTCAAGTGCAACGTGCCCAAGCGCGGCTGGATCAACGGCATCGGCGGCTGCCCGAACGTCGGCGGCATCTGCATCGGCTGCACCATGCCCGGCTTCCCCGACAAGTTCATGCCCTTCATGGAGGACCCGGCGGGCGCCGGCGCCCCGGCCGCGGCGAGCACGGTGTCGGGCTCGGCGATCCGCATCCTGCGGGAGATCCGCACCAAGGCGGGCGCCGAGGAACCGCAGGCCACGCCGTCGCGGGCCACCCGCTGGTGACGGCGATGACCTCCGTTCGCGCCGTCGGCGACCGCGTCGAGGAACTGCTGGGCGTCCTGCTCGGCGGAGCCGGCCGGGAGCCGGCCGAGGAGCTCGTCCGGCAGCTGATGGACCTCTACGGCGAAGGCCTCGCCCGGGTCGTCGGCGTGCTGCGCGCGCGGGACCCCGCCCTGGTCGACGCGCTCGCCGAAGACGGCCTGCTGTCCGGGCTCCTGGTCTTGCACGACCTGCACCCGCACAACGCGGACGTCCGGATCCGCCACGCGCTGGACCGGCTGGGCAGCGACGCCGAGTTCCTGGGCGTCGACGGCGGCGTGGCCCGGCTGCGGCGCGCGGGCAGTCGTGGTTGTGGCTCTTCGGCCTCCGACGCGCTCCTCGAAACGGCGCTCCTCGACGCCGCCCCGGAGCTGACCGGCGTCGAGATCGCCGAGCCCGCGGCACTCTTCCAGATCGGCATGGGCCCGCCGCCCGGCTGGGGGGCCGCCACCGAGGGGCGGGCTTCATGAGCTCCCGAACCGGTTTCCCGCACCGCGGGGACCGGCCCCGCCCGGTGCCGGCGCAGCGTTCGGCGTGGCTGGAGAAGTGCGAGCTGTGCGGGACGCCGGTCGCGTCGCGGCACGGCCACGTCGTCGACACCGGCCGCCGCGGCCTGCTGTGCGCGTGCCGCGCGTGTTTCCTGCTCTTCACCGAAAGCCGCTGCTGCGACCCCCGGTACCGCGCGGTGCCCGAGCGCTACCTGTGGGACCCGGACCGCCCGGTCACCGGCATCGACTGGGCCGGGCTGGGTATCCCGGCGAGCTTCGCGTTCTTCCTGCGCCGCGGGGCGGGTGTCGCGGCGTTCCACCCGGGGCCGGCCGGTCCCACCGAAAGCCTGCTGACGCTCGACCTCTGGACCGAACTGTCCGACGGCCACCCGCTGCTCGCGGCGGCCGAGCCGGAGGTCGAGGCGATCCTGTTCCACGAAGCCGAGTGCGGCACGGACTGCTTCCTGGTCCCCATCGACGTCTGCTACCGCCTGGTGGGCGCGGTCCGCCGCTACTGGACCGGCCGCGACGGCGGCCCGCGGGTCCGCGAGTACGTCGGCGAGCTGTTCGAGGAGATCCGGGAGCGGGCGGAGCCGCTGGTCACCGGGCCGTGACCGGCTCGCCCTTCCGGATCAGGTCCTCGCCGCGCTCGTAGTCGTCGTCGGCTTCGTGGGTGAGGACGCCGACCGCCGCGCCGTCGCGTTCGTACCAGACCGTGAAGCCGCCGCCGTCATGCTCGACCAGGTGGGCCTGGTCGAAGCCGTCACCCCAGGCGGCGTACTTCAGCACCCGGTCGCCGATCTCGGACCAGAAGCCCGGGACGTCCGCCCAGGCCTCGGACTCGCCCGCGGCGTTGCGCCCGGCGATCGCGCCCATCGCGAGGCCCTCACCCCAGTGCTCGACGGCCAGCGCGCGGCCCGCGGCGGCGTTGTCCGCGAAGGCGACGTCACCGGCCGCGAAGACGTCGTCCGCACTGGTGCGCAGCCGGTCGTCGGCGCGGATCCGGCCCTGCTCGATCTTCAGCCCGGCCTTCTCGGCGAGCTGCACCCGCGGCCGGATGCCGGTGGCGAGCAGGACAAGCCCGGCGTCGAGCACCGGCACGAGGTCGGAGCGGATCCGGTGGCCGGCCTCGATCGACTCGAGCGTCGTGCCGCGCAGCACGCTGACGCCTTCGGCCTTGAGCCACCGCAGGATCCGGATCCCGGCGTCCCGGCCGAGGCGGCCCTCCTGGGGGACGCCCTCCGGGCAGACGACGGTCACCTGCACGCCGAGGCGCGCGAGCGAAACCGCGGCCTCGCAGCCGATGAACCCGGCGCCGACGACGATGGCACTGCGAGCGTCCGCCGCGACCTTCTTCAGCTCACGCGACGACTTCGCCGACCGCAGCACCAGCACGTCGACGTGGTCCGCGCCGGGGATGGCGGGCCGGGCGGGTTCCGCGCCGGTCGCGATCACGCAGCGGGTGAAGGCGTGCTCCAGACCGGCGGCGGTGCGCACACGATGGTCGCCGAGTTCGACAACCGGATCACCCAGGGACACGGCGATGTCCTGCCCGGTGAAGAACTCTTCGCTCTCCATGCCGATGTCGTCGGTCTCGCCGCGCAGGAACTCCTTGGACAACGGCGGCCGCTCGTAGGGCGGATCCGTGTCGGCGGTGAGCAGCCGGACGTCGCCGCGCCCACCGGCCTCGCGATACGCACGGGCGGCCGACACCCCGGCCGCGCCACTTCCGATCACTACCAGGCTTTCGGAGGTCATGCTCTACGCGTACCCGCGCTGGGCCAGGGTAATCGTCGGCCGGCCCGAATGCTCAGGCCACCGGTTCCTCGCGCAACGTGCTGCGCAGCAGCGAGGCCAGCCCGTCCGGAGCGCGGCCGTCCAGACGTGCGCTCGTCCGCACCACCGCCGCCGGCTCCACCCGGCAGCGGAACCCGGCTTCGCCGAGACGTCGCCACAGGTCGTGGTCCTCACCGGTCCGGCAGACGCCGAAGCCGCCGACCGTGTCGAACGCGTCCGCGCGGACGCCGAGGTTGGCGCCGTAGACGTTCACCCCGCCCGAGACCACCGCGTGGTAACGGCGGGCCGCGTGCGGCGAACCGGGGAACGGGCCCGCCAGCTCGGCCGGGCCGGTGACCGCGTGCGCGCCCCGCTCGACGCGGCGCAGGTGCTCGCGCGCCCAGCCCGAGGCGACCCGCGTGTCGGCGTCCGTGTTGAGCAGCAGGATCTCCGACGCCGCGTGCCCGGCCAGCTCGGCCCGCACCGCGTGGACGCCGAGGTCGCGGACCTCGCCGATCGTGCGGGGCCGGTCGGTGACCACGACGCGGCCGGTCGCCCAGTCGCCGAAGACGGAACGGGCGCGGGCGGCGGTGTCGTCCGCGCACCGGTCGGCGACCACGCACACCGCCCGCTCGACCCGCGTGGGCAGCCGCCACAGTGCCTGCCGGAGCGCGCGCAGGCACGGCTCGATCAGGTCCTGCTCGTCCCGGGCCGGGACGACCACGCCGACCGCCGTGATCACCGGCGCCTCAGCACGTGCAGCAGGAACGCTTCGTCCGTGTGGGCCACCACCTGTGCGAACGCCGGGTGTGCGAGCAGCCGTTCGTGCGTCTCGGCGGCGTCGCGGGGCGCCTCCGGGGCCCACGGCCGCCAGTGGAGGGCGACCAGGTCCCCGCCCGGCGCCAACGCCGAGGCCGACGCCTCGATGGTGGCTGTGAGATCGTCGTCGTCCAGGTAGTACAGGAGTTCGCTGTACACCAGCAGATCCACCGGTCCCGCCGGGATCCCGGCCGGAACGGATCCACTGTGGACGTCCACATGGGACAAGTCAGAAACGAGCGATGTGGCCCGGGAGACGGCATCGGGTACCGGGTCGAAGGCGTACAGCCGGTCGCAGCGCGCCGCCAGTTCGCGGGTCAGCAGGCCGAGGCCGCAGCCCGGCTCGACGACGGTGCCGTAGTGCTCCCGCGGCAGGGAAGCGAGCAGCACCGCGCGTTTGCGCCGCTCGTACCAGCCGTCGGCGACGTGCCACGGGTCGTCGTCGGCGGCGTAGAGCTGCGCGAACCGGCTCACCGGCGCCGAACGCGCGGGCGGCTCACGGAAGAACGTCTCGGCCGGCCGGTCGAAGTGCGCGAGGACCTCCGGCGGCAGGATCGGGTCCTCACCCCGCGGGCCGGGCTTGAGCTGGGACGGGAAAGCCGCGACGGCGGCGGCCTTCGCGGCGCGCTCGGCGTCGGTCAGGCGGTAGGACCGCGCCCGCGGCCAGGGGATCCCGGTGTCCGCGGGGGAGTGCCAGTGCCACAGCCAGATCGGGTACGACCAGCGGTGGGCGGACACCGGCGCGGCGGCGAGCGCGGCCCGCCCGGCCGCGCGGTGGTCGGGGTGCGGATCCTGCGGCCACGGCATCAGCACGAGGTCGCACCCGTCGGCGTGCTCGCGCAGCGCGTCGGTCATCGCGTCTTCGTGCTCGGTGAGACCCGAGTCCGGCAGGCCGAGCCAGACTGGTTCGACGTCGGAAAGTCCTTGCTCCCGCAGGGAATCCCGCAGTTCCTGACGCCGGGTGCGGCCCAGCTCGCGGCGTTCGTCCGGGCCCGCGTCGGGGAACGCGGCTTCACCGTCGGTGGCGACCACGAGCGTCACGGCGGTGCCCGCGGCGTGCAGGTGCTGCAGCAGGCCGCTCGCGCCGAGGGTCTCGTCGTCCGGATGGGCGGCGACGACCAGCGCGCGGGTGAACGGGTCGTCCGTCCACTCGGGAAACTCGCGGGTCCACGCCGACTCGGGCGTCACACGCCCTCCCCGGCGTCCAGCACCTGACGGCCCAGCGCGGCGAGGTCGCGTTCGGCGTGGTGCTGGCGGACGTAGACCCCCAGGTCGGCCAGCCGCTGCGCGAACCGGCGGTCGCGGCCCAGCGGGCTCGCGCCGGTCAGCCGGGGCGCGTGGTCGAGGATCTCGCGCACGGCGTGCTCCACGCCGGCGCGGCACGTGCTGGCGACGTGCCACGGGTCGGCGGCCTGCTCGATGGTGCCGGCCGCGTGCAGCAGCAGCGTCTCGGCCGAGCGCAGGGCGGCGTGCATCGCGCCCAGGTGGGCCAGCTGGTGGTCGTCGGCGCGGCCGGTTTCGCGCAGGTACGCCAGGACCCCGTCGAAGACGCCGGCCGCCCCGCCGAGCCAGACGGCGGCCACCCCGCCGCCGCCCAGTGCGAAACCGGGCCGGCCGATGTACCAGTCCGGCGGGCCGATGAGCGAGTCGGCGGAGACCAGGATGCCGTCGAAGACGACGTCGCCGCTGTCGGAGGCGTCCATCCCGACCGCCTGCCAGGTGTCCGGGTGCCGCTGCACACCGGGGTCGGTGAGGTCGACGTCGACCAGCCGGTTGCCCGCCGCGACCAGCGCGCGGTCCAGGAGGGACAGTCCGGAGCAGAACCGCACGGTGCCGCCGAGCCTGCCGTCTTCGAGGACCGCGCCGGTGCCGCCGGACTTCGCCGCCCAGACGCCGTAGAGCGCGCCGGGCACCGGGGTCAGGCCGGCCTCGCCGAGGATCGCGACGGCGTCGGTGTGCCCCTCGGCCAGCCGCGCGAGGGTCAGGTCGATCCGGCCGATGGCGGCCAAAGCAGCCCACCGGCCGACCAGCCCGCCGGTGCCGGGCTGCGGCAGGTCGAGCGCGCCGGCCGCGTACAGCGTGCGCAAGTCACCGCCGATCGAAGCGGTGGACCGGGGCAGCGGCAGCGGCTTCGGCGGAGCGGTTTCCAGCAGACCGTGTGCCGGTCTGGCCTCCCACGTGATCATGCGTCCCGGGTACCCGGATTCCGGGCGATCATGCGTGATCCATCGCCGGTTCGGGTAGTCGCGGCGGGTGGAACAGACGACAACGGCGGCCGGCGACGACATCCTCGGCCAGGGCGTCCGGACGCCGCTGGGCTGGCTGACACGCGCCTTCCGCGTCCCGGGCCGCGAACGCTACGTCCTCGTGCAGGCGGCGAAAGCGACGCTCGCGGCGACCGGGGCGTGGCTGCTGGCGACGGCGGTGCTGCACCTGCCCCAGCCGTTCCTTGCCCCCTACGCCGCGGTCTTCCTCGTGGAGACGACGGTCTACCGGTCGGTGCGCGGCTGGGCGCAGCAGGTCGGCGCGGTCGCCGCCGGCGTCGTCCTGGCCGGCATCGCCGGGCAGCTGATCCCGTGGCCCGCGGTGGCACTGGGGCTGGTGGTGTTCGTCGGCCTGCTGGCCGGGTCGTGGCGGCGGTTCGGCGAATCCGGGATCTGGGTCGGCGTCACGGGCATGCTGCTGATCGCCTACGGGACGCCGACGGTGCTGCTCGGCGACCGGCTCGTCGAGACGGCGCTGGGCGCGGCGATCGGTGCCGCGGTCAACGCGCTGGTGTACCCGCCGCTGTTCGGGCAGCGGATCGCGGCGGCCGCGGGACGGCTGTCCACCGCGATGGCCGCGTTCCTCGACGCCACGGCCGGGCTGGTCCGCGCGGAGGAGCCGCCCGACGACGTCGAGGACTGGCTCGGCGAGGCCCGCGAGCTGCGCAGCCTGGTCACGGCCGCCGCCGACGCCGTCCGGCAGACGCGGGAGGAACGCGTCCTCAACCTGCGACGGCGGCATCCCCGGTCCGGTCACGACCACGACCGCCGGACCGAGACGCTGATCGGGTTGTGGCCGCCGATCGAGCAGCTGGTCGGCGCGATCCGCACGGCTTCGGAGCACGAAGAGACGTTCGTCCTCCCGTGGCCGGACGCGCGGGCCGCGCTCGCCGACCTCATCGAGACCCTCGGTGACGTCGTCCGCGCCGTCGGCACCACCGGGCACCCGGTGGACCTGGACCACGGCCGGGAGCTGCTGGCCGAGCTCGAGCGGCGGCTGGCCGCGCCGGACGACGGCGTCACCGCGGCGCTCGGGCTGGGCGCGATGACCCTCCCGGTCCGGCACCTGCTGGAGCGGCTGGGACGGTGGTGAACCGGCGCGTGCCGCACGTCACCCCGAGGCGCGGGAACACCATGTTTCCCGTTGCGTTGTAACGGGTGTCGGTACGGGTGGGTCCCCGGGCCTCACCCCTTGCCTTCACGGAATTCCGGTCCGCCGGAGCCGTGTCGCGCCACTCGCCGCGAGGCGACCCCCGTACCGGCCTCGAACTCCCGCTTCCGCTCGCAGGCAACCCCCCTCAGCCTCCGCCGGACAGAAGCGGGACCTTTGTCGTTCCAGCCCTGATCGCTATGCTCGGTCAAACGGTCAAACGAGCAGTCAAGGTGGCGTGATGCGGGAGACGGGTGCGGACCGGCGGCAGCGGGTCCTGGCCGTGGTCGAGTCGCGGGGCGAGGTGCGGGTCACCGACCTCGCCGCCGAGCTGGAGGTCTCGGTCATCACGGCCCGCCGGGACGTCGAAGACCTGGCCCGCGCGGGCCGGCTTCGCCGAGGTCACGGCGTCGCGCGGTCGCTGGTGCCGGCCCGGCGGGCACCGGTGCCGGGGGAGCGCGGCACCGGGGTCGTCGCGCTGGTCGTGCCCGAGCGGCACGCCTACCTCAACGAGGTCGTGCACGGCGCCCGCGCCGCGCTGGAGGGGGACGGCACGCGGATCGTGCTGCACCCGGCGCCGCAGGTCGCGGGGGCGGAACGGCCGATCGTGGAGCGCGCGCTCGCCGGCGGCGACGTCCGGGGGCTGCTGATCGCGCCGCGCTGGCGCACCGTCGAGGCCGAAGCCGCGGACGATGGCTGGCTGGCCGAGGTCGAGGTGCCCGTGGTCCTGCTGGAACGGCGTCCCCGGCGGGGAAGTGCTTTGCACGCAAGGGATTCCGTGTACACGGATCACTGGTACGGCATGCACCTCGCGGTGGCGCACCTGGTGGCGCTCGGGCACCGGCGGCTGGTGCTGGCCGCGCGCGACGACAGCCCGACGGCGCGGGCGCTGCGCGCCGCGTTCGCCGAGGTCTGCGCCGCGCGGCCGGAGGTCGAGGACGCGACCGCGGTGCTCAGCGCGCCGGACGCGGGCGCCGACCCGGCCGCCGTCGCCGACGGGCCGCCGCTGGCCGAAGTGGTGCGCGAGCGCGGGACGTCCGGTGTGGTCATGCACGGCGACATCGACGCGCTGATGCTGGTGCGGCAGCTGGCCGAGGCCGGGATCGCCGTGCCGCGGGACTGCTCGGTCGTGGCCTACGACGACGTCGTCGCGGCGCTGGGGAGCCCGCCGCTGACCGCCGTCGCACCGGCCAAGGCCGAGGTGGGCCGGCTCGCGGCCGGGCTGCTGCTCGAACGGCTCGGCGCGGACGCCGGGCCGTCGCGTCAGGTCGCGGTGCTGCCCGAGCTGAAGGTGCGAAGCTCAACCCGATCGTTTGACCGAGTTGACCGGAGATATTGACCGAAAAACGTTCAGGTGATCAGACTGTGGGCGTCCCCGTAACGCACCACAGGAGGCGACGATGCCCGCAAGCCGCCGTGCCGTGCTGGCCGCGAGCCTGGCCCTGCCCCTGGCGGCCGCGTGCTCGGCGCCCGGGGGTTCGGGTGGGCCGGTGCGGCTCACGTTCTGGTCGGCGTTGCGCGGCAGCCAGCAGGTCGTCGACGCGTTCAACCGCACGCAGAACCGCATCCGCGTCGACTTCCAGCAGATCCCGTCCGGCGACCAGGGCGGTTACGCGAAGCTGAGCAACGCCGCCCGCGCGGGCAACGCCCCGGACGTCGCCACGATCGAATACCCGCAGGTGCCCGGTTTCGCGATCGACGGCGTCGCCCGCGACATCACGGACCTGGTGAGCGACCGCCTCCGCGCGAAGCTGCTACCGCAGGCGCTGCGGCTGACGACGTTCAACGGCCGGGTGTTCACGGTTCCCCTCGACGTCGAGCCGATGGTGCTGCACTACCGCTCGGACCTGTTCGGCGGGCCGCTTCCCCGGACGTGGGACGAGTTCGCCGCCGCGGCCCGCCGGATCCGCGACGGCCGCCGCCGGATCGCGCTGTTCCCGACCGACGGCGCCCTGCAGTTCGCCGCGTTCGCCTGGCAGGCCGGCGCGCGCTGGTTCGACACGTCGGCGGGCGCGTGGAACGTCTCGCTCGCCGACGCCGCGACCCAGCGCGTTTCCGCGTACTGGCAGGGCTTGATCGAGGACGGCCTGGTCTTCACGAACGCGTCGCTGGGCCGTCAGAGCGACGCCCAGATCGGGCAGGGCCTGGTGCTGGCCCGGCTGAGCGGCGCGTGGGACGCGGGCGCGCAGATGAAGGCCCGCCCGGGGCAGAAGGGCAAGTGGGCGATCGCGCCGCTGCCGCAGTGGGACCCGGCCCACCCGGCGGTCGGCACCCACGGCGGCTCGACGTTCGCCGTCACCAAGGACTGCGCCCACCCCGAGGCGGCGATGGAGTTCATCGAATGGCAGGTCGCCCACCCGGACGCGCTGCGCGCCCGCCTGTCGAGCGGCACGAGCAGCCAGTACCCGGCGGCGCCGGCCCTGGTCGACGTCGGTCGTCAGGCGTTCGACCGCGCGTACTACGGCGGCCAGGACATCTACGGCTTGTTCGACGAGCAGGCGCGGCTGATCCGCGACGGCTGGGTCTGGGGCCCGCGGATGAGCGCGACCCAGCGAGTCCTGCAGGACGGCTTCGCGCGGGCGGGCGCAGGCCAGGGCACGGTGCTGGACGCGGTCCGCGACGCGCAGCGCGCAACCATGCCGGATCTGGTCGCGCTGGGCCTGTCCACAACCGAGCACACGAGCTGAGGGCCTCCGATGACCACAGGACGTCCGCCCCACACGGCCGACCAACCCCGGCCGATGACCACCCCAACCCGCCCCACGCCCTCCCAGCCAAGCGCAGTCTCCTACCCGAGGCCCGCCGCCGTCCCCCCGAAGTCCGTGAATGGCCCATTAAGGGACTTAGAGTCCCTCAATGGGCCATTCACGGACTTCAGCCGTGGTGGTCAGTGGCGTCGGCCGAGCCCGGCCGACCGGCGGGCGCCGTTGACCACGCTCCTGGATCGCCCCGTGTTTTCGTGTGCGGCGGTCTGCCTCGGCTCGTGCGTCACAACCGACCGGAGGCCACCGATGACCGCCGCCGCGCCCCGCCCCGCACCCTTGCGGCCGACCCCGCCACTCCCGAAGTACGTGAAGGCCACATTGAGGGACTCAGAGTCCCTCAATGTGGCCTTCACGGACCAAAGCTGTCGGGGGAGCCGCCTCGCCGCGGCTGTGTTTCCGCCATGGGGCGTCGGTGAGCGAGCCCCGTTGACCGGAGGGTATTGATGACCGCCACTTTGATCCGCCCGGCCAAGCCGAGCGCGAAGAGCGCGAGTCCGCGTCGGCGCGATCGGGAGCGCTCGGCCGCTGCTGTGCTTATGGCGCCCTTCTTTGTGCTTCTTGTTGCCGTTTTTCTCATTCCCGTCGGGACGGCCGTCTGGCTGAGTTTTTTCGGTGCCGATGAACCCGGGCTCGGGTTCGGGCCCGAGCAGACCGTTTTCGTCGGCCTGCGCAGTTACCTCGCCGTGCTCACCGATCCCACCTTCCTCGGTGGACTCGGCGTCATCGCCCTGTACTGCCTGATCTATCTGCCGCTGCTGGTCGTCGCGTCGCTCGGGCTCGCGCTGTTGCTCGACTCCGCCGCCGCGCGGCTCAAGTCGTTCGCGCGGCTCGGGCTCTTCCTGCCGCACGCCGTGCCCGGGATCATCGCCGCGATCATCTGGCTCTATCTCTACACGCCCGGCCTCAGCCCGGTCGTCGACGTCCTCGGTCGAGCCGGCCTCACCGTCGACTTCCTCGGCTTTCACGCCGTTCTCCCGGCGATCGTGAACATCGCCTTGTGGAGCAACCTCGGTTACAACGTCGTCATCTTCTACGCCGCCCTGCAAGCCGTGCCGCGCGAAGTGCTCGAGGCCGCGGTCGTCGACGGCGCCGGCCCGGTCCGCACCGCGCTGCGGATCAAGACGCCGCTGATCCGCTCGAGCGTCGTGATGGTCGTGCTGTTCACGCTCATCTGGTCGCTGCAGCTGTTCACCGAGCCGATGCTGCTCTCGCAGTCCACCCCGGTGATCACCGCGCGCTTCTCGCCGAGCATGTACATCTACGACGCCGCCTTCACCCGCAACAACTACGGCCTCGCCGCGGCCGCGTCCGTCATCCTCCTCGCCTGCACCATCGCCCTGTCCTACGGCGTGACGCGCTGGACCAACCGCACCCGGGAGGTGAACCCGTGAGGCTGCTCAGCCGCACGGCCGTCAACACCGTCGTCGGGATCTCCGTGCTCTACACGCTCCTGCCGGTGCTCTGGCTCGTCCTCGCCGCGGCCAAGAACGGCGACGCGCTCTTCGGCGGCGATCTCCTTTCTCTCAACGGATTTTCACCCCTGGACAACCTCAAAGACCTGTTCGCGATGGACAAAGGGATCTACGGCCGCTGGTACGCCAACAGCCTCTTTTACGCCGTCGTCGGCGGCGCGCTCAGCTCACTGATCAGCATCGCCTGCGGGTACGCCTTCGACAAATACCGCTTCAGGCACAAGGAAAAGCTCTTCGGGCTGGTGCTCGCGGCGGTGATGGTGCCGCAGACCGTGCTCGCGCTGCCGCTGTACCTGATGGCCTCGGGCACCGGGCTGGTCGACACGCCGTGGGCGGTGTTCGTGCCGGTGCTGTTCAACCCCTTCGGCGTCTACCTCGGCCGCGTGTTCAGTCAGGGGTACGTCCCGGACGAGGTCCTGGAGGCCGCCCGCATCGACGGCGCCGGCGAGCTGAAGACGTACTTCCGCGTCGCGCTGAGGATGCTCGGACCCGGCGTGGTCACGGTGTTCCTGTTCCAGCTCACCGCGATCTGGAACAACTTCTTCCTGCCCATGGTCATGCTGTCGAACCAGAAGCTCTACCCGGTCAGCCTCGGCCTCTACACCTGGAACAGCTCGGCCACCGTCTCACCCGAGTACTACCCGGTCGTCATCATGGGCTCGCTCCTGGCCGTCCTCCCGCTGCTGCTGGCTTTTGTTCTCCTGCAACGCTTCTGGCGCTCCGGACTCACCGCGGGAGCCGTCAAGTGATCCGCGCCGCCCTCGCCATGAGCCGGGACGCGGCCCAGGCCGTCCTCGACGACGAAACCCTGGCCAAGCTCCGCGACCTCGTGGACCTCGCCGAAGGGGTGATCGACGACTTCGCGGGCGCCCCGCTGCGGGACGTCGAACTGCTGATCACCGGCTGGGGCTGCCCGCCGCTCGACGCCGCCGCACTCGCCGCCGCCCCGAAGCTGCGGGCGATCGTGCACACCGCCGGGTCGGTCCGCGCGCACGTCACCGACGCCTGCTGGGACCGCGGCATCGAGGTGACGTCGGCCGCCGCGGCCAACGCCGTGCCGGTCGCCGAGTACACCCTCGCCATGATCCTGCTCTCGGGCAAACGCGTGCTCGAACGCGCTCGCGAATACCGGGAAAACCGCACCCGCGATGATTGGCTCCGGGACGTCGGCAACTACCGGCGGACGGTCGGCATCCTGTCCGCGTCGATGATCGGCCGCCGGGTCATCGAGCTGCTGCAGCCCCACGACCTGCGGATACTGGTGCATGATCCGTATGTGGACGACGTGGAGGGAGCCGAGCGGGTGAGCCTGGCCGAGCTGTTCGCCCGCAGCGACGTCGTCAGCGTCCACACGCCCCTGCTGCCCGAGACGCGCGGCCTGGTCAGCCGGCAACTGCTGGCCTCGATGCGCCCGGACGCCGTGCTGATCAACACCGCCCGCGGCGCCGTCCTCGACCAGGACGCCCTGGCCGAGGCCACCGGCGCCGGCCGGCTCCGCGCGATCCTCGACGTCACCGAGCCCGAGGTCCTGCCCCCCGCGCACCCGCTCTGGGACGACCCCCACGTGCTGATCACCCCGCACCTGGCGGGCTCGCAGGGCAACGAGATGGGCCGGCTGGCCGCGCTGGCCGTCGCCGAGGTCGCGCGCTGGGCGGCCGGCGACGGCTTCGCCCACCCCCTGCACCGCGACCGGATGGGACTGATCGCGTGAAGCTGCCACCTGAGGATCGCAGCCTCAGCCCGCACACCGGCTACACGCGCGACCACTGGGTCGCCGCCGCGGACGGCCTCCTCGACGCCGCCTGGCGCTGGGCGAGCCCCCGCAAAGCGCGGCTCGACCTGCCCGGACCCGCGTCGGCCAGCGGCGCCCGCTCGGACGGTCTCGAAGGCTTCGCCCGCACCTTCCTCGCCGCCGCCTTCCGGGTGGCCGGGGGCGGCGACCCGCACAACTGGCTGGAGCGTTACGCCGAAGGCCTCGACGCGGGCACCCGCACCCCGGGCCGCGACGACGCCGAATCGTGGCCGGTGATCCTCGGCCACGACGTCGCCGGGCAGCCGATGGTCGAGTCCGCGTCCGTCGCCCTCGGCCTCCGCCTGACCCGCCCCTGGCTCTGGGACCGACTCGAACCACCAGTCCAGGACCGCGTCGAAGAGTGGCTGCGCGGGGCACTGAACCACCTCCCGGCGCCGAACAACTGGTACCTGTTCCCCTTCACCGTCGCCGGTTTCCTCGACGACGTCGGCCGCGGCGACGCCGAGACCGCGCGGGCCCGCGACCGCGCGCTGGAACTCCTGGAGGGCTGGTACCGCGGCGACGGCTGGTACGCCGACGGCGACGGCCGAGCGTTCGACTACTACAACGGCTGGGCCCTGCACCTCTACCCGGTCCTCGACGCCCACCTGGCCGGTAAACCGACCCACCACGGCGACCGGCTGCGCGAGCACCTGGCGAGCTTGAGACTGTGGTTCGGCAGCGACGGCGCGCCACTCCACTTCGGACGGTCCCTGACCTACCGCTTCGCCGCCGTGTCCGCGATCGGCCTCGGCGCGGTCACCGGTGACACCCCGCTGCGGCCCGGCCTGTCACGTCGGTTGCTCAGCGGCGCGCTCAGGTACTTCCTCGACCGCGGCTCGGTCGACGGCAACGGCCTCCTGAGCCTCGGCTGGCACGGCCCGCACGCGCCGACGACGCAGTTCTACTCCGGCCCGGGCTCGCCGTACTGGGCGTCGAAGGCGTTCGCCTGCCTGCTCGCGCCGGAGGATCATCCACTGTGGACGTCCACAGAGGAGTCGGACGACGCGGACACGGTACGCGCGGAGCCCGCGCCGGGCTTCCTGCTCCAGAAGGCGGACGGCGTCGTCCGCCTGCACAACCACGGCAGCGACCACCTGCGTCCCCACGAAGCCGAGTCGGCCGACGATCCGCATTACAGCCGCTTCGCCTACTCCACCCACACCGGCCCCACGGCGAAGGACAACGCCGCGGACAACCACTTCGCCGTCGTCGTCGGGGGACTGCGCAGCGTCCGCCGCCGGATCCACCCGCTCGGCGCGGGCCAGGGTGACGGCTGGGGCTGGGCCGCCTCCTGGCACCGCCCGATCTTCGGGACGGCGGCCGTCCCGGGCTTGCGCGTCGAGAGCGTCACCGTGGTGCGCGGGCGCGACGAGGTGCGCGTGCACCGGGTGGTCGGCGCCCCACCGGGAGCGACCGCCGAGCAGACCGGCTGGGCCGCGGACTCCCTGCTGAGACCCCTCAGCGGCTGGACCGGGCAGGACGAGGTCCGCGCGCCGCACGGCACCGCGTACACCCCGTGGGTCTCCCTCCCGAGGCTCACCGGCGACCTCGACGGGCAGACCGTCTTCGTCGCCCACGCCGTGCTCGGCACTGACGCCGCAGACCTGGACGTCACTGAGGAAGGGATCCGCTGGCCGGACGGCTTCACGGTCCGGATCGGCTTCGACCCCCTGGAGGTGACCGCGGGATGACGCGCTCAGGCGGACTCGCGGACCACCAGCTCGGTCGGCAGGATCAGCGACGTCGGCTTCTCGCCGTCGATCAGCCGCACCAGCATCCGCGTCATCTCCCGGCCCAGCGCCTCGATCGGCTGGCGGACGGTGGTCAGCGCGGGGTGCGTGTGCTGCGCGGTGACGATGTCGTTGAACCCGACCACCGCGACGTCGTCGGGCACGGAAAGTCCTCGTTCGCGCAGCACCCTCAGCGCCCCGGCCGCCATCGCGTCGGACGCGACGAACACGGCGTCGAGATCCGCGTGCTCGTCGAGCAGCCGCGCCATCCCCTCGACGCCGCTGGCCTCGCTGAAGTCGCCGTGCGCGACGCGGTGGTCGGGCAGCCCGGCCAGCGCGAGGGCCTCCCGGAACCCCAGGTACCGGTTGACGCCGGCGTGCTGGTCGGTCTGGCCGGTGATCGTCGCGATCCGCTGCCGCCCGAGCGAGACCAGGTACTCCACGGCCTGCCGGGCGCCGCCGCGGTTGTCGGCGTCGACGTAGTGCGGGGGAGTGCGGTCGAGCGAGCGTCCACCGTGGACCACCGGCACCTGGCCCTCGTCGGCGATCTTCGACAGCGGGTCGTTCTCCCGCAGGGCCAGCAGCATGACCCCGTCCGCGGCGCGCGACTGCAGGATCCGCGTCAGCCGCGAGCGGCCGCGCTCGGACGCCGCGAGCACCAGCATCAGCTGCAGGTCGGTCTCCTCGATGACGGCGTTGACCCCGGCGATCACCTCGGCGAAGAACTGGTTGGCGAACAGCGCCGGGTCGTCGCTGGAGATGGCCAGCACCACCGCGCCACGGCGCGCCGTGGCCAGCGACCGGGCCGCGGTGTTCGGCACGTACCCGAGCTCTTCGATGGCCCGCTGCACCGCTTCGCGCGACTTCGTGCTGACGTGCGGGGCATTGTTGATCACCCGGGACACGGTGCCGGTGGACACCCCGGCCAGGCGCGCCACTTCCTCGAGCGTCGACGGCCGGTTGCTCATCGTGCTCGCCTCCCCCAAGTTGATCGGACAATCAGCTTAACAAGACTGTGAGCGCTCACAGGCCGTGCCGGGCGATGACGGCGGCGTACCAGCGGGCGCTGTCCTTGAGCGTGCGCTGCTGCGTCTCGTAGTCGACGTGGACGAGCCCGAACCGCTGCGCGTACCCGTAGGACCACTCGAAATTGTCGAGCAGCGACCACGCGAAATACCCCTGGAGCGGGACGCCTCGGGCGATCGCGGCCGCGCAGGCCCGCAGGTGACCGTCCAGATAGGTGACTCGCGCCCGGTCGTGCACGGGCTCGTCGAAGGCCGCGCCGTTTTCCGTGACGTACAGCGGAATGGCCGGATAGTCCCGTTTCAGCCGCGTCAGCAGGGACAGCAGGCCCTGCGCGTCGATCTCCCAGCCGATCGACGTCCGGGGGCGCCCGCCGTCGACCTGCGTGACCCGGTCCGAGCCGACGTAGGCCGACGGCCGGGGCGCGCCGCCGCCGGCGACGAGCATGGGGGAGTAGTAGTTGACGCCGAGGAAGTCCAGCGGCGCCGAGATGGTCTTGAGGTCTCCCGGCAGGACGTGGTCGAACGACGTCACCCCGGCCAGGTCCGCCTCGACGTCGGCGGGGTATTCGCCGAGCAGCACCGGGTCGAGGAACAGCCGGTTCTGCATACCGTCGATCCGCCGGGCCGCGTCGAGGTCGGGTTCGGCACGGGACGCGGGGGAGACGTGCGTCAGGTTGAGGGTGAGGCCGACCGTGCTGTCCGGCATGGCTTCCGCGGCGAGGCCGTGGCCCAGCAGCAGGTGGTGGGCGGCCCGCACGGCGGCACCGGGCTCCTGCCGTCCCGGCGCGTGCCGTCCGGTGGCGTAGCCGAGGAACGCCGAGCACCACGGCTCGTTCAGCGTCGTCCAGTGCGTGACGCGGTCGGCGAGCGCCTCGTGCACGATCGCCGCGTAGTCGGCGAACCGCTGCGCGGTGTCGCGGTTCGGCCAGCCACCGGCGTCCTCCAGGGGCTGGGGCAGGTCCCAGTGGTAGAGCGTCGGCCACGGCTGGATGCCGTGCTCCAGCAGCGTGTCGACGAGCCGGCGGTAGAAGTCGAGGCCGCGCTGCTCGACCGCGCCGGACCCGGCCGGCTGGATCCGTGGCCAGGCGACCGAGAACCGGTAGGCGCCGAGGCCGAGGTCCTTCATCAGCGCGACGTCGTCGCGGTAGCGGTGGTAGTGGTCGGCGGCGACGTCGCCGGTGTCACCGTGGTCGACCTTGCCCGGGGTCGCGGCGAAGGTGTCCCAGATGGACGGTCCGCGCCCGTCCTCGGCCGTCGCGCCTTCGACCTGGTAGCTCGACGTCGCCGCGCCCCAGAGAAAACCGGGTTCGAACGTGCTCACGCCTTGACCGCTCCTTCCATGATGCCGCCGATGATCTGCTTGCCGAAGGCCAGGAAGACCAGCAGCAGCGGGACGCAGGCGACCAGCGCGCCCGCGAACATCAGCGTGTAGTCGGTGTAGTAGCTCGTGGACAGCTGGTTCAGCGAGAACTGCACGGTCGGGTTGTCGTTCTCCAGCACCGCGATCGGCCAGAGGAACTCGTTCCAGGTGCTCATGAACGTGAACAGCGCGAGCACCGACGCGCCCGGCCGCAGCGCGGGCAGCACGACCGTGAGGTAGATCCGGAACGTCGAGCAGCCGTCGATGCGCGCGGCCTCGATCAGCTCGTCCGGCACCGAGCGCTCGGCGTACTGCCGCATCATGAACACGCCGAACGCGGAGACGAGGAACGGCACGATGACCGCCTGCAGCCGGTTCTGCCAGCCCAGCTGCACCATGATCATGTACAGCGGGATGATGCCCATCTGCACCGGGATCATCATCGTCCCGAGGATGACCACCAGCAGGCCGTTGCGGCCGCGGAAGCGCAGCTTGGCGAAGGCGAACCCGGCCAGGGTGCTGAAGAAGACGACGGAGACGGTGACGACCACCGACGCGATCGCCGAGTTCACCATGCCCAGCAGGAAGTTCGCGTCTTCGGCGGTGAACAGCCGGCCGATGTTGTCGAAGAGGTTGCCGCCGGGCAGCAGCGGTGGCGGCCAGTCGCCGACGATGTCGTTGGTCCGGGTGGCGACCACGAACAGCCAGTACAGCGGGAACGCCGAGAGCGCGATCCCGGCCAGCAGCGTGACGTAGACCAGGGGCGAGGTCTTCCGCATCACTTCGACGACCTCCGGGTGATGAGGAAGTTGACGACCGCGAGGATGGTGATGAGCAGGAAGATCATCCACGCGATGGCCGAGCCGTACCCGAGGTCGGCGTCGCGGAAGGCCTTCTCGAACATGTACATCGACACGGTCTGGAACTGCCGCAGCGAGCCGCCGGAGATGGCGTAGGTGCCCTGCCCGAAGATCAGCGGCTCGGTGAACAGCTGCATGCCGGCGATGGTCGACATGATCACCGTGAACACGATCGCCGGGCGGATCATCGGCACCGTGATGCTGCGGAACTGCCGGATCTTGGACGCGCCGTCCACAGTGGCCGCTTCGTACAGCTCGCGCGGGATCGACTGCATCGCGGCCAGGTAGATCAGCGAGTTGTAGCCCGTCCAGCGCCAGTCGACCATGGTCGAGATGGCGACCCAGGACGACCACTTGTCCGCGCGCCAGTCGATGGGGGAAATGCCGACCAGGTGGAGCAGGCCGTTCGCCATGCCCGCGTCGCGGTCGAAGATCTGGCTGAACACGATGCCGACCGCGGCCACCGACGTGACGATCGGCAGCAGCACACCCATCCGCAGCAGCAGCCGGGCGCGCAGCTGCTGGTTCAGCAGTGCGGCGACGACCATCGCGAGCAGCAGCTGCGGCACGGTGGCCAGCACCAGCATGCCGAGGGTGTTGACGACGGCGTTCCAGAAGTCCGGGTCGCCGAAGAGGGTCGCGTAGTTGCCGAGGCCGATGAAGCCGCCGTCGCCGCCCAGGTCCCAGTTGTGCAAGGAGACCCAAGCCGTGTACAGCAGCGGGAACAGGCCGAAGACCGCGAAGAGGACGAAGAACGGGGCGATGTACAGGTACGGCGAGGCCTTGAGGTCCCACCGGGACAGCAGGCTGCCGCGTTCCCGGGGGCGCGGCGGCGCCGGGGGTTTCGCGGCCGCGCGGGGCCGTTGCTGGGTGACCAACTTGGACGTCCTTTGTGGAGGCCGGGCGGGGCACGCGGGTTGAGCACGCGCCCCGCCCGGGGGCTACTTGACCAGGCGCCGGGCTTCGTCGATGGCTTTCGCCCACGCCTCGTCCGGCTGGAGCTTGCCCTGTTCGACGGCGAGCAGCGCGTTGGTGAACCGGTCGCCGATGGCGACGTTCGCCGGGCCGAGGTACACCGGCTTCACGGCCTTCGCGCTGGCGCCGAAGATCTTCCCGACCGGCGCGTTGCCGAAGTAGGCGTTGGTCAGCCCCTGCACGACCGGGTCGTCGATGGCCTGCGGCGACGACGGGAAGTTGCCCTTCGCCTGGAACGCGCCGATCTGGCCCTTCGCGCTGGTCAGGAACTTCACCAGCTCGACGGCCTGGTCCTGGTGCTTGCTCTGCTTCGGCACGGCGAGGAACGAGCCGCCGCGCACCGCGCCGTTGCCCGGCACCTTGGCGACGTCCCACTTGTCGGCGTTTTCCGGGCCGGCCTGCTTCTGGATGGTCGCGAGCATCCACGACGGGCACGCGATGGTGGCGAACGTGCCCTTCTTGAACCCGGCGTTCCACTGCGGGCTGTACTGGTCGAGGTTCGCCGACAGCCCGCCCTGGATCATCCCGACGGTCTGGTCGTAGGCGCTGCGCACGGCGGGGTTGGTGTCCGCGACGAAGGCGTTCGCCTTGTCGTAGTAGGTGTGATCACCCTGCTGCATCAGGATGTTCTGGTACATGCCGCTGGAGGAGTCGTAGAACTTCGCACCGGTGTTCGCGGCGAGAAAGCGCTTTCCCGTGGCCAGGTAGGCGTCCCAGGTGGGCCAGAGGGCGCCGACCTGGTCGCGATCCACCGGCAGCCCGGCCTTCTGGAACAGGTCCTTGCGGTAGCACATCCCCTGGGCGCCGATGTCGGTGCCGAGCCCGATCAGCGTCCTGCCGTCGGCGGTCAGGGCCTGGTTCCACTTCCAGTCCAGGTAGTCCGGCTTGAGGGAGTCCGCGCCCTTGTCGAGGAGGTTGACGAACTTGTCCGGCTTCGCGACGTACTGGCTGATGATGCCCTCTTCGAGCGCCACGACGTCGCCGGCCCCGGAGCCCGCGGTCATCCACTGCTGCAGCTTGGGCGAGTAGTCGCCCAGCTTCCCGATGTTCTCCTCCTTGATGGTGACGCCGGGGTGGCTGGCCTCGTACTGCTTGTACAGGGCGTCGTAGCCGAACTGGCTGAACGTCTTCACCACGAGGGTGACCGGGCCGGACGCGCTCTGCTGATCGTCGCTCGCCCCGCCGCAGGCCGCGGCGGCGGTGAGGGTGGCGGCCATGGCGGTGGCCAGCAGTGTTCGCCTGAGTCTGGCAGGCATGAAATCCTCCACTTGCGAGGCCGTTTCCGGAACCGCTAACAGCCCGTACGGCCTACATCACGACTTTGTGAAAACACCTTCACCTGCTGCGACGCTGCGGCTGTGCCGGTGGGACGCTGGCTGGCTTGCGCCAGAATTGGAAGCGCTTACAGGACTGTAACCCGGAGTTGGCGCGGTTGTGAAGAGGCAGCTGTCAAGACCCCGGGACGGTTGACACACCGGCCGTCCCGGGCGCACCATCCCCGCTGACGCTGTGGCGTGCCGGCCTCCTCGATCCCCGACTTCGATCCCAGGAGTTCCGGTATGTCCGTAAGACCCAGGCTGCTCGCAGCCTGCTTGCCCGTCGTGCTCGTCGTCTCGCTGGCCCCGGCCGCGCACGCCGACGCGCCGTACGAACGCGTGCTCAACGGCACCTTCGACACCACCAAGGCCCCCTGGTGGAGCAGCGGGAACACCCCGTCCCGCATCGACACCGGCCGCCTGTGCGCCGACGTCCCCGCCGGCACGGTCAACCCGTGGGACTCGATGCTCGGCGAGAACGACATCCCGCTCGAAGCGGGCCAGCCCTACACGCTGCGGTTCACCGCGACGGCCACCGCCGACGTCACGATCCACGCCGGCCTCGGCCTCGCGGTCGCCCCGAGCACGACGATGTTCTCGAAGACCGCCGCCGTCACGAGCACCCCGAAGACGTTCACCTTCACCGGCAACTCCAGCCTGTCCACCCTGCGCGGCCAGGTGAACTTCCAGTTCGGCGGCGCCGCGAAGCCCTACACGATCTGCGTCGACGACGTCTCGCTGACCGGCGGCGCCATCGCGCCGGGCGGCGGCAAGGACTACGGCTCACCCGTGCGGGTCAATCAGCTCGGGTACGCGGTGTCCGGGCCGAAGCAGGCGTCCATCGTGGACGCTTCGGCGAAGCCGGTGCCGTGGGAACTTCGCGACAGCGCGGGCAAAGTCGTGAAGAAGGGCCGGACCCAGGTGCGGGGCGACGACGCCGCGTCCGGCGATCACGTGCACATCGCGGACTTCGGCGACTACCGCAGGGAGGGGACTGGCTACACCCTCGCGGTCGGCTCGGCGGTCAGCGAGCCGTTCGACATCTCGCGCAACCCGTACGACGGCCTGCGCAAGGACTCGCTGGAGTACTTCTACCTCGTCCGCAGCGGCACCCCGATCGATGCCGCCTACGCCGGTGACGCCTACGCCCGCCCGGCCGGGCATCTCGGTGTCGCGCCCAACAAGGGTGACACGTCCGTGCCCTGCCTGCCCGGGACCTGCGACTACTCCCTCGACGTCAGCGGCGGCTGGTACGACGCCGGCGACCAGGGCAAGTACGTCGTCAACGGCGCGCTCGCCGCGTGGCAGCTGATGGACAGCTACGAGCGGTCACTGTCCACAGGGGACTGGGCGAGCCTGAAGGACGGCCTGCTGAAGGTGCCCGAAGCGGGCAACCGGGTCCCCGACGTGCTCGACGAGTCCCGCTGGGAGGTCGAGTTCCTGCTCAAGATGCAGGTCCCGGCCGGGCAGCCCCTCGCGGGCATGGCCCACCACAAGATCCACGACCTCGCCTGGACCGCCCTGCCGACCCAGCCGCTGGCCGACGCGCAGCCGCGCTACCTGCACCCGCCGTCCACCGCGGCGACGCTCAACCTGGCCGCCGCGGCCGCCCAGTGCGCCCGCGTCTGGCTGCCCTACGACCGCGCGTTCGCGGCGAAGTGCCTGGCCGCGGCCAAGACGGCGTGGCAGGCCGCGCTCGCCCACCCGGCGATCTACGCACCCGACGAGGACAGCGTCGGCGGCGGCGCGTACGACGACACGGACGTCACCGACGAGTTCTCCTGGGCGGCGACCGAGCTGTACGCCACGACGGGTGACCGGACCTACCTGAAGTCCATGACCGGCAAGATCACCGCCGACGGGTTCTCGTGGCGCGACACCGGCGCCTTGACCGACCTGACGATCGCCCGGCTGCCCTGGCGGTTCCCCCTGGATCGCGTTCTGGGTGCTCGGCAGCGGGTGCTGAGCGTTGCCGACCAGTTCGTGCGCAACGTGAACAGCCAGGGTTACCCGAACCCGTTCAAGGCGGCGGCCTACCCGTGGGGTTCGACCAGTTCTGCCACCAACAACGCCCTGGTGATCGCGACGGCCTACGACCTCACGCACCGGCCGGGGTACCGGGACGCCGTCCTCGAGTCGATGGACTACCTGCTCGGCCGCAACGGGCTGAACCAGTCGTTCGTCACCGGCTACGGCGAGCGCGCCAGCACCAACGAGCACGGCCGGATCTGGGCCCACCAGCTCGACCCGAAGCTGCCGCCCCCGCCGCCGGGCTCCCTGGCCGGCGGCCCGAACAACGGGCTGCAGGACCCCGTCGCCCAGCAGAACCTGCCGGGCTGCGCACCCGCGAAGTGCTACATCGACGACATCTTCTCCTACTCCACGAACGAGACGGCGATCAACTGGAACTCGTCGCTCGCCTGGATCGCGGCCTTCGCCGCCGGCACGGGTACCCGCTGACGACCACGCAGACCCACCCGCCGCAGGGACCGCCGCACTCGTTCCGGGTGCGGTGGTGCCGACCCCTGGGCCCCGCGGCAGCCCGTTCCCCCGGAAAGAAGGAGGTCCACAATGCGGTGGACAGCCCGCATCCTCGCGGTGTCGGCACTCTTGCTCGTCGGCACCGCCGTGCCCGCGAGCGCGGCCAGTCCCATCAGCATGACCAGCGGCTTCTACGTGAACACGGGTTCGGCGCCCGCCCAGTGGGTGGCGTCGCATTCGAGTGACTCGCGAGCCTCGAAGATCACCGCGTCCATCGCGTCGAAGCCGATCGCGAAGTGGTTCGGCAACGACGCGAACATCGGCAGCTCGGTGGCGAGCTACGTCGGCGCCGCCGACAGCCACGACAAGCTGCCGGTGCTGGTCGCCTACAACCTCCCCGGCCGCGACGCCTGCGGCGGCGAGTCCGGCGGGGGAGCCGGGAGCCTCGGCGCGTACAAGACGTGGATCTCGGGGTTCGCGGCCGGCGTCGGGACCCACCCGGCCGTCGTGATCATCGAGCCGGACGCCCTCGGCGACTTCGACTGCATGAGCAGCGCGCAGATCGCCGACCGGAACACGATGCTCACCTACGCCACGCAGATGTTCCAGCAGAAGGCGCCGAACACCTACGCCTACCTCGACGGCGGCAACGCCGGCTGGGTGGCGGCGGCGACCATGGCGAGCCGCCTGAAGGCGGCCGGTGTGGCCAACGTCCGTGGCTTCGCGGTGAACGTGTCGAACTACTACACCACCAGCCAGTCGGTGAGCTACGCCAACTCCGTGAAGTCGGGGGTGGGCGGTAGCGCGCAGTTCGTCGTCGACACCAGCCGCAACGCCAACGGCTCCAACGGGAACTGGTGCAACCCGGCCGGGCGCAAGCTCGGTGTCACCGCGCAGACCGGCGGCGGCGCGGAGATGCTCCTGTGGGTGAAGACGCCGGGGGTGTCCGACGGCCAGTGCGGCATCGCGCCGACGGTGCCCGCGGGGACGTTCAGCCCGGACATCGCCGTCCGGCTGATCGACGGGACGTGAAACCCTTGACAGGTAATACTGTAAGCGCTTACAAAGGAGGCTGAGCGAGGGAGGTCGCCGATGGACTGGCGGTTCGCCGTGAGCACGCTGGGCATGCCGGGAATCCCGGTGCGCGAGGCCGCGAGGACGGCTCTGGCGCACGGGTGTGAAGGCCTGGAGCTGCGCGTGCACCCGGATGAGGAAGTCCACTTAGGACTTTCGAGCACAGCCGTCGGCGACCTCCGTTCCCTTCTCGAAGACCAAGGGCTGGCCGTCGCGTGCCTGGCCGGGTACGCGAAGGTCTGCCGCCCCGGCCCCGACGGCCCGGTGGTCGGCGAGCTGCGCGCGCTGATCGAGCTGGCGCACCGGATCGGCACTTCGGCGGTGCGCGTCTTCCCGGGTGGCGACGGCGACGCGCATCCCCGGATCGAAGCCGTCCTGGACGACCTACGTGACTCCGGCGTGCGGCTGCTGCTCGAAACCCACGACTCGCGGCCGACCGGCGCCGCGGCCCTGGAGGTCGTCGAGCCGTTCGGCGACCCGGACCTGGTCGCTGTCCTGTGGGACGCGGTGCACCCGTGGCGGGCCGGGGAGGAACCGGCCGTCACCCGTGACGTGCTGGGCCGCTACCTCGGCTACTTCCAGGTCAAGGACGCCGTGGGCCGCGACGACCCGACCCCGGTCCCGCCGGGCGAGGGCGCGATCCCGCTTTCCGAGTGCGGCGAGCTCCTGCGGTCGTGGTCGGGCTGGATCTCCCTGGAGTGGGAGAAGGCCTGGTACCCGGACCTCGCCGCCATCGACGTCCCCCTGCGCGCGGCCGCGGCCTGGTTCGGCCGGTACGCGCTCCCCGAACACTGAGGTGGAAATGACGAAGCAGACTCTGGGTGTCGTGCTCAACGGCGTCACCGGCCGGATGGGCTACCGCCAGCACCTGGTGCGCTCGGTCCTGGCGATCCGCGAGCAGGGCGGCGTCCTGCTCGCCGACGGCTCCCGCGTGCAGCTCGAACCGCTGCTCGTCGGCCGCAGCGACGACAAGCTGTCCGAGATCGCCCGCCGGCACGGCCTGACCCGCTGGACGGCCGACCTCGACACCGCGCTCGCCGACGACGGCTTCCCGCTGTACTTCGACTCCCAGCTCACGTCGGTCCGGGAGAAGGCGATCTCGCGGGCGATCGACGCGGGCAAGCACATCTACACCGAGAAGCCCCTCGCCGAGTCCGTCGAAGGCGCGTTGACGCTCGCACGGCAGGCGGCCGCGGCGGGGGTGAAGAACGGCGTGGTGCACGACAAGCTGTACCTGCCCGGCCTGCGCAAGCTCGCGCGGCTGGTGGACAGCGGGTTCTTCGGGCGAATCCTGTCCGTGCGCGGCGAGTTCGGCTACTGGGTCTTCGAAGGCGACTGGCAGACCGCGCAGCGGCCGAGCTGGAACTACCGGGCCGAAGACGGCGGCGGCATCGTCGTGGACATGTTCTGCCACTGGAACTACGTGCTCGAGAACCTGTTCGGCGCGGTCCGCGCGGTGACCGCCCGGGCCGTCACGCACATCCCGTCCCGAGTGGACGAACAAGGTGACGCCTACGACGCGACGGCCGACGACGCCGCGTACGCGATCTTCGAGCTGGACGGCGGGATCGTCGCGCAGCTGAACTCGTCGTGGTGCGTGCGGGTGCACCGCGACGAGCTGGTCGAGTTCCAGGTGGACGGCACGCGGGGGAGCGCGGTCGCCGGCCTGCACAAGTGCGTGGTCCAGCCGCGCGAGGTGACGCCGAAGCCGGTGTGGGACCCGGACCTGCCGGAGACGCGCGACTACCGCGCGCAGTGGCAGGAGGTGCCGGACAACGCCGAGTTCGGCGACGGCTTCAAGGCCCAGTGGGAGCAGTTCGTCCGCCACGTGGTCACCGGCGAGCCCCACCCGTACGACTTCCAGGCCGGGGCGAGGGGCATCCGCCTGGCGGAGGCGGGGCTGGAGTCGTCCCGCACCGGGCGGCGGGTGGAGCTGGGCTGAGCCGTCAGGCCGTGGGAGTGGCCGCCGCGTGCGGGTCGTCGGCGGGCAGCCACGGTGTGCCCGTGTCCAGGCCGAGGGTGCCGACGCGAGCGGTGAGTGCGGCGATCGTGGCCAGGACCGCCGCGCGGGTCTCGTCCTGGCGGGACACCAGGGACCACGTCCAGTACGGCGACGGCGCCACGATCTCCCTCCGGGCCAGGTCCGGCGGGATCGGGGTGGTCTGGCCCTTCGGCGAGTTGAGCACCGGGTGCCGCAGCTTGCGGACGTGGTCGAAGAACCCCGGGCCGGTGATGCCGCCGTCGCGGGTGCGGACGATCCGCGCGCCCGTGGCGTGGGCGAACTCCTCGGCGTAGACGTTCCAGGACGCCCAGCTCGCGGTGTCGCCGTCCACGAGCACCAGCGTGTCCGATGCGCGGACGTCACCAGAACCGGTGCCCGTGCCGACGGCGTAGAGCCGGTCCGCGCCGATCAGGTCGGCCCGCAGGCCGTGCTCGGCCAGGTCGCCGGCGGTCACCCAGCAGATCGCCAGGTCGATGCTCTCGTCGGCGACCCGGCGCACCTGGGCGTGTGACGGCAGCACCCACGTGTCGACGTGCAGCTGCGCCACGCCCGCCACCCGGTCGAGCAGGTCGTCGGGGCGCCAGTTGACGTACCCCAGCCGTACCGGCTCGCGCGCGCCCATCCCGGCGGCCGTCCGGCGCAGCTCGTCCGCCTGCGTGAGCAGCGACTGCGCCTTCGGCAGCAGGGTCTCGCCGCACTCGGTGAGCGTGACCGACCGGCGGTCGCGGTCGAATAGCCGGCAGGCCAGGTCCCGTTCGAGGGCCTTGATCTGCTGGGACAGCGACGGTCCGGCGATGTGCAGCCGCTCCGCGGCGCGCCCGAAGTTGAGTTCGGTGGCGACGGTCACGAAGTAGCGAAGCTGGCGTAGCTCCATATGCCGAGCTTAATGCGGTGGGAGCGCGGGCCTCCCAGGTGCGAGGAAACCGGTCGTGGCGAGGGCCCTCGCCCCGGGCTCACGATCGCTTCAGGACGGGCACGGCGCCCGTCCGCCACGAGGAGGTCCCACACCCATGAACACCCAGAAGGTCGCGGTCGTCACCGGTGCGTCGCAGGGCATCGGCGCGGCCTTGGCCGAGGCGTACCGCAAGCTCGGCTACGCCGTGGTCGCGAACTCGCGGTCCATCACCCCGTCGGGGGACGCCGGGATCCTGACCGTGCCCGGCGACATCGCCGATCCCGCCGTCGGTGCCCGCGTGATCGAGCAGGCGCTGGCCCGGTTCGGCCGGGTCGACGCCCTGGTCAACAACGCCGGCGTCTTCGTCGCGAAGCCGTTCACCGACTACACCGGCGCCGACTTCGAGCAGATCACCGGCGTGAACCTGCGTGGCTTCTTCGAGGTCACCCAGCGCGCCATCGCCGCGATGCTCGAGAACGGCGGCGGTCACGTCGTCAACGTGACGACCAGTCTGACCGACCACGCGAACAGCGCCGTCCCCTCGGCACTGGCGTCGCTGACCAAGGGCGGCCTGAACTCCGTCACGAAGTCGCTGGCGATCGAGTACGCCGGCCGCGGCATCCGCGTCAACGCGGTGTCGCCCGGGATCATCCGCACCCCGATGCACCCGGCCGGAACGCACGACGCGCTCGCGGGCCTGCACCCCGTCGGGCGGATGGGCGACGTCTCCGACATCGTCGACGCGATCGTGTACCTGGAAGGCGCGCCGTTCGTCACCGGTGAGATCCTGCACGTCGACGGCGGCCAGAGCGCCGGTCACTGAAGTCCCTCGGCAGCAAGGGAAACCGGCATGAGTACCGAGACGGACATCCTCACCGCCGTGCTGGACGACTGGAAGTCGGCGGTCGGCGCCCACGAGCCCCAGCGTGTCGCGGCGTACTTCACCGAGGACGCGATCTTCCAGGGCCTGCACCCGTACAGCGTCGGCCGGGAGGGCGTCGCGGCGTACTACGACTCCCAGCCCCTCGGCCTGACGGCGGACTACGAGATCCTGCAGACCCGGCGTCTCGCGGACGACCTGGTCCTGGGCTACCTGAGCGTCGAATTCGGCTTCACGGACCGGCCGACGCTGACGGTGAACCTGAGCGTCGTCGTGCGCCGCGTCGGTGAGAGCTGGCTGATCGCGCACTACCAGGTCTCACGGCTCTGAAAACGGACCGCGCCCGCCGGGCGCGGTCCGTGCCACATCAGGCGCCGGGGCCGGAGTAGATCTCCGAGGCCTTCGGCTCGGTGACCGTCGTCGGCTTGTCCCAGTCGCCGAACTCCATCGTGCCGCTCTTCGGGTCGGCCATGCGCAGCAGGTAGTGCGGCTCGCCGGCGGCCACCGTCGCGGTGCCGTCGGAGCTGGTGAAGTTCAGCGCCGGCACGCCGGCCACGGTCGTCTGCTCGCCGCCGGAGAAGCTCGTCGAGTCCAGCTGGCCGATGGTGTTGTCGGTGAAGGTCTTGTAGTCGAGGAACTGCTTGAACGCGGCGCCGACGCCGGCGCCGATCTGGGACGTCGAGGGGACCCACTTGTCCTTGAGCAGCTTGCCCACCGAGGCCGGGATCCCGGCCTCCTTGATCAGCGAGTCGCTGAACCGGAAGAAGTACTTGTCGCCGACGCGCAGGACCGGTACCTCGGTGCCGTCCTTGACGATGGTGCCGCTCGCGCTGTCCGGGTTGAGCTGCAGGTCGAGGTTGATGTTCCCGCCCGAGGAGATGGTGCCCCGGACGTGCACGGCCTTGGCCTGCTTCGCGGCTTCGACCACGGCGGTGCCGGCCACCTTGGCGTCGAGCGCGGGTGCGGCGGAGGTGGAGGCGGCCGCGGGAGCGGCGGACACGGTGGCCGGGGCGGCGCTGCCGGAGGTGCCCGAGCACCCCGTGCAGATCAGGGCGGCGACGGCCCCGGTGGCGATGAGCGCTCCCAGGTGGAGTCGAGACATGAGCGATGGGTCCCCTCGTGAAGGTCCGGGCGTCCCGGACACGAACGGAGTATCGACCAAGCGGGTGATCCGTTACGCCCTGTTGGTGCAGATCACCCTCGTCGCCCGAAAGTTACGCTTCGGGTACCTCGGACGGGCCCGTTCCGTTACCAGCCCTCCGTCAGCGCCTTGCCGGTCGCCGAGGACGCCGTCGACGTGATGCTCCGCCGGCCGATCCGGCAGCATCGAACCCGAGAGGATCATCGCGATCGGCCGCGCGGCCCAGCGGCGGCGGAACCCGGCCGGCCCTGGGCCTGCCGTCTCGACCGTGGCGTCGACGACCCGGGTCGCGGCGGGCACGATCGCCGGGCCGATGCCGTCGCCGTCCGGCACGCCGAACCGGTGGCCGCAGGTGCTCGTTCCGTTACCAGCCCTCGGTCAGCACGTGATCAAGCGTGTCGGCGAAGAAGTCGGCGTCGGCGGTCGTGATGCCCAGCGGCGGCTTGACCTTGAGCACGCACAGGCGGTCCGACGTCGGCTGCATGACGACGCCCAGCTCGCGCATCCGCTCGCAGATGGCGGCCGTCTCCGCGGCCGCCGGTTCGAGGGTCTCGCGGTCGCGCACCAGCTCGACGCCGATGTAGAGCCCCAGGCCGTGGACCGCGCCGATGATCGGGTGCCGCTCGGCCAGCTCCAGCAGCCGCTGCCGCAGGTGCGCGCCGACGACCCGGGCGTTCTCCTGCAGGCCCTCGTCGCGCAGCACGTCGAGCACGGTCAGCCCGGCGGCGCAGCTGACCGGGCTGCCGCCGGCCGAGGAGAAGAAGTACCCCTGGCCGCGGTAGCCCTCGGCGATCGCCTTCGTGGTGATCACGGCGCCGAGCGGGTGCCCGTTGCCCATCGCCTTGGCCACGGTGACGACGTCCGGCACGACACCCTGCTGCTCGAACCCCCAGAAGTGCTCGCCGAGCCGGCCGTACCCCACCTGCACCTCGTCGGCGATGCACAGTCCGCCCGCGCCGCGCACGGCGTCGTACACCGCGGCCAGGTAACCGTCCGGCAGGGCCATGCCGCCCGCGTTGCCGTAGAACGGCTCGGCCAGGAACGCCGCCGGCGGCCGGTCCATGCCGCGGATGTACGCGACGGCGTCTTCGGCGTAGCGCCCCGCCTCGGCGCCGCGGTACTCGCCGCGGAACGTGTTGGGCGCGGCGAGCGGGTGCACCCACGCCGGCCGGGTCGCCAGGGCGTTCGGGTTGTCGGCGACCGACGTCGAGACGGCGTCGGTCGCGTCCGACCAGCCGTGGTAGGCCTCCCGCACGGTCAGGACGTCCCGGCGGCCGGTGTTCGCCCAGGCCAGGCGCAGCGCGAGGTCGTCCGCCTCGGTGCCGCTGTTGACCAGGAACACGGTGTCGAGCGGCTCGGGCAGGAGCGCGGCGAGACGCTCCGAGAACTCCACGACGGCCTCGTAGTGGAACCGCGAGTTGGTGTTGAGCGTCCGCCACTGGCGCTCGACGGCATCGGCCAGCCGTGGGTGCCCGTGCCCGAGGATCGTCACGTTGTTGACCATGTCGAGGTAGGCGCGGCCGCCGACGTCGAACAGGTGCTGCCGCCAGCCGCGCTCGATCCGCGGCGGCTCGGCGTAGTAGTGCTCCTGGACCGGCGCGAACGCCGACCCCCGCCGCCGCAGCAGGCCGGGTGCCTCGGTGACGTCCGGGGCCCGCCCGATCAGCGGCGTCGGGTCCGGGCAGACGTGCGCCCACGCCCCGGCCATCGCGGGCGTCACGAAGAACGGCGGCCGGCTCTCGAGGCGCGTGACCTGGATCCGCACCGATCCCGCGTCCACCCGGCAGAGGACATCGCCGGCCTGCACGACGTCACCGGCCGGCCGCACCGGCCCGGACAGCCACAGGGTCTGCTCACCGCGGAGTGCGACGGCGTCGTCGTGCACCTCGACGGTGCCCGGCCACGGCGCCCGGATCTCCAGGGGCCCGGCACCGAACACCTCGACACCGAGCCCGGCGGTCGCGGGCTGCAGGGGCGAGTTCAGTCGGGTCCGGGTCAGCCGCGGCTGCAGGAACGGGACGTAGGCCATGCCCGTCGTCAGCTGATCCTCGACGTCGAGAAACCGTCCATTGTGGAGCAACGGGCTGATCGCCGACAGGTCGACGGGGTCGCACGGCCCGAACAGCGGCCGTCCCGCGGCCACCGGGCGCGCGGCCGGGGGCCGGACCGCCGAGCGGACCAGCTCGGTCATGACCTCGATCGGGACGGCGGTCGCCGCCTCGAAGATCCGCCACTCCTCGTCGAGGTTCTTCGCCGCGTACCGGTTGGCCCGGTCGATGTTCGCCTGGTGCCGGCCGCTGACCATGAGCGACGCCGCACGCAGCACGACCAGCGGCCACAACGCGGCCAGCTCGTCGTCCGAGACCGGACGGACCTGGTCGAACGCGCGGATCGCGGGCAGCAGGACGGCCGGATCGCCGTACGGCAGCAGCGAAGAACACGTCACCGCCAGCTCCGCGATCGCCCAGCTCCGCATGAGGTCGCCGAAGTCGATGACACCGGCCGGGTGCCGTCGTCCGTCGTCGCCGACGGCCGCGATGACGTTGTCCGCGGTCAGGTCGCCGTGCACCGCCTGCAGCGGCAGCCGGTCCGCGAACGGTGCCAGCGCGCCGGCGGCCGCGCGGGCCGCCTCGCGCACGGTGTCCGGCCTGGGGGCGAACTCCGCCAGCCGCGTGACGACGTCGTGCGCGTGGCGGAGGTCCCATTGGAGGTCTCGGTGGGGGAGTGGCCCGTCGAAGGTGGCGAGGGCGCGCGAGGTGCGGCCCGCCAGATCGCCGAGCGCGGCGACGACCGGCGGGGCCAGATACCGGCTCGTGCTCAGGGAAGCACCCTCGAGGTACGTCACGAGCCGCGCCACTGTGGACAGTCCGGGCAGCTCGACGGGCTGGACCGTGCGCCCGTCGAGACCGGGGACCGGCGACGGTGCCAGGATCCCGGAGCGGGCGACGTGCACGGCCGCGCGGTCCTGGGCGTCGAGGTCCTCGGCGGTGAACGCCGGGTTCGACACCTTCAGCACGAACGTGCCCGCGGGGGACACGATCCGGAAGTTGGCGTCCTGCTGGCTGCCCAGCTCCTCGGCGACGCCGTCGACGCCGTAGCGCTCGCGGACGAGGGTTTCGGCGTCGGCCGCGGAAAGCTTCGGTGTGGTCAAGGATTCCTGGTCGAAGAAGGTCATGCTCGCTCCTCGGCGATCGAGTTGCCGCCGTCGACGACGAGGCACTGACCGGTGACGTAGGACGCGGACGGGGTGCACAGGTAGGCGATCAGGCTCGCGACCTCGGCGGCGGTGCCGCTGCGGCCCATCGGCGTGCGCAGCCCCTGGGCGTGTTCGTGCGGGGTCTGGGAGTCGGTCGCGATCCAGCCGGGTGCCACGGCGTTGACCGTGACACCCTCGCCGGCCGCGTCCAGGGCCAGGCCGCGGACCAGGCCCACGACCCCGGCTTTGGCGGCGCCGTAAGCGACTTCGCCGCGCATGCCCATCACCGGCCCGGTCAGGCTGGCCACCATGACGAGCCGCCGTGCACCGGCGTCGAGCACGGCCCTGGCGAACAGGAACGCGGTGTCGAGGTTGCGGGCCAGGCTCGCGCGCCAGATCCCGAACGTGAGGTCCGCGGCCCGGCCGGATTCGTCCACTGTGGACAAGACCGACGTCATGCCCGCGCAGTGGACCGCGACGTCGACCCGGCCGAACCGGGTCAGCGCCGTGGCGACCAGGTCGTCGGCGGTCTCCGGCCGGGTCAGGTCGCCGACGTGGGAACCGGTCCCGGCGGGGAGCTCCGCCGCCCGCTCGTGGACGCGCTCGCTGCTCGCGGATACCACCAGCGAGGCACCCAGCGCGCCCAGTGCGGCGGCCGTCGCGAAGCCGATCCCGCGCGGCCCGCCGACCCCGGTCACCACGGCGACCAGGCCGGCCAGCGGCTCACCAGGCACGGCCGAGCACCTCGTCGAGCGTGGCCCCGAACAGGTCCGCGTCCTCGGTGGTGAACGTCAGCGGCGGCTTGATCTTGAGGACGCTGCCGGTCGCGCCGGTCGGGTAGACGAGCACCCCTTCGTCCTTCATCAGCTCGCTGACGTGCAGTGCCTCGGCGCCGGCGGGCTCCTTCGTCACGCGGTCCCGGACCAGCTCGACACCGAGGTACATCCCGTGCCCGCGGACGTCGCCGATCAGCTCGTGGCGCCCGGCGAGCGCGTCGAGGACGTCCTTGAAGTGGCGGCCGGTCTCCGCCGCGTGCCGCTGCAGGCCCTGCTCGGCGATCTCGTCGAGCACCGCCAGGCCGATGGCGCACGAAACCGGGTTGCCGCCGAAGGTGTTGAAGTACTTCATCCCGGTGTCGAACTCGTCGGCGATCTCCCGGGTCGTCACCACGGCGGCCAGCGGGTGGCCGTTGCCGATCGGCTTGCCCATCGTGACGATGTCCGGCACGACACCCTGGCTTTCGAAGCCCCAGAAGACGTCGCCGAACCGCCCGAACCCGACCTGGACCTCGTCGCAGATGCAGAGCCCGCCCGCGGCGCGCACCGCCGCGAAGGCTTCGGCGAGGTAGCCGTCCGGGTAGAAGACGCTGCCGGCGGTGCCCATCGCCGACTCCGCGATGAAGGCGGCCGGCGGGTGCCGGTCGGCCTGCCGCCGGACGTCCGCGGCGTAGGCACGCCCGGCCGCCGGATCGCCGTAACCGTGGCGGCCGCGGTACCGGTCGGGCTGCTCGACCTCGTGCGTCGACGGGTCCGGCCCGGTCCCGCCCGGCCCCTTGTAGCGGTTGGGGCTCAGGCCGGTGAGCACGGACGTGTTGCCGTGGTAGGCGCCGTCGACCACCAGGACGTCGCGCCGCCCGGTCACCTGCCGGGCCATCCGGACCGCCAGGTCGTTGGCCTCGCTGCCGCTGCAGACGAAGAACGCCACCCGCAGGGGCTCCGGCAGTGTCGCGGTGAGCCGCTCGGCGTACTCGGCGATCCCGGGGTAGACGAACCGGCTGTTGGTGTTGAGCTTGCGCAGCTGCGCCGTGGCCGCGGCCACCACCCGGGGGTTGGCGTGCCCGACGTGGCTGACGTTGTTGATCGCGTCGAGGTAGGCGCGGCCCCGGTCGTCGTGGAGCCAGTTCCCCCGGCCGCCGACGAGGTTCATCGGACGCCGGTAGTACGACCGCTGCGACCGGGCGAAGTGGACGCTGCGCGACGTCACGACCCGCTCGACGTCCCAGGTCTCGCCCCGCGGCGCCGCGGGGAGGCCGAGGAACTCCGCCGGGTCCGGGGACACGCTCGCCCAGGCGGCCGCCTGGGACGCGGGCACCAGGCCGGGCGCCAGGGCCGCCGTCTCGGCGGAACGGAAGAGCGCGACGCGGACCGCCGCGCCGGCCCGGCCGATCGGGGCGCCGGCCGCGATCGGGTCGCCGTCGCGGTGGGGGGTGGTCACGCCGGTCCAGCGCGACCAGAAGGGCTCCGGGCGGTCGTGGCGCAGGAGGACCGTCGCCGGCTCGCCGCGCACGACCACCGCGTCGAACGGCGAGTAGACGGTGAAGGGCTCCGGCGACTCGAGGACGAGACCGAGCCGGAGCGTCGCAGCCTCGCCGCCGGCGGTGGTCCGGCGCACGGGCGAGCGGGGCTCGAGGTGGCGTCCCCAGCTCACTCCGGCGGGCAGTTTCGGCGGGGCGCCCGCCGCCGGTGCGGTCCAGACCGTGGCGGGACGGCCCGCGGCCTCGCGGAGCACCGCCTCGGCCAGCTCCGGCGGGGTCGCGGCCAGCGCCGCGATCGCCGGCCGCGTGTGCCGCATCCGCTCGTCGCCGTAGGCGGTCGCCCGCCGCGTCCAGGTGACGGCGTTGACGCACAGCCTCGCGGCCGCCATGAGGAAGAGCACCGACAGTTCCGCGTCTTCGAGCGCGCTCTCGGCGGTGTAGCCGCGCACCACGGCCGCCGCGGCGGCGAGGGGATCGGCCTTGCGCAGCATCGCGTAGGCCACGGCGACCGCGAGCTCGCCGACGCGGGCGGTGTGGAGCGCGTCGCCGAAGTCGAGCACGGCGTGGACGTGGTGGCGGCCGTCCGGCTCGCGCCGGGCCAGGACGTTGAAGTCGTTGAAGTCCTGGTGGACCACCGCCTGCGGCAGCGCCGAGCCGTGCCGCTCCAAGGCTTGTGAGTACCTCGCGACGATGCGCCACACGTGATCGTCGACGGCGTCGTCGGTCATCGCCTCCGCGGCCCGGAGCACGTCCCAGTGGCTAGGCGGCGAGTCCGGCGGTTTCGGGGCGTCCTTCAGAGCCCCCACCAGCCGCGCGGCCGTGGCGCCCAGCTCTTCGAGGAGTTCCGGGGCGTGACTGTCCAGTTCGGACAGTGTCGGGCCGTCCAACCAGGACTGCACGGTGACGGCGCGGCGGCCGGTGACCACCAGGGACTCGCCGTCGAGGGCGGCACGCACGCGAGGCACCCGGACACCGCCGGCGTCGGCGAGCCGCATCAGCTCGTGCTGCCACCGGATGCGCGCGACGTCGGCCCGGGGCGGCGAGACCTTCACGACGACCCGGGACCCGTCGTCCAGCCGCACGACGGAGTTCTCGTCCAGCTCGCCGCCCAGCGGGAAGACGTCGACGCCGGTCAGCCCGTAGTGGTCCTTCAGCACGTCGAGGACGGTCATCGCGCGACCTCGGGGTTGTCGATGCGCTCGTGGAGCTTGAGGTTGGCGAAGAACGCCGCCACGACCGTCGCGAGCAGGACGAACACCGCCGTGAAGAGCGCGCCGGTGGCGGGTGGCTCGGCCGCTCCGCCCGCTTGTTCACGCGCGGAGCCGTTGAGGAACGGCACGACCGCGATCACCGCGACCCCCACCACGGCCTCCAGCGTCACGATCCGCGGGAAGTGCCCGACCGCGACGGCGAACACCGAGCGGGTGTCGCCGGCGACCCGCAGCCGCGCGATGCGGGGGAGCAGGACGAACTCGTTGACCGCGCCGCAGACGAGCAGCACGGCGACGAGCGTGATCTTCAGCAGCAGGAACCGGCCGTACGGCGTTTCCCAGAGCTGGGCGGGCGAGCCGACGGACTTCCAGCCGAGCCACAGGCCCGAGACGATCACGACGCCCACGCAGACCTCGGCGACGACGCTGAAGCGCCGCCAGACCCGGCCCCAGACCGGTCCGGCCGACTCGCCGAGCCGCGAGCGCGCCCCGGCCAGCACGACCAGCGTCACGATCCCGCCCACCCACGTGCAGCCCGCGATGGGGTGCGCGTAGCTCAGCACGGTCATCGTCCAGGTGTCGGCGGTCTGCCCGTCGAGGGTGCCCGGGATGGCCGTGACCAGCTGCGCGACGACGAGAAGCGGGAAGGTGACCGCGGCGATCGTGTCGGCACGATCGCGCAAGGACGTGCGGAACAGCAGGAGGGGCAGGATCGCCGACACGGCGAAGAGCACGTACGTGATGAGCACCAAGAGGTTGGGCGCGACCCAGACCGACGCCTTGCCGGGCACGGTCAGGTAGGCCCAGATCGCCGACGGTGAAAGCGCTTCCCCGAAGGACATCCCGTCGGTCGCCCGCGCCGCCTTGCCGGCGAGCTGCGGGTAGAGCGCGGCCAGCAGGACGACCCCCGACCACGCCATCACCAACGCCGACCGTCTGGTGAGGACGGTCCGGTCCTCGGGATCGGCGTCGCGCAGCGCGGGCCGAAGGGCCACCGTGTGGACGAGGGTCGAGCCCATCACGGCGGCCAGCCCGGCGAAGTAGCCGAACTTGGTGACCAGGCGCCACAGGGGCGGGATGACGTCGGTGTCGACGGCGGCGGCCAGGACGGTCATGAGGGTTCCTCTCCGCGACGCCGGGCGTCGATCAGTTCGGCGAAGAAGTCGCGCACCGGTGACAGGACCTGGGAACCGTGGTGCGAGACTCCCGGGACCAGCTCGAACCGGACGGTGATGCCGTGGGCGGTGAAGTCGCGTTCCAGGGTCTTCAGGCGTTCGACGCGGGTGTCGCCGGTCAGCTCGGCGCCGGCCATCCAGTTGGGCTCACCGGGGTTGGTGATCTCCCAGGTCTCGACGTCCTGGTCGCCGACCACCATCAGCACGGGCACGCGCCGCAACGCCTCGACGTCGATCGGCTGGCCGAACGTCTTCTCGAAGTCCGCCGTGCCCAGCCACCACGGCAGCGTGTCGTCGAGCCGGGTGATCCGGCCGGGCGCGCCGATCGACACCCCCGCCAGCCGGTCCGGGTGCAGGTAGAAGAAGCGGTGCGCGAACTGGCCGCCGCCGGAAAAGCCGTGCAGGTAGAACTGCCCGGCGTCGACCGGGTAGCGCTGCGCGACCTCGTCCACCATGGACAGCAGCACCTGGTCGTAGCGGATGCCCTGGTAGTCGAGGAACTTGTAGTTGTGCAGGTCCCCGGGGTCGATGATGCCCGCGGGGAAGAGCGGCGCGAGCACGACGACGCCGTGTTCCTCGGCGAAGGGCCGCAGGTGGTCGCGGTAGAGCAGGAAGTTGCGCTCGGTCCCGTGCACGACCACGACGATCGGCGTGCCGGGAGCCAGGTTTTCCGGGACGTGGAGGCAGTAGCTGAAGCGCTGGTCGTGGCGCGAGGCGAACACCGGGGTGCTGCCCCGGCTCCAGCGCGCGGACGTGGGTTCGGGTGGGGTCATGCGAGCGAACTCCTTGCAGGCTCACGGCGGGTCGCGGCGAACACGGCCCGCAGCTCGGCGACCCGCTCGGGCTGCCAGTCGGGTCCGGGTGCCGACGACAGCAGCATCTCGGTGTAGGGGTGCTGCGGGCGGCACAGCACGTCGGTGGTGGCGCCATGCTCGACGCACTCGCCCTCGTACATCACGAGCACCTGGTCGGTCACCTCGGCGACCACGGCCAGGTCGTGGCTGACGAAGACCAGGCTCACACCCGACTCGCGCCGGATCTCGTTGAGCAGGGCCAGGATCTGGGCCTGCACCGAGACGTCGAGGGCCGACACGGCCTCGTCGAGCACGAGCACCGCCGGGTCGACGGCGAGGGCCTTGGCGATCGCGACCCGCTGGCGCTGGCCGCCGCTCAGCTGGTGCGGCCGCGAGCCGGCCTTGGACTCGCCGAGCCCGACGCGGTCCAGCAACGTCCGGACGTGCCCGGCCGCGCCCGCCGACGTCAAGTCGGGGCGGTGTCGGCGAAGGACGTCACGCAGGGCGTCTTCGACGGTGAGCCGCCGGTCGAGCGAACCGTACGGGTCCTGGAACACCATCTGCGCCTCACGCGCCCGGGCCAGGCGCGCCTTCCGGCCGCGGGCCCGCCACTGCCGGTCCCGGCCGTCGATCGTGACGGTGCCCGCGTCGGGCCGGGCCAGGCCGACGATCATCCGGGCGAGCGTGGTCTTGCCGGAGCCCGACTCGCCGACCAGGCCGAGCGAGCCGCCCTTCGGCAGCCGGAAGCCGATCCGCTTGGCCGCGGTGACCGCCGCGGTGCCGCCGCGGCGCGCGGGGTAGGTCTTGGTGAGGCCGTCCGCCACGAGTGCGTCAGGCATGGCGGGGCTCCCGTTCCGGCAGGCGCGGCGTCGCGTCGGCCAGTGCCTTGGTGTAGGGGTTGGCCGGGTCGACGAACACCGTCTTGCCCGGCTGCTCGTCGACGATCGAGCCGTCCTTCATCACGTACACGCGGTCGCAGAACGCGCCGGCCAGCAGCAGGTCGTGCGTGATGAACAGGACGGCCAGCTCCCGTTCGCGCCGCAATCGCCGCAGCAGAGCCAACACCTCCGCCTGCGTGGTCACGTCGAGGGCGCTGGTCGCCTCGTCGGCCAGCAGCACCTTCGGATCCGTGCTCAGCGCGGCGGCGATGACGACGCGCTGCAGCATCCCGCCCGACAGCTGGTGCGGGTAGCGGCGCAGCAGGTTCTCCGGATCCCGCAGGCCGACCTCGGCCATGAGGTCGACGAGCCGCCGGGTCGCCTCGGCCTTCGGCACACCGTGCACGTGGACCAGGCGCTCGGTGGCCGAGTCGCCGATCCGCCGGACCGGGTTCAGCGACGAGCGCGGGTCCTGGAAGATCATCGCCGCGTGCTCGGTGCGGATCGCGCGGCAGCTGTCCGGGTCGGCGGGGGAGTGCCCGCAGACGGAGATCGAGCCGGACGTCTGCGCGCCGTCGGGCACCAGCTGCAGGACCGCGCGGGCCGTCGTCGACTTGCCCGACCCGGACTCGCCGACGAGACCGACGGCTTCGCCGGTGCCGACCTCCAGGGAGACGTCTTGCAGGATCCGGTGCCCGGGCACCGAAAGGGACAGGTTTTCCACCGTGAGCAGCATGGGCCTACCTCCGGACCGCGAGCTTGTCGGAAAGCCGGACACCGACCACGTTGGTCGCCACGACGACGATCGCGATGGTCAGCCCCGGCACGAGCGCCGGCCCGAGCACACCCTGGATGACGCCGGTCCGGCTCTCCTCGACCATCAGGCCCCAGTCCGAGCTGGGCGGCTGGGAGCCGAAGCCGAGGAAGTTGAGCGTCGCCAGGCTCATCAGGCCGTCGCCGAACAGCACCACGAGGTAGCCGAGCAGCGTCGGCAGCATGTTGGGCAGCACGTACCGCAGGCACAGCTCGAACCCGCCCGCGCCCTGCAGCCGGTACGAGTCGACGTACGGCCGGGCCAGCTCCTCCAGGGCGATGGCCCGGGTGAACTTCGCGATGACCGGCGCGTAGGCCAGCCCCATCCCGATCACCGCCGTCACGGTCCCGCTGTCGAACACCGCGATGATCATGATCACGAACAGCAGGCCGGGGAAGGCGAACATGACGTCGGTGATGCGCGCCAGCAGCGTGTCGACCCAGCCGCGGTGCAACGCCGCGGTCAGTCCGATGAGGACACCGAGCGCCGTGGCCAGTGCCAGCAGGGCGATCGAGCCGAGCAGGGTCGGCCGGGCGCCGTCGACCACCCGCGACAGCAGGTCGCGCCCGAGCTGGTCGGTGCCGAGCCAGTGCGCCGGGCTCGGTGGCACCCAGATCGCGTCGAAGCTGGTGGCGGCGGGGTCGTAGGGCGTGACCCACGGTGAGAGCACCGCCGCGCCGACGGCGATCGCGAGGATCGCCAGGCACGGGTAGAACGCCCAGTCGCGCCGCTTGCGCGGGACGGCCAGGACCGGGGCGCCGACGGCCGTCATGCGGCACCACTCCTCTCGAGCGTGCGGGGGTCGATCAGCGGGTACAGGAGGTCGACGACGACCGTCACGGCCATGTACGCCAGCACCATGTAGAGCAGGATCGCCTGCACCACCGGGAAGTCGTGCGCGTTGATGGAGTCGACGAGCATGCTGCCGACCCCGCTGAGGCCGAACACGGACTCGATCACGACGGTGCCCGCGAGCATGCTCGCGATGATCAGGCCGCACATCGTCACGACCGGGCCGAGCGAGTTGCGCAGCACGTGCCGCCGGACGATCTTGCGGCGCGCCAGCCCGAAACTGCGGGCGACGTCGACGTGCTCGAGGCTCTGCTGCTCGACCATGGTCTGCCGCGTCACCCGGCTCACCACGGCGAACGCGCCGATCGCCAGGGCGATCGCGGGCAGCGTCAGGTGGTAGAGCCGGCCGCCGAAGCCCTCGCCGCTGCCGGAGACGTCGAACCACCGGAGCTGGACCGCGAACACCGACACCAGCACCAGCGCCACCACGAAGTTGGGGATCGAGGTGAGGAACGTGGTGACCCCGGTGATCGACGCGTCGACCGTCGACCCCCGTTTCAACGCCGACACCACGCCGAGCAGGACGCCGACCACGACGAACAGCAGCGCGGCCATGGCCACGAGCGTCAGCGTGACCGGCAGCCGGCTGGTCATCAGGTCCGCCACGGGCTGCTTGTAGACGAACGACGTGCCGAGGTCCCCGTGCAGGACCCCCTTGAGCCACGACAGGTACTGGCTCAGGAACGAGTCGTCCAGGTGGTAGGCCGCGCGCACCGCCGCGACCCGGTCCGGCGTCCGGTCCTCCGGGTTCTTGATCAGGAAGGTCAGCGGATCACCGGGGGCGGCGTACATCCCCGCGAAGATCACGAACGAGCTGACGACCAGGGTGAGGACGAGGGCGCCGAGCCGCCGGGCCAGGGTGAGCATCGCGTCAGCCCTTCGTGCCCAGATCGGCCGCCCACGGGTAGTAGCGGAACGCGCCGGAGGCCGGCACCCCCGTCACCTTCGAGGACATCGCGACGGTGCTGGGACTGAGGATCGCGCTGATCCACGGTTTCGCGTCCGCCCAGCGCTGCGCGAGCTCGACCGCGATCTTCGCGCGCGCGGCGTCGTCGAGGGCTGCCCGCCCGTCGAGCACCAGCTTGTCGTAGGCCGGGTCCTTCAGCACCCACTGCACCGAGGAGGTGGAGGCGCCGTTCTTGTAGAAGCCGACCGGGTCGCTCTTGGACACGAAGTAGTCGTCCATGTAGACGTCGGCCTTGGCGCGCAGATCGGGGTTGTCGTAGAAGTCGCCGTACTGGACGGTCGGGATCTGCGTGATCGACGCCTGCAGGCCGATCTTCTGCGCGGCGGACACCAGGGCGTTGGCCAGCGTGTCGCGGATCGAGGAACCGTCGCTGGCGACGACGATCGGCTTGGCCGCCCCGGTCGCGAGCTTCTTGGCCTCGGCGATGTCGGCGTCGGACGGCTTGTCCGGCGAGCCGCCGAGCTTGTCGTAGGCGGCCTGGAACGTCGACTTCTCGTAACCCCAGGCACCCGAGCCGACCGGTTCCTTCCACGGCTGGCCGAGCCCGGCGAACGCGGCCCGGTTGACGCCGTCGCGATCGAGGGCCAGGGACAGCGCTTTCCGGACGTTCGGGTCGGCCAGCCCGCCGCGCTCGGTGACCATGTAGCTCCAGACCCGGGTGTCCGGGCCCTGGCTCACCGTGATGTCGGGGGACTTCACCAGCCGCGCCGCCGACGAGATGTTCTCGATGTAGGACCCCTGCGCGGATCCGGTGACCAGCGAGTTGACGATCGCGTCGTCGGCGGCCCACTTGAAGGTGATCTCGCCGACCTTCGACGCCTTGGCCGCGTTCCAGTAGTTCGCGGCCTTGGCCAGCACGACGCTGGTCCCGGGCTTCCACTCCTTGAGCTGCAACGGTCCCGAGCACGCGTCCGGGCTCGACGGCGTGCCGAACTCCTTGCCGCGGGCCTCGACGACCTTGCGTTCCTGGATGAGCCCCGCGTCGCCGGCGAGCGCCTCGACGAACACCGCGTCGGGCTGCTTCATCGTGAAGGTCAGCTCGTGCGGGCCGGTCTGCGCGAACGAGGCCACGTTGGGGAACTCGTCCGACTCGGCGTTGCCGTCGGTGGCGTTGCGTTTCATGCTCCACACCACGTCGTCCATGGTCACCGGGGCGCCGTCGTGGAACGTGGCGTTGTCGCGGAGGGTGAACACGAGCTGGGTCGGTGTCTTCCACTCGTACTTGCTCGCCAGCCCCGGCCCGACGCTCATGTCCGGCTCGAGCTGGTTGAGCCGCTCGCAGACGTTGGCCATGATCAGGTCCGACTGGTCGTTGGCGTCCGAATTGGACAGATCGAGGTTGGTCGGCTCCTTGGACATCAGCCAGGTGGCCTTCTCGAGCGGGCCGGCCGCGGCGGGGGTCGCGTCGGCCAGCTTGACGTTCGCCTTGGCGTCGGCGGCGGCCGGGCCGGGCGCGCCGCTGCACGCCGCCGTCAGCGTGGCGATCGCGCAGAGGGCGACACCGGCGGAAACACGGTGTCTGGCGGAGGATGCGGGCATGGCGGTGCTCCTCGTCACTGGTACAGGTTGAACGGAACGAGCTCGTAGGGGTGCTCGCAGGGAGAACCCGGCGCGACGTAGTAGTCGCCGGAGGTGAGGTCGACGCAGCTGGACAGGGTGGTCGACCAGCGGTCGATCTCCGGGGCCCGCTCGTCGGGGTGGGTGCAGAGCGAGTCGGGGTGGCCCAGGTGGTCCGACATCGCGGTGTGGATGGCGGCGCGGACGTCGGCGGACTTCTCCGCCCGCGCGGCTTTCCGCAGCCCGCGGCGCGCTTGTGGCACGCGGACGAGCGAGTCCGGGGACATCGGCCGGTGGTGCCCGGCCGGCCGGGGCGGGTCGAAGGCCTCGTAGTGGTTGCCGTGCACGAGGAGCCCGGTGTCGTCGGGGTAGGCCCAGCCGTGCCCGCCCGGCGTGGTCTCGACGTCGATCGAGAAGCCGTCGCGGTGGGTCAGCAGGGCGTTGCTCGGGATGTGCGCCTTCGTCCAGGTCAACGTCTTCAGCGCGTCGGCGACGTTCCCGGCGTCGAGCACGGCCCGCCGGATGACGGTCTGCGGCATGCCGATCGAGTCGTCGATCCGGCCGCCGAGGCCGTTGGCGTTGAGCGCCAGGCCGAGGGAGTTGGCGCCGTGCCGGCCGATCTGGCCGGCTTCCAGCTGCATGATCAGCGTCGGCTTGGGCGGCTGGACGACCCGCAGCACGACGACCGTGTCGCGGATGGCGTGGCGCCAGTCCCAGTTCTGCCCGGCGTAGACGTGCCCGTCGCCGGCGGCGCCGTCGGTGAGGGAGAAAGAAGTACAGCCCTCGACCGCTCCGCGCGCGCCGTCCGGGTCGTCGACGCGGGCGAACCAGTTGTCGTACATGATTTCGCCGCGGCAGTTGAGGGCGACGACGTCGGCCGTCTCGACGCCCGCGCCCTCGGCGATTCCCGCCATCTCTTCGAAGATCTCGGGGAAGTCCTGCTCGACGAGCCGCTGCCACGGCCGGCAGTGCGCGAGCGCGTCGGCCCAGCTCAGGCCGGCTTGGCGGGCGAAGCCTTCGCGGTAGTAGGCGAGGGCGGCCACGATGAGGTCGGCGGCCTCGGCGCCGTACTGCTTGCCGCGCTCGAGCGGCGAAACGCTCGATACCTCGATGACTCTGGGGCTGGGCATGGGGGTCACTCCCTGAACCAGGTGCGTAAATCTCGTTACAGACGTCCATCTTGTTGTACGATTGCGTTCGTGATGGAACGAGACCATACGCCAGCGGCCCCGGTTGTAACAGACTTAACGCGAAATCAGGGCATCACGGATCTCCGTGCCCGCATCCGGGAGCACTGGGAGCGGCTCTCGCCCGCCGCACAGGAGGTGTGCCGGCTCCTCGGGGAAATGACGCCCGAGCAGCTGCTCTACCGGTCCGCCGTCGAGCTCGGCGCCGAGACGCGCACGAGCAACGCGACCGTCGTCCGCACGCTCCAGACCCTCGGTTATGCCGGCCTGGCCGAGCTGAAGACCGCCATCGCACGCCCCTTCACCGACCAGACGCCGCCGGAGGTGCGCGCGCGAAGCCGGGTCGAGGCGACGAAGGGCGACCTGCCGAACGTCTGGGAGATGGTCACCACCGAGTGGGCCGACCGGATCAAGCTGATGCGCGACGGGTTCTCCGTCGAGGCCTACCAGCGCGCGGTCGAGCTGATGCTGAGCGCGCGCGAGATCGTGCCGTTCGGGTTCGCCGCGTCGTTCGTGGTCGCCGAGCACCTCACGTTCAAGCTGCGGCGCCTCGGCCGCCGGGCCCGCACGATCCGCTCGTCCGGCTTCGGCCTGCCCGACGACCTGCTCGGCATCGAGCGCGGCGACGTCGTGATCGCGTTCGACCCGGGCCGGCTGCTGGTCGACGTCGACGTGCTGCTCGACCGGGTGCGGACGGTCGGCGCCGGCTGCGTCCTCGTCACCGCCGAGCTGGCCGACCAGCTCAAGGACGCGGTCGACGTCGTCCTGATCGCGCCGCACTCGCCGACCGGCCTCACCGGCGACGCCGCCACGGCGATGGTCGTCGCCGACGCGCTGATCCAGGGGGTCGCCGCCTCCGACGTCGAGACCACCGTCGAGTACTCGCACACGCTCAACACCCTGCGTCAGCAGATGGGATTCTGACCCGCTGTCACAAACCGCGATCGAGCGGCATCTTGAGGTCGATCACCGAGACCTCAAGGAGAAACGTGAACCTCGCACTGTGGATCGTCGCCGGGCTGCTCGCCGTCGTCGCGCTGACCGGCGGCGTCAGCAAGACGTTCGTGCCCAAGGAGAAACTCGCCGCGATCCCCGGCGGGCAGTGGACCGGCGACTTCGGTGCCGGCTTCGTCAAGACCCTCGGGATCCTCGAGCTGCTGGCCGCGATCGGGCTGGTCCTGCCCGCCCTCGTCGGCGTCGCACCGGTTCTCGTGCCGGTGACGGCGGCCTGCTGGGTGCTGCTGATGATCGGCGCGATGGTCACCCACCTCCGCCACGACGGCGCCGCCAAGTTCGTCGCCCTGAACCTGACCTACCTCGCGCTCGCGGCTTTCCTCGCGTGGGGCCGGTTCGGTCCCGCGTCTTTCGCCTGAACGGCCGCACCGGCGAGTAAGATCGGGATCCACATGGTGGAACCAGGTGGGGACAAGGACGACGTGTCGAACCACACGGAAGGCGCGGAGACGGCCCGGCGCGCGCTGCGGCTCGTCGAAGCCGTCGTGGCGGCCGGGGAGCCGGTCGGCCTGCCGGACCTCGTCGCGCAGGTCGGCCTGTCGAAGAGCACCTGCTACCGCCTGCTGCGGGTGCTGCAGGAAGAACGCTACGTCGACCGGATCGACTCGGGTGGCTACTTCGCCGGCAGCCGCCTGGTCGGCGTCGCCGCGGCGGTGCTCCCGCAGGCCGCGCTGCACCAGGCGGCGGCCCCGGCCCTGCGCGCGCTCGCCGACACCACGGGCGAGACGGCGACCCTGCACGTCCGCAGCGGCGGCCGGGCGGTCCTGGTGCTCGGCGCCGAAAGCACCGCCGAGGTCCTCCGCCGCGCGGCGACGATCGGCGAGACGACCCGGCTCGGCCGCGGTGCGAGCGGCCGGGCCATCCTCGCCGCCCTGCCCGTCCGGGACGCGGACCGCCTGGCCGGCCAGGCCGACGACGCCGAAGAGCTGCGCGCGGCCCTGGCCAAGGCCCGCACCGACGGGTACGTCCTGTCGTTCGGCGAGGACCACCCTGGCGTGCACGGCATCGCCGCGCCCGTTCCGTCCACATTCGACGGTGACGGCGGCATGTCGGTCGCGGTGTCCGGTCCGGCGGAGCGCTGGACGGAGGCCCGGATGCGGGCCTCCGTGCCGTGGCTGCTGGAGACGTGCGCGGAGCTGGGGATCCTGTTCGCGAAAGAGGCTTGAGCGCCGGTCAGGCGACCTCGTTCAGCTTCCCGGTCGCGACGTCGAAGACGAACCCGCGCACCGAGTCCTTCTTGGGGATGAACGGGCTGTTCCTGATCCGCGCGATCGACTGGCGCACGTCGGTGTCGAGGTCGGTGAAGGCTTCGGCGGCCCAGGCGGGCTTGACGCCGACGTCCTCCTGGATCGACTTCTTGAAGTCGTCGTCGGTGAAGGTCAGCATGCCGCAGTCGGTGTGGTGGATGAGGATGATCTCCTCGGTGCCGAGCAGCCGCTGGCTGATGGCGAGCGACCGGATCTCGTCCTCGGTGACGACCCCGCCGGCGTTGCGGATGACGTGCGCTTCGCCCTCGTTGAGGCCGAGCACGCCGTAGACGTTGATGCGCGCGTCCATGCAGGCCAGGACGGCGACGTGCTTGGCGGGCGGCAGCGGCAGCGGTCCGGAGAACCGGGCGGCGTACTCGGCGTTGTTGGCCAGGAGGTCGTCGGTGACCGACATGGTGGTCCTTCCGCGGTAGGGATGGCTCGGCCGAGTGGACCCCTCGGATGCACCCATGCGCAACCGTGCCCATGTCCTGGGACCGGTGACCGCCCGTCCGGCCGGGTCACCGGGACCCGGCCGGACGGCGCCGGTCAGTTGGCGGCGCTGGTGTTGACCTCGCCGTTGACGCCCTTGGGGAAAAACCCGCCGGAGGTGGCGGCCTTGTTCGTCAGGTAGACGATGTTCAGGACCTGGCCGGGTGAGCGGCTGTAGGCGATGCCGTTGGCGTCGGTGGGGACGATGTTGGCGTTGCCGTGGCTGTCGATGACGCCTTGGTCGTCGTCGGTCGGGCCGTCGAGGCTGTCGCGGGCGGCCGACAGTTTGAGCGTGGCCTTGCCTTCGCCGCGCTGGTAAAGCGCGCTGCGGATGTTCGCCGCGTGGTAGGCCTCCACCGCGAGGATCCCCGCGGCGGCTTCGAGGTAGGTTTTGTTGGTGATCAGCGGGGCTGCGCCTTTGTAGGCGGTGACGCCGACGTCTTCGAAGAGGAATGCGGCGAGCAGGAAGTTCTCTTCGCAGGAGAACGCGTCGAACGTCTGCCCGGGTTTGACGAGTCCGGCGGCCTGAGCGGCCGCGGTGAAACTCGCCCGCAGGTCGATGGCGGGACGGCTGACGGCGGCGGAGCCGAGTGCGGAGCGCAGGAACTGGACGTGGGCTTTCTCGTCGCCGGCGATTTCTTGGGCGTATTGCTTGGCGGCTTTGGTTTGGAAGTGGACGGCGCGTCCGCCGGTGACGCCGCCGCGGTTGCCGGTGCCGGTGGTCATCGCGTCGTCGAGGCCTCGGCCGCTGACGGCGTGCAGGTAGAACTCGGCTTCGAGGTATTCGAGGTTGAGGGCGAAGTTGAGGACGGCGCCGTCGCTGACCCCGCTCGGCGCGGCGGCTGCTGCGGCGGGTCGGGCGGTGGCCGCGGACGCGGACGCGGTTCCGGCGGTGAGGCCACCCAGCGCCCCGGCGCCGACGACGCCGAGTCCGGTCATGCCGGCTGCTTTGAGGAAGCGGCGGCGGTCCTGGTCGTTTTCGGCGCTGCGGTTGATCATCGACGCGGCGAAATTCTTGCCAAACACGGGCGATCTCCTTCCCGCCCGCGCGCGGCGCTGCGCGACCACGGGCGTACCCGGCGGCCGGGCGGCACCCGGAACCGGGGGTGGATCCTTCGTGGACCTCACCCTTTCGGCGCCGCGACGGCCGCGGATTGGTCGGCTTCCCGTCCGTTTCGTCCACAAAGGACAAGTTGTCGCCTGAACGGGCGAATGGTGTCACTCCACCGTGCGGGCCAGGATGCCGAGGGTCGCGCGCAGGGCCGCTTCCGGGATGATCGGGAAGCCGATCTTGTCCCGGTAGCGGTCCTCGATCCGGCTCCAGTCGTAGTACGACGTGACCAGGGTGCCGTCGCCGTCCGGTGCCAGCCGGTAGCCGTACAGGTGCCGGATCGGCGGCTGGATCGTGCCGGAGATGGTCCATTCCAGCAGTGCGTCCTGCTCGTACCCGGTGATGATCACCGTGACGTCGTACTTGCCCATCGGCACGTCGTTGAGGGCTTCGCGGTCCATGTGGACGACGAACTCGTCACCCACCCCGCGGACCGGTTCGCCGTCCGCCGACTGCAGCATCCCCGAGCTGTCGATGGCGACGTGCCCCCGCGGGTCGCTCAGCAGGGCGAACACCTTCGCCGGCGGTGCCTCGACCTTGCGGGTCACTTCGAACCGTTCTGCCGTCATGACACCGAGACTGCCACGGCCGCGGCGGGCACGCCGCTCAGGGCTCAGAGGTCCAGGACCAGATCACTCCCCGGCCGGGCGCAGCACACCAGTGCCGTGCCCGGTGGTGGATCCTCCAGCGGATCGGGCTCGTACTCGACGGTGCCGGACAGGACCGGCGTCACGCACGTCTGGCAGACGCCGGTGCGGCACGACCAGCGGGTCGGCACGTCGCACGCCTCGGCGAACTCCAGGACGTTCGGGTACTGCTCGCTCCACGGCACCGTCAGGCCGCTGCGGGCGAACGTGACCCGGGGGCCGGTGCCCGGCGGGGTCGCCGGCGGGTGGGGCGCCGGGTGCACGGCGCCGACGATCCCGGGGTTGATCGCCGGCAGCGCGCCGAACAGTTCACTGTGGACACGGCCCGGCGCCAGGCCGAGTTCGACGAGCGCGTCCCGCGTCGCGGTCATGAACGCCTCCGGGCCGCAAACGTATGCGGTCGCGTCGGCCGGCAGGTCCAAAGTAGACAAAGCGGCCCGGTCGAGACGCCCCCGGCGCGCGCCGGGCGTACCGGGCGGCGGGGTTTCCGCCGTGTAGAAGACGTCTTCGCGGGCTTGGGGGAGACTCGCCAGCAGCTGGTGGGCTTCGGTGGCGAACGCGTGCTCGGTGGCCGAGCGGGTGGTGTGCAGCCAGCGGACGTCCCGCTTGGCGCCCGCCGCGGCCAGCGCGTGCAGCATCGCCAGTACCGGCGTGACGCCGATGCCGGCGGAGATCAGCAGCACCGGGGAGTCGTCGTCGGCCAGGACGAAGTCGCCGCGCGGCGCGGCGACCGGCAGCAGCGCGCCGGGAGCCAGGTGGGTGTGGAGGTAGCCGCTCACGGCGCCGTCGCGCTTCACGCTGATCCGGTACTCCGCATCCGACGCGCCCGCCGACAGCGAGTAGCTGCGCACCGGCGCCGGGTCGCCGGCCCCGGGGACCCGCAGGGTGAGGAACTGGCCGGGTTCGGGCCGGGGGAGGTGCGAACCGTCGGGCGCGGCCAGGTGGATCGACGTGACGGTCGTGCTCTCCGGCACGAGCCGGGTGACACGCAGCTCGCGGAACCCGGCCCAGGCCTGGGTTTCCGGCGCCCGCTCGTCGAGCAGCTCGCGGAACGACCCCTGCCAGCCGGGGCTGAGCGCCGGGATGTCGACGGCCTTGCGGAGGTCGGCGGCGTCCCGGCCGGGCAGGTAGAGCAGCGCGTCGATCGCGGCGACGCTCATCTCGTGACGCCCCGTCCGGGTGCGGACGATCTCGTCACCCGCCCGGACCCGGCCTTCGCGGATCACCCGCAGGTAGAAGCCGGGCCGGTGGTGCGCGACCAGCAGCGCGGGGATCCGCGGCTCGCCGAGGCGCATCCCCACCCGGAAGCACGTGACGCGCGGCTGGGTGACCTCGAACTCGGCCTCCCCGATCCGGTAGCGGTCGCCGATGTGCACCTCGTCGTCGGCCAGGCCGTCGACGGTGAAGTTCTCGCCGAACTGGCCGTATTCGAGGTCGTCGCGGCCCAGCTCGTCGCGCCAGAACTCGTAGGACTGGCGCTGGTAGACGAGCACCGCGCGGTTCTCGCCGCCGTGGCCGCCCAGGTCGCCCTGCCCGTCGCCGTCGATGTTGAGCCGGCGGGCCATCACCGGGCCGTCGACGGGGTACTTGAAGATGCCGGTGTGGACGGTCCGGCCCTGCCAGGGCACGTCCTTCGGTTTCCCGACGTTGAGGGACAGCAGTTTCGGCACGGCTTCACTCCGTGGATTCGGCGCGGGAGCGCTGGTAGTGCCGGCGTGCCTTCATGCGGTTGCCACAGACCGCCATCGAGCACCAGCGCGCGCTGTTGGGTTTGCTGTGGTCGATCAGGAACAGCCGGCAGTCCGGGTTGGCGCACGGGCGCAGCCGGTTCCCGCCCGCCTTCGTGAGCTCAGCCCAGGCGAGGACGACCCGGGACGCGGCGGCGTGGCCCGGCGCCGGATCGAGCTCCCATTGGATCTCGTCGTCCGCGAAGTGCGCCTTGTAGCTCAGGCCTTCGACGAACGGCGCGGCCGCCACCGGGGCGTCCTGGCCGCGCACGATCCGCTGCAGCACGGCACGCGCCTCGCGCACCGCGTGCCACTCCTCTTCGGAGTCCGGCTGGTCGTGGGCGGCGAGCCAGCCGCGGCCCGATGCCGCGTCGGCCAGGTCGTCCTCGGGTGCGCCGTTGCGCACGGGGGTGCTGTTCAGCAGGTCGAGCAGCAGCTTCTCGTAGCTCATCGGTCTAACCTCCCAACTCGTGCTTGACAGGTTACACCCTGCCGTGGTTCTGTGTCTAACCAGTAAGGCAATTCAGAACGGTTAGCCGGAAAGGGGCAGGTCATGGGACTGGCATGGCAGCAAGGACCGCTCTCGGAGCGTTCGGTCGGGCACTTCCTGGTGCCGCAGCCGCTGCCGGAGCGGCTGCTGTTCGCCGAGCCGCTCCGCCGCCGGATGCGCGTGCGCTTCGGCGGGCAGTGGGTCGCCGACAGCGAGGACGTCGTGCTCCTGCACGAGCCGAACCGCTACCCGGTGGCGTACTTCCCGCGCGCCGACGTGGCCGAAGGGGTGCTCGACGCCGAGCCGCGCACGACGACCCACCGCGACCTCGGCCCGGCCGCCTGGTTCACCGTGCGGGCGGGGGAGCAGGAGGCACCGCGGGCGGCCTGGGCGTACACCGGCCTGCCGGACCACGCCGGTGTCCTGCGTGACCGCGTCGCCTTCGCCTGGCGGGCGATGGACGCCTTCTACGAAGAGGACGAGCGGATCCTCGGGCACGCGGCCGACCCGTACCACCGCGTCGACATCCGGCAGACGTCCCGGCACCTCGTGGTGCGCGACGGCGACCGCGTCGTCGCCGAGACCCGGCGCCCCGTGGTGCTCTACGAGTCCGGCTTCGCCCCGCGCTGGTACGTGCCACGCGAAGACATCGACCAGACGGCACTGACACCGGTCGAGGGCCAGACCTTCTGTCCCTACAAGGGATTGGCCGGCTACTTCGACATCGGCTCGCGCGGGCGCGCCGCCTGGTCCTACCCCGAGGCCTGGCCCGAGGTGGCCCGGGTGTCCGGGTTCGTCTCGTTCGAACCGGACGTCGTCGACGTGTGGCTCGACGACCGGAAGCTGGCCCTCGAACCGGGCCAGGCCGTGACCCCGCACGGCATCGACCGGGGCCTCGATCCCGACGAGCTGCGGTCGCGTGCCGCGGGCGTCCTCACCGGAACGGAGTGACCATGTCCACCACCTTGAAAGACCGCCGCGTGCTCGTCGTCGGCCGCGGCAGCGGGATCGCCCGCGCCGTCACCCTGGCCCTGCGCGAGGCCGGCGCCGCGGTCGTCGTCGCCGGCCGTGACCCGGAGGCCCTCGCCGCGGCCTACGACGACCCGGGCGTCACGGCCGAGCAGGTCGACCTCACCGACGAAGCCGGCGTCGCCGCGCTGGCCGAACGGCTGGGCCGGGTCGACCACGTGGTGTCGACGGCGTCGGCCCGGGCCCGCGGCGCGCTCGGCGACCTCGGCCACGACACCGTGCTGAAGTCGTTCGAGGTCAAGGTCCTCGGCCCGATCCTGCTGGCCAAGTACCTCGCACCACGGATGCCCGAGGACGGCTCGTTCGTCTTCTTCTCGGGCTCGTCCGCCCGCAAACCGGCCCCGGGCATGCTCGCCGTGGGCGCGACCAACGCGGCGGTCGACGTGGTGACCCGCGGCCTCGCGGTCGAGCTGGCGCCGATCCGCGTCACCGCGGTCTCGCCGGGCACGATCGACACCGGCGCCTACGACGGCCTCGGCACGGAGAAGAAGGCCGAGCTGTTCGCGGCGCGCACCGCCACCAACCCGGCACGCCGGATCGGCCGGACCGAAGACATCGCCGACGCGGTCGTCTTCGCGCTCACCGCCGGTTTCCTGACGGGCGTGACACTCGGTGTCGACGGAGGTGAGCCTCTTGTCTGAGTCCGCGCTCAGTAGTCCATGTCCGGCCCGGCGAACTCCGGCGCCGCCTGGAGATCGACGACGCGGAAGAGCACCGCGTGGTCGACACCCATGGCCTTGCCGCTCAGGGCGGTGAACTCGGGGATGAACTCGGCGGGCGCGGGGTGGCCGGGGAGCGCGGCCAGGTACGCGGCATGGGCCTCGAGGGAGGCGACACCGCGGCGCAGCGGCTCGCCGGTGACGTCCACCCCGTGGGTGACGTTCGGGTAGCCGGGGAGCCCGGGGAAGGCGAGCAGGCGCACGTCGTGCGGCTCGAGTTCGCCGATCTGCTCCGGGAAGACCCACCGGTTGGCCGCGTCCCGCAGGGCGTCGAGGGTCGCGAGGGCCACCACCCGGTGGTCGGCGTGGTTGAAGCCCATCGGCGTCTCGACCTCGGGCCCGTAGCTGAGCACCAGGTCGGGCTTGAAGCGGCGGATCTCCCGGCAGATGTCGCGGCGCAGGTCCAGGCCGTAGACGAGCACACCGTCGGGGTGCTCGAGCACGGTCAGGTCCTCGACCCCCACGATCTCGCACGCCGCCTGCTGCTCGGCCAGGCGCAGCCGGGCCGTCTCCTCGGGCGGGTCGGGCATCCCCGCCTCGCCCCGCGTGAGCAGCAGGTAGCCGACCGCGATGCCCCGGGCCGTCCAGCGGGCGACGGCCGCGGACAGGCCGTACTCCATGTCGTCGGGGTGCGCGACGACGCAGAGCACGCGCCGGAAGGAGTCCTCGGGCAGGGCGGGCACCTTTGCTGGCATGCCCGGCATCCTGCCGCACGGCTGTCTCCGAGACCACAGACCTCGAACCGCAAGGAGGAGTACTCATGTCCCTGTTGAGCCCGGCTGTGCACGTGCCGCGGCGGCGCACACGGAAACCCACGCTGCCTGCGCGCGTGCTTCGCCGCCTGGCCAAGGGCGGTGCCTGATGGACTACCGCATCGAAGTCCTCACCCTGCCCGTCGCCGACGTCGACCGGGCGGCCCGCTTCTACACCGAGCAGGCCGGTTTCACCCTGGACGTCGACTACCGGCCGAACGAGGAGTTCCGCGTCGTGCAGCTGACCCCGCCCGGGTCGGCGTGCTCGATCCAGTTCGGGACCGGCCTCACCGACGCGGCCCCCGGTTCGGCCCGCGCGGGCTACCTGGTGGTGGCCGACATCGAAGCCGCGCACCGTGAGCTGGCCGGCCGCGGTGTCCCCGTCGGCGCGATCCGGCACAAGAAGACCGTGGACCGGCAAGCGGACTGGCAAGGGGACTTCGCGCCGGGGCCGGATCCGCGGCGGCGGGACTACGCCAGCTTCCTGGACTTCGCCGACCCGGACGGCAACACGTGGGTCGTCCAGGAACGCCGGTGACTCAGTGCCGTGCTTTCCAGTAACCGCAGAACATGATGTCGTTCTTGGGGATCCCGGCTCGCACCCAGTGCCGGCGCAGGGCTGCCGCCATGGCCGATTCCCCGACGACCCAGCCGTGCGCCGCGGCCGGCGGCACGGGCAGGTCCTGGGCGGCCGCCAGCGCGGCCCGGCCGGCGACGGCCCCGCGGCTGCGGGGCAGCCAGGTGACCTCGACGGCGGGCGGGGCGTCGAGAACCTGCCGGTCTTCGGCGTCGGGCAGCTCGATCAGGGCGTGCCCCGTGGCGTCGCGGGGGAGGGAGGCCAGCACGCCCGCGATCGCCGGCAGGCCGGTTTCGTCCGCGACGAGGAGCAAGTGCTCGCGGCCGGGTGCGGGGTTGAAGCCGATGCCTTCGTCGAGGATCGCGACGGCGTCACCCCGCGCGCAGTGCTGCGCCCAGGTCGCGGCGGGACCCGCGGTGCCGTCCTCGGCGGAGCCGTGGAGGACGAAGTCGACGTCGAGTTCCGGCCCGTCGGGGCCGTCGGAGCGATAGGCGCGGACCGAGTAGTTGCGCAGCACCGGCCGGCTCGTCTTGGCGATGGTCAGGTACTTCGCGTACGCCAGCGCGTTGAGCTTGTTCGGCAGCCGTTCGAGGGACCCTTCGGCCACCGGGATGAACAGCCGGAACCACTGGTCGAACCCCATCGGCGTGAAGGAGCCGATGTCGTCCTGCCCGATCGTCACCCGCGCGAAGTGCGGCGAGAGCCGTTCGCTGCGGAGCACCCGGAGGGTGAGCAGCTCGGCGGTCTCCGGCTTGACCCGGGTGGCCGTGAGGTTCTGCCGCGCCATCTCGACTCCCCGGTTAGGTTAGGCTGCCCTTTCTTTCAGCCTAGAACACCGAGCGCAGCAGGTCCACCGTCTCCCCTTCGGACGGCTGCCGCGGGGCGTTCTTCGTCACCGCGTCGGCCAGCGCGCCCGCCGCGATGGCCGGGACCAGGTCCGCCGTGACACCCAGCTCACGCAGCGGGCGCTTGATCCCGAGCGCGCCCGAGACCTCCCGGACCGCCGCGATCGACGCTTCCGCCCAATCCGGCTCCGGCGTCACGTGGAGCGCGCGGCCCACCGCCTCGAACGCGGCCGGGGCCGACGGGGCGCTGAAGGCCAGCACCTCCTCGAGCACCGCCGCCAGCGCGACGCCGTGGGGAGTGCCCGTGTGCGCCGTCAGCGCGTGCCCGAGGCCGTGGACCAGCCCGAGACCGGACAGCGTCAGCGCGTGCCCCGCCAGGTGGGCCCCGAGCATCAGCTGCGACCGCGCCTCCAGGTCGCCGCCGTCGCGGTGGGCGACCGGCAGCCAGCGGCCGATCAGCGTGACCGCCTGGGCCGCGTAGGCCGCCGACACCGGGCTCGACCCGCGCGAGGCGAGCGATTCGATGCCGTGCACGAGCGCGTCCAGGCCGGTGGCCGCGGTCACCGCCGGTGGCAGGCTGATGGTGAGCTCGGGGTCCAGCACCGCGATCCGCGGCTTCACCGACGGGTGGCCGATGTAGACCTTCCGGCGCGCGCACGGGTCTTCGGTGACGCCGAAGCCGTTGGTCTCGGCGCCGGTGCCCGACGTCGTCGGCACGGCGATCAGGGGCAGCCCGGCCTGGGCTTCCCACAGCCGGTCCGCGTCGGCGGCGGCCGCGCCGGGGTTGCCGGCCAGCAGCGAGATGCCCTTGGCCGCGTCCAGCGCCGAGCCGCCGCCGAGGGCGATCACGGCGGCGTCGCCGAACTCGCGCAGCCGCGCGGCGCCGCGGTCGAGTTCGGCCGTCGACGGGTTCGGGCCGACGTCCTCGTGGACGGCGTGCTCGAGCCCGGCCGAAGCCAGGATCTTCTCGACGCGCCCGACGATCCCGGTGGCCCGCAGGCCGCGGTCGGTGACCACGAACGCGCGGGTGCGGGTCAGGGTGTCGACGTAGGCGGGGAGATCGGTGACCACACCGGGGCCGAACTCGGTCCGGGCGGTCGGTTCGATGCTGAGTCGCACGGCTAGTCCTCCGGGAGCGCGAGCCAGGTGGTCTTGAGGGCGGTGTAGGCGTCCAAGGCGTGCAACGACTTGTCGCGGCCGGCGCCGGTCGCCTTGAAGCCGCCGAACGGGGTGACGACGTCGCTGGCGTCGAAGGTGTTGATCCACACCGTCCCGGCGCGCAGCCGCCGGGCGACGCGGTGGGCGGTGGTGACGTCCCGCGTCCAGACCGACGCGACCAGCCCGAAGTCGCTGTCGTTGGCCAGCCGGACGCCCTCGCCGACGTCACCGTCGTAGGTGAGCACCGACAGGACCGGCCCGAACACTTCCTCGCGGGCGATGGCCATCCCGGGCCGCACACCATCCACAATGGTCGGTTCGAGGTACGTGCCGCCGGTCTCGGTGAGGACCCGGCCGCCGCCGTGGGCGATCGTCGCGCCGTCGGCCCGCGCACCGTCGAGGTAGCCCAGGACGCGGTCCAGCTGGACGTCGTCGACGAGCGGGCCGAGCACGGTCGCCGGGTCCAGCGGGTCACCGATCCGGAACGTCGCGTCGGTGATCGAGACGACCTCGGCGAGCAGCTCGTCCTTCAGCGAAGCGGGCACGACCAGGCGCGAACCCGCGTTGCAGGTCTGCCCGGCGTTGTAGAAGATGCCCCACGCGACCGCCGAAGCCGCTGCCGCGAGATCGGCGCCGGGCAGCACCAGCTGCGGCGACTTGCCGCCCGCCTCGACGGCGACCTGCTTGCCGTTGGACTCCCCGGCGTAGACCTGGAACAGCCGCGCGACCTCCGCCGAGCCGGTGAACGCGATCTTGTCGACGTCCGGGTGCCGCCCCAGGGCCTGGCCGACGACCTCGCCGCGGCCCGGGACGACGTTGAGCACGCCGCCGGGCAGCCCGGCCTCGCTCGCCAGCCGGGCCAGCAGCAGCGTGGCCAGCGTCGTCTGCTCGGCGGGCTTGACGACGACGGAGTTGCCGGTGGCCAGCGCCGGGCCCAGCTTCCAGGACGTGATGAGCAGCGCGTAGTTCCACGGGACGACGACGCCGATCACGCCGAGCGGCTCCCGGGTGATCCACGCCAGCGCGTCGCCGGGCGTGGGCGCGACCTCGTCGTAGGTCTTGTCGATCGTCTCGGCGTACCAGGCGATCGTCTCGGCGGCCTTGGTGACGTCGACCCGCCGCGCCTCGCCGACCGGCTTGCCCATCTCGAGGGAGTCGAGCAGCGCCAGCTCGTTCGCGTTGTCCATGATGGACTCGGCCCACCGCAGGAGAATGCGTTTGCGCTCCCGCGGTGCGAGGTCGCGCCACCGGCCGTCCTCGAAGGACTCACGTGCCGCACGCACCGCGCGGTCGACGTCTTCGGCACTGCCGGAGGGAATCCGCGTCAGCTCCCGGCCGTCGCGCGGGGACGTGCTGGCGAACGTCGTGTCCGAAGTGGACTCGATCGCCCGGCCGCCGACGAACGGCCGCGCCTCGAAGGTGAGCTTGCCCGCCAGTGCCTGCCAGTCCTGGTGCGTCAGATCCGCCACCGGGCCACCGCCTCCTCGTCCAGTTCGATGCCGAGCCCCGGTCGCGCCGGGACCTCAAGGGTGCCTTCGGGGGTGATCATCAGCGGCTCCGCCAGCATGAAGTCACGCCGCTGCGGCGTCCAACCGGGTGGGTCCCACGGGAACTCGAAGAACGGCCCGCCGCCGACCCCGGCGGCCACGTGCAGGTTGGCCAGCACGCCGATGCCGTTGGTCCAGCTGTGCGGGGTGAAGGCCCGGTGCTTCAGCTGCGCCACCTCCGCCAGCGTGCGTGCCCGGTGCATGCCGACCGCGAGCACGACGTCCATCTGGTAGACGTCGAGGACGTCGTGCTCCAGGTACCGCAGCAGCTCCGGCACCGAGTGGTGCATCTCGCCGGCCGCGATCCGGACACCCGGGTTCTCCGCGCGCAGCGTCCGGAAGCCGTCGACGTCCTCGTAGGGGAGCGGTTCCTCGACCCAGAAGACGTCCAGCTCGGCCAGCCGCCGCACGATCCCGCGGGTCTTGGCGAGATCGGACGCCGGGGCCGTGTCCCCGGCCATCCGCCAGGACTGGTTGAGGTCGACCATGATCGCGAAGTCCGGCCCGAGCGCGTCGCGCACCGCGGTGACGGCCGCGATCCCGTCGGCGACGTGGTCCCGGTCGATGCGGATCTTCATCGCCCGGAACCCGGCTTCCCGCGCCCGCAGCGCGGTCTCGGCGCGTTCGGCGGGCGGCTTCAGCTCGGCCGAGGACGCGTACGCCGGGACCGCCTGGGCCGTGTTGCCGAACAGGGTCGCGACGGGCAGGCCGGCGACCTGGCCGATGACGTCCCAGAGCGCGGCCTCCAGCGGCCAGAACCGGCCGCCGTGGAAGTTGGCCGTCTCGATGGCCTTCACGTGCCGCACGATGTCGAGCGGGTCTTCGCCGAGGAACAGGTCCTTGACGGCGTCGAACCCGGCCATCGTGTCGCCGGACCCGATGCCGGTGACACCCTCGTCGGTGTGGACGCGCACGATCGTCGCGTCGAAGTGGCGCCGCGGCCGCGGGTCCCACGCCGCGCGCAGCGGCGGGTCGAGGTCGAGCCGCAGCCGGTCCAGGACGATGTCGGTGATCTTCATCGATCTCGACGTTAAGAGCCGCCGCGAGCCGCGGCAAGCACCGGCGGCACATCGCAACGCGCGTTGCGCTGAGACCAACTGTTAGCGTCCGGAGATGACGCTCCCGGACGACGCGGCCCGGCCCCCGGGCCACGGCCTGCGCCGTGACCTGGACCTGCTGGAGGCGCTGGCCTCGCCCGAGGCCCAGCGGGCCGGCGGGCTCGGTGTCGTCCGGCTGGCGCAGCTGACCGGCCGGGAGAAGAGCCAGGTCTCGCGGGCGCTCAAGGCCCTCGCCGAGGAGGGCATCGTCGAGCGCGACCCGGACACCCTCGGCTACCGGCTGGGCTGGCGGCTGTTCTCCCTGGTCGCGCGCACGGTGGAGGATCGGCTGGTGCGCGCCGCCGAGCCGGTGATGCACACGCTGTCGGCGGAGCTGGAGGAGACCAGCCACCTGTGCGTCCTGCGGGAGCAGGAGGTGCTGACGCTGCTCTCGGTGTCCGGGCACTCGTTCCGCGCGCACGACTGGGAGGGCCGCGGCGTCCCCGCGTACTGCACGTCGGCGGGGCGGGTCCTGCTGCTCGACGCGAGCCCGGACGAGCTGTACGTCCGCTTCCCCGACTTCGACGCCGACGACCCGCGTTCCGAGGTCCGCACGCTGCCGCAGCTGTGGGCGAAGATCCAGGAGTGCCGCCGCGACGGCTTCGCGCGCGTCCACGAGGAGTTCGAGGAGGGCCTGGTCGGCGTCTCGGCCCCGGTTCGCGACTTCCGCGGCCGCGTGGTGGCGGCGGTCAACATCTCGGCCCCCGCCGCCCGCCTGGCGGATCAGCTGGAGGCCGCGGGTCGCAGCACCGCGGAGGCGGCCGCGCAGGTGTCGGAACACCTGGGCTTCTCGGCGGCGAGCAAACCCCCGCCACCCCGGACCCGGCTCACCTGAGCGCCGTCCACTGTGGACGGCCGGTTGGGCGTGCGAACCGAGCCCTCAGCCCTTCGCGGGCGGGTCCAGCTGCGCCAGGTGCTCGGTGATCTCCGCCAGCAGCCCCGTCGCGGCTTCGCCCAGGGCCGCCAGCTCGGCCAGCGTCGCCCGGGCCGGGGGAGCGGGCGGGGCGTCGGTCGTCGGGGGCATCAGATCTCCTGGAGGGCGTCGGCGAAGGCGGTGTGCACCCGGAGGTACTCGTCGAGGGGGACCGTCGTGACCGCCCACTCGTGCCAGCGGATGTGGGCCTGGCCGACACCGAGCTTCGCGGCCGCGGCCACGCTCACCGGGTCGGCGCCGGCGAGGATCGCGCGGTGCAGCAGCGGCGGCGTCGAACGCCGGGCGAGGTCGGCCGCGGCCGAATACCGCGCCAGGTCGGCGAGGGGGTCGCCCCCGTCCGGACGGCGCTGCAGCGGGGGTACGCGGCGGGCACCGGACAGCACGCTGGTCATCAGGCAACTCCTGGGAGAGCGGTAAAACCAACTCGAACGGTAACCGGTTACCCGGCCCGATCCGGGGTAAACGCGGGCACTGGTGATCTCCGTCTCACCGGATCGGGGTGGTGCGGCAGGATGGCCCGATGACCGACGACCTCCGGGCCCACGCGCGGGCACTCATCGACGCGAACCTCTACCTGACGCTGGGCACGGTCGACCCGGACGGCCGTCCGTGGCTGGCGCCGGTCTACTTCGCCCCCTCCGGCGACCGCACGTTCCTCTGGGTCTCCGACGTCGAGGCGCGCCACTCCCGCAACCTCGCCGAGCGCCCGGCGGTGAGCCTGGTCGTCTTCGACTCGACGGTGGCGCCGTACCACGGCCGCGCCGTCTACGCGTCCGGCGAGGCCCGGGCGCTGGCCGGCGACGACCTCGACCGGGCACTCGGGAGTTACCCCCGGAACGACGCCCGGGGTGCGTCGCCGATCGGCCTCGACGACGTGATCGAGCCGTCGTCGTACCGGCTCTACGAAGTGACCGCGGCGGAGATGTGGGTGCTGTGCCCGCGCGAGCCCGGGCAGCCGTGCGCGCTGCACGGCCGGGGTGACGACCACCGGGCCGAGCTGTAGCGGTCAAGACCCGGACGGGTGGCTTCCGCGAACTCAATCTTGATTCATTCCAGATTATCGGGCAGACTCGCCGCCGTGCCCACCACTTCGGAGTTCGAGCGGATGCTGCGCGGGGCCTCCCTGCGCGTCACGCGTCCACGGCTGGCGGTGCTGACCGCGGTACACGTCCACCCGCACGCCGACACCGACTCGATCATCGGGGTCGTGCGGGACGATCTCGGGGAAGTGTCCCACCAGGCCGTCTACGACGTCCTGCGGGCACTCACCGGCGCCGGGCTGCTCCGGCGCATCCAGCCGCCGGGCTCCGTGGCGCGCTACGAAGCCCGTGTCGGCGACAACCACCACCACGTCGTCTGCCGGTCCTGCGGGGCCATCGCCGACGTCGACTGCGCCGTCGGCAGTGCGCCCTGCCTGACCGCGTCCGAGGCCCACGGTTTCGTCATCGACGAGGCCGAGGTCGTCTACCGGGGCCTGTGCCCCGCCTGCTCGAGTTCCTGAACACCGTTTGATTCCCGGAAGGATTCCTGTGTCTGACAGCCCTGACGCCGTTGTTGGCGAGATGAACGAGGAGACCGCGGGCGGCTGCCCGGTCTCGGCCGGGCGTCGCAACCACCCGACCGAGGGCGCGGGAAACCGCGACTGGTGGCCGAACCAGCTCAACCTGAAGATCCTGCGCAAGCACCCCGCCGTGGCCAACCCCCTGGGCGAGGACTTCGACTACGCCGCCGCGTTCAAGACCGTCGACCTCGACGCGCTCGCCGCGGACGTCGACGCGGTGCTGACCACGTCGAAGGAGTGGTGGCCCGCCGACTTCGGGCACTACGGGCCGTTCATGATCCGCATGGCGTGGCACAGCGCCGGCACCTACCGCATCGACGACGGCCGCGGGGGAGCGGGCGCCGGCATGCAGCGCTTCGCGCCGCTGAACAGCTGGCCGGACAACGGGAACCTGGACAAGGCCCGCCGCCTGCTGTGGCCGGTCAAGAAGAAGTACGGCCAGAAGATCTCGTGGGCCGACCTGATGATCTTCACGGGCAACCGCGCCCTGGAGACCATGGGCTTCAAGACCTTCGGCTTCGCCGGCGGCCGCGCCGACGTGTGGGAGCCGGACGAGGACGTGTACTGGGGCCCGGAGCGCACCTGGCTGGGCGACGAGCGCTACACCGGTGACCGCGACCTCGAGAACCCGCTCGCCGCGGTCCAGATGGGCCTCATCTACGTCAACCCCGAGGGCCCGAACGGCAACCCGGACCCGCTGGCCTCGGCCCGCGACATCCGCGAGACGTTCGGCCGGATGGCGATGAACGACGAGGAGACCGTCGCCCTCATCGCCGGTGGCCACACCTTCGGCAAGACCCACGGCGCGGCCGACCCCGACGAGCACGTCGGCCCGGAGCCCGAGGGCGCCGGCCTCGAGGAGCAGGGCCTCGGCTGGAACAACACCTTCGGTTCCGGCAAGGGCCGCGACGCCATCACCAGCGGTCTCGAGGTCACCTGGACCTCCACGCCGACGCAGTGGAGCAACCAGTTCTTCGACAACCTGTTCGGCTACGAGTGGGAGCTGTCGAAGAGCCCGGCCGGCGCCCACCAGTGGGTGGCCAAGGACGCCGAGGACACCATCCCCGGCCCGGAGGCCGGTGACCCGGCGCGCAAGCCGACCATGCTGACGACCGACCTGGCGCTGCGCGTCGACCCGGTCTACGAGCAGATCTCCAAGCGCTTCCACGAGAACCCGGACCAGTTCGCGGACGCCTTCGCCCGCGCCTGGTACAAGCTCACCCACCGCGACATGGGCCCGATCCAGCGCTACCTCGGCCCGCTGGTGCCGCAGGAAGCCCTGATCTGGCAGGACCGCGTCCCCGCCGTCGACCACGAGCTGGTCTCCGACGCCGACGTGGCCGACCTCAAGGCCAAGCTGCTCGACTCGGGCCTGACCGTCGCCCAGCTCGTCTCGACCGCGTGGGCGTCGGCCTCGACGTTCCGCGCCAGCGACAAGCGCGGCGGCGCGAACGGCGCCCGCATCCGCCTCGAGCCGCAGCGCGGCTGGGAGGTCAACGAGCCCGACCAGCTCGCGCAGGTGCTGCGCACGCTGGCCGGCGTCCAGGAGTCCTTCTCCGCCGGTGGCAAGAAGATCTCGCTGGCCGACCTGATCGTGCTCGGTGGCGCGGCCGCCGTCGAGAAGGCCGCCAAGGACGCGGGTGTCGAGATCACGGTGCCGTTCACCCCGGGCCGCACCGACGCGACGCAGGAGCAGACCGACGCGGAGTCCTTCGCGCCGCTCGAGCCGACGATCGACGGGTTCCGCAACTACCGCGGCAAGGGCCACCGCCTGCCGTCGGAGTTCCTGCTGATCGACCGCGCGAACCTGCTCGACCTGAGCGCGCCGGAGCTGACCGTCCTCATCGGCGGCCTGCGGGTGCTGGGCGCCAACCACGGCCAGTCCTCGCTGGGTGTCCTGACCTCGACGCCGGGTGCCCTGACGAACGACTTCTTCGCGAACCTCCTCGACATGGAGACCGAGTGGAAGTCGACGTCGGAGGACCAGGAGACCTTCGAGGGCCGCGACCGCGCGACCGGCGAGGTCAAGTGGACCGGCTCCCGCGCCGACCTGGTGTTCGGCTCCAACTCGGAGCTGCGCGCGCTGGCCGAGGTCTACGCGAGCGACGACGCCAAGGACAAGTTCGTCCGGGACTTCGTGGCCGCGTGGCACAAGGTCATGAACGCCGACCGGTACGACCTGGTCTGAGCTGACTGATTCACCGCGCCCGCGTCCGGTGCCTTCATCCGAGGGTGCCGAACGCGGGCGCGAGTCGTTCCAGCTCCGCGACGTCGGCGAGGAAGTCGTCGGTCGTCGGGGGCATCAGCAGGACGTGGTCTGCGCCCGCAGCCAGGTGTTCCTGGGCCTTCGCCGCGATCGCGTCCGGGCCGCCGTGGGCGACGACCGCGTCCGCCAGCGTGTCCTGGTCGGACACGTCGAAACCCAGGCGCTCCATGGCTTTCCCGTACCACGGCAGGCCCAGGCTGGCGGACACCTTTTCCCTCGCTGCGACGCGCGCCGCCGCGGGGTCGGCTTCCGTGACGACCGTCAGGCCGACCACCAGCAGCTTGTCCGCGCCTAGTGTCTTGCGCGCTTCGGTCGTGTACGCCGGGGGCAGGTTCGCCGGGTAGGCGCCGTCGGCGGCTTCGCCGGCCAGCGCCAGCATCTTCGGGCCGTTCGCGCCGAGGATCCGCGGGTAGGTCGCGGACGGCGCCGGCGGCCAGGTCTCCGCCGTCATCCGCTCCAGATAGTCGCGCAGCGTCTTGACCGGACTGCCGTACTCGCGGCCGACCCCGGCGGCCTGCGGCGCGTGGCCGACGCCGATCCCCAGCACGAGCCGCCCCGGGTACGCGTCGGCCAGCTGGGCCGCGCCCGCGTGCAGCGTCTGCGGTTCGCGGGCCCAGATGTTCGCGATGCCCGTGCCGAACGTGAGCCGCTCGGTCGCGGCGAGCAGCACGCCGAGCTGCACCAGGGCGTCCTTGCCGCCGACGACCTCGTTGGTCCAGGCGGCCCGGTACCCGGCGCGCTCCAGCCGTCGCGCGCCTTCTCGCTGGTCGTCGGCCGAGTCGGAACGGGTGAACGAGATCGGCAGGTAGACGCCGAGCGGGCCGAGCGCCGCGCGAGCCGTCGTGATGTGGTCCATGCCTCCACGGTGGCGCCGCCGGACCGCCACCGTCCAATGACTGTTTCGCGCCGCGTGTTGCGATCTGTGCATCACCGCAGTTCACGGCGCTAGACTGGCCCGGTGGACGACCTCGATCTCCGGCTGGTGCGCAGCTTCACCGTCGTCGCCGGGCACCGGCACTTCGGCCGCGCGGCCGCCGAGCTGCACCTGACGCAGTCGTCGCTGAGCCGGCAGATCACCCGGCTGGAACAGCAGGTCGGCGCGCGGCTGCTCGACCGCACCCCGCAGGGCACCTGCCTCACCGAGGCCGGCGAAGCCTTCCTGCCGCTCGCTGCCGACGTCCTGCGTTCGGCCGCTTCGGCGGTGGCCCACACCCGGTCGATCGCGCGGCCGAGCCGGATCACCGTCGGCTACACCGGCAACCTGATCGTCACCCCGGCGGTCCGCGCCCTGCGCCACCGCCACCCCGACGCCGACGTGCGGGCGCTGCACCTGCACTGGGACGACGCGCGGGCGGCGTTGCTCGACCACCGCGTCGACGCGGCCGTGGTCCGGCTGCCGTTGCCCAGCACCGGGCTGCACGTGACCGTCCTCTACGACGAGCCGCGTGTCCTCCTGATCCCGAGCGACCACCGCCTGGCGGGCAAGGAATCGGTGACGCTGGACGACATCGCCGACGAGCCGCTGCCCCGCGCGTCCGACACCGAGTGGGACGCGTTCTGGCGCGTCGACCCCCGCCCGGACGGCCGCCCGGCGCCGGACGGGCCGCTCATCACCGCCATCGAGGACAAGATCGAGCTGGTGGCGAGCGGTCAGGCGGTGGCGATCATCCCGGCCGGTCCCGCCGTCGGCGGCACCGGCCTGCGCCCGGACCTGACCATCGTCCCCTTGGCGGACGTCGAGCCGGGGCACGTGGCCGTGGCGACCCGCGCGGGCGACCGCAACCGGCTGGTGGCGGCCTTCCGCAAGTGCGCCGAAGCGTGTCTCACCGGGTGAGGCTCTGGTGGCCGAACAGCCCGAGCAGCCAGACGTGGCGGACGGCTTCCCTGGCCTGGTCGTAGGCGTCTTCGGTGGCCTGCCAGATGGCCTGGGTGATCAGCTCGATCGTGGCGGCGACCACGGCGCGCGCGGTGAACGGCGGTGGCGCCGGCAGCGCGGGTTCGGTGCTGCGCAACCAAAGGACGGTCCGGTCGAACACGGCCTCGCCCGCCCGCAGAACCTCTTCGCGGGCCTGGAGCCCGGCGTCGCCGAGCGCGAAGATCTCGAGCAGGACGGCCCGGACGGCCGTCGGGCGGCGGTGCACGTAGTCGACGAGGAAGTCCCCGCACGCCGCGACCGCCGCGAGCGGGTCCGGGGCCGCGGCGGCCACCGCGACACCCTGGTCGATGAAGTCGTTGCTGAGCACGCGGTACGCCGCGAGGAAGGCGTCCTGCTTGTCGGTGAACTGCTGGTAGAACGAGGTGCGCGAGACACCGGCGGTCGCCGTGATGTGCCCGACGGTGGTGCCGAGGTACCCCCGGGCGCCGACGTTCTCCAGCACGGCGTCGACCAGCCGGGCGCGCTGCGTGCCGGCGACCTCGTCACGGCTGAGGCTGTGCGGGCCCTTCGGCAGCTTCCGGTGCGCTGTCACGTGCAGACCGTACTGTGCCCGGCCGGAAGACCCGGCCGGGCACAGTGATCGTCAGCTCGTGAGTGTCAGGAAGTCGGGACCTCCGGGGCGAGCGAGTTGCCCGCCGCGATGTGCCCGCAGCTGGACGGCGCGGCCTTCCCGGCGAACCGGTCGTTCAGCCAGCCGATCGCGCCGGGTGCCCAGCGCACCGCCCCGCCGACGTGGCTGAGCAGGTCGTACTGCTCGTACTTGATGGCGCGGTTGCCGTCGGCGCAGTACTGCCGGGCCAGCGCCCGGACGTCGCCGGCGACCATCACGCCGTCACCGGTCCCGATCCCCGGCGGGTTGCCGAAGGTCCCTTCCAGGAGCCCGTTGTTGCCCTGGGCGATGAACCCGGGCACCGACGGCGTCGGCGCCGAGCCGATGTTGACCTTGTTGACGGCGTCGACGAACGGGAGCACCGAGTTCGGGTTCGCATACTGCGGCTTGACGAGCTTCTCCCACGTCAGCCCCGGGTAGCGGCCCAGCGCGTTGATGATCGACGCGCCTTCGACCTCGGCGAGCACCTTCAGGCCGTAGTCGCTCGCGTAGGGCTTGAGGTCGATGTCGTAGGACCGGGCGACCCCGACGAGCGCCATCGGGATGACGCCGGACCACACCGGGCTGCCGGCGACGTACTTCAGGTTGTGCGACGGCGCGACGAGCACACCGCCTTCGGTGAAGCCCACCAGGTTCTTGTTGACCTCCGGTGCGTAGCTCGGCGCGAGCGCGGCCGCCCACCCGGTCGCGATGGCGCCGCCCGAGTAGCCGATGAGACCGAACTTGGTGCTGTCGTTCAGCCCCGTCTCGCCCGCCTTGGTCGCGGCGCGGATCGAGTCGAGCGTGTTGGTGCCGTACTCCGGCCCGGCCGCGAAGTTCGCGTCCTGCCCCTCGGTGTCGGGGATGAGGATGTTGTAGCCCAGCAGCAAAGCGGGCGTGACGAGCAGGGACTCCCCGTTGGGCAGCAGCCCGCCGAGGGTGACGTCGCCGGCGATCGCCCGCGACGGGCTGTCCGCCGGGTTGAGCGAGTCGTAGGCCGACTGGTACGAAATGGCCTTCTTGTTGTCCCCGTTGGGACTGCGCACCACCGACGTCACGTTGGCGGCGGGGTTCCCCTGCGCGTCGGTGGTCCGGTAGAGCAGCTGGATCGCGGTCAGCGGCGTGGGGATGCCGACGATGTGGTAGCTCAGCGTCCGGGTCTTGAGCACAGCACCCGGCGCGTAGGACGACAGCGGTTCGCTGCCGCTGTAGGTGTAGAAGGAATCGGCCGCCGGGGCCGCGGACGCCGCCGGCGCCGCGGCGACGGTCAGCGTGAGAGCCGCGGCGACGGCCAGCAAGCGGGCAGGCTTGATCATGACTCCCCTTTGAATCATGAAGTGGATCACAATGGTGAATCGGTAACCTACCAGCCAGTAGCAATGAAGTACAGAGGCGTACACCATTCGGGTCCGGGTCGGGTGACCTGCGGTTACGGTCGGACGAGCGCGCCGCTCGCCGCGGGGAGGTCGTCGGTCCACTCGTCGGTGAAGCTGCTCCGCTTCACCGGCGGCACGGCCGAGCACACCCGGAGCCAGGTCTTCATCCCCTGGCGGGCGAGCACGTTGCCCGAGGTGAACCGGTCGGCGAAGGAGCGCGAGGTGTTCACGGCCTCGAAGCCGTACGCCAGCATCCGGCGCTCGTACTCGCCGATCGCGTCGGTCAACCCGGCTTCGCCGCGGTGCACGGCCTTGATCTGGTGGGCCAGCAGTGCCGCGTCCCGCAACGCCGTGTTGGCGCCCAGGCCCATCACCGGGGTCATGTTGTGCACGGCGTCGCCGAGGACGGTGACCGGGCCGGTCGGCCAGGGTTCGACCGGGGTGGCGGCCTTGAACGCGATCGCGTGCACGCCTTCGGGATCGGACTCGGTGACCATCCGGCGCAGGTCCGGGTGCCAGCCGCGGATGTGCTCGCCCACGACGTCCTTCAGCGCGGTCCCCGCCAGATCCTCCACATCGGACGGATAACCGGCCCGTTTCGCCGCGAACGCCCAGAGCACGTAGTCCTGGACGTCGTCGAGGAGGTCTTGGCCGCTCAGGCCGAACGCCGTCAAGTCGATGCCGTCGCCGACCGCTTCGGTGGTGCGCGTCCGGCCGTCGAACACCGCGGTGAACAGGAAACTGCCGGCCGGCGGCAGCACGATGTTCAGCCCGCCGCGGATCCGCGGCGGCAGCCAAGCGCGGGTTTCGTCGGTCAGCGCCAGCCGTCCGGCCACGCCCACCGCGCCCGTCGGCACCCGGTGCGCGTGCGGCAGGAGCTGCGCGCGGACCCGGGAGTTGGCGCCGTCCGCGCCGATCAGCAGGTCGCCGGTCGCGGTGGCGCCGCCGGCGAAATGCGCCGTCACCGTGCCGTCCGGGTTCACCTCGTACCGCTCGAAGGTCTGTCCGAAGTGGACGTTCGCGCCGAGGCCGGCCAGGAGCAGCCGCCGCAGCGCGATCCGGCTGACCGCGCGGTGGTCGCCGGTCCCGCCGGTCATCAGCTCTTCCTCGACGAAGAGCAGCTCGCGCAGGTGGTGGGTCTGGAAGCTCATGCCCGCGCCCGGGTCGCCGGCGGTGGCGGCGAAGGCGTCCCAGAGCGGGGCCGGCAGGCAGCGGCGCAGCGCGCGGCAGCCGAACCGGTTGAGGTGGATGCGGTAGCCCTGCAGCCAGTCGGCCGCCTCGTTGTGGCGCTCGTGGACCTGGACGTCCACGCCGGCCGCCGTGAGGGCCTGGGCCGTCGCGAGCCCGCCGATCCCGCCGCCGATGATCAGTACTCTCATGTCCGTTCTCCCCGGTTGGCCAGCAGATCCGTCAGTTTTTCCAGCACCCGGTCGTGCCAGGTCACCTCGGCTTCGAGGCGGATGAGCACGTGGTCGAACCCCAGTGGCTCCAGGCCGCCGAGGTACGGCGCGGCGTGTTCCTGCAGGTGCTGCCAGGACGCCAGCTCCGCGACGAGCGCGGCCCGGCGGTCTTCGATCAACGCCCGCAGGGCCGGCTCGTCGAGGTCTTCGGTGTAGGCCAGCGCGAGGTCGACCGGGTCCGGGCGCAGCTTGGTGGTGGTGAGGATGGTGTGGCGCAGCACGGAAAGCTCGCGCCGGCCCTCGTCGGTGATCGTGTAGACCGTGCGTTCGGGCATGTTCCCCACGCGTTCGGTGCGCAGCGCCTCGATGACACCCTCGTCCGCCATCCGCCGCAGCGCGCCGTAGAGCGAGCCGGGTTTGACGTCCGCCCAGAGCTCGGTGCGGTCGACCTGCGCCGCCCGCCGGATCTGGTGCCCGTGCATCGGGCCGCCCCGCGCCAGCGCGCCGAGGATGAACAACCGAACTGCTCCCATGTGACTACTCAAACACGAGTACTAGGAACTAGTCAAACGCGAGTAGTCGGTAATCACGGCCGGACGACGGTGAGCGCGAACCGCGCCTGCTCCTTCGCCGCGTGGCCGATGGCGTCGGTGATCTCGTCCAGCCCGAACTCCGTGACGGCGAAGCCGCCCAGGTCGAGCAGGCCGACGCGGGCCAGCGCGATCAGGCTGCCGTTCGCCTCGCGCGGGGCCAGCCACTGCCCGCGCACGGTGATGTTGTTGCGCATCAGCCACGGGTAGGGCAGCGCGAGGTCGTCACCGCCGAGCATGCCGACGCCGCCCATCAGCACGACCCGGCCGTACTCGCGCACCGTCATCGCCGCGGTCCGCGTGACGGCCGCCCCCGCCGACGGCGGCAGCAGGTCGAGGACCACGTCGATCGGGCCCGGTGCCGCGTCTCGCATGCGCGCGGTGTCGTCGTCGCCGGTGAGCCGGACCGTCCGGACACGCGCGCCGAACCGGCGTTCCAGGTCGGCCAGCACCTCGGTGTTGCGACCCGGCGCGAGCACGCACGCGGCGCCCATCGCGAGCGCGACGGCCACTCCGGCGCTGCCGAAGTTGCCGGTCGCGCCGCTGACGAGCACTGTTTCGCCCGGCTGCAGCTGGGCCGCGAGCAGGCCGCCGTAAGGCACGAGGCAGAGGGAGAGCGCGGCCCACCGCCCGGCGTCCGCGGCGTCGATCGGGCCGAGCGGGACGGCGTTCTCGGTCGGGACCAGCACCTGCTCGGCGTAGGCACCATGGCCGTAATGGCGTTGCAGGAACAGGCCGCCTTCACCGCGCGCGCTCAGGCCCTGCAGCGTGATGTCCGGCGTGCGAGCGTCGTCGCGGGCGCGGATGGTCGGATCGCACAGCACCCAGTCGCCGGGCTTGAGCCGGGTCGCGTCCGGGCCGGTCGCGCGCACCCGGCCGACCGCGCCGGCGCCGGGCACGACCGGCAGCGTCAGCAGGTAGTTCCGCTCGCCGCGGAACACCTCCCCGGCGTAGGGCAGCACGGGCGCCGCGACGACGTCGACGACCACCTCGCCGGTGCCCAGTACCGGGTCGGGCCACTCGCGCACCGACGGCAACGTACCGAATTCTTCGAGAACCGCAGCTTTCATGAGACCAGCCTTCGCGTTCCCGGACGCCGTAGCCAGGCCTGGTATCATCCTGGGACTGTTGCGTGCCACCCGGAGGTCGTCGATGGCGGACGTGGCCCGCGCCGGGCTGGGGGAGTTCCTGCGGTCCCGGCGGGAACGGCTGAGCCCGGTGACGCTGGGGCTGCCGGACCGGCGCCGCCGCCGGACACCCGGGCTGCGCCGCGAAGAGGTCGCCGAACTCGCCGGCATCGGCGTCGACTGGTACATCCGGCTCGAGCAGGGCCGCACGGTCAGCCCGTCGGCCGAGACGGTCGAGGCGCTGGCCGGCGCTCTGCGGCTGGACGATGCTGAGCGCGCCCACCTGCGGGAACTGGCCCGCAACCCGGCGCGGACGGCGTTCACCCGCGAGACCGTCCCCGACGCGACGCGGGGGCTGATCGAGAACCTGTCGCAGCCCGCGTACGTCACCGGCCGCCGCTGGGACGTGCTGGCCTGGAACCGCGCGGCCGTCGCGCTGTTCACCGACTTCGGCAAGGTGCCCGAAGAGGACCGGAACGTGCTGGTGTTCCTGCTGCTCGGCGACCGGGGGCGGCGGCTGTTCGGGCCCGGCTGGGCGACCCAGGCCGAGCACACGGTGGCGCAGTTTCACGCCGCGTACGACCTGTGGGCGCCGGACCCGGCGTTCACCGCGCTGGCCGACCGCCTGCGCGCGGGCTGCCGCGAGTTCGCGGGCTGGTGGGAGCGCCACGACGTCGTCCACAGTGGACCCGGCCGGAAGACGTTGTACCGTCCGGAGCCATCGGTGTACGAGTACGCGACGTTCCAGGCCAACGAGGACCCGGCGCTGCGGTTGACGCTCTACGCGCCGGTGCGGCGGCCGCGGATCAGCGGCAGGTAGACCTCGTCGACGATCTCCACGAGCACGTCGTCATCCACTGTGGTCAGTCCGCGCGTGAGGTATTCGTTGCGCAGCAGGGTGAGCGCGGCGGTCGCGACGCGCGGGTGGCGGGCCTCCGGCGGTGCCTCGCCGCGGGCCACCGCGCGATCGAGGAGCGTGAGCCACGCGGCGGTGCCGCCGTCACCGGCCTGCTCGTGCAGCTGGGCCAGCAGTTCCGGGTCGTCGCTGACGCCGGCCAGCAGGCCGCGCAGGATCCGCGCGGTGGGGGAGGAGCTGTCGCAGTTGACGGCGCGCAGCAACCCGAGGGCGTCCCCGCGCAGGGTGCCGGTGTCGGGCGGGCGCCGGGTGTCCTCGGCCAGGTGCCGGTAGGCGGCGACGCCGAGCGCGGCGCGGTTCGGCCAGCGGCGGTAGATCGTGTTCTTGTTGGTGCCGGCCCGCTGGGCGACGCGCTCCATGGTCAGGCCCGGGTAGCCGGCCTCGGCCAGCTCGTCCGCGGCGGCCAGCAGGATCGCCCGTTCCAGTTCGGCGCCGCGCCGCCGGGTCTTCGCTTCGGTCATCGGTACTCACCGTACCTTGTCGATAGGGTACGGTACGTACCGTACGCTATTTCCTCTGGAGGGCACCCCTATGCGAGCCAAGGGCATCGGTTACGACACCGGCATGGCGGTCGGTGGCACCATCCGCCGTCCGTTCGAACCCGGGCTGGTCCGGCGTGAGCTGGCGATCATCCGCGACGACCTGCACTGCACGGCGGTCCGGCTGTTCGGCACCGACCTGGACCGGATCGAGTTCGCCGCCCGCGAGGCGGCCGCGCTCGGGCTGGAGGTGTGGTTCTCGCCGTTCCCGTGGGACGCGCACCCGGAGCAGATCCTCGAGCAGCTCGCCGACGGCGCCGAGCGGGCCGAGCGCCTCCGCGCCGCGGGCGCCGAGGTCGTCTTCGTCACCGGCGCCGAGCTGAGCCTGTTCAACCACGGCTTTCTGCCGGGTGCCACCCTCCCCGAACGCGTGGCGGGCCTGGTCTCGCGGTCCCCGGAGTCGCAGCAGGCGCTGGCCGGGCTTCCCCAGCGGGTCAACGACTTCCTCGCCCGCGCGGTCGAAGCGGTCCGGGCGCGGTTCGGCGGCAAGGTCACCTACGCGGCGGTGCCGCTGGAGCGCGTCGACTGGTCGCCGTTCGACATCGTCTCGGTCGACGCGCACCGCTCGAAGGAGGTCGAGCACCTCTACCAGGAGGGCATCCGCACGCTGGTCGCGGCGGGCAAGCCGGTGGCGATCACGGAGTTCGGCTGCACGACCTTCCGCGGCGCGGCCGACCTCGGCGCCCGCGGCGGCGAGATCCTCGAGTACGACGGCGACGTCCCGGTCCGGCTGAACGGCGACTACGTCCGCGACGAGGAAGAGCAGGCCGGTTACCTCCGCGAGCTGCTGGAGGTGTTCACGGCGGAGGGCGTCGACGCGGCGTTCGCGTGCACCTTCGTCTGCTACGGCCTGGTGTACCGCCCCTCGCCCCGCGACGATCTCGACATGGCGAGCTGGGGCGTGGTGAAGGTCCTGGAGGAAGGTTCGGGGGAGACGTACCCCGGGCTGCCGTGGGAACCGAAGGCCGCGTTCGGGGTGCTCGCCGCCTGCTACGCCTGACCCCGTCTCGACAGTCCTCGACTCGCGAGGACAGTGCCTGCGCAAGCCGGCGTGTCGACCCTTCAATCACACGTGATGCCTCTCCAAACACACGTGTTGCCTCTCTGATCACCGGCATGCCCACGGCGCGCGTGCGGTACCGGGCATCTCGCGTGATCCTGCGGGCATCACGGGTGATCCCAGGGGCATCACCTGTGCTCGAAGAGCCGACGCGGTTCGGCGGTGCGGTGGCCGCCGCGCGCCGTCCGGGGTGACACTGGGTTCATGAAGGTCGTCGACGGGCAGCGGACACGCCCCTTGTCGGCGACCTCCCGCTACGACGCCACGCCACCCCTGAGACGCGGTGCGCTGCTGGTCACGGCGTCGCTGGCCGCTCTCGGCGGTGCGGTCATCCCGGCCGCCGCGGTGCCCGCGCTCTGGCGCCTCTGGCAGCTCTACGCCATGTTGTTCGGCGCCTTGTCGGCGGTCGAAATCGTCGCCGTGGCCGCGGTGCTCGGCTGGCCCACGCGCAAAACCGCCCGGTTCGCCGCGCTGACCGCGGCCGCGTCGCTCGCCCTGTGGGTGGTCAGCCGGCCGCTCGGGCTGCTGACGCGGTTCGATCCCTGGCAACCGGCGGACACGGTGGTCGGCTTCACCGACTACGTCGCTGCCGCACTGCAGGTCATCGCCCTGTTCGGGTTCCTGGTCGTCGCCCGGCGTCGGGCGCACCCGAGGCCGTCCACGCTGCGGCGCGTGTCGGCGTGGATCGTGCTGTTCCCCGTGCTCCTGCTGGTCCTGGCCACCGGCACGGCCGGAGCGGTCGCGGCGGGCGACGGCGTCACCGGCACCACCGCCTCGACGCTGCTCGACGGCGCTTCCAGCACGGTCGAGTACTGCCGCCCGTCGGGGATCCCGCTGGCCATGGACGTCTACCAGCCCCGGACGTCCGCGGCGGCCGCGCCGGTCGTGCTCTACCTGCACGGCGGCGGCCTGGTCCTCGGCAACCGCAGAGCCACGGGCCCGGGTGCCCTGCTCGACGGCCCGCGGTTCGCGGCGGTGCGGGACGCGCTGACGGCCGGCGGCGTCGCGGTCGCCTCGATCGACTACCGCCTCGCTCCTGCCGCGCCGTGGCCCGCGCCGCTCGCCGACGCCCAGTGCGCGGTCCGGTTCCTGACGGCCAACGCAACGGCGCTGCACCTCGACCCGGCCCGCATCGGGGCCTGGGGCATCGGCACGGGCGGCACGCTGGCGGAGCTGCTCGGCACCGCGCCGGCCTTCGGCACCGGTCAGTACAGCGGCGTCCCGGGCAAGGTCCGCGCGGTCGCGGCGGTGTCGGCCCCGGCGGACTTCACGGACTTCACCGGCCTCGACGCGGTCACCCGCGCCTCGATCCTGCTCGCACTGGGCCGGGCACCGGCCACCCTGCGCGCGGCGAGCCCCCTGACGTACGCGGGCCCGGGTGCCCCGCCGGTCCTGATCGCCGACGGCGGACGCAAGGCGGACGACTACGCGAACCGGCTGCGCACGGCGGGCGTCGCGGTCACCACCGGCGGCTCTGCCGAGGTGACCGGGTTCCTGGCCACGGCGTTGCGCTGACCGAGGAGACTGACGACCATGCGCGCCGAGATCAGGTTCCTGCTGACGCCGGACATCGAGCCGGAGTCGTACGCGCCCGAGGACCCGGAGCGGTTCATGTTCCTCGTGCAAATGATCGCCGGGCCGGCCGGCGAGCCGGGGGAGGAGTCGTTCGACTTCGAGGTATGCACCCCGGGCTGGTTGCGTGAGGAGGCGCGGCGCGACGGGCCGATCTCGGGCCGTCACCACGTGATCGTCGACCGGTTCGACTGGCCGGGGCTGCTGAAGTACTTCGACGACCTGGTGGCGAACTGCGAGGGCGCGGACTGGACCGCGGTCACCGGGAAGCTGAGCCGGTACGGGCTCTGGGAGTTCGAGGACTACCGGCCGGCCGGCTGATAGCTTGACGGGGTGAGCAGCGGACGGGGACTCGTGGCGCCGATCTTCGGCGACCACTCCTACCGCTGCGACTTCTACGGTTGACCGAACCCGCTCCAGGTCCCATTCGCCGCCTCGCGCGGTTTCTTCGTCAACCGTAAGGAAAGTCATGACTCTGCCTGCCCTCGGCTGGGCGCTCAAGCACATGCCGCTGACCGCCGCCGCCGTCCAGGAACACGAGGCGCTGCTCGCCGGGCGCCGGCTCGCGATGTGCCTGCACGTCGAACCCAAGACCGGCGCGCTCGTCACCCTCCTGGCCCGCGCCGGGGTCGACGTCACCCTCACCGGCTCACCCGGCACGACCCACGACGACGTCGCCGATGCCCTGCGCGAACTCGGTGTCACGGTGCACACCCGCCGTGCCGACGACGACGCCGACCACGCGCGCAACGTCGCGAAGGTCCTCGAAAACGAGCCGGACCTCACGCTCGACAACGGTGCCGACCTCACCCTGTCGCTGCTCGCCTCCGGGACGCCCGCGGGGTACCTCGGCGGCACCGAGGAGACGACGACCGGCGGCCTCCGGCTGCGGGAGCACCCGGGCGGCGTCGCCCACCCGGTCGTCGTGATCAACGACTCGCGGCTGAAACTCCTGGTGGAGAACGAGTTCGGCGTCGGCCAGAGCGTCGTGCAGGGTTTCCTCAACGCCACCAACCTGATGCTGCCGGGGATGCGCGCCGCGGTGCTCGGTTACGGGCCGTGCGGCAAGGGCGTCGCGGACACCCTCGCGCGGCTCGGCGCCCGGGTCGCGGTGTGCGACACCGACCCGATGCGGGCGCTGCAGGCCATTTTGGACGGTCACCGCGTCGGCCCCGCCGAGGAGGTCCTCGAAGACGCCCAAGCGGTCTTCACGGCCACCGGCGCCCCGGGCGTCGTCGGCGCGGCCGAGCTGGCGGCCCTGCCCGACGGCGCGGTCCTCGCCGGCGTCGGCCACTTCGCGTGGGAGATCGACGCCGACGCGCTGCGGGCGGCGGCCGTGCGCACGATCGAGTACGGCGAACCCGGCCGCCGCACCGGGCACGTCCTGGCGGGCGGCCGCGAGATCGTCGTCCTCGACCACGGCCGGATGCTCAACCTGACCGCCGCCAACGGGAACTCCATCCAGGCCATGGATCTCGGCCTCACGCTGCAGGTCCGCAGCCTCGCGGCGGTGTGCGCGGGCGGCCTCGCGCCGGAAGTCCAGCCGGTCCCGGCGACCGTGGAACGGCGGATCGCCACGGACCTGGTGGCGCGGCTGCGCTGAAACCCGGGACTTGCCCTGGAGCGCACTCCAGGTCCTAACGTGGCGGGTACGCCGACCGCACGTCAGGAGAACGCTTCATGGAGCTCGGTTTTCACCTTCCCGTCTTCGACATCGAGGGCGGCACGACCGCCATCGCCGCTGAGCTCGCCCGCGTGGGCGCCGTGGCGGAGGAGGCCGGTGCGACCTGGTTGTCCTTCATGGACCACTACTTCCAGATCGAGCCGACCGGCCTCCCCGCCGAGTCCAACATGCTGGAGGGCTACACGACCCTCGGCTTCCTCGCCGCGCACACGTCCCGCATCGAGCTCGGCCTGCTCGTCACCGGCGTGACCTACCGCCACCCCGGGCTGCTCGCGAAGATCGTCACCACCCTCGACGTCCTCTCGGGCGGCCGCGCCGCGCTCGGGATCGGCGCCGCGTGGTTCGAGCGCGAGCACCGGGGCATGGGCGTACCGTTCCCGCCGGTCGCCGAGCGCTTCGAGCGGCTTGAGGAGACGCTGCGCATCGCCGGGCAGATGTGGGACCCGGAGAACAACGGGCCGTTCGAGGGCAAGCACTACCAGCTGGCCGAGACCCTCTGCTCGCCGCAGCCGATCCACCGGCCGAACGTGATGATCGGCGGCAGCGGGGAGCGCAAGACCCTGCGGCTGGTCGCGCAGTACGGCGACGCCTGCAACCTGTTCGGCTCCTCGCCCGAGGACGTCGCGCACAAGCTGGACGTGCTGCGCCGCCACTGCGACGACGTCGGCCGCGACTACGACGAGATCCGCAAGACGATCCTCGCCAACAACCCGCGCCCGACGCCGGACACGCGTGACGACTTCGTCCGCAGCATGGCGGACTACGCGAAGCTGGGCATCCAGACGGCGATCATCACCCCGACCACGGGTGCGCCGGCGTCCTGGATCGAGGGCATGGCGCCGGCCGTGCCGCAGCTGGCGGACCTCTAGCCCGGTGGGGACGGCGCGGTCGCGGGTGCCGGCCGCGCCGGTCCGGCTTCCCCGATCCGGTGACCGGCGGGAACTCCGGCCCGTCGCGGCCCGTTGATCGGGTAGCACGCAGTAACCTGGCGTGCGGAAAACCGACCGACGACTCCTACGACGAGGGTTCAGTGACCACCGATCCGGCGGCCGAGCACGCATCTCTGATCGAGGCGGCCGACGAGCTCGTCGTCGCCGGGCAGCTCCCGCGCTTCCTGCTGATGTACAAGTTCGCCATCGAAGAGCTGATGACGAAGCTGCGGATCCTCAGTGAGGAGTTCGACTTCGTCCACCGGCACGACCCGATCGAGCACATCACGAGCCGGGTGAAGCGGCCGGAGGCGATCAAGGAGAAGGTGCACCGCCGCGGCCTGGGCAGCGACTGGGTGTCCGCCGCCCGCGAGCTCGACGACATCGCCGGCATCCGTGTGGTCTGCCCGTTCGTCGACGACGTCTTCGCGGTGGCCCGCATGCTCACCGCCCAGGACGACGTCGAGCTGCTGCGCACCAAGGACTACATCGCCCGCCCCAAGGCCAACGGCTACCGCAGCCTGCACCTGATCGTGCGCATCCCGGTGTTCCTGTCCGACCGGGTGGAGAAGGTCAAGGTGGAGGTCCAGCTCCGCACCATCGCGATGGACTTCTGGGCGGCGGTGGAGCACAAGCTGTCGTACAAGTACCGCGACAGCGTCCCGCCGGACTTCGCGGGCGAACTCGCGGCGGCCGCGTCCACGGCGGCCGACCTGGACGCCCGGATGGCCGCGTTGCACGAACGGATCCGCTAGGCGTTACCCGGTCCTGGTCGGCGCGTCGCCGAGATCGGCCGGACCGGTGGTCACTCCTGCGAGCGCGAGCCCACCGGGGCCAGCACCACGCCCAAAGCGATCAGCTCCGTCAGCGCCATCCCGCGCTCCACCAGGCCGAGCGGGATCAGCGTCCACCAGCGGCCGCCGTCGACGGCCGCGACCACGACGGCGCCCAGGATCACCGCGAACCAGCCCAGTGACGCGATCGCGAGCACCCTCGCGAGCCACCGCCGGCCGGGGGAGCCCGGGAACGCCGTGTGCGCGATGATCAGCACCGCCAGCGGCAGCGCGACGAACGCCACCACGCTCGCCCCGCGATGCAGGGTGCCGCCGAAGTCCGAGCGGGAGACCGTCGCCCAGTCCGGCTTCGGGAACGCCACGATCACCAGCAGGCCGATCGTCCACAGTGCACCGAGGATCGCCGCGGCCGCGGGCAGCCGGCGCTGGCTGCCCAGCACCGCGAGCCCGGCGGCCGAGCCGAACGCCACCAGGACCACCGCGATGTCGAACATCCACTTGTGGTCGGAGAGGCCGTATTCGCTGATCGTGCGGCGGGTCGCGCTGATCTCGTCCGTCGGGGGGATGACCTGGAGCAACAGCACCAGGGCGGCGCCGACGGCGAGCGCCGCGATGCCCGCCAGCGAGACCGCGGCGGACGTCCGTCGCGCAGGGACCGTGACCATGAACCGACAGTAGCCGAGGAGTGGTTGAACTCCCGGTGAAATGTCCTTTTGCGCGGCCATCCGTGTGAAGAACCGGTGAAACCAGTACGACTTACGGCGGTTACCCCGGCCCGTTTTCGTCCATTACGGTCACTCGCTACCGGTACGTCCGTGCTGCCGGCCTCGGTCAAGGAGGGCTATGCCTGTGGGGAATTCACCAAGACGGCTGGTGCTGCTGGCATCGTCGGTCGCGCTGGCCGCGACGTTCGTCGCACTGCCGACCGGCACCGCCGGCGCGGCGCAGAACATCCTGCGTGCCGACAAGTCGGTGGCGCGCTCCTGCTTCGCGAAACTGCAGCCCAAGGGGGTCGCGGGCACCGACCGCCGGGACGTCACGTCCACTGTGGACGGTCTGGTGCAGGCTCGGCTGAAGGCCACGTCGGCCAACGAGGGCGACTGGGACATCGCCGTGTTCGACAAGGCGACCGGCGCCGTCGTCGCCGCCTCCGCGGCGTTGCGCACCCACGAACTCGCCGAAAGCTTCGTGAAGAAGGGGCAGGAACTCGTCGTCCAGGGCTGCCGCTACGGCGGCTCGGCCGGCCAGGCCCAGCTCGGCGTCGACTTCCTGGCGCTGACGCCGCAGGGCACGCCGACCACCGCGCAGAAGGCGCAGCTGGTCCGCGTCCAGACCCCGACCCGCGCCGACAAGACCAAGCTCACCGGCCTCGGCCTCGACGTCACCGAGAAGGGTGACGCGACCGGCGTCGAGGTCGTGCTGGCCGACGACGCCGACCGGCAGACGCTCAAGAGCAGCGGCCTCACCTCGACCGTGGTCCAGGCCGACCTCTCGGCCAAGTCGGTCGCCGACGCGAAGGCCGACCGCGCGTACGCGGCCAAGACACCCAAGTCGGCGCTGCCCTCGGGCCGGACCAGCTACCGCCACCTCTACGACTACGAGTACGAGATCAAGGAGCTGGCCCGCGCCAACCCGAACCTGGTCTCGGCGTTCACCATGCCGGAGTCGACCTGGGAAGGCCGCGACGTCATGGGGGTGGAGATCGCCACCGACGTCAAGAACGTCACCGACGGCAAGCCGGTCGACTTCACCATGGGCGTGCACCACGCCCGGGAGTGGCCCGCCGGTGAGACCGTGATGGAGTGGGCGTACGAGCTGGTCAACGGCTACGCGCACGACAACCAGATCCGGAGCCTGGTCGGCAAGACGCGCAACGTCATCGTGCCGATCGTCAACCCGGACGGCTTCGACATCTCCCGCGAGGCCGAGCCGAAGGGCGACTTCTCCCGCTTCGACTACGAGATGAAGCGCAAGAACTGCAACGTCAACGACTCGCCGCCGCAGTACGCCACCGGCGTCTGCAAGGCCAACCCCGGCGGCCGGATCCGCGGCACCGACCCGAACCGCAACTACGCCGGGTTCTGGGGCGGCAACGGGGCCGAGGTGGCCTGGAGCGGGGACACCTTCCGCGGCTCGGCGCCGTTCTCCGAGCCGGAGTCGCGCAACATCCGCTCGATCGTGTCCTCCCGCCAGGTGACCAACCTGATCACCTTCCACACCAACGCGGCGCTGGTGCTGCGCCCGCCGGGCGTGGCCGACGTGCGGCCGCCGCTGGAGGAGCCGCAGTACAAGGCGCTGGGTGACAAGCTGGCGTCGCGCAACGGCTACACCAGCGAGCCGAGCTGGGCGCTCTACGACACGACCGGCACCACCGAGGACTGGTCGTACTGGGCCACCGCCGGCTGGGGCTTCACCATCGAGATCGGCGGCGCCGGCTTCCACGAGGCCTACGAGACCGCCGTCGTCGCCGAGTACGCCGGCCTGGCCCCGACCACCGGCGCGGGCAAGGGCGGCAACCGCGGCGCGCTGCTGGACATGCTCGCCAACGCCGCCGACCCGCAGCAGCACTCGACGCTGATCGGCTCGGCGCCCAAGGGTTACCAGCTCAAGCTGCACAAGACGTTCCAGACGCCGACGTCGCCGGTGATCCAGGCCGACGGCACCACCAAGCCGCCGATCTACGTGACCGACGACCTGAACGCGAAGCTGACCACCACCGGCGGGCGGTTCGCGTGGTCGGTCAACCCGTCGACGCGCCCCTACGTCGCCGGCCGCTACGGGCGCGACCCGCAGGGCCCGGCGCAGCAGGGTTACGCGGTGGCCAACCCGGCCGGGGTGCCGCCGATCAACCAGAACTACCCGGCCGACACCGCGGGTGACTCGTTCACCTTCCACGTCGACGGCCTGCCGAAGGTGGACAACGGGAAGTTCAGCGTCAACATCAACTGGGCGAACACCGCGACCGACTGGGACCTGTTCATCTACGACTCGGCGGGCAACCTGGTCAGCTCGTCGGCGAACGGCGGCACGACGTCCGAGCACGCCGTGCTGTTCGACCCGCCGGCCGGCGACTACAAGGCCGTGGTGGTCAACTACGACCAGGCCGACCCGAACGCCGTCGACGACTGGACCGGGGACGTCTCGTTCTCGTCGCCGGTCCCGCCGACCTACGGGACGAAGGAGGCCTACCAGCTGACCTGCACGTCGCCGAAGGGCAACCTCGTCGGCGTGGCGGACGTGTTCGCCGACCGCGGCCAGACGGTCGACGTCGGTGAGGTCTGCACCCGGTCCGCGCACGCGCAGAAGCAGCGCGCGTCGGGCGGCGCCCGGTAGTTCCCGAAGTCCGTGAAGGCCACCTTGAGGGACTCTGAGTCCCTCAAGGTGGCCTTCACGGCGTTACGGCCAGCGCGACCCCCAGGATGACCAGGATCGTGCCCACGACGCGGTTGAGGGCCGGTTTCGCGTGTTCGTACCAGCGCTGGGTGGCCGGGGCGGAGAACAGCAGCGCCACGCTCAGGTGCCAGGCGGTGGACACCACGACGATCAGGGCGACCGCCGCGGCCTTGATTTCCACCGGTTCGCCCGGTGGGAGCGCCGCCGTCAGGACGCTGCCGAAGAACGCCGCGGCCTTCGGGTTGGTCAGGTTGCTGACGACGCCTTGGCGGAACGCACTCCCGCGCGCCTCGGGCGGGGCGGATTCCGGCGCGCGGGCGCGCAGCCACAGCCGGATCCCGAGCCAGGCGAGGTAGGCGCCGCAGACGACGCGCAGGGCCGTGGCCAGCCACGGCGTGTGGGCCAGGAGCGTGCCGAGCCCGAAGACGGCGACCGCGGCCAGCAGCCCGCCCGCGGCGACGACGCCGAGCGCGACCGCCAGCGCGGTGCGCCGGGTGCCGGCCGCCGCGGTGTGCGCGATGAGGACGAAGTTGGGGCCGGGGGAGACGGCCGCCGGGAGGTAGGCCAGCAGCACCGTGCCGAGGGTGGCGGCGGCGCTCACGCCGCCCGGCCGCCCCCGCCGACGACCTGGTCGCGCACGGACCGCAGGGCGTCGTGGTCCACAGTGGACGGTTCGGCGGCGAGCCACTCGCCGATCTCGTACAGGAACGTCTCGGGCGTCATCGGCGGGGCCGCCTCGTCGTCCGGGTCCGCGGTGGTCAGCTCGCCGCTGCGGCTGGGGTAGACGATCATCGCGCCGCGCAGCGCGACACCGGGCAGCAGGTCGCGGTAGGCCTCGAGGCTCTCGGGGAGCCGGCTGCCGCCGCCGCGGAACGGCCGCCCGTTGCGCAGCAGCCTGCCGTCCTCGGCGGTCTCGTAGTGCCCGGGCAGCCAGAGCTTCGATTCGATGAGCACCAGGCGCTTCCCGCACAGCACGGCGTGGTCGACGTCGGCGAACACCGAGCCGGGCCAGGCGAGGCCGTGGAAGATCCGCGCGCCGGGCAGCCGGGTCAGGTAACGCTCCAGCAGCTCGGCGGTGAGCCGCTCGGCCAGCTCGTCACGTTCGGTGCCGGGCGCGCCGAAGACGGTGCGGCCGCCGAACTCCTCGGCGAAGGCGTCGCGGGCACGGGACGCGCGCAGGTAGCCGCGGGCCAGCCGCTGCACCAGCAACGCGGTGCCGGCGGTGAGCACCAGCCAGGCGACCAGTACGGGCGGTGAGAACTCCACGCCGCTGACCAGGGGCAGCAGCACCAGCACCATGCCGCCCACCGCGGCGACGACCGGGGTGTGCCCCGGCCCGCGGCGGCGGCCGTGCCGCATCCGGGTGTCCTCGCCCGCGAAGTGCCACCAGTCGAGGTCTTCGGCGTCCAGGTCGGGCAGGTCGGGGACGAAGCCGGGCTCGTCGCCGAAGCGCCGCCGCGGTCGTGGCCGCACCGGGACCGGGACGACGGTGGCGCTTCGGGAGCCACGGGCGTCGTAGCGGTCGCGGCTGACCGGGTCGCTCAGGACGTCGTAGGCCTCGCGGAGCAGCCGGAACGTGCCGACCGTGCCGCCAGCGTCCGGGTGCAGGGACTTGGCGAGCCTGCGATAGGCCGTTTTGACGTCGGCGGCCGTGGCGTCGCGGTGGACGCCGAGCACCTCGTAGTAGTCGACCTCGGGCACGCTGGCGTTCACCTCCGGATGGCTGCGCGAAGACTTTATGGGGTCGGGTCGCGGGGTCGGTCACCGCCTCCGCGGCGCGCCAGGGTGATGGTCCCGCGGGCCTGGTCAGGGCCGTGTCCGGAGTTCTACCGCCCGCCGGGGGCGCGGTCACCGGCGCGCTTGGCCGGTGCGCCGGGGTGCGTGACGTGGCCCCGTCCGGGGCGGGCGTTACGTTTCCGGTGCTCCATTAGTGTCCACTGAGGACTGTTTGTCGCTCGAAAGTGGTGTAACGGCCGGGTTTTGCTGGGCCGCGCTGACTTTGCGTAGCCGGAATCCACCCGGATGGACGCGAACAGGTGTTCGATTATCCGGGTATTGTTGAGGCATGCCCCCGGTTCCCCACGAACGTGACGGGCTCACCGCCACCCCACCTCGGCAGCGAGCCCGTCACCCCTCCCGCAGCAGGAAGCGCTGCAGCTTGCCGCTCGCGTTGCGCGGCAGTGCGTCGACGAACCGCACCCGGCGCGGGTACTTGTACGGCGCGGCAACGGCTTTGGCGTGCTCCTGCAGCGCGTGCACGAGGTCCGGCCCCGCCTCGGCGCCCGGCCGGGGCACGACGAAGGCGGTCACCACCGAGCCGCGGTCCGGGTCGGGTGTGCCGACGACAGCGCATTCGGCGACGTCCGGGTGCGTCAGCAGCACCTCTTCCACCTCGGGGGCGGCGATGTTGTAGCCGGAGGACACGATCATGTCGTCGCTGCGGGCGACGAACCGGAAGTAGCCCTCGGCGTCGCGGACGTAGGTGTCGCCGGTCAGGTTCCAGCCGTCGCGGACGTAGTCGGCCTGCCGGGGGTCGCCGAGGTAGCGGCAGCCGGTGGGGCCCTGCACGGCGAGCAGCCCCGGCGTGCCGTCCGGTACCGGCCGGCCGTCGAGGTCGAGCACAGTGGCGCGGAACCCGGGCACGGCGACACCGGTCGAGCCGGGACGGGCGGCTTCGTCGGCGGCGGAGATGAACACGTGCAGCATCTCCGTGCTGCCGATGCCGTCGATGAGGGGCCGTCCGACGACCTCGCGGTACCGCTCGGCCACGGCGGCCGGGAGGGCTTCACCGGCGGAGACGGCGCGCCGGACGCCGGCCAGCAGCGGGCCGTCGCCGGAGCCGAGGATCGCGCGGTAGGCCGTCGGCGCGGTGAAGAGCACGGTCACCGCCTGCTCGGCGACCGTCGCGGCTAGTTCCTTCGGCGTTGCGCGTTCGAGCAGGAGCACGGCCGCGCCGGCGTGCAGCGGGAAGACGAGGAGGCCACCGAGGCCGAAGGTGAACGCGAGGGGAGGGGTGCCGCAGAACAGGTCGTCCGCGGTGGGCTTGAGGACGTGCCGGGAGAACGTGTCGGCGATGGCGAGCAGGTCGCGGTGGAAGTGCATGGTCGCCTTCGGTGACCCGGTGGTGCCGGAGGTGAAGGCGAGCAGCGCGACGTCGTCGGCGGCCGTCGGCACGTCGTCGAAGGCCGCCGGGTGCTTCGCGCAGCGATCGGCGAGGTCGGCGCCGTAGGAGACCGCCGGCAGGCCGGGCGGCAGCTCGTCGAGCAGTCGCTCGTCGCAGAGGGCGATGCTGGGTTCGGCGCGGGCGGTGATCTTGTCGAGCTCGCCGCGGCGCAGCATCGGCATGGTCGTGACGGCGACCGCCCCGGCCTTGAGGACGCCCAGCCAGCACGCCGCGAGCCACGGCGTGTTGGTGCCGCGCAGCAGCACGCGGTTCCCGGGCACGACCCCGAGGTCGGCAGTGAGCACGTGCGCGATCCGGTTGGCGCGCGCGAGCACGTCACCGTAGGTCCACGACTCGCGCGGCGACCGCAGGCACGGCCGGTCCGGCCCGAGGCGCGCGATCGTCTGGTCGAGCAGCGCGGTGGCGGCGTTGAGGCGGTCGGGATAGCGCAGCTCCGGCAGGTCGAACACCAGCCGCGGCCACTGCCCCGCGGGCGGCAGCCGGTCGCGGCAGAACGAGTCGGTGTGAGCGCTGGGCGAAAGCGGCATCACGGCTCCTCGGGTCGGAACGACCTGCACCAGGAGAAACGTAGCACTCGTTGCGACCGTCGAGAAGACGCAATGCCGCAACCATGACGGCAGCGACAAGAAGTCGATGCCACTGCGTTCACCAGGGACCGCGCACAGTGACCACGCCTCGCGCGGAGCTGGCGATCACCGACGCGGGCACGCCGATGCGGGACAGGGTGGTCACTCGGTCCACGACGGCCGCGGGTGGAGATGGTCGCGGCTGCCCCATGCAGCCGGTCACGCAAGCGAAGGCGGTTGCCGGGCAGCCGGTCACGTACGCCGAGTTGGCTGCCGGGTCGCCTGCGGCAGCCGGTCGCACTCGTCGAGTTGGCCACCGGTCGGCCTCTGCAGCCGGTCACGTACGCCAAGGCGGTTGCCGGGCTGCCTGCGGCAGGCGGTCATGTACGCCAGGGCGGTTGCCGGGCCGCCCGTGGCAATCGGTCATGCTTGCGAAGGCGGCTGCCGGGTCGCCTGCGGCAGCCAGTCGCACTCGTCGAGTTGGCCACCGGTCGGCCCCTGCAACCGGTCACGTTCGCCGAGTTGGCTGGCGGGTCGCCTGCGGCATCCGGTCGCATTCGCCGAGTTGGCCACCGGTCGGCCCCTGCAACCGGTCGCCTACGCCGAGGCGGCTGCCGGGCTGCCTGCGGCAGCCGGTCATGTACGCCAGGGCGGTTGCCGGGCCGCCCGTGGCAATCGGTCATGCTCGTGAAGGCGGCTGCCGGGCCGTCCGCGGCAGCCGGTCACGTACGCCGAGTTGGCTGCCGGGCCGTCCCCGGCAATCGGTCATGCACGCCAAGGCGACTGCCGGGCCGCCCCTGGCAATCGGTCACGCACGCCAAAGCTGCGACCAGGCCGCCGAGGCAGTCGGCCGCGCTCGCCAGGGCTGCCTTCGGGTGAGCACCGCGGCGGCACTTTCGAGCCAAGCCGCGGCCGCCGAGGCAACCGGCGAAGTCACTCCATCGCCTTCGCCCGGCGCGGCGGATCGCCGAGGTCAGGCTCCCTGGTCGCGTTCCAAGTCGAGTTCCGAGGCACGGAAGAAGGCCGCCGGGTTGTCCGACAGGCTCTCGAGCACCCCGTTCCGGACCCGTGCCGAGAGGGCGGCGCTGCCGACGGCCCACACCGCGATCACCGCCACCACGGCCGGCGCCGACAGGACGCGGCTCAGCAGCGCGAGGTTCACCGTGGCCGCCAGCGCCGCGATCTGCAGCACGTTCACGTACCACTTGCGCGGCTGCATCGAGAACACGCGCGTCCCGCTGAGGTAGGCCGTCAGGCCGGCCGTGACGAACCACGCGGCGGAGGCCGGCGGGGACTCGTGCAGCGAAAGGTCCACGCCGGCCGCGATGAGCAGCAGCGAGAACGCCGGGAACAGGTGCCCGCCCGCGTACAGGAAGTAGGCCAGCGCCGGGTTTCCGCCGGAGAGGTCGAGCATGCGCTCGTAGATCTCCGCCGCCGACGTGAAGTACACCCACCACAGCGCGCCGGCGAGCACCAGGCCGCCGCACAGGGCCAGCCAGTAGGCGAGGTCGTCGTCGGGGTGGTCGAGGGCCGCGCCGCCGACCGTGATCACGAGCTCGCCGAGCAGCAGGATCATGAAGAGCCCGAACCGCTCGGACAGGTGCCCCGCGTCGACCGCCCGCCCCGGGTTGCTCGACGGTGTGAGCATCGAGCGCATCTTCGCGGCCCGCGACGGCCGGTGCGCGTCGTGGCGCTCGCGCCGCCAGTCCTCGCCCTTGTCCAGCAGCAGGAAGCCCGCCTCCTGGATCAGCGCGAACGCCCACAGCACGAACACCCACGGCCGCGGGACGAAGGCCGAGATCGTGAACACGACCGTCGCCGCGGCGTATCCCCAGGTGATCCGGCGGACCCCGGGCTTGCCCCGGCCGGACCACCAGTGCGCCACGGCCAGGATCAGGCGGACGCCGGCCAGCGCCCCCGCGAAGCCCGCCGGGTGGCCGTCGAAGGCGTGGTGCGCCTGGGTGGCCGCGATCGCGCACGGCACCGTCCCGGCGAGCACGAACAGCCGGTCGGTGACGCGGGTGTCGTCGCCGACGCGGTTGTAGAGCAGGGCGAAGCCGATCCAGGTCCACCACAGCGTGGCGAACAGGCCCAGCGCGGAGGCGACGTGCGCCCAGCGCGGATCGGCGACGATCGCGTGTGTCACCTGGCTGACGGCGAAGACGAAGACGAGGTCGAAGTACAGCTCGACCCAGCCGACGCGTCTGCCGTGCCCGGTGCTGTCCTGCTCCTCGGTCACAGGCGAGATTGTGCACTGTGCCTCGGATAGGGTGCGATCGGAGAGGGGGAGGGTGATGGCGAAGCCGCAGCTACGTTCGGCGGTGCTGGCGCGGGCGTGGCAGCGGATCCCGGGCGTGGCGGTCCTGTCCTCGGCCGACGGCGGCCCGCTGACCCGCACGGTGAAGAAGATCGTCGACCCCCTGGTCGTCCGCACGGCGGCCCGCCCCCGCCTGGGCCGCCCGCTCCTCGACGAGGACGCGGCGGCGGAGCTGACCGGCCTGCTTCTGGCGGACGCGTTCCGCCTGCAGGCGACGGCGGAGTGGTTCACCCACCTGAAGCGGCAGCGCCGGGCGCTGCGCATCACGGCGGGCAACGTCCAGGACGTGTGTTTCCCCCTGGCCTACGAGCTGGCGACGGGCTTCGGCGCCCCGGGCCCGGAAGCCCCGGAGACGGCGGCCGCGGCCCTGCGCGACCTGCACGGCGAAGGCGGCGGAGCAGGCGTCGACGAGCTGGCCGGCTACCTGGCGGACCCCCGGGTGGCGGCCGACCTGACGGAGGAGCTGCACCGCCGCTGGCAAGCAGCGACCCCGGCGCCCAAGCACGACGACGACGCGCTGCCGATCCAGCAGACGACCGGCGGCGTTGTGGTGCCGGTCTCCGACAGCGCCGGCGCGCACACGACCGCTGCCGACCGCCCGCTTGCCGATCCCGCGGGCAAGGGCGTCCCGCAGCTCGCCGCCTTCGTCGAAACCCTCTCCGACTCCGCCTGGCGCGCGCTCGCCCGGTCCGCGGCCGGGCACACACTCGGCCTGGCCCTCCGGCAGCCCGGGGGCGCCGCCGCGCTCGAGCGGGCCGTCCGGGAGATCTCCGGGCTCGACACCCCGGACCTCGGGCTGCAGCGCGGCGACCACACCGCCGTGCCGCCGCTGAGCCGTCGGGACGAAACCACCGCCGACCTGCTCGAACGCAGCGTCGAACGACGCGTCCGCGCCACCCTCAAACGCACGCCCGCCGAGGACCGGCCGCCGGTCGCCGAGCTGGTCGACGACGAGCTCGGCCGGGTCGCCGCCGGGTTCGGGCTCGGCCTGCCCGCCCTCGCCGGCTGCTTCGCGCTCGGGGTCGTCGTCGCGCCCGCCCTCCGGCCGCTCGACGGCGCCGCGCCCGCCGCGATCCCCGAGTTCGCGCGGCGGCTCAACGCGCAGGTCGCACGCGAGGGCTACGTCCTGCACGCCCGCCGCGCCCTGGCCGGTGACACCCCGCTCACGCCGCGGCCCGACCCGAACCTCGTGCGCGAGCTGCGCGAGTTCGCCAAGCAGTTCCTCGGCCGTCTCTGGATCCGGCTGCACGGCTTCGACGTCCGCGGCGACGTCCCGGCTGACGCCGCCGACGTCCGGGACCTCGTCACCGGCGTCGTCCGCTCGACGTCGCTCGACCTGCGGACGAAGGTGCGCCGCGCGCTGGTCGCCCGGCTGCCGGAGCTGGAGGCCGCGTCGTGACGCACCCGGTGCACACGCCCGTCGTCGCCGCGGACGGTGGTCTCGTCCGCTTCGCCCTCGCCGATCTCCTCGGCGGCCCGGCGACGTCGATGCGGATCGAACTCGCCGACGCCGGGGCCGCCGAACCGTGGCTGACCCGGCTCGTCGGCGCCGAGACCAGTGTGACCACCCTCGAACAGGGGCACGCCGACGTCCCGGCCCGCCCGGAGCTCGCCGCCCTCGCGCTGCTGCTCTGGGTGCGCCACTGGTGGCCCGCGAGCCCGTCGCTCGGCATCCCGTCGCTGGACCCGGCGCTCCTGGATCTCGAAACCGCCGTCGCGACGGCCGCCGTCGAGGACGTCGCCGAAGGCCTGCTCGACGACTTCGAAGCCACCCCGGCCGAACTCTTCGACGCCGCGATCGCGGGCGGCGCCCTGGCCGGGCCGGCCGAGGAGGTCCGGGCACTCTGCGCCCGGCTGTCGGCCTGGTTCGACGCCCAGGACGACGTCGTGCGCGCCGAAGCCGCCGCCGCGGCACACGTCACGCCTGGCCAACGCGCCTACGCCCTGGCGGCGGGCAGCGGTCCCGCCGCGTACGGCGAGGGGCTGCTGGCCGAGGGCCGCGCGAGTGTCGACTGGGCGCGCGTGCCCCCGGGGGTGCTCGACGCCGCCGAGGGCACCGTGACCTGGCGGATCGTCGCCACCGCGGCTGCCGCCCGGCTCGAGGTGGAGGTGGCGGGGGCGTTCGCGGACGCCGTTCTCGGCGCGGTCGCGACCCACGACGGTGAACCGTTCGCGGAAGTTCCGCTGCACCTCGGTGCCGGGCAGTTCGCCGGGAGCGCCGACCTCGACGCGGACGCCGCCCGGCTCGCGGCGAGCCCGTCCGTCCACATCGGACTCGTCGTCGGCGTGGCGGCGGAGGGCGTCGTGGGCACCACGCCGGAGGACCGGGCGGCCGTCGTCGCGCTCGTGCGGGCGCGCGAGGCGCTGCCGCTCCCGGCGCGCACGCTGGCCGAACGCGCGGCGGCCGGGGACGCCGCCGAGGAGTTCTGACGTGCTGGCCGGCTTCCCGCCGCCGCTCGTCCCGCCGGACCGGCCGCTGCCGCCGGAACTGACCGGGTCGACCTCGCACGGGTACAACTGCCGTTGTGTCGCAACGCATTTCGGCCTGGATCCGGCACCCTACGGCGAGCTTCCCACGTGCTCGCTGACCGAGGCCGAGTACCACGAGCTGCTCGTCGAGGCCGTCGACGTCCAGGGTGCGGCCAAGCGGCTCGCCGCGGCGCGGGACGTCGTGGGCGCGCAGCGGCTGTACACCCGGATGCGGCAGCTCGCGCACCGGCTCGACCGGACCGACCTCGAACTCGCCGCCGTCAGCGACCTGGCGACCGTCTGCTATTCCGCCGGGGATCTGCGCGGTGCGCGGCAGTGCGCCGAGGCCGTGCTGAACGTCTTCGCCGTGATCACGGTCGCCATCGTCCACTTCGGACAGTACGCCGAGCTGCGGATGACCGAAGGTTCGCGTGAGGTGGCCGAACGCGTACTGATCTCACTGTCCACAGAGGAGGGTGACCTCCCGCGGGCGCGCGAGCTGCTCGCGGACCAGCGCCGCCGGGCGGCGTTCCGGAAGGCGGCCGAGCCGGGGCAGTTCCCGCGCGAGCAGCTCGACCCGTACGGCGCCGACGAGCTGGAGCTGCGGATCCTCGAGGTGCGGGTGCAGGTCGCGGCGGGCGATCCGGCCGGCGCGCGGGCCGCGATCGAAGAGATCCTGGCCGCGCTGGCCGCGATCGCGGACGTCGACGACGTCCGCGAACAGGTGGTGTCGCTGCAGGCGATGGCGCGCGCCGAACGTGCCCGCGTCCGGCAGGCGGGCGGCGAGGACGCGGACGCGTCGGCGGACTTGCTGCGCCTGAGCGCCCGGCACGGTGGCCCGACGGCGGCGAAGTTCGACGTCCAGCTGGCGGAAACCCGGGCCCTGAGCGGGGATTTCTCGGGCGCGATCGCGGCGATCGTCACGGCCCGCGACGAGCTCGCGGCCGCGGGCTTGACCGGCGACGTGGCCGAAGCGAGCCATGCGCTGGGGTCGCTCCTGCTGCTCGCGGGGGAGGTCGCGCAGGCGAGGGACCAGTTCGAGCACGCGGGAAAACTGTGGGCGGCCCACGGCGACACCCCGGGTACCCGCAGGCTCGACCTGGCGCTGGCCCGCTGCGCGGCCGCCGAGGGCGACTGGCCAAAGGCGAAGGACCACGCGGCGCGGGCCCAGGATTCGGCGAGGGCCTCGGGGGAGTGGTTGGAGGCCCTGCGCGCGGACTTCGTGACGGCGACGATCGAGTACCACCGCGACCCGCGGGCGGCGCTGGACCTGCTGCTGCCGGTGACGCTGGCCGCGCAGGAGTACCGCTTCGAGTTCGCCTCGCCCGAGGCGAGAACGGCCTGGGCAAGCGGAGTCGCAGGCCCGGCGACAGAGCTGCTGATGGTCCTGCTGACCCAGCTCGGAGAAACCCGGCTGACGGCGGAGCTGATCGAGCGCACCTGCGCGGTCGGCGCCTACACGGAGGAACGGTCCCTCGACCTGACGGGCACACTGCCGACACTGGAACCGGTTGCCGGGGCCGCGGATTCGGAGCGGGTTGAGCCGGTTGCCGCGGACCGACCCGTGCCGGTCGCCGCCGCGCGTGGTTCGGAAGTGCCTGAGCCGGTCGCAGGGGTGGCTGGTTCGGTGCGGTTCGGACAGGTTGCCGCCGAGCAGGGTGCGGAGGGGATCGAGGCGGCGGAGCCGGTTGGTGGTTTGGAGGTGCCGGAGCCGGTTGCGGGCGGTGGTGGATCCGGGCGGCCCGGCTCGGCTGCCGCCGAGCAGGGTTCGGAGGTGGCGGAGCCGGTTGCTGCGGCGAGTAGGCGGGAATCGGCTGCCGGCGGTGGTGGTTCGAGTCGGCCTGGGTCGGTTGCTGCCGAGCAGGGTTCGGAGGTGGCGGAGCCGGTTGCTGCGGCGAGCAGTCGGGCGCCGGTTGCCGGGGGCGGTGGTTCCGGGCGAGTCGAGTCCGTTGCTGCCGAGCAGGATTCGGAGATGGCGGAGTCGGCTGCTGCGGCGAGCAGCCGGGAAGCGGTTGCCGCCGGGCAAGGACCCGAGGCAGCGAAGCCGGTTCCTCCGTCCGAAACTTCGGCTCAACCCAAGCCCCGCGCAGCCCAGCGCACCTCGGTGCAAGACCAACCTCTTCCCCTCGCCGCGCTGGGTGCCGTCACCTCCGCCCTTCCCCTCCGCCTCGCCCCGCCACCCGAACTGCGGTGGTCTCCCAGCCAGCCCCTCGAGCTGGACCGCTGGCTGGACCTCGCCGCCGAGCGGTACCACCTGCGGCGCCCCGGCGGTGAGACCGTGGCCACCTGGCCCACCTCCGCGGCCGGGCGGGAGACCTTCGTCCTGCGGTTCGCCGATGCCGGGCCCACCTACCTCAGCTGGCGGACCACCGAGGACCTCGACACCGTCCACACGCGCACGATCGACGCCGACGCTGCCCTCGCGGTCCTGGCCGCCGCTTCTCCGACGCCGCACGAGGGGGAGAGCGTCGCCGACGCCGTCCGGCGGGCGCTCGGCGACGACGCCCTCGGCAGTGCCGCCGGGGAACAGAACCTCGCCCGGGTGCTTGGCGGTGCTCTGCTGCCCGCCGATCTGGTTCAGCGGCTTCGGGACGCGGACGTGCGGCCGTTGCTGCGGATCCAGCCTTCGTCGCGGCTGGCCGCCGTGCCGTGGGGGTTGCTTGCCCTGGGGGACGACGGCGATGAGCGGGTGCTCGACGTCGCCGACGTCGCGCTGCTCGCGCCGGCCGGGATTCCGCGCACGGCGCCCGCCGCTGGTGGGCCGCCCGTTTACCTGCTCGATCCGCGGATTCCCGGGCAGAGCGCCTTCGGCGAGCTGGGTTCCGTGCTCGGCAAGCAGCACGCGGACTCGCCGCTGATCAAGCATCTCGACGCGCGGCTCGCGGCCGGGCCGGTCCGGCCGGCCGCCACCACGGGGCTCGACCTCGTGCGGCGGGCCGACGCCGACCGGCGGCTGCTCGCGCGGCTGCTGGCCGAGCCGTGCTCGCGGCTCGTGTTCGCCGGGCACGTCAGCCGCGTGCGGGACGAGCACGGCGCGCAGACCGCCCTGCACCTGTCCTGCGGGGCCGAGCTGCCCGGGACGGCCGCGCCGATCGGGGCGCACCGGCCGTTCACCGCCGCCGATCTCGCACTGTCGCGAGTGGACGCCATGCCGGCGCGGGTGGCGCTGATCGGCTGCGCCAGCGCGGGGGAGTTCGGCCTGGCCGAGCCGTTCGGCGTGCTGCTCGCCGCCGTCGCGGCCGGGGCCGGGCTGGTCGCCGCGACCGTCTGGGCGCTGCCGACGTCGGCCGCCGTGCCCGGTGCGGACCCGATGGCCGAGCTGCTGATCGCCGTCGACACCGCCCTCGACGGCGACGATCCCGTCACCGAGCTGTGCGACTGGCAGCGAAGCAGGCTCGCGCGGTGGCGTGAACGGCCCGAACCGGCCCGCTCGCCCGTCTTCTGGGCCGCCCTGACCTGCCTCGACGCCACCGCCGACGGGCAAACCTGGGTTCGGTAGCACCGCCGTCCGCCGAAGCTGTGTGCACACCGCACAGCGAAAGGCAGGACCGATGTTCAAGAAGATCCGCGACAAGGTCAACGAGGCGACGCAGCAGGGCGCGGCCCGCGGCGCGCAGGAGTTCCAGCAGCACGCCGAGCAGTTCCGGCGGGCGGCCGCGGCGCAGGGGTACGACATCACCCCGCAGCTGCCGACGCCGCAGGCGGCCGCGCAGGCGTTCCGGAGCCTGAACGCCGACCCCGACATGGCCGCGTTCCTGGCGCTGCCGATGGAGGAGCAGCTGCGCCAGCAGCAGGAACTGCAGGCCTACGGCACCGAGCTGCGGCGGCTCTACGACACGTGCGAGCCCGCCACCCTGGTCGTCCGCGCGCTGGAGCCGACCGGCCGGACGATCGCCGGGCAGGCCCAGTACACCGCGACGCTGGAGGTCACCCGCGACGGCGGCGTCCCGTACCGGACGGTGGCGCAGCTGATCGCGCCGCAGGCGACGATCCAGCAGTACGCGCCCGGCACCCGGCACGAGGCCCGCGTCGACCCCGCCGACCCGGCGAAGGTCGGCGTGTTCGGCCCGATCGCCTAGGGGGCGGGGGTGTTCGCACTCGGCCGGCCGGAGAACCCGCGGCGTCCCGGCCGCCGGCTGTGGCTGCTCGGCGTGCCCACGACGCTCACCTGGGCGGTCGCGGGCTGGTCGGGCGCACTCGGGCTGCTGGACACGTTCCGGCTGATGTCGCTGAACCGCGTCGACGCGTGGGGGGCCGACGCGGGCCCGGCGGTCTCCCTGGTGCTGTTCTTCAGCCTTTCGGTCACGGCGGCGTCGTCACTCGGCTTCGCGATGCTGTGGAGCGGCGGCGTCTCGCTGGGCCGGATGGGCGTCGGCTTCCGGGCGAGCTCGCTGGCCGCGTTCCTCGGCGTCGCGCTGGGCAGCGGCGTGGCGATCCCGTCGTGGACCCGGCCGGAGGCGGTGGGGCAGCGGCTGCCGTTCCTCGACGGCCCGCCCGAGCCCTGGTCGGACGTCGACTGGGTGGTCTACTACGAGCCGTACCTGGTGCCGGCGGTGGCCGGGCTGGCGGCCCTGGTGCTGATCGTGGTGCTGCTGCGGGCGTTCCTCGCCACGGCGGAGGCGGACGACCGCGCCCAGGCACTGGCCCAGCGGGGCCGGCTGGTGACGGGGCAGGTCACGCACGTCGAGTTCACCAACGTCTGGGTGATGGGCAACCCGCGGTTCACCGTCCACGTCCGCTTCCCGGCGGAGACCGGCGAGCGCACGGTGGTGACGACGATGGTCACCCCGGTCATGCAGTCGCCGGCGCGCGGTTCGAGCGTCCGGGTCCGCTACGACCCGCAGAATCCGGACGCGGTCCTGGTGGAACCGGACCCCGACGACCACGCGGTGCGCTACCCGCCGTTCATGTAACGGCGGAATGGGAGCAAGCGACTCCCGCATTGAGCGGTTGCCGCAGGATACTACGGCCCGTAGCATCATCGACGCGGAATGCGACCCTGACGCGGAGTGTGATCGCATGAGCACCTGGACGAAGCCGTCCCCTGGCCGGCGTAGTGTGGGTGCCGGAGAGTGGTGTTCGACCCGCTCTCCAGAACGCCGTGAGATCGTCCGTGCAGAGGGAACCGGTACGCGGCGCGAAAGGGTGTGCTGACGCCATGAACATCAACACGGCGGCTCGCGAGACGGAAGCCTCGCCGACGTCCGAACCGGGTGAGCCGATCATCGGCCAGTCCCCGCGGCGCACGGTCGGGAGCTCGGTGTACGTCACCGTGCCCGGCCCGGTGCCGGTGATCAAGGCCAAGCAGAAGAAGAAATAGCTCAGCCGAGGTTCATCGCGTACTGCGCGGCCCGCTGCAGGCTGCCGAGCAGGTAGTTGTAGCGCTCGGAATCCAGCTTGCTGATCAGGGAGAGGTGCTCGGGCGCCACGTCCTCCCCGTTGGCCTTGATGATGTAGGTCGAGTTCAGGGTGATCGCGCCGACCGTGAGCACGTCCGCGGGGTGGGGGCCGATCTTCTTGTCGCTGCCGATTTCCGACAGGAGAATGGGCGCCGCCAGAATACCGCGCCAAATCTGCGCGATCGGTGACGGGCTGAGGTTCGCCGCTTGCAGGGTTCCGGTGAAAACGGCCTGAGCCGCGGCGAAGTCTGAACCGCGGTCGATCGAAACGTGGTGCCGCAGGGACCATTCTTCGCGATGGGTGTAAACCGAGGTGCCCACGAGGTTGAGGGTGTACCGCCGGCGCCCATTCTCCTGGGGCCGGCTGCGCAGCCAGAGAAACAGCCCGAAGTTTTCGCCTTCGTTGCCGCCGAGAACGTGGTCGTCGTATTCCCGCGACAGTTCCCGGAGCACGTCCAGCGGGCCACCGGCGATGCTCAGCGCGGAGTGCAGCCGGGTCGTCAGCTCCTCGGCGGCGGGACCTGCGGGGATCTCCGCCGTCGGCTCGCAGCCGACGGCGGTGTAGCAGTCGTCCAGGGCGCTGGCGAAGCGCCGGCTGTAGACCAGGGAGTCCGCGACCTCGTCCTCCGGCCGGTACCGCCCGGGTTCCACGACGGCGAGCGCGAGGTCGGAGATCGCCTGGTTCAGCTGCGAGTACGACTTCAGGAAGATGGGCTTGAGGCCCAGTGTCTGCTCGAGGTAGCGAGCGGAGTTGACGGCGTAGGCCGCGGCGCGGGTCGGGGAGACGTCCTTGACCGGCGGGGGGACGACGAGCGAGAACCGCGGCGCGTCGGACTCGGTGAGCGCGCTTTCGTAGAGCGGGCCCACGAGGTTCGGGTCGGACATGCTCAGCCCGATGAAGATCGTGCACGAGTCCTTGATCGACTCGGCGAGGATCGCCCGCACCTTCGCGCCGTACTGGAGGAACTGCGACTCGGTCAGCAGGATCGGTTCCTCGTGGCCGGTCGCCTGCCGGATCCGGCCGTGCAGGTGCAGCACGCCGACGCGTTCGTCGGCCTGGTTCCACTTCGTCCACCCGTCCTTCTCGCCGAGCGGGACCGAGAAGGACTTGACGTCGCCATCGGCGAAGTAGGTCAGGAGCGCCTCTTCGAGGATGATGTCGAAGTTGGTGGTGAGCAGCCGGCTGTCTTCGCGCCGGACGCTCGCCAGCCGGGCGATCGACTCGGCCAGCAGGCCGGGAGTCACCTTCAGGTCCTGCTGGTAGAGGGCCTTGCGGATGACCTCGTGCTCCCGGAAGTCGCTGTCCGCCTCCTTCAGCAGCTGAAGGACGATCTCCGCCTTGCGCATCAGGTCGACCTTGTCGTCCTGGGCCATCTTGCGGATGTCGTCGTCGGCGATCGCGTCGACCATCTTTTCGATGAGCGAAGGCCACGACGGCAGGCCGGAGTTCATCGACACCCCCGCGCCCACCACGATCGTCAGCGGCAGGCCGCGGTCCCGGACGGTTTCGAACAGTTCCCTGAGGTACTCCTGCGATTCGAAGGAAAACGTGTCACCGTCGTCGAACGTGCCGGGATCGACGATTTTCGAGACGAATCCCTCTGGCATGCCCGTCCTCACACGTCCACGATGCTTGTGGTGTCATCGTGACACCTGTGCGTCGTGGGGTCGTGCTCCGTGGTGAACTTGTTACGCCGAACGGGAACGTCACACTGATGGCCGAATAGGTACCGCGGTAATTGTCACGCTTTTGTCAATGGCAGGTCCGCGCGGATCAGCTCCGCTTTCGCCATCGTGTCGTTGAGGAACGCGGGCAGCGGACGCCGGTAGCGCGCCGCCAGGGCGTCCGCGATGTCGGTGGTGACCCGCCAGCCCTGGCCGTCCAGCCAGGCCGCCGGGTCGCGGCGCGGCTCGGTGTTGAGCAGGCCCGCCATGCTGATGCCCAGGCGCTCGGCGGCCCGCATCGCCTCCATGCTCCGGTTCATGCCCTCGACGTCGCCGCCGGGGACCTGCTCCACGCCGAACCGGCTGCCGGGCGCCGAACGGGCGTGGACGAGGTCGAACAGCTCCTCCTCGGCCCGCGCGGGCAGGTACGGCAGCAGTCCCTCGGCGAGCCACACGGTCGGCCGGGTCCGGTCGAAGCCCGCGCGCTCCAGCGCGGCGGGCCAGTCGTTGCGCAGGTCGGCGGCGACAGGACGGCGGTGGCAGTGGGGCAGCGCACCGAGGTCGTCGAGCACCTGCTGCTTGAACTCGAGGACCCGCGGCTGGTCCACCTCGTAGACGTCGCGGCCGTCCAGGTCGAGCCGGTAGGCACGGGCGTCGAGGCCGGCGGCGAGGATCACCACCTGCGGCGCGCCGGAGGTGACGACGACCTCGTCGAAGAACCGTGACCGCAGGCCCATGTAGGCGGCCATCGCGCGCCACATCTCGTCGCCGTCCACGTCGGACGGGCCGGTCGGCAGCGGTTTGGGCGGGTTCGCCGCGCGGACGAACTCGGCCGCGAACGGGTCGTCGACCAGGCCGCCCGCGGACTCCGTCGCGATGGCCCGCGCGGAGGCGACGGCCAGTGCCGTCAGGCCGACGCTGGTCACGATGTCCCACTGCTCGTGCGTCCCGGTCATCCGCAGGCCTCCTCTTGATCACTGGATCCCTCCAGCATGACATTGCGCGACCGATCGAGTGCGTGGCGTGAGTGGTTTGCCCGGATTCAGGGCGTGTGTCGTGCGTCACCGGCTGTGATGTTCGGAAGTGTGCGCCGGACTCGCGGTGCGTACCGGAAATTAATAACGAACAATGCTCCGTGCTCTTTGTCAAATTGTGCCGATGTAGCGATCGGGTAACGCTGTGGGTAATTCTGCCGACGCCGGAAAAGATCCCTTCGTGAACATCGTGAGCCAGGCTAAGCAGCGCGCGGAGCTGCGCTAACCTGCTTGTACGGTGTGCAAGGCGGAGTCGGCGGGACACGATGCGTGATATGCGCGGGCGTGTCGGAAAGTATTCGCGCCGAGCTGTCGAAAATGTCGGTGTCGGGCTTGACAGGGGCGCTGGAGTTGATGTTCTCTGCAAGCCGGTTCGGTCACGCCACGTCATTGGGAAAGCCGCAATTCACCGGTTCGGGTGCCGGTGTTCAAGATCGTTCAGGACGTTCCGTGATCGGCCTTGGGGTCATCTCGTCCTGTCCGGGTTCGACGTCAGCCGCGCGCCGGCTGGGAATCGAGCGGTTCCACCATGCTTGACCGAGGGTCCAAAGGGTCCAGAGGGTCCACGCCACGCCGTCCGGCCGACTCCCCGTGGTGGCCGGCGCACTGGAGCGTCCGCACCAAGATCAGCGTCGTCCTGCTGCTCCCCGTCCTGGTCGCCGTCGCGCTGGCGGTGGTCCGGATCCAGGGTGAGCTCGACCGGGCCACGACGCTCAGCGCGGCGCGCGACCGGCTGCCGGTGCTGCACGACACGATCGACCTGACGGCGTCGCTGAGCCAGGAGATGGTCGCCGCCGTCGCGGTGCCCGGGGGCGCGCCGAACACCCTGACCGCCGCGGTCGACGCGAAGGTGAGCGCCATCCAGCGCGAAACCGGGTTCGCGCCGCTGGCCGCCGACACCGGCCGCGCCCTCAACACCGCGCTCGGCAAGCTCGCCGGGATCCGCGCGGCCGGCGCCGCGAACGGCGACGTGCGCACCAAGGCCGCGGGCTACAACGACATCATCGCCTCGCTCGGCGACCTCGTGCCCGCGCTCGTCCCGGCCGACGTCGGCAGCGAAACCGCCGTCGCGGCCGACACCGCCCGGCTGCTGGTGCACCTGCGTGGCGAGCTGGCGACCGAGGAGACCTACGTGCGGGCGGCGGCGGCCAGCCCGGACGACGCGTCGCTGCGCCCGGCGGCCGTGCTGAGCACCGCCGAGCAGACCGTGCTCGGCGAGCAGGCCGGACGTCAGCTGTCCGGCGCCCTGAAGACCCGGTTCGCCGCCGCGACCGCGCCCGCCCAGAACCGGCTCGGCACGCTGCAGGACCCCGACAGCACCGGCACGTCGGCCCTGCTGTCGTTCCTCCCGTCCATCACCGCGGAAGTACCCGGCGTGACCGGCGTGCTGAACGACGTCGCCACGCAGCTGGCCGGCAACGTGTCCGACGCGGCCGACCGCGCCCGCGCCGACTCCCTGCGCGACACGGCGCTGGTGCTCGGCGCCCTGCTCGGCGCGCTCGCGATCGCCCTGCTGGTCGTGCGGTCGCTCGTGACGCCGGTGCGGCGGCTGCGCGCGGCCGCCCTGTACGCGGCCAACGAGCAACTGCCGGAGACCGTCCGGCAGGTCCGCGACGGCCAGGAGGTCGACTGGCGCGCCGTCCCGCCGGTCCCGGTCCGGACCGAGGAGGAGATCGGGCAGCTGGCCCGCGCCTTCGACGACATGCACCGCCAGGCCGTCCGGCTCGCCGTCGAACAGGCCGAGCTGCGCAAGCAGGTCAGCGAGATGTTCATGACGCTGTCGCGGCGCAGCCAGTCGCTGGTCGAGCAGCAGCTGTCGATCATCGAAGACCTCGAGTCGGGGGAGCAGAACCCGAGCCGGCTCGAGGAGCTGTTCCGGATCGACCACATCGCCACCCGGCTGCGCCGCAACGGCGAGAACCTGCACGTGCTCGCCGGTGGCCGCCCGGTGCGCCAGGGCCGCGAACCGGTGCCCACGCGCGACCTCCTGCGGGCCGCGACGTCCGAGGTCAAGGACTACCGCCGGATCGCGATGGGCAACGCGCCCCGCAGCTCGGTGCAGCCCGAAGCGGCCGCCGACGTCGTCCACATCCTCGCCGAGCTGCTGGAGAACGCGACCCGGTTCTCCCCGCCGGAGCAGAAGGTCGCGCTGACCGCCGACCGCGGCGCCGACGGCGGCCTGCTGATCGAGGTCGTCGACCAGGGGCTGGGCATGACACCCGCGGAGATCACGGCGGTCAACGAACGGCTCGCCGCCGCCGGCACGGTCGGGCCCGAGACGACCCGGCGGATGGGCCTGTTCGTGGTCGGCAGGCTCGCCGCGCTGCACGGCGTCACGGTGCGGCTGCGGCCGACCGGGCCGGGCGGGCGGCACCAGGGTGTCACCGCCAGCGTGCACGTCCCCGGCGCGCTGGTCCTCGCCGACCTGGCCCGGCCGATCGGGGCCGGGCGGGCGGTCGAACCGGTGCGCCGCAACGGGTCGCACCGGCCGCCCGTGGTGGTGCCGCCGCAGGCGCCGACGCCGATCTTCGAGCAGGTCGTCACGAGCTGGTTCACCGAGCCGATCGACCCGCCGCCCGCCCGTCCGCCGGCCCCGGTCGTGACGCCGGCCCCGACACCGACACCGACGCCTGCCCCGACGCCGGTCGCGAAGCCGTCGCCGTCGCAACCGCCGTCACAGCCGCAGCCGGTCGCCGAGTGGGCGACCCCGGCGGCGGAGCAGGCGCGCCATGCCGCGGAAAACGCGCTCGAACCGGCGGCGGCGCCGCAGCTGACCGACGCCGGCCTGCCGACCCGGCGGCCCGGTGCGCAGCTCGCGCCCGGCGCGGTCGTCCCGCGGGTGCGCGAGGAGAACGGTGGCGGGTTCCGGGACGCCGCCGCCGTCCGGAACAGCCTGTCCCGGCACTACCAGGGAATGCGCGCGGCCCGGCGGCAGACCGCGTCGCGCACCGAAGAATCCGGAAAGGACGAAGTGGATCCGCGATGACGGAACTGCCCGAGGTTCACCACCACCGGCGCGCCCCCGGCGCCGACTCCGCGACTCGCACGCTGAGCGGCACCCTGGGGGTCTTCCCCGGTGCGGCGCCGCCGCCCGAGCGGACGGCCACGCTGAACTGGCTGGTCAACGGGTTCGTGCAGGACGTCACCGGGGTGGCGCACGCCGTGCTGGTGTCCGCCGACGGGTTGCTCGTCGCCGCCGACGAGACGCTGCCCCGCGAGCGCGCGGACCAGCTGGCGGCCATCGCGGCCGGGCTGTCCAGCCTCTCGCTCGGCACCGCGGAGCTGTTCACGGCGGGCCGGGTGGTGCAGTCGGTGATCGAGATGGAGCAGGGGTTCCTGCTGCTGATGAGCGTCGGCGACGGCTCCAACCTGGTCGTGCTCGCCACGACCGGCTGCGACATCGGCCTGGTCGGGTACGAGATGACGATGCTGGTCGAGCGGGTCGGGCAGAAGGTGGACGTGCCCGCGCGTGAGATGCCGGTGGCTCAGGACCGCCTGTGACCGACTACCCGCCGTTCGGCCCGGCCGGAGAGGAGCCGCGCCACGCACCGTCGCTCGCGCGGCCCTACTCGTGGACCGAGGGCCGGACGGCGCCGGTGGTCGAGATCGCCGTCGAAGCGCTCGTGGAGACCACGGCCGCCGGCCGGAACGAGGCCTACCACTCGACGAGTGCGCTGGCCCAGGTCATGGAGCTGTGCCTGCGGCCGCGGTCGCTGATGGAGATCGCGGCGCTGCTGGTGCTGCCGCTCGGCGTGGTCCGCGTGCTGGTCGCGGACCTGATGGAGGACCGGCTGGTCATCGTCCGCGACACCCTTTCGGACACCTCGTCCTGGGGCGAGCGCCACGACCTGATGGAACGCGTGCTGCACGGCCTGAAGGACCTGTGAGTCCCGCCGTGCCCCGGAGGAAGGACTGACCCATGGACCACGCGGAGAACTTCGCGCTGGGGCGCTGGCTGCTCGTGCTCGCCTACCTGACCTCGGTGGTCGGCTGCGTGCTCGGCCTCGCCTGCGCCGTGCAGGCCCGCCACGCGGCCGACCCGCGCCACCGCCTCCGCTGGCTGGTGCTGGCGGCGGTGTCGATCGGCGGTGTCGGCATCTGGCTGATGCACTTCGTCGCCATGCTCGGCTTCAGCACGCCGGGGATGCCGGTGCGCTACGACGTCTTCCGCACCGTGCTGTCGGCACTGCTGGCGGTCGCCGCGGTGTTCGTCGGCCTGCTGGTGGCGGGCAGCCAGGCCCGGATCGGCTGGCGGCTGCTGCTCGGCGGCTTGATCACCGGGCTCGCGGTCAACGTCATGCACTACACGGGCATGTCGGCCCTGCGCGTGAAGGGCGGCTTCACCTACGACACGCCGCTGGTGGTGCTGTCGGTGGTCATCGCCGTGGTCGCCGCGACGGCCGCGCTCTGGTTCGCGATCGTCCTGAACCGGCTGGTGCTGCGCGTGGCCGCCGGGTTCGTGATGGCCATCGCCGTCACCGGCATGCACTACACGGGCATGGCCGCGGTCCGGATGCAGATGGACATGGGCGCGCCGGACCCCTCGGGCACCGAGGTGTTCTCGTTCCTGTTCCCGGTGTTCGTCCTCGCGGCGATCGCGATGGCGGTGCCGCTGACGGCGGTGCTGATGGCCCCGGCGGTCGAGGCCGCGCCGAAGGCCGCCGTGGCGGAGGAGAAAGCGCTCAGTGCGGCGGGGTGACGGCCCGGCGCACCAGCGCGTCCTCCGGGACGCAGGTCAGTTCGCCGGGCTGGACCTCCCGCCAGGAGGGCCGCCAGACCAGGACGTCGTGGCCGGCGCGTGAGCCGAGCAGGCAGTCGATTCCGTTGACGGGGTCGGCCGCACGGTAGGCCACTCCGACGTCGGTACCGCGGATGGCGACCCGGACCGCCGGCGCCGGTGGGGTGAGGTGCGTGCCGGGGTCCGGCGGCGGTGCGGGCACGGCCCTGGCGAGGGCCGCGAGGACGTCCGCCTCGGTCGTGGTGGCAGGCAGCGCCGTGAGGACGGCGTTCAGCGGCGCGTCGGACGTGCCGGGCACCGTGGCGGGCGGGGGAGCCGGTGGCGGGGTGATCGGCGCGGCGTCCGGCGGGCAGTCCACGCGGTGCGGCAGGTCGTCGAGCCCCTGGTAGCTGAAGTCCGCCGTGTAGCAGGCGGTCACCGGGTCGGTCGACGTCCAGCCCGATTCGGTGCCCTCGTGGTGGATCCGGAACAGCAGGTGTGTCGAGACCTCGGTCGGCCCGTTCACCGGGAGGTCGCGGGCCTCCAGCACGCTGAACCGAGGCGACCGGCCGAACGGGGTGTCCAGGGCCGCGCGGGCGTAGCGGAGAGCGGACGGCTGCCGGGGCGAGGCGATGGCTTCGGCCAGCGTGGTGGCTTCGCGGTCGGTGTTCGCGTCCCCGGCCGCGCACGACGCCGACGAGGCGAGCACGAACAGCACGACCGGAATCCCCCAGATCCGTTTCACGCGCTCCAGAGTAGCGCCCGGCGCACTATGAACCGGGTGTATAAACCAGCGATATACTCCCTGTGTATAGTCGCTCGCATGTCGATCGGACTCACTCTGCTCGGGCTCCTCGAAGGCGGCCCGCGGCACGGCTACGACCTGAAACGTGCCTACGACGACCGGTTCGGGCACGACCGGCAGGTCCACTACGGGCAGGTCTATTCGACCCTCGCGCGGCTGCTCAAGCAGGGGCTCGTCGAGGCCGACGGGGTCGAGGTCGACGGCGGGCCCGAGCGGAAGCGGTACGCGATCACCGACGCCGGGGTCGCCGACGTCGGCAGCTGGCTCGCCACGCCGGAAAAGCCCGAGGCCTACCTGCAGAACACGCTCTACACCAAGGTCGTGCTCGCGCTGCTGTCCGGCCGGCCCGCCTCCGAGGTGCTCGACGTGCAGCGCTCGGCGCACCTCGACGCCATGCGCGAGCTGACCCGCCGCAAGACCGGCGGCGACCTCGCCGACCAGCTGATCTGCGACCACGCGCTGTTCCACCTGGAGGCCGACCTCCGCTGGCTGGAGCTGACCGCGGCCCGGCTCGATCAGCTGGCGAAGGAGGTCGCGTGAACGACGTCCTGCTCGAAGCCGCCGGCCTCCGGAAGGCGTACGGCCCGACCGAAGCGCTGGCGGCCGCGAGCCTGCGGGTGTGCGCGGGGGAGGTCGTCGCGCTGATGGGGCCGTCCGGGTCCGGCAAGTCGACGCTCCTGCACTGCCTGGCCGGGATCGTCCGGCCCGACGCCGGAACCGTCCACTACGACGGTGCCGACCTGGCCGGGCTGCCCGACCGCGCGCGCTCCGCCCTGCGCCGCACGGACTTCGGGTTCGTCTTCCAGTTCGGCCGGCTCGTCCCGGAGCTCACCTGCCTGGAGAACGTCGCCCTGCCGCTGCGGCTCAACGGCGAACGCCCGCGCGTCGCCGCGCAGCGGGGACGGCAGCTGCTGGACGAGCTCGATCTGCTGGCCGTCGCCGGGAAACGGCCGGGGGAGGTGTCCGGCGGGCAGGGCCAGCGCGTGGCCGTGGCCCGCGCACTGGTGACCGGTCCGCGGGTCGTCTTCGCCGACGAACCGACCGGCGCTCTCGACTCCCTCAACGGGGAGCAGGTCATGCAGCTGCTGACGTCGGCGGCCCGCGAGCGCGACGCCGCCATCGTCCTGGTGACGCACGAAGCCCGCGTCGCGGCCTATTCCGATCGTGAGGTCGTCGTCCGCGACGGCCGCACCCGGCAGTTCGAGGTGACCCGGTGATCCGGCGCTGGTGCGGCGACCTGGCGCTGGGGGTGCGCCTCGCGCTCGGCGGTGGCGGCGCCCGGACGGCCCTGGTGCGGCTGGCCCTCACCGCGGCCGGGGTCGGCCTGGGGGTGGCCGTCCTGCTGACCGCGGCGTCGGTGCCGCACCTGCTCGGCGCCCGGGACGACCGGGCCGCCGCGCGGACGGCGATCGAAGACGGCCCGCCGGTCGCCGGGGTCGACCCGGTCCACGTCGTCGAGCGGACGGACGAGTTCCGGGGCCGCGGCCTGCAGGGTTACCTCGTGCAGCAGACCGGGCCGCACGCTCCTGCGCTGCCGGGCGTCGAGCGGCTGCCGGAGATGGGTGAGGCGGTGCTGTCGCCGGCGCTCGCCGATCTCTTGGCGTCGCCGGAAGGCGAGCAGCTGCGCCCGCGGTTCCCGCAGTGGGTGATCGGCACCATCGGCGAGGCCGGCCTGACCGGCCCGAACGAGCTCTACTTCTACGTCGGGTCCACCACCGCCGCCGCGCAGCCGAACGCCGCCGCGGTGAGCCGGTTCGGCGGCGAACCCGTCCACCGGGGCCTGACGGCGCTGGAACTGCTGCTGGTCGTGCTCGGCGCGACGACCTGCCTGGTCCCCGTCTTCGTCTTCGTGGTCACGAGCACCCGGCTCGCCGCGGCGTCGCGGGACCGGTGCCTCGCCGCCCTGCGCCTGGTCGGCGCCGACCGCGGCCAGGTGGGCCGGATCGCCGCGGGGGAGGCGCTGCTCGGCTCGTTCGCCGGGCTCGTGGTGGGCGCGGCGTTGTTCCTGCTCGTCCGGGCGCTCGTCCCGATGATCACCGTGTCGGCCTTCCGCGGCGGCATCTTCGGCGGTGACGTCGTGCCCGACTGGCGGCTCGGCGTCCCGGCCGTGGTGCTGCTGCCGGTGCTGGCGTGCCTCGCGGCCCTGTTCGCGCTGCGGCGGGTCGTCATCGAGCCGCTCGGCGTGGTGCGGCGGGGAGGCCAGGTCAAGCGGACGCTGTGGTGGCGCCTCCTTCCCGCGGTCGTCGGCGGGGTGCTGCTGGCGGCGCGGTGGGAGACCGCGGCGGCCGACGCCGGGGACACGGCGGTGATCACCGGGGTGGTGCTGATCCTGATGGCCGTGCCGCTCGTGCTGCCGTGGCTGGTCGAGCGGATCGCGGCCCGGTTGCGCGGTGGCTCGCCGGCCTGGCTGCTCGCCGTCCGGCGGCTGCAGCTCGACGGCGCGTCCGCGGCGCGCCTGGTGAGCGGGATCGCCGTGGTGCTGGCCGGATCGATTGCCCTGCAAGGGGTTTACGCCCGGGCCGAGAGCGACCAGCCCGGCCCGGCCGACACCAGGGTGCTGGCGAGCAACTTCGCGTCGAACCTCACCGAGGTCCAGGCGTTCACCGCCGCGCTGCACGACCTGCCCGGGGCGCGTGACGCACCGGTGAAGACCGGCGGCCGGCTGGTGGACGCGGCCGGTGCGGAGACCACGCTCGAGTTCGGCACCTGCGCCGAGCTGCGGGCCAAGGGCGCGCCGGGCGACTGCCGCGACGGCGACGTGTTCGCCGTCGGGACCCCCGCCCCGGACGCCCACCACCCGGCGCCCGGTGACCGGCTCTGGTTCCTCGGTGCCCGCCGCGCCGACCCGGACGTCCCACCACAGTGGACGATCCCGGTGGACCGCTTCCGCACGGTGCCGGGACATCCGGCCGGCCTGCTCGTCACCCCGGCCGCGATGTCGACCGCGACGGCGGTCGGGCTGACCTCGACCGCGACGATCCCGGCGGCCGACCCGGACCTGGTGGAGCAGGTCCGCAACGCCGTCGGGCAGCTGGGCTGGAACGGGATCGTCTACTCGCTCGGCACGGAACGCGACGGCACCTTCGCGCTTATCGCCCGCGTGCTGTCGGTCGGGTCGATCCTGGTGCTGCTGCTCGCCGCGGGCAGCCTGATGATCGCGGCCTGGGAGCAGCTGCGCGAACGGCGCCGCAGCCTCGCCGCGCTGATGGCCAACGGCGTCGGCCGCGGGGTGCTCGCCCGGTCGCTGCTGTGGCAGATGGTCATCCCGGTCGCGGTGGCGGTGGTCGTCGCGGTGGCCGCCGGGCTGGGGCTCGACTGGCTGCTGCTGACGCTGGTGGTGCACCGCACGATGGTGGTCGACGTCTCGACGATCCTGGTCCTGACGGCCACGGCGGCGATCGCGGTGCTGGGGGTCACCGCGGTGACGCTGCCGGCGCTGTGGCGGTCGACGAGCCTGGAGAACCTGAGGGAGGAATGAGCGCGGTTCAGCTCCGCACGACCCGCAGGCAGAGGCGGGTGAGCACGGCGCGGAGCTCGTCGTCGGGCAGCGCGTCGAGGCGGCGCGTGACCACGCCCAGGTCGCTGATCAGGGAGTAGGCGGCGATCTGGTCCGTGGTCGGGTCCGGGCCGAACAGCAGGTGCAGGGCGCGCTCGGCGAGCTCGTCGAGGGTCCGGCTGATGCCGGGGTGCCGCCGCACGATCGGGTCGGCCTGGCTCATCGGCGCGAGCGTGCGGTACGCCGTGACGACCTGGTCCACCCAGTGGGTCACGTAGAACTCGAGGCGCTCTTCGCGGCCGCTGATCCGCTCGAGGGCGTCGAGCCCGGCGGCCAGCGCGGCGACGGTGGGTTCGAGGAGCGCTTCGAGGATGGCGATCTTGGTGCGGAAGTAGTAGTAGACGTTCGCCTTGGTGACACCCATGGTGTCGGCGATCTGCTGCAGGGAGGTGGCGTCGAACCCGTGCTCCAGGAACAGCTTCCGCGCCGTGTCCAGCACCGCTTGCCTGGTTTTCTCGGCCTGCGCCGCCCGTACCGCCGCCACGCCGTCATCGTAGCGCCGCCCGGCCCCCGCCGCCTCGGCGCGGCGAGCGCGCGGAGGTCAGGCCCGGACGACCTCGGCGAGCCGTGCGACGAACTCGTCGGCGTGCTCGGTCTCCCAGACCAGCGGCGGGCGGACCTTCAGCACGTCGCCGCGCGGGCCGGTCAGGCCGGCGAGCACACCCCGCTCGACCAGGGCTTCGAGCAGCGAGCGGGCGACCTCGCGGGACGGGACGTCGCCGGCGGGAAGCACGTCGATGCCCGCGAGCAGGCCGGTGCCGCGGACCTCGCCGAGTAGCGGGGAGGCCAGCTCCCGCAGGCCCCGGCGGAGGTGCTCGCCGACCTCGACGGCGCGGGCGGGCAGGCCGGTCAGCTCCAGGACGTCGAGGACGGCGTGGCCCGCGGCCGCGGCGGCCGGGGTCGCGGCGAAGGTGGAGAAGTACTCGTACCGGCCGGCCAGGACGTCGGCGATCTCGCGCCGGGTGACGACGGCGCCGATCGGGTAGCCCGCGCCCATCGGCTTGCCCAGCGTCACCAGGTCCGGCGTGATCCCGGCGAGGGCGAACCGCCACAGCTGCGGGCCGCTGCGGCCGTAACCCGACTGGACCTCGTCCGCCAGGTACAGCGCGCCGGCTGCGTGCGCGCTCTCGACCAGCCCGGCGAGGAACCCGGCGGGGACGTCGAGGATGCCTTCCGACGTGAACTGCGAGTCGGCGAGGACCAGCGCCGGGCGCAGGCCTGCGGCCGAAAAGGCCGGCGTGGTAACGGAATCCCGTGGTGCGGCGAACGTCCCGACGTGCGGTGGCCGGTAGCCCGGCGGCCATTCGTTCGAGCTGAGGTCCGCCATCCACTTCGACGAACCGTGGTAGGCGTGCTCGGCGATGATCGCCGCGTCGCCGCCGGTGTACTCGGTCGCCAGTCGCCACGCCAGCTCGTTCGCCTCGGTGCCGGACGTGGTGAACAGGCACGTGTCCAGCTCCGGCGGCATGGTCGCGAGGATCCGCTCGGCCAGCGAGACGATGCCGCCGTGCAGGTACCGCGAGTGCGTGTTCAGCTCGCCCAGCTGCTGCCCGACCGCCCGCGCGACGGCCGGGTGCGCGTGCCCGACGACGGCGACGTTGTTGTACGCGTCCAGGTACCGGCGGCCGTCGCGGGCGTACAGGTAGGTGCCTTCCCCGCGGACCAGCTCGAGCGGACGGCGGTAGAACAGCGGGGACAGCCCGCCGCCCATCGCCGCGGCCCGCCGGGCGGGCAGCTCGGGTTCCGGGACCGCCGTGGCGAGGTCGCGGGTCCCGGCCAGGCGCGCCAGCCGGTCGCCCAGCTCGGCCGGGGTGAAGGCGCTCAGCTGCGCCAATACCCGCTCGCTGGTGTCGTCGTACTGCGTGATGTAGCGCTCGTTGTCGCGGTGTGCGTCCCGCCGCGTCGCCGACACCGCCAAGGTGGTGAGCAGCCGGGCGATGACGAGCTCGCCGAGCACGGCCACCTCGTCCGGGCTCAGCGCGCGGTGCCGCTGGTAGCCGCGCAGCACGGCTTCCGTGCCGCGCCAAAGGTCATCGGACCGGCGCACCACCGACGTGAGGGTGCCGGCCAGGTCGGTGACGGCGGCCGTGTGGTGCATGTCGCCGAAGTCGATCACCCCGGTGATCGCGCCGTCCTCGGCCAGCACGTTGGTGAGCGTGACGTCGGCGTGCTGCACGCCGGAGGGCAGGGTGGCCGTCGCGGCCAGCGCCGGTGCCACCCGCGCGACCAGCTCGCCGAACCGCCCGATGCCCGACTCGGCCACCACTGCGGCCACCTGCCGGACGTCCCACAGCAGGGTGCGGCCGGCCGCGGGGTGGAAGAACCCTTGCAGCGCCAGGGAAACCCGCGCCGCGACCGCGCCGACCTGGGCCGCGAGCCCGCCTGCCAGCGGCTTGCCTTCGAGCGGGACGCCGGGCAGCAGGGTGATCAGCCGGGCCAGGCACGCGCGTCCGGTGTCGTCGGTCAGGTGCGCGACCGCCTCGCCCGACCGCGTGGCGACGGACTCCGGCACGGGCAGCCCGGGGTCCGCGGTGTGCACGTGCTCCAGCGCGCGGACCTCCATGTCGACGACGTCGGCGCGCTCGGCCGGGTTGGAGATCTTGAGGACGAACCGGCCGTCGACGAGCACGTTCCGGTCGCGTTCGCTGTCCAGGGGCTTCAGCACCGGGTCGGTCAGCCGCCAGTGGTCACCGAGCGCGGCACGCAGGCTCCCGGAACCGAAAGCCGGTGCCGGTTCCGTGAAGAGGCTCATGCGGAGGCGTCCTTTCCGGGTTCCCGGGTGCGCGGGTCGGGCTCGCCGGCGGCGAGGTCCGCCCGGGGCAGCAGGTACCGGCCCGGCTGCCCGCCTTCCATGGTGAACGGCCGGTCGTGGCCGGGGTAGACCACATCGGCGTGAGCTTGCACAAAGGACAGTGACCGCGCCGCGGCCCCCTCGTCGACGGCGGTGGCGCACCGACCCGCCCGCACGGACCGCGCCGACGGGACGGCGTCCCCGGTCAGCAGCGCGACACCGGCGGCCGTGGTGACGGTCAGCCCGATCGAGCCCGCGGTGTGCCCGGGCAGGGCGGTGACCGTGACGCCGGGGGCCGGCTCGAGCCCGTCCGTCGCCGGACGCGCGTGGGCGAGGATCGCCGACGTCCACGGCGGCGCCACCGGGTTTCCGCGCGGCGAGAGGTCCTCGTCCGGGTGGATCAGGACGTCGGGGAAGAGGTCCGCGTTCTGCACGTGGTCCCAGTGCGCGTGCGACAGCACCAGCGTGTCGACCGAACGCGTGCCCAGCGCCCGCAGCAACGCCTTCCGGCGTCCGGTGTGGCCGCAGTCGAAGAGGATCCGGCGTCCCGCCGCGTGGACGAGGTACACCCCGCAGAACCCGATGCTGCCCTGCGCCGACGAGAGCCCGTAGCCGAGCAGCAGCGGCTCGACGACGGCCTCAGGCACCGAACTGCTTGAGCATGTAGGGCAGCACACCACCGTGGGTGTAGTAGACGGCCTCCCGCGGCGTGTCCAGCCGGGCGCGGACCTCGAACGCGAACGCGGGCGCGTCCCGCGGCCGGACCCGCACGGTCACCGGCCGCGCCGGATCCTCGACGGCTTCGGGGATGCCGAGCAGGTCGAACTCCTCGGTGCCGTCGAGCCCGAGGGTCTCCGCGCTCTGCCCCTCGGTGAACTGCAGCGGGAGCACGCCCAGCTGCACCAGGTTCGACCGGTGGATCCGCTCGAACGACTCGGCCAGCACCGCCCGCACCTTCAGCAGCGCGGTGGCCTTGGCCGCCCAGTCGCGCGACGACCCGGTGCCGTACTCGCGGCCCGCGATCACCAGCAGGGGAGTGCCGGTGAAGGACCGCGCGGCCTCGTACACCGGGACGACGTCCCCGGCGGCGTCCCGGGTCGTGCCGCCGGGCGCGAGGCGGTTCTTCAGGCGCGGGTTGGCAAAACCGCCGCGCACCATCACCTCGAAGTTGCCACGGCGGGAGGCGTAGGTGTTCAGGTCGGCCTCGCCGAGTCCGGTCAGGTACTCCCCGGCGCAGCTCGACGGCGGGATCCGCCCGGCCGGGCTGATGTGGTCGGTGGTCACCGAATCGCCGAGCAGCAGCAGGGCTCGCGCGCCGAGGAAGTCGGCCGGTGGGCCCGGGACGTCGTCGAGGAACGGCGGCCGCCGCAGGTAGGTCGATCCGGGTGGCCACTCGAACCGGTCGCCGCCCGCCGCGGGCACGGCGGCCCAGCGCTCGCCGCCGTCGAAGACGTCCGCGTAGGCGTCGCGGAACAGCTCCGGGGTGAGGTGGGCGCTGACGACGGCGTCGACCTCGGCGTCGTCCGGCCAGAGGTCGGCGAGGAAGACGGGCACGCCGTCCGGATCGGTGCCGAGCGGTTCGGTGGTCAGGTCGTGCTTGACCGACCCGGCGAGCGCGTACGCGACGACCAGCGGCGGTGACGCGAGGTAGTTCAGCGAGACGTCGTTGTTGATCCGGCCGTCGAAGTTCCGGTTGCCCGACAGCACGGACGCGACGACCGTGCCGCGCTCGGCGACCGCTTCCGCGGCCGCCGGCAGCAGCGGCCCGGAGTTGCCGATGCACGTCATGCAGCCGTAGCCGACGAGCTGGAACCCCAGCTCGTCGAGGGGCTCGGTCAGCCCGGCGAGCCGCAGGTACTCCGTGACGGTCTTCGAACCCGGCGCGAGACTCGTTTTCACCCAGGGCGCGGACGTCAGGCCGCGGGCGCGGGCGTTGCGCGCGAGCAGCCCGGCGGCGACCATCACGTGCGGGTTGGACGTGTTGGTGCACGACGTGATCGCCGCGATCGCGACGGCACCGTCGGGAACCCCGTCACGGTCCACAGTGGACCCGATCGCGGCCGTCGCGTTCGCCGGCACGTCGGCGAGCGCGACACGGTCCTGCGGCCGACGCGGCCCGGCGAGCGAAGGTGTGACGGCGGCAAGGTCGATCCGCACCCGCTCGTCGAAGCGCAGGCTGACGGAAGGATCGTGCCAGAGGCCCTGTTCCTTGGTGTACGTCTCGACCGCGGTGACGTGGTCGGGTGTGCGGCCGGTGAGCCGCAGGTAGCCGAGCGTCGTGGCATCGATGGGGAACATCGCCGCGGTGGCCCCGAACTCCGGGCACATGTTCGAGATCGTCGCGCGGTGGGCCAGCGGAATCCGCGCCACCGCGGGCCCGGAGAACTCGACGAACTTGCCGACGACGCCGTGCTCCCGCAGCCGTTCGGTGATGGTGAGCACCAGGTCGGTCGCGGTGACGCCGGGGCCGAGCTCGCCGGTCAGCTCGACGCCGACGACGGGCGGGACGACCAGACTGAGCGGCTGCCCGAGCAGCGCGACCTCCGCCTCGACCCCGCCGACCCCCCAGGCCAGCACGCCCAGCGCGTTGACCATCGTGGTGTGCGAGTCGGTGCCGGCGCAGGTGTCCGGGAACGCCCAGCCGTCGCGGCGCTCGACCACGGTCGCGAGGTACTCGAGGTTGATCTGGTGCATGATCCCGGTGCCGGGCGGCACGACGTGCACCCCGTCGAGCCGCTCGCCCCACTTGAGGAAGCGGAACCGCTCGGCGTTGCGCTCGTACTCGATCTCGACGTTGCGGCGCACCGCGTCCGGCCTCCCGGACACCTCGGTCGCGATGGAGTGGTCGACGGTCAGGTGGCTGGGGATGTGCGGGCGCACCGCGGCCGGGTCGCCGCCCGCCTCGGCGACGGCGTCGCGCAGCGCGGCCAGGTCCGTCAGCACCGGGACGCCGTTGGTGTCGTGCAGGAAGACCCGCGACGGCGAGAACGCGATGACACCCCGGAAACCGTCCACCAGGGACTGGATGTGCCCGGCCGTCACCGTGTGGCCGTCTTCGTGGCGCAGCAGGTTCTCCAGCAGGATCTTGTGGGCCAGCGGCAGCCGTTCCGCACCGGGCACGGCGTCGAGGCGGTGCACCCGGAACCGCTCGCCCGCCAGGTCGAGCGAGGAGAGGCTGGCGTAGCTGTCGGCGCTCACGAAAGCGTCCCGACCGTGGCCGCCGGGGTGGCGGGGGCTGGCTCGGCGATCCGGGAGCGGCGCCGGACGCGCGGCGGCCGGTCGAGCAGCTCGGCGATCCGGGAGAGGCCGAAGTTGATGACGATGTAGATCGCGGCGGTGACCGCGTACGCCTGGACGAAGTTCGCGTTGTACTCGCCGAGGACCTGCCCGTTGCGCAGCAGCTCCGGGTAGCTGACGACGTACCCGAGGCTGGACTCCTTGAGCGTCCGGATCACCTGGGTGACCAGCGCCGGCCGCAGGGCCCGGAACACCTGGGGGAGGATGACCAGGCGCAGGGCCTGGCCGCGCCGGAGCCCGATCGCGGCGGCGGCGTCGAACTGGCCGCGGTCGAGCGAGTTCACCCCGGCCCGGACGATCTCCGCGAACACCGAACCGGCGTGCAGCACGATCGGGATGGACAGCACCCAGAACGGCGGCAGGCTCCAGCCGAACGTCGGCAGCCCGATGAGGAAGAAGTAGACCAGCAGGATCAGCGGGATCGCCCGGAACAGCTCGATCGCGGCGGCGGCCGGCACGGCCAGCCAGCGGCGCGGCGACAGCCGGCCCAGCCCGAACACCGTGCCGAACACCAGGGACATCGCCGCGCAGGACAGGCCGATCCGCAGCGTCATCCCCAGGCCGTCGAGCAGGTAGCGGATGTTGGGCCACTCCCACAGCGGCGACCACAGCCGCGACGAGAGCTGGCCGACGTGGTCGAGCTGGAAGTAGATCCCGGCGAGCGCGCCGAGCACGACGACGACCGCGACGATCGTCGCGACCTTGAGCCGGGCCTTGCCCTTCGGGCCGAGCTCGTCGAACAACACGGTGGTGGACGAGGACTTCATCGCCGGATCCGGACCTTCCGCTCGATGATCCCGGTGAGCTGCCCCGCGGTGAGGGTGATCAGCAGGTAGCCGATCGTCGCCGCGATGAAGCTGGGGATGGGCTGGGCGTGGTCGAGGTTGAACTGCCGGGCGGAGCCGGTGAGCTCCTGGACGCCGACGGCCGCGCCGAGCGCCGACGCGAGGCTGACGTTGATGAAGATCGAGCCCAGCGGCTGCGCCATCGACCGGAACGCCTGCGGCAGCACGACCTGCCGCAGGACGCCGGAGAACGTCAGCCCGAGGGCGCGCGCCGCCTCGATCTGGCCGGCGGGCACGGCCGCGACGCCCGAGCGGACGGTCTCGCAGACGTACGCGCCGAAGTACAGGCCCAGGCCGAGGACGACCGAGCCGAACAGCGGCACGGTCGCCCCGACGTAGGGAAGCCCGAAGACCACCATGATCAGCACCAGCAGCAGGGGCGAGTTGCGCAGGCAGTGCACGTAGAACGCGGCGACCGACCGCAGCGGGCCGATGGGCCCGACCCGGCAGACGCCGAGCACGGTGCCCACGACCAGGGCGAGCGGAAAGGCGAGCACGGCCAGTTCCAGGGTCACGAGCAACCCGGTGAACAGGTCGCCGAGGTGGTCGAACAGTACGGACACGGTGGTCTCCCGTCTCGGGCCGGATCAGGAGCCGGGCACGGAGCCGATCTGCGGCGGCTGCGGCGCGGGCGTCTTGATGAGCTTGCCGACCGTGCTCTCCCAGAGCTTGGTCCACGTCCCGTCGGATTCGATCGTCTTCAGGAACTGGTTGACGACGTCCTTGAACTTCGGGTCGTCCTTGGGCATGCCGATGCCGAAGGGGTTCGTCCCGAACGTCGCGTCGAGCAGCTTGACGTCCGACTTGGTGGCGATGACCCCGTACAGCGACGCGTTGTTGAGCGTCATCGCCTCGGCGCGGCCCTGCTCGACGGCGGCGACGCACTGCGCGGCGGTGTCGAACAGGATCGGCTTCGCGGTCGGGACCGCGGCCAGCAGCGCGTCCTTCGCCGCGCCTGACTCGGTGGCGACGTTCTTGCCCGCCAGGTCGCTCGCCTGCTTGATCGTGGTGTCGGCCGACTTCACGACGATGCCGCTGGCCGCCATGTAGTACGGGCCCGCGAAGTTGACGAGCTTCGCGCGGTCCGGCGTGATCGTGTAGGTCTGGATGGCGACGTCGATGGTGTGGTTGCCCAGCAACGCTTCCCGCGTGTCGGAGCCGCCACTTTGGAGCTTCGCGTTGGGCTTGCCGAGCAGGTACTTCGCCAGCAATTGCGCGATGCCGGCGTCGAACCCGGAGAGCTTGCCGGTGGCCGGGTCGAGCTGGGAGAAGCCGATCGTGTTGCGGCTGCCCGCGAACGTCAGCTCGCCCTTCTGCCGGATCTTGTCCAGCATCGGCGTGCTGGGCAGGTTCTGCCCGACGGGGGCGGCGTCGACGACGGCCGTCTCGTCGATCTGGCCGGCGATGTCGGCGGCGGCGGGCTTGGCGGCCGCGCCCGGTGCCTGGTTGGGGGCGCTGCCGCAGGCGGCCAGCACGGCCACCAGCGCGGCGGCGACCGCCGTGACCACTGTGGTGCGAGTTCTCATGGTTGCTCCTGAAAGTGTTAGTGCGCGAGGACTTTGGAGAGGAAGTCGCGGGCCCGGACGGTCTCGGTCCGGTCGAAGAACTCTTCCGGGGTGCCCTCTTCGGCGATGCGGCCGTCGCTCATGAACACGACGCGGTCGGCGGCGCGGCGGGCGAAGCCCATCTCGTGGGTGACGACGACCATCGTGGTGCCGTCGGCGGCGAGGGCGGTCATGACGTCGAGGACCTCGTGGACCATCTCGGGGTCGAGCGCGCTGGTCGGTTCGTCGAACAGCACGATCTTGGGGTTCATCGCCAGCGCGCGGGCGATCGCGACGCGCTGCTGCTGGCCGCCGGAGAGCTCGGCGGGGCGTTTCGCCGCCTGGTCGCCGACGCCGACCCGGTCGAGCAGCCGCCGGGCTTCGGTCTCGGCGTCGCGGGCGGACATCCCGCGGACCTTGATCGGGCCGAGGGTGACGTTGTCGAGGATCGTGCGGTGGCCGAAGAGGTTGAAGGACTGGAACACCATGCCGACGTCGGCCCTCAGCTGCGCGAGCCGGCGTCCTTCGGCGGGCAGTGGCTCCCCGTCGAGGGTGATGGTGCCGGAGCTGACGCGTTCGAGCCGGTTGATGCAGCGGCAGAGCGTCGACTTCCCCGAACCGGACGGCCCGACCACCACGACCACCTCACCCTGGTGGATGTCGAGGTCGACGTCGTGCAGCACTTCGACGTCGCCGAAGCTCTTGCACAGACCGCGGATGCTCACCAGCGGAGCGTTCATCGGCTTCCTCCTGGGCGGACTTGGAAGCGTTCGCTACATTTAACGAGACGTTGTAGCGTGGGCTACCGTTAAGATAGACGGTGCTACCGAGATGTCAACACCTGTCGTCGCCGCTACACGAGAACGACCCGAAGGAGACGCCATGACGAGCCCGCGCCCGAGCGCCGACGCGAGAATCCTGGACCCGGTCGAGTTCTACCACTCGGGCCCGACGGCGTTCTTCGCGTCGCAGGCCGACCAGCGGTTCTCCTACTGCCTCTACGTGCCGAAAGCGCACCGGAGCGCGACCGCGCCGCTCCCGCTCACCGTGGTCGTCCACGGCACCCAGCGCATGGCCGAGCGCTACCGCGACGCCTACCGCGGGTTCGCCGAGGAGCACGAGACCGTCGTGCTGGCCCCGCTGTTCCCGGCCGGCATCGGGGAACCCGGCGACCTGAACGGCTTCAAGCGGCTCAGCTTCAAGGGCGTCCGGTTCGACCAGGTCCTGCTCGACATCGTCGACGAAGTGGCGCAGCGGTACCGGGTCGACGCCGGGAGGTTCGCGCTGCACGGCTTCTCCGGCGGCGGCCAGTTCGTGCACCGGTTCGCCTACCTGCACGCCGCGCGGCTGTCCGCGCTGTCGGTCGGGGCGCCCGGGCGGATCACCCGGATCGACCCCGACGTGCCGTGGTGGCTCGGCACGGCCGACCTGCGCGAACGGTTCGGCCAGGACCTCGCCCTCGACGCGCTGCGGACCGTGCCCGTGCAGCTGGTCGTCGGCGCCGAGGACACCGACACCTGGGAGATCGCCGAGCCGGGCGTCGACGCCGGCGGTGACACGCGGGTCGCCCGGCTCACGACGTTGCGCGACAACTTCGAGCGGCACGGCATCGGCGTGCGCTTCGACGTCGTGCCGGGGATCGCGCACCGCGGGCTGCAGCTGCAGGAGGTCGTGCAGGGGTTCCTGGGAGAGGTCCTCGCGGGTCGCCCGTGAGCGCGGTGCGGCGACAGTACTATGCGGCGGAGTCCAGGGGAGAGCAGATGACCGAGCACGGCGAGAACGGGCAGGACCTGTCGTTCAGCGCCCGGATCAACCGCAACCTCACGGGCATGTCCCGTGCCGAGCGGATCGTCGCCGAGTACCTGCGCGACCACGGCAGGCACGCGATCTTCGCGACCGCCGAACAGATCGGCAGCGCCACCGACACCAGCGACGCGACGGTCGTCCGCACCGCGAAGTCGCTGGGTTTCAGCGGGCTCCTCGATCTGCGGCGCACCCTGGCGGCCGAGGTCGTGGTCGAGACCAACGCCGTGCGTCACTTCCATGATGAGGAGGGCGGGTCCGCCGTGGCCCGGGTGTTCGCCGAGGCGGCCGAGCGGCTGGCCGTGACCCGGCGGCTGGTCGAGGAGGCGGAGTTCGGCTCCGCCGTCGGCCTGCTCGACGAGGCGCGCGAGGTGCTCGCCTTCGGCCTCGGCGGCTCGGGCCTGCTCGCGCGCTACCTCGCGATGCGGCTGACCCGGATGGGACGGCGGGCCCGCGCGAGCTGGGCGACCGGCTTCCAGCTCGCCGACGACCTGCTGGGCCTGGGCGCCGACGACCTCGTGGTGCTCTACACCCCGGCGCGCATCCTGGGCGAGATCGAGGTGGTCCTCGACCACGCGCACAGTGTCGGTGCCCGGGTCCTGCTGATCTCCAGCTCGCTGGGCGCACTGTTCGCCGACCGGGTCGACGTCACCCTGGCGGCTCCCCAGTCGACGACCAACTTCACCGGCGAGATGCTCAGCGCCGAGGTGCTCACGGACGCGCTGCTTCTGCAGCTGGCCTCCCACGACGAGACCCGCACGACCCGGGCCGCGGAGGAGCTGACGAAGCTGCGTTCGGAGCTGGTGCAGGGTGACGACGCCTCGCCCGCGGTGAAGCGGCGTCGCAAGCGTCAGGCCTGAATTCGTCCATAACGGACTATCCACAGTGGACTCTTGTAGTCGTTGCGACCAATGTCTGTAGTAAATACTTCACAGATGGACGTCTTGTAGGTTAGGCTACGAACAGCCGCGGGCCGCGTGTCGACCGGCCGGGACGGCCTGGTCCTCCGCCTGTCGAGGAGATCGTCATGATGTGGTTTTCGCTCGCGCAAGCCGTGCCGGCCGCCACCGCCAACCCGACGCCCGCGTTGTGGCGGATCGTCACCAAGATGGCCTACTTCGCGGGCCTGATCGGCACCATCGGCGCCACGATGCTCCACCTGATCGTGCTGCGCCCGGTGCTGGACCGGCCGTCCGTCGACCCGGCGGACCGGGCGGTGCTCCGGCGCCGGACGAGCCTCTGGCTGGCCTTCGCCGGGACCTGGTACCTGGTCGCGCTCTACTTCCAAATCGCCGGGAAAGCCGCGCGGGTCAAGGGAACCGAGATCCCGTACGGCCAGGCGCTGCGGCCGGGCTCGATCTGGAACTACGTCACCGTGCCCGGCAAGCGCGGCGAGTGGATCTCGACCGGCGCGCAGACCTTGACCCAGTACCTGCTCTGGGGCGCGTCCGCCGTCGTCCTGATGCTCCTGTGGTCACCGCGGATGCGCGCGCACCTGACCGCAATTGCCTTGAGCGGGCTCGTCCTTTCCTTCGTGGCTTATCAGGTCACCTTGCTGCCGACCGACTTCGGCAAGGAGACCCTCGACAACCTCGTCGACGGCGTGCTCGACCACACGCACGTTTTCGCCGTCTCGACCTGGGTCGGCGGGATCGCCGGGCTGGTCGTGCTGGCGACGGCCCGACGCCACCTCACCGCCCGCGCCGGCGACACCTGGGCGCAGCTGTGGACGCGGTTCAGCACCGTCGCGCTGTGTGCCGTCGGCTGCCTGCTGATCAGCGGCCTGTACCTGGCCTGGACGTTCGTCGGCAGCCCCGGCGAACTCTTCACGACGAGCTTCGGCCGGTTCCTGCTGGTCAAGGTTTCCCTGGTGGCGTGCATGATCGCGGTCGGCGGGCTCAACGAGTTCCTGTTGATGCCGCGCATCGCCCGGGCCCGCGCGGCGGGTGCGGACGGCTCGGTCTTCCGGCTTGCTGTGCGCGTGTTCCCGGGCCTGGTCGCCGCCGAAGTCGTGCTGGCCGTCGGCGTGCTCTTCGTCCTGTCGTTCCTGACCGGCTCGGCCCGCGTCGAGGCCGGCGACCCCGACCCGACGCTCAGCGGCGGCATCGTCGGGATCGGTGCCCTGCTGGCCGTCTTGCTCGCGGTTTCCTTTGTCACCACGGCAAAGGTGAGCGAGCGGCTCTCGAAGGCCGCGGTGCCCGTGCCCGCCGCCGAATACTGACCCTACGACGTCCAGGAGGACTGCGCTCCATGACCGACCTCGCTTCCGAACGCGCCCACTTCGTCGGCGGCACCCCGTTCTTCGCCTCGCAGCACGACCAGCGCCTGTTCTACGCGCTGTACGTGCCCAAGGACCACACGCCGGACGCGGAACCGCTGCCGCTCGTGGTCATCCAGCACGGCACCGGGCGGTCGGCCGAGCTCTACCGCGACCTGTGGAAGCAGTTCGCGATCGAGCACCGCTGCGTCATCCTCACCCCGCTGTTCCCGGCCGGGCTGATGGAACCCGGTGAGCTGCACAGCTACAAGTTCCTGGAATACCGCGGCGTCCGCTTCGACGAGGAGCTGCTGCACATCGTCGACGAGGTCGGCGCCGGGTTCAACGTCCGCACCGATCGCTTCTACCTGCACGGTTTCTCCGGCGGCGGGCAGTTCGCGCACCGCTTCTTCTACGCCCGCCCGGAACGCCTCGCCGGCGTGTCGATCGGCGCGCCCGGGCGGATCACGCAGCTCGACGACAGCCTGCCGTGGTGGCTCGGCACCGGCGGCTTCGAGGAGCGCTTCGGCATCCGCATCGACCTCGGCGCCCTGCGCGCGGTGCCGGTGCAGATGGTCGTCGGCTCCGCGGACGTCGAGACGTGGGAGATCAACAACCCCGGCGGCCCGAACTGGATGGACGGCGTCGCCGACACCGGCCGCACCCGGGTGGAACGGCTGCAGACCCTGCGCGACAACTTCGTTTCGCAGGGGATCGCGGTGCGCTGGGACGTCGTCCCGGGTGTCGGGCACCAGGGCAGCGAGGTGATCCCGGTGGTGCAGGACTTCGTCAGCGGGCTGCTGAGCACTCTCGAGAGCGCCCGATGAGCGCCGTCGAGTCCTTTTTGGACGCACTGGCCGCGCGCGGGATGCGCGTGCACTCGCTGCTCGTGCACCGCGACGGCGCGACGACCCTCGACCTGTGGCAGTGGCCGCACGAACCGGACCTGAAGCATAAACTCCACTCGGCCACCAAGAGCTTCACGGCCACCGCGGTCGGGTTCGCCGAGGCGGAAGGGCTGCTCGACCTCGAAGACCCGGTGGTGCGGTTCTTCGACCTGCCCGATCCGGGGGAGAACCTGAGCCGGATGCGCGTGCGGGACCTGCTGACCATGCGCACCGGCCACGCGCGCGGGCTGTCCGGCGCGACGACCCGGCTGCGCAGGACCGGCTGGGCCGGTGAGTTCCTCGAAGAGCCGGTCGTCGAACGCCCGGGCCGCACCTTCCGGTACAGCAGCACGACGAGCCACGTCCTGTCCGCCATCGTGCAGAAGGTCGCGGGCGAACCGGTCGACGAATACCTGCGGCCCCGCCTGTTCGAGCCACTCGGCATCACCGACTTCGACTGGGAACGCGACCCGGACGGCGTGTCCAGCGGTGGCAACGGGTTGTCGCTGCGGCCACGGGACCTGCTGTCGTTCGGCGTGCTTTATCTGCAGGACGGCGTGTGGCAGGGCAAGCGCGTTCTGCCGGCCGGCTGGGTGCGCAAGGCGTCGGCGCCGCACGTGCTGCGCGCGGTCAGCGGGGAGTGGAACGGCAAGGAGCTGCTGCCGGCCGGTCCGGACGCCGTCGCGAACTCCGGGTACGGCTACCAGTTCTGGACGAGCGAAGACGGCAGCTACGCGGCTTCCGGCCTGTTCGGCCAGGAGTGCATGGTGTTCCCGGACTCCGGCGCGGTCGTCGTGATCACCGGTGCCATGCCGGATCCGGAGTACCACGACCTGCCCCGGATGCTGCGTGAGGCGTTCCGCCGTGCGTTCGCCGAGCCGCCCGCAAACCTGGACCACCGGGTCGAGCGGGCGCGGGAACCCGAGCTGCTCGATTCGCCGGGGGAGCGGCCCGTTTTCGCTCGTACCTATGCCTTCGAGACCAACGACCAAGGGGTGCGTTCGCTGTCGGTAGAGGCGACGGCGGACTCCGTGCGGCTCGTCGTCGAGGACGACCGCGGCACGCACACCCTCGACCACGGGCTCGAGAAGTGGGTGCGGCAGCGCACCGGCGTCAGCGTCGGGCGGCTGCACCACTCGTACCAGGACGACGCGGCGCCGATCCTGGCCGGGGCGAAGTGGGCCGGCGACGAGCTGGAGCTGACCTGGCACTTCCTCGAAGGCCCGTTCATCGACCGCCTTACGCTGCGCTTCGAGGGTGACGACGTCGTCCTCGGCCACCGGACCAACGTCAACTCCGGCCCGACGGCCCTCCCGCCCGCGCGCGGCACCGTTCGCGCCTGACCGTCACTCTGCCCCGTCACGAAGGAGGACCATGACCGCACTCGTGCCGGCCGCCGACCTCGACCGCGCGTGGGACGTGGTGTCCCGCCACCTGCCGCCGACGCCGCTCATCCCGTTCCCCCAGGCGGGGCTCGACGTGCCCGTCTACCTCAAGTACGACGGCGCGCAGCCCGTCGGGTCGTTCAAGGTCCGCGGCGCGATCGCGGCCCTGACGGCGTACGCGGGCAAACCCGTCGTCACGGCGTCGGTCGGCAACCACGCCCAGGGCATCGCCTACGGCGCGCGGCTGCTCTCGGTCGACGCGACGGTGGTCGTGCCCACGAGCGCGGCCCCGGTCAAGATCGCGGCGCTGCGCCGCTACCCGATCAACCTCGTCCTCGAGGGTGACGACTTCGACGGCGCCGAGCGCCACGCCCTCGACCTGGCGGAGGCGGGCGGGCAGTACGTCTCGGCGTATAACGATTTACACGTCATCGCCGGGCAGAGCACGCTGCTCACCGAGGTCGCCGCGGACCTCGCCGGGGACTTCACCGTGGTCGTCCCGGCCGGGGGTGGCGGCCTGCTCTCGGGGGTGGCGCTGGCCGCGCGCCGTGCACCCCAGGACGTCCGCGTGATCGGTGTCGAGGCCGGCGCCTGCCGTGCGCTGTCGACGGCCGTGGCCGCGGGTCACGTGGTGCCGGTGCCGATGGGGGAGACCATCGCGGACGGGCTCGACGGCAACCTCGAGCCGGCGTCCGTCACACCCGGCATCGTGCGGGACTGCGGGGTGGAGCTGGTCGCGGTGCCCGAGGCGGCCATCCGCCGGTCGGTGCGGGAGCTCGTCGCGACCGCCGGGGTGGTCGCCGAAGGTGCGTCCGCGACGACCCTGGCCGCGCTGCGCGGGGGCCTCGTGCCTGCGGACCGGCCTGTTGTGCTGGTCATCTCGGGGCGGAACATCGGTCTCGACCTGCTGGCCACGATCCTCGGAGAGTCATGATCACCACGACCGACTACCACACCGCCGGTGAGCCCTTCCGGATCGTCACGGCCGGGGTGCCGGAGATCCCGGGCGCGACGGTCCTCGAGCGCCGGGCCGCCGCCCAGACGTCGCCGGAGATCGACGCCGTCCGGCAGCTGCTGGTGCGCGAGCCGCGCGGGCACGCCGACATGTACGGCTGCTTCCTCGTGCCACCCGACGACGACGGCGCCGAGTTCGGCGTCCTGTTCTGGCACAAGGACGGTTACTCGACGGCGTGTGGCCACGGCACGATCGCGCTCGGCGCGTGGGCGGTGCGCACCGGCCGGGTCGCCGCGGCGTCGAACGGCGTCACCGACGTCGTCATGGACGTGCCGTCGGGCCGGGTCACCGCGGCCGTGTCCTGTGTGGACGGTGTGGCGCGGCGGGTTTCCTTCCGGAACGTGGATTCCTACGTGATGGGCCGGGACGTCGAGGTGGTCACCAAACGGGGCACGGTCCGCGTCGACGTCAGCTACGGCGGCGCGATCTACGCGTCGGTCCCGGCGTCGGCGCTGGGACTTGCGGTGGTTCCCGAGCAGTATTCCGAGCTGATCGCGGCCGGCCGGGAGATCAAGTGGGCCCTGAACGCGACGGAATGGGCCACCCACACCGGAGACAGCCGCCTCAGCGGCGTCTACGCCACGATGATCTACGACGACCTCGGGGACACGCCCGAGGGCCCGCACCAGCGCAACATCACGGTGTTCGCCGACGGCCAGGCCGACCGTTCACCGTGTGGTTCCGGGACTTCCGCGCGGCTCGCGCTGCTGGCCGCCGACGGCCGGCTGCCCGCCGGAGCCGTCCTGACCCACGATTCGATCATCGGGACGACGTTCACCGGGCGCGTCGTGTCGGCCACCTCGGATGCGGTGGCCACCGAGATCGAAGGCACCGCCTACCAGACCGGAGAGTGCACCTTCGCCCTCGATCCGGCCGACGACCTGGGAACGGGGTTCCTACTGCGATGACCACGACCATTGTGGGTGGCGGCAACATGGGCGAGGCCCTCCTCGCCGGGTTGCTCGCCGGAGGCGGTTCGCCCGCCGAGATCACCGTCGTAGAGCCGGCTCCGGCGCGGGCGGAATACCTGCGCTCGCGCTACGACGTGACGGTGACGTCGCTCGGCGAGGCCGTGGCGAAGGCGGACGCGCTGCTGATCACCGTGAAGCCGTACCACTTCGCGGCGCTGCTCGACGAGCTGGCTTCCTTGGTGACGCCGGGGCAGCTGCTCGTCTCGGCGGTGGGCGGGACGCCGACGTCCGGCATCGAGGCGCGGCTGCCGGGGGAGCCGGTGGTGGTGCGGAGCATGCCGAACCTGCCGGTCTCGCTCGGCGCGGGCACGATCGCGATCAGCGCGGGCCGCTACGCCGCTGCGGCGGATCTCGACCGGGTGAAGACGCTGCTGGCGCCGCTCGGCCGGGTCGTCACGGTCCAGGAAAGCCAGCTGGACACGGTAACGGCGCTCTCCGGCGGCGGTCCCGCGTACTTCGCCCTTCTCGCCGAAGCGATGATCGACGCCGGAGTCCTGGCGGGTCTCCCACGGCCGTTGTCGGAGGAGCTGGTCCTGGCCACAGCGGCGGGGGCGGGCCGGATGCTGGGCGAGCCGGACGCCGACCCGGCGCAGCTGCGCGCGGCGGTCTGCAGCCCGGGCGGCACCACGATCACGGCGATCCAGGAGCTGGAGAGCCGAGCCTTACGCGCGGCGGTGATGTCCGCGGTGGTGGCCGCCCGCGACCGCTCGATCGAAATGGGCCGCTGAAGTTCGTTCCCCGCAAGTCCGTGAATGGCCCATTGAGGGACTCTAAGTCCCTCAATGGGCCATTCACGGACTTGGTAGCCGCGGCAGAGGTGGCGCGGGTGGTCGTCAGGGGCGGCGTCGGGGGGTGCCGGGGACCAGGCGGTCCCGGAGGGACGCCAGGAGTTCCGTGTTCGCTGACACCGAGCTGGGGTCTTTCTTGGCGATCGCCAAGAGCAGGCAGTCCAGCACCAGCGTCGTGCTCAGGCCTTCTTGGGTGAGGCCGCTTGGGGAGCGGGTCGCCGTGAGCGTTACGTCGACTTGACTGTCCAAAGTGGCGCCCAGCGAGTCCGTCAGCAGCAGTACTCCCGCGTCTACTGAACGTGCGTGGCGGACGAGGGTGGTCATGTCCGGCAGGAGGCGTTCCGGTGCGTTCAGCACCACGACGTCACCCGCCTCGATCGTGAGCAGTTCGTCGGCGAGCCGGAACCCCGTCGCCGACGTGCTGCGGGCCCGGCGGCCGAGGCGCTGCAGGCGGGTCGCGAGGTAGCGCACCGGCAGTTCCGACACGCCCAGGCCGTAGCCGAGGACCGCGTTCGCGCCCGCCAGCAGCTCGACCGCGGCCGTGAACGCCGGCTCGGCCAGCAGCCGCCGGGTTTCGGTGAGGCGGTCGACGGACTCCGCGAGCAGCTCGTCCAGCAGGGACGTCGTGTCGTCGCCGGCCTGCTCGACGCGCTTGCGCAGCCGGGTGGCCGGGGTGTCGGAGACGACGTCCCGGCCCACCGCGCGCTTGAGCTCGGGCAGGCCCGAGTAGCCGAGGGCCTTGACCGTGCGGATGACGGTCGCGTCGCTGGTCCCGCTCAGCGTGCCCAGCTCACCCGCCGTGGACAGCACGATCATCCCCGGGTGCTTCCACAGGTACTCGGCGACGCGCCGTTCGGCGGCCGAGAGCTCCCCGATCCGCCGGCCGATCCGGTCGGCCAGCGGCTCGCTTCCGTCGTCGCTCACGGAGAGCAGCCTACCCAGCGGGGCCGTCAGCGGGACTCCGCGTCGACGCGGGTCGTGACGCCGGTTTCCACGATCGTGCGGGTCGCGTCCACCGAGGCGTACGTCCAGAGGATGCGCATCGGCTCGGTCGCCGACGCGTTGCGGAAGCGGTGCGGGGTGCCCGCGTCGACGTAGGTCGTGTCCCACCGTGACAGCCGGTGCTCGACGCCGCCGATCTCGGCGATCGCCTCGCCTTCGAGGATCACGACGCTCTCCGGGCAGTTGTGCGTGTGCAACGGGATGCCCGCGCCGCCCTCGAACGCCGTGGTGCCGTTGAGGAACACCCGCGCCCCGACCGCCCGGGTCACCAGCGGCACGGTGCTCGCCCCGCCGCCGCGGTTGTGCGCGGGCAGGGATCCGGGCCGCAGGACCGCGGGCGGGAACCCGGCCGTCGGCGCGGCCGGGCCGGTCCACACGGTCTTGGTGTTGACGAACTCGCGGATGCCTTCGGCGCCCAGCTCCCGGCCGTAACCGGACTTCTTGATGCCGCCGAACGGCAGCCGCGCGTCCGAGGCGACCATGCCGTTGACGAACACCGCGCCCGCGTCCAGCTCCCGGACGAGCCCGGCGGCGCGGTCCAGGTCGCGGGTCCACAGCGCCGCGCCGAGGCCGAACTCGGTCCGGTTGGCCAGGGCGATCGCCTCGGCGGCGTCGGCGGCGCGGGTGATCGCCGCGACCGGCCCGAACGTCTCCTCGTCGAACGCCGCCATCCCCGGCGTGACGTGGTCGAGCACGGTCGGCGGGTAGAAGAAGCCCGGCCCGCCGTCGGGCTCGCCGCCCAGCAGCAGCTTCGCCCCGGCGGCCACACTGCGCTCGACCTGGTCGTGCAGGGTGGCCCGCAGGTTCTCCCGGGCCAGCGGGCCGATGTCGGTGCCCGGCGAGCCGGGGTGGCCGACCCGCAGCGCGGCGACCGCCGCCGTGAACGCCTCGGCGAACTCGTCGGCCACCGCGTCTTCGACGATGAACCGCTTGGCGTTGACGCAGCTCTGGCCGCCGTTGACGAACCGTGCCTTGACGGCCGTGGCCGCGGCGGCCGGCACGTCGGCGTCGGCCAGCACGACGAACGGGTCGGACCCGCCCAGCTCGAGCACCTGCTTCTTCAACGCCGCACCGGCCTGCGCGGCGATGATCGTGCCGACCTGGGTGGAGCCGGTGAAGGTGACGGCGGCGATCCGGTCGTCGGCGATGAGGCCCGCCACCGCGTCCGCCTCCACCAGCAGCGTGGCGCACAGCCCGGCCGGCGCGCCCGCGTCGCGGAGCACCTCCGCGATGGCCAGCGCGCACTGCGGCACGTTGCCCGCGTGCTTGAGGATCGTGCCGTCTCCCGCGGCGAGCGCGGGCGCGGCGAAGCGGAAGAACTGCCAGAACGGGTAGTTCCACGGCATCACGGCCAGCACCACGCCCAGCGGGTCGTAGACGACCTTGCTCTCGGTGGCGTTCGACGCGACCGGCCGGTCGGCGAGGTAGGCGGGCGCGTGCTCGGCGTAGTGCTCGCACGTCACCGCGCACTTCTCGATTTCGGCCGCGGACTCCGCGATCGGCTTGCCCATCTCCGCGGTGATCAGCCGGGCGTACTTTTCCTTGCCCGCGCGGAGAACGCGGGCCAGCTCCCGCAGCAGCCCCACCCGGTCGGTGACGCCTAGGGTGCGCCAGCGGGCCTGGGCGCGGACGGCCGCGTCGAGCACGGCGTCGACGTCGGCGGGGGAGTGCGGGGTGAACCGGGCCAGCTCGGTGCCGCTCGCCGGGTCGACGGAGAGGATCATCGGACTCCAGTCTTTTCGAGGGTGTGCACGACGGCTTCGGCGAACGCGGCGGTGCCGAGCTCGCCGCCGACGTCGCGGGTGCGGGTGGCGGGGTCGTCGAGGACCGCGTCGACGGCCGCGGTGATCAGCGCCGCCGCCTCGACCAGGCCGGGGTTGCCGTCGCGGCGGCCGCGCCAGTCGAGCAGCATCGCGGCGGACAGGATCAGCGACGTCGGGTTGGCGACGCCGAGCCCGGCGATGTCGGGGGCGGACCCGTGCTGCGCCTGCCCGACGCACAGGTCGTGGCCGGCGTTGACCGACCCGGCCAGGCCGAGCCCGCCGGACAGCTCGGACGCCTCGTCGGACAGGATGTCGCCGAACATGTTGGTGGTGACCACGACGTCGAACCGGTCCGGGGTGCGGATCAGCAGCGCGGCCGCGGCGTCGACGATCAGCTCCTCGAGCTCGACGTCCGGGTACCGCTCGGCGACCGCCCGGACCTCGCGCAGGAACAGGCCGTCGGACAGCTTGAGCACGTTGGCCTTGTGCACCGCGGTCACCTTGCGGCGCCGGCCGCGCGCCAGTTCGAACGCGGCCACGGCCACCCGCTCGGACGCCTTCGCGCTGACCTTGCGGACCGCCAGCGCCAGATCGGGGTCGGGCATGAACTCGCCGGTGCCCGCGTGCATGTTGCGGTCGGCGTAGAAGCCTTCGGTGTTCTCCCGCACGATGACCAGGTCCATCGGGGAGCGCAGCAGGCTCAGCCCGGCGCGCGAGCGGCACGGCCGGACGTTGGCGAACAGCTCGAACACCGTGCGCAGCTCGGCCGACGGGTTGATGCCGCCGTCCGCGCGCGGCGGGTACTCGTAGTGCGACACCGGGCCGAGCAGCACGCCGTCGACCTGCGGGATCCGGGTCAGCACCTCGGCGGGCAGGGTGGTGCCGGACGCGGCGAGCGACGCGAGCCCGATGTCGCGGGTCTCGAAGGCCAGGCCGAGGCCGAGCCGGGTGTCGGCGGCGGTGAGGACGTCGAGGGTGGCGGCGGTGATCTCGGGGCCGATGCCGTCACCCGGCAGGACGAGGATTCTCATGAGGACCTTCCAGTCAGGAGTGCCGCCAGGTGCGGCCGCAGCCGCTCGGCGAGCAGGCGGTAGCCGTCGGCGCCCGGGTGCAGGCCGTCGGCCAGCAGGTGCGCGTCGGCCGGGCCGAAGACCGACGGGCCGTCCAGCACGGGCAGGCCGTGCGCGGCGGCCGCGACCTCGGCGCGGACGTCCGCGAGGGTCAGGCCGTGCGCGTTGCGCTGGGTTTCGCGGTCGGGGGCGTGCAGGGGAGTGGTCAGCAGGATCGGCGTGTCCGGGTGGCCGTCGCGGATCGTGCGCACGAACCCCTCCAGCGCAGGCCCGAGCGAGCGTGCGGAAAACGTGGCGGCGCCGTGGATGTTGACGCCGACGCAGAGGCTGATCACGTCGGCTTCGGTGTCGCGGATGTACCGCGCGACGGCCGGGTCGAGGTGGCATTCCCCGGCGAAACCCAGGCAGCGCAACGACCAGCCGAGTTCGGTCGCGACGAGCGCGGGCCACGTCTCGGACGGCCCGGCCGCCAGCCGGCACTGGGTGATGGAACTGCCGTAGGCGATCCACTTCGGACCTTCCGGCACCGCTTCCGGTGCGCCGTCCAGGTCGAGTTCGCCCAGGCTGACGTGGTGCGACTGCGGCAGCCAGATCCGCACCCGCTTGCGGCCTTCGGGAAGGCCGTCGACGCGGACCGTGGGGGAGCGGCTGACCAGCTTGCCGTCGACCACGACGTCGATGTTTCCGTCGGTCCGCACGTCCCAGCCGAACCCGCGGGCGTCGGTCTCGAACTCCAGCCGCACTCCGGCGGTCATCCGCGCGACGTCGTCGAGCCGCGGATGCAGCGGCACCGAGGGCAGCCGGCGGGGGACGAACCGGCCGTCCTGCTCGACGAGTTCCGCGTGGCCGCGCAGGAAGTCCTTCACGAGCCGAGCTCGTCGGCGAGGTGGGCGACGGCCAGGCGCAGGTCCGCCTCGTCGATCACCAGCGGGGGTGCGAGCCGGATCGTCGAGCCGTGGGCGTCCTTGGCCAGCACGCCACGGCGTAGCAGCCCTTCGCAGACGTCACGGCCGCTGCGGCCGACGACGTCGATCCCGGCCCAGAGGCCGAGTGTGCGTACCTCGCGGACGTTCGGCAGGCCGGTGAGCAGCTCCGCGAAGATCGTGCCCAGTTCCGCGGCCCGGCGCTGCGGCTCGCCGGTGGCGAGCTTGCGGACCACGGCCGTGCCGACGGCGCAGGCCAGCGGGTTGCCGCCGAAGGTGCTGCCGTGCTGGCCCGGCCGCAGGACACCGAGGACGTCCGCGCGCGACACCACCGCCGACAGCGGGACCAGGCCGCCGCCGAGCGCCTTCCCGAGCAGGTAGACGTCCGGCACGACACCGTAGTGCTCGCAGGCGAAGGTGCGCCCGGTGCGGCCGAGGCCGGACTGGATCTCGTCGGCGATCAGCAGGACGTTGCCGGCGGTACAGGCTTCGCGGACGTCGGCGAGATAGCCGTCAGGAGGCAGGACGACCCCGGCTTCCCCTTGCACCGGCTCGATCAGGACGGCGACCGTGTCCTCGGTGAGGGCGGCGCGCAACGCCCCGGCGTCGCCGAACGGGACGGTGTCGAAGCCCGGGGTGAACGGGCCGAAGTCCGCGGTGGCGTCAGGGTCGCCGGAGAAGCTGACGATGGTCGTGGTGCGGCCGTGGAAATTGCCGCCCGCCACCACGATCCGCGCCCGGCCGGCCGGGACGCCTTTGACCGTGTAGCCCCATTTCCGGGCGACCTTGATCGCCGTCTCCACGGCTTCGGCGCCGGTGTTCATCGGCAGGACCGTGTCCATCCCGGCCAGCTCGGCGAGCTCGGTGCTGAACGTGGCGAGCCGGTCGTGGTGGAACGCGCGGCTGGTCAGGGTGAGCCGGTCGAGCTGCTCGTGGGCCACGGACAGGAGTTCCTTGTCGCCGTGGCCGAAGTTCAGTGCGCTGTACCCGGCGAGCAGGTCGAGGTAGGTCCGGCCCTCGACGTCGGTGACCCGGGCGCCGCGGCCCTCGGTCAGCACGACGGGCAGCGGGTGGTAGTTGTGCGCGGTGCTCGCTTCGACCCGGCCGATCTCGTCGGTCGTCGCGCTCATGGGTTCTCTTTCCGGTGCGGGGTTCGGGGCCGGCGGCCGCCGGTCTGGCTGAGTTCGGTGCGCAGTTCGGTCAGCAGCTCGGCCCGTTCGGTGGCGCGGGCTTCGTCCTTCGCGCGGACGCCGAGCACCAGGGCGTCGGTGAGCACCTGGGACGGCAGTCCTTCGCCGGTCGCCCCGGTCGGGGTGTGCGCGGCGGACAGGGCGACGTGCACGCGGTCGGCGAACACCGGGCCCAGCGAGTCGGAGATCAGCACGGCCCGCGCGCCGACGGCGGCGGCGTGGTCGAGCACGACGTCGATCTCGGCGAGCAGCCGGCTGGGGGAGTACAGGACGACGACGTCGCCGCCGGCGAGGTCGAGCAGGTCGTCGGCCAGCCGGAAGCCGGTGGCGCCGGTGGCGCGGGCCCGCCTGCCGATGCGCCGCAGCCGCAGCGCGAGGTAACCGGCCACGGTTTCCGACGGCCCGATGCCGAACGCGAGCACCTCCCGGGCTTCGGCGAGGACGTCGACGGCCTCGCCGAACGCGGCTTCGGTGGTGAGCCGCAGGGTGTCGGCGAGCCGCTGAGTGGCTTCGGCGAACACGTGGCTGAGCAGGGAGTCCTGCGAGCTGGGCGGCGCCGGGGCGGTGGCCCGCACGACCTGCCGGGTGAGGCTGTGCCGCAGCTCCAGCAGCCCGGAGTAACCGAGCGACCGGGCGGTCCGCACCACGGTGGCGTCACTGGTCCCGGCGGCGGCCGCGATCTGCCCGGCGGTCGCGAAGATGGCGTCCGGACCGTGGTTGCGCAGGTACTCGGCCACCTTCCGCTCGGCGGCGGTCAGCAAGGCCAGGCGTCCGGTGATCCGGTCCTGGAGCGACAGGTCTGTAGTGTCCATATCACCCCATGGTCGGTTTGTAGGATCGATTACAGTGTAGCGCATCCGTCAGCTTGCGCAAGTGTTGTAGTCGACACTACGAGCAGAGTCTGGTCAGGACAGTGCACTTCGGAGTCGAACGGGCAAACCGGGCGGTACCGGCGGGCAGCGCGTCGGCGACCTCGATCGGGCTGACGTAACGTCGAATTCACGGATAGCCCGACCATTCCGGGCGTTTCACGGTCCGGAATTCGACGAGAGGAATCGTCATGACGAACAAATGGACGAGAATCGGTGCGATGACCGCGGCCGTGGCGACGGCGGCATTGACCGGTGCGGCACCGGCGAATGCACAGGCCGAGCGGCACTGCGTGCTCGACTCGGAAACCGGTGCGCAGCAATGCTTCGCCGACTACCAGTAGGTGCTCTCGTACGCCGCACGCGGCACGCAGCGCTCCGAGGTCGCCGCCCAGGCAAACGGGGATGTCGTGCAGGGCACGTTCTTCGACGGCCCGGACTACACGGGCAACTCGCTGACGATCACCGGACCGGAACTGTGCAAAAAGGACGGCTGGGTGAACTGGCAGTTCGACCTCGGCGACGACTGGAAGAACAAGATCACCTCCGTGCAGCCGTGGGGTGACTGCTGGATCTGGCTCTACCCGGAGCCGAACCTCGGTGGTGACCGGGACGGTCCCTTCAAGGAGAACAACGGAAACATCGGGTCCTACATGGACAACCGCACCCAGTCCATCGGCTTCAGCTGATTCCCCGACGCGAAGGAGCAACGACCATGACCAGCAAGCGCACGGCGTGGACCGCCGCGGGAATCGGCCTCGTGACCGCCGCCGGACTCTTCGTCACCGCCCCGGGGGCCTGGGCCGACGGCCAGCCGACCCCACGGGAACTGCTCGACAAGTGCAACAACGGCACCGATTCGTGCGTGTTCCACCCGGCCGGGGCGCCGGAGGAGCACACCGGCGCCGGCCACCAGGTCGGCGAGACCACCTACAACTGCACGCAGGACCTGCAGCGCAGCACGGTGAACTGGTCGGACACGACCGGTGAGTCGAACAGTTTCGGCGTTTCCCTTTCGGCCGAGTACGGCTTTTCGGAAGTGTTCAAGGTGTCCATCGAGACGTCGTACCAGCACACCTGGGAGTCCTCGCACACCGAAGGCCAGGCGACGAACGTCGACGTCCGGCCGGGGGAGAAAGGCTGGGTGGAGCGCGCGCCGAAGATGCAGAAGGTGCACGGCACCTACGAAATGCATTTCGGTGACCGGTTCTACGACCACTACATCTGGTACCAGGACTTCGACGCCGACGGCCCGCTGCCCGGCTCGGCCGGCGACATCACCCAGCACACCGCGGCGATGAGCGACCAGGAACGCGCCGAGCACTGCGGCTGAGACCGGGGCACGCTGGCCGCCGCCCCTGATCGGGGTGCGGCGGCCGGTGTGCCGGATCGACGAGCGCTGTGGCCTCAGCCGTTCGCCGGGGACGAACCCGGCGCAATTCGGTTGCCCGGCCGCGGCCCCTGATGGTGCGGTGGTCGGCGTGCCGGAGTGTCGATGGAGGATTGTGGACGCTGGACGGCCAGAATCCTCCATCGACGAGCGCTGGGAAACCTGCCGTAAGGCGCCGAGACGGACGGGCCTCAGCGCGCCGTCCCTACGTGGGGTGGGACGTTCGCCGTTCGCCGGGGACGAACCCGGCGCAATTCGGTTGCCCGGCCGCGGCGGGACGCTGCAGGGTGACGGGTATGGAGATCCGTGCCACCACCGACGAGGACCTCGACGTCTACCTCGACACCCTCCACTCCGCGTTCGCGCGGTTCCGGGAGACCCCGGCCGATGGCACCGGGGCGTGGTGGTCGGCCTACGAAATGGACCGCAACCTGCTCGCCGTGACGGCGGACGGGCGGCCGGTGGGCACCACGGGGGCGTACTCCTTCGAACTCACGCTGCCCGGCGAGATCATCGTCCCGGTCTCGGGGGTCACCGGCGTCGGTGTGCTGCCCTCGCACCGGCGTCAGGGCGTGCTCACCGCGATGATGCGCCACCAGCTCGCCGACCTGCGGGCCCGCGGGGAGTTCCTCTCCGTGCTGCTCGCGTCCGAGGCGCTGATCTACCGCCGGTTCGGGTACGGGCCGGCGACCTACACCTCCCGGCTGACGGTGCCCCGCCACCGAGCCGCCTTCCGGGCGCGCGAAGACGTGACCGGGTCGGTCGAGCTGCTGCGGCGAGAACAGTGCGTCGAGCTGCTGGAAGACGTCTACGACCGCTACCGCCGCGCCCAGCCCGGCGCGCTGTCCCGGCCGCATCGCTGGTGGGCGTCGGGCGCGGGGCAGCCGCCGATCGCACCGGCGCCGCGGTTCGTCGCCCTCCACCGCGACGCCGACGGCGTTCCGGACGGGTACGCCAGTTATTCGGTCACCGACGGCACCTTGACCGTCGACGAGACCATCACCACCGACGACGCCGTCTTCACGGCGCTGGCCCGGTTCGTGCTCGGGCACGACCTGGTCACCCAGGTCGTCTTCAAGCAGGTCCCGCCCGGGCACCCGCTGCGCTGGCAGCTCGCGGACTTCCGCGCCGGCGAGGTGAGCGACGACACCGACTGGCTCTGGGTGCGGCTGCTGGACGTCCCGCGGGCGCTGACCGCGCGCGGCTGGTCCACCGACGGTGAGCTGGTCCTCGACGTCGACGACCCGGCGCTCGGTGAGCGCGGCCGATACCTGCTGACCGTCCGGGACGGCAAAGCCGACTGCGTTCTGACGGACCGCGAGCCCGACCTGTCCCTGGACGTGAGCGACCTGGGTTCGGTCTATCTCGGCGGCACCACCCCGAGCGTGCTCGTGCGTGCCGGGCACGTCCGGGCCCACCACCCGGGCGCGGCCGCCCTCGCGGACACCCTCTTCCGCGGCGAGCGCACCCCGCACTGCCTGCACTGGTTCTGACCGTTTCGTCCACAATGGACGAAAGGGTCAGCTCGCGTGGTGGTAGGCGGTCAGCCGGATCCGCAGGTCGCGCAGGGTGGCGACACCGATGGAGAAGCTGTAGACGGGCCGGTAGCCGGCACCGCCGGTGTCATCGCCGCACGGCCCGCTCAGGTAGACGAACCCGTCTTCGGGATCCCGCCGCGGCTCGGACCAAGCCGTGCCGGTCTGGTGACTGCCGGGAGTGCGGCCACGCCAGTACGCCGGGGCCTTCATCACCTCGCCGAGCGCGGCGACCAGGCCGGGCAGGTCGACGTCCGCGACACCCAGGCCGCGGCCGGCCCACACCCGCGGCAGCGCGCGGGCGGCGGTGTGGTCTTCGACGAGCGGCGCGCAGCTGAAGACGGCTTCGGTTCCGTCGATCCGGACGGTCCAGCGTTCCATCGCTCGGGTGGGGCAGATGACCGGCATGGCCGCTCGCTTCCTCCCCAGGACGTGCGCGCTGATCGTCACTGTAGCCGGTGGAGCCGCCCCCGATCGAGGGTGTCAGGCGCCGCCGACGGCGCGGCCGAGGTAGGTGACGGACGGGTGTTCGATGCCGAGGTCGTGGAAACCGAGGCGGTCGTAGAACGCCCGCGCGGACGTATTGGCCGTGACCATCACCAGGTGCACACCCGGCACCGCCCGCTCGGCCAGCGCCGCCAGGTACGCGGTGATCAGCGCGCGGCCGTGCCCGCCGCGCTGGTGTCCGGGCAGGATGTCGATGTGCAGGTGGGCGGGGTGGCCGTCGAGCTCCGGGCGCACCAGGTCCTCCGGGGTGTGCAGGACCTCGAGCAGCTCCTCCGTCGGCGTCGACGGCGGCCCGGACGGCGCCGGGAAGCGTTCGGCGACACCCGGCAGGTAGTCGCGGCGCAGGCGTTCCGCGAACGCCGGGGTGTCCGCCGTGCCGACGAGGTACCCCACGGCGGTGCCGTCGCCGCGGTCCAGGACGAACACGAGGTCGGGCTCCAGCTCCAGGTAAGGCGCCAGGAAGATGACCGGCAGGAGGTCGTCGTCGGGGTGGACGCCGCGCGCGTCGCCGCCTTCCAGTCCGGTTCGGACACGCACGTCGAACAGGGCGGCCCGGTCGTCCGGGTGGTAGGGCCGGATGTGGTGTGCCGCCGTCATGACACGGCCGGCGAGGCGGTCCGGTGTTCCCGGAAGGCGTCCGCGAGCAGACAGAGGAACTCGACGTCGCTGGCGAGGTCGTGGCCGCCGGGCAGCGGCGCGGGGGAGGACAGCGGTGGCGAGCCGGCGGCGCGGGCGTGCAGGGCGGCCGCGATGGTCGCCGCCTCCGCTTCCGGGCCGTCCAGCTCCGGCGGGGCGCCGGGGCGGTAGGGGCGCAGCGCGAGCAGGCCGTCGCGGATCTCGATGACCTGGCGGTAACCGCGGAGCCGGGACGGGAACAGCGAGCCGAAGACCCCGGGCGGTTCCAGCGCGATCGCGGGCTCGGCGCGGTAGAGCGCGAGCCACAGCGGCGCGAGCCGGCGGTACTGGCGCCGGCGGCGCAGCCAGCTGGCGAACGCGGGCAGGGCGACGCCGGTCAGGACCAGGATGTGCGCGCCCGTCGGCAGGGCCTTGCTCAGCAGGAAACCGCGGCCGAAGGCGAACGTGACGGACGTGCGGTCGGAGCTGTCGAAGGCGACGAGCGTCCGCGACACCATGTACAGCGCGGCGGCCACGGCGCCGGCGACGACCAGCCCGAGGCCGGTGCGCAGCACGCGGTCCGACGTCGCCCGCGCGACCCGCAGGCACACCCCCGCGACGATCAGGTACCCGGGCAGCACGGCGAGCGCGTAGACGACGCAGTACTCGAGCACCCACGGCGACTGCGGGTACAGGTCCGGCGTGGCGGCGAACACCACGCACATCGCCACGCCCGAGAAGGCGGACCACGCGGTCTGCCAGCGGGCCTGGACGTCGAAGCCGTGCAGCCGCAGCATGGCTTCGGCGCCGGCCCAGACGGCGGCGAGCATGCCGAGGTGGCCGATCAGCCGCTCGAGGTCGTCGTAACCGACCACGTTTACGAGGGCGTCGAACCCGGGGGTCAGCGCGGTCTGGGACACCGCCAGCCCGAGCACGCACAGCCGCACCAGCCGCCGGCCGGGCGCGGGGCCGGGGCGCAGGCAGAGGACCACGATCCACGCCAGCAGCGCGGGGCCGTAGCGGCGGACGAGCTCAGCCATGGGCGCCACCGTCGTCGAGGGCCGAGCGGAGCCGGTCGGTGAGCGGGTCGCTCGTGCGCGCGAACTCCGCGCGCCCGCCGACCAGGGAGGCGAAGATCTCCGCCTCCTGCTCCTCGACGCTCGTGTAGCCGGTCCGGCCCAGCACCCGGCGCACCATGGCGGGGTCCAGGCTGGGCAGCAGCAGCCGGGCCTGCTCGGCCGGGGTGACCGAGGCCGGGTAGTGCTCGCACAGCATGTGGCCGATCTCGTGCAGCACGATGTGGTCCTGGTGCGGCGGGGTCGTGTGCTGCTCGTAGGCGATGAAGTCGGTGGTGTCGGTGGCGATCCAGAGCCCGCACACGTCGGTCAGCCCGGGCAGCGGCACCAGCCGGATCGGGCGGCCGCGCTGGGCGGCGAGCCCGTCGCAGAGCGCGCGCACGTCGAACGGCGTGGGCAGCGACAGCTGCCGCAGCACCGCGTCACAGCGGCGCCGGACCCGTCGCCGGCCGGACCGGCTCATCGGTCCGCGTCCTCCGGCGGCTCGGGCAGGCCTTCGAGCTCGCGGACCCGGTCGACCATGTCGCTGATCGTCTCCAAGCTCTTCGGCGACAGCCCGCGGGCCCGCAGCGCGATCTGCCGGACCGGCGCCTCCCGCAGCGCGCTGAGCAGTGTGAGCTCGGCGTCGATGCGCTCGGCTTCGCCGTCGTCGAAGAAATAGGCGGCCGGCACGCCGAAGAACCCCGCCAAGGCCTCGAGGTGCCGTTTGGTGGGATTGTCCCGCAGGCCTTTGCGCAGCTGCCAGAGGTAGGTCGCCGAGACGGTCGGGCCGCCTCGCGCCCGGATCGCGTCCGCGACCTGCTCGAACGAGTACTCGTCGCCCCCGGCCGGGCGGACCACGCCGAACAGGTGGTCCAGCTTCGCGGCGAGGGTGTGCTCAGCCATGCCGGGAACTATACGCAGCCCGTTAACTGGCGTGAAGCCAACAACGGGACGGCGATCAACGCCAGTTGACAGCCGGATTTTTCTCTGTTTATGTTGTCCGCTGGACTCATCAACTATGGTGAATCCTGCGGGTTCCAGGGGGGAACCGGCTGTTTCGCGGTGGGAACCAGCGAAGAGGGGAACGCTGATGGCGTTCACGTGCAGGGCCCTGCGGGCCGGAGCGGCGGTCGCCGGGATCACGCTCACGATGGCCACGACGCTGGCCGCGCCCGCCACCGCGGCCGCAGGCGGAGCCGCCGCTCGGGCGGGCCGGGTCGTCCGCAGCGAACGGCCGACGGGCCTGATCGTCACGAAGATCGTCTTCAAGGTGCGCGCCGACGGCACGAGGATCGCCGTCCCGGTCGGGTCGTCCCGGGTCTTCCCGACCGTGCACTACACCCTGCCCGGCCCCGGGCTGTGAGCGCGGCGGGCTCAGAGCCGTTTCGCTGCTCGGAAACCCTGTGCGTACTTGCCGGTCCCGTCGAGGCACGACGCGCCGCCGAACGCCGGCCCGTCCGCGCTCCTGCGGCTAGCCAGCACGCGGCGGTGGCCGTCGCCGTCGAGGCCCAGGAAGAGGCCGACCTGGGAAACCGGTGAGCCGGGACGGTCCGCCGGGCCGAAGAACAGCAGGTCGCCCGGCTGGAGGCGGGTGAGGCCGGTGGCCCGCTGCCCGGTGTCGGTCACGATCGGGGTGCCGGGGCCGAGCGCCGCCATCGCCGCCGCGCCGCGGGGGAGGCCGGTGCCCGCGATGTCCTTGCCCTGCAACGGATAGCCCTCGCGGTAGCCGTAGACCAAACGCACGAAACCGGCGCTGTCGAGGGAGCCGGCCCGGCCGGGGTCGGCCCGGTGGCGGACGCCGTCGGGGAAGTGCCAGGCGATGCCCAGGTAGCGGTCGAAGTCGGCACCTTCGGCGAATGCGGCGTCGCCGGCGATCCGCAGGCCGGTGCCGTCCCGGACCGGGGGCGCGCCGTCGGTGTACTGCAGTGCGACGGCGAGTACGTCCGGGGTGGTGCTGCCCGCGGTGCCGGCCAGCCACGGGCCGAACCAGGCCGCCCGCTCGGCTCCCGCCGACCACGGCTGGGGCGCGAGCCTGACCCACGCGGTGCTCGTCACCGTCGCCTTCGCGTCGCGGAAGGTGCGCGCGGGCCCGACCAGCACGACGGTGCGGGAGCCGTCGGTCAGCGTCGCCACCACCGCGCCGGAGGCGGCGGTGACCACCGTGCGGGGCGGGTCGGTGAGCCGCGCGAAGCGGTAGCCGCCCTGGTCCGCGGTCGGACCCGTCGATGCCGCTACCGCGGCGATCGCCGCTTCGTCGCGTTCCTGGTTCGCGTAGTGCACGGAAGCCACGCCCGACACCGCGATCACCACGGCCAGCACCCACCGCCGCACCATCGTCGCTTTCACCGCGTCACACCGCCGGGACGAGCCCGATGAGGACACCGCTGGCGAGCACGGCGTAACTGACCAGGCTCACCCCGCCGGTCGCCAGCAGCGTCGGACCGGGCCGCTGGCGCACCAGCTGGTAGGCGATCAGCCCGGGCACCACGAACCCGAGGGTCTGGTGGACGAACAGCAGCGGGTAGTCGGCCTGCACGAAGACCACCAGGGACACCTGCAGCACCACGCCCAGCAGCACCACCGCCGCGAACAGCCGCTTGCCGTAGAGGATCACCAGGCGCTGCAACGCTTTCGTGCCGGCGTAGGTGAGCGCGGTCATCAGCACGATGACCGCGGCGCGGCGGTAGTCCTCGACCAGCGTCAGCGCCAGCCAGCCGGGGGTGATCATGCCGCCGGGGGACAGGTTCGTGGCCAGGTAGCAGACCAGCGACAGCAGCAGGCCGATGGCCAGCCCGACGGTCGCGATCTCCGGCGCCAGTTCGGCGGTGCTCATCCGCGGGCCTCCGCGGGCACGCCCGGCAGCTTCGCGAGCTCGTCGATCAGCAGCTCGCCTTGCCCGTGGATGTTGCCGATCGCGACCAGCGACCAGTCGCCGTCCCGGCCGGAAAGCAGGTCCCGCACCAGATCCCGGCCCGGCCGGTGGCCGCCGAGGTCGACCACGCGGTCGTGCCAGCCGGCCGGGATCGCCGCCCGCGCGCTGCGGGTGGGCTCGCCGATGAGCACCACGCGCTCGGGCGCGATCTCCGGCACGAGCGCGCCCATCTGGCCGTTGCGCTCGACGCGGTCCGGGCGGCAGTTGATCACGACGTGCAGCGGGTCGCCGATGGCGCCCTGCCCGCGCAGCCGTCCGATGTTCAGCAAGGTCGACTCCGGGTCGTTGGCGGCGAAGACGTTCGCGAACCGCAGCCGGCCCCGCCCGGCGCGGTAGTGGTGCACCCGCAGCACCCCGGGGTCGGGCGGGGCCGCCCACATCCCTTCGAGCGCGGCCCGGCGCGGCACCCCCACCAGCTCGGCGACGGCCAGCGCGATCGCGACGTTCTCCTTGAACGTGATCCAGCCGAACCCGCTCATCTCGGCGTCCGACACCGACTCCGGGTCGATCGCAATCAGGGCGCAGTCCCGTTTTCCGGCCTCGGCGCGCAGGATCGCGAGCCGGTCGCGCTCGGCCGTCACGCACACCCCGCCGACCGGCATGGACCGGCACAGCGACCGCGCGACGTCGTCGAGGGTCGGTCCCATCTCGGCCAGGTGGTCCTCGCGGACGTTGCACAGCACGCCGATGGTCGAGCGGATCAGCTTGCGCTGGTTGATCTCCTGCAGTTCCGGCAGCACGGCCATGCACTCGATCACCAGCGCGCCGGGCCGGTGCGCGGCCGCGCGGCGGACGATGCCGATCTGCTCGACGACGTTGGCGATGCCGAACTTGCGGTACACCGGTTCCTCACTGCCGTCGGGGTGGATGAACCGGGCCGCGGAGCCGGTGGTCTTCGCCACCGTCACCACGCCGCCGCTGCGCAGCGCGCCGGCACACAGGCGGGTGATGGAGCTCTTGCCACGGATCCCGTTGACGAGGACGCGGTGCGGGATGGCGCGCAGCCGGGCGTAGTGGTGGCGCTGCTCGACGATCCCGCCGGCCAGCAGGGCACCCGAGCCCAGCAGCAGCACGCAGTAGAGGAAGACCATGTCAGGACCTGCTCCCGGCGAGCACCGGCTCCGGGGGACTTTCGACCGGTTGTCCTTTGTGGAGCTCCAGTCGGCAAAGCTCCACACAGGACGCGACGGTGCCGATCTCGTCCTGCCGCTGGGGATACCCCGGCTCGGCCGCCCCACCCGCGGCGACGAGCTCCGCGGTGGCGGCGACCCGGCGCAGCGGCCGCACGACGATCAGCTCGTGCCAGCCGCACAGCAGGAGCGCGAGCACCGCGGTGACCAGCGCGGCGGCCCGGGCCCCTTCGCGCACGGAACCGTCCGCGCCGGCCGGCTGCTCCGCCACGACGACCCAGTTCAGCGAGGCGGCGGTGCCGGTCCGCGCGAAGAGCCGGGCGGTCACCAGCGTGCGGCCGTCGACCCGGCCGGGTGCCTGGCCTGCTCTCGCCGCGGCCGTCGCCGCGAGCAGCGCGGGGTCACCGAGCCGGTCGAACGCGAGGTACCCCCGGGTGTCGGCGATGGTGCGGTCGCCGTCGTCGACCACCCGGACGCGCGAGCCCGCGGCCTGGAGCGGCGCGACGAGCCGGGTGACGTCGAGTTCCCCGACGAGCGTGTGCCCGCCGACGAGCCCGGCGTAGGCGTACACCACGGGCACCCGGCCGCTGGTGTTGTGCTGCCGCAGCCCGTCGCCCTGGGGTCGTGGTCCGTCACGCAGGGGTTCCCGGCCGGCGCGCTGCTGCGCGGTGCCGGCGGTGTCGGTGACGTACACACTGCGGAACGCGGGATCGGCGGACAGCCGGTCCACCATCGGCTGCATCTCGCCTGCCTGGCCCGACGTCAGCTGGGCCGCCGCCCGCAGTTCGGCGAGGCTGCCGGTGAGGCCGGAGCGGAGAGCGTCGGCGGAGCGGTCGAGCCGGAGTCCCTGCTCGGCGACGAGCGCGGCGGGCACGTCGGCGCGCTGCTGGCCGAGGGTGCAGAAGACGGCCGCGGACCAGCCCAGGAGGGCGACGGTCACCAGGCCGACGAGGAGCCGCGCGGGCACGCCTCGGCGGGTGGTTTTTGCTGCTGCGGAGGGGACTTTCGCGGTTTGGCGGGGAGTGGGGGCCAGGAGTTCCGTGCCCGCGTCACCGCGCAGTCGTCGTCGGCAGGTTTCCAACGCCGCCGCAGTCCGTCGTACCTCGGCGAGGCGGGACGGGCGTACCCGCGTGACGTGGTCTCCGGAAGCGACCGCGAGAGCGTCGGCCCTTAGTCGTCTGATCGGTGCGACCAGGCCGCGGCGCAGCAGGAAAGTGCCGCCCACGGCGAGAGCCAGCAGTGCTGCCGCCGCGGTGAGCGCCGGCCATGGGGCGGGAGGCGGGTCGGCCGGGAGCCAGGTCAGCGTGACCACCGCGAGCCCGAGGCCGCCCGCCGTGGCTCCGGTGCCGACCGGGGCGTACGCGACCACCGGAGCCGTCGGGTTCGGGCCCGGTGACACCGCGCCCGTCAGCGCTCCGGAACCCGGCGCGCGGCCGGCGGTGTCCAGCAGCGGGCGTACCTCGGCGGGGACGTCCGCGCCCGTGCTGCCGAGGACCGTGCCGCCGGCCGCGACCAGCCGGAGGTGCCGGGGTGCGGACGGGCTCGCCAGGCGCAGGGCGGTGGAGACCACCAGCACCTGCCCGGCGCGGGCGCCGTCCAGGGGGACCGCGCTCAGCACCAGGGGCACGTCGCCGGGACGGGCGGCCGGGCGGACCGTGAGGCGGCCGAGGTCGACCCCGGACAGCGAGTCCAGCGCGACCGGCTCGCCGTGCGCGGCCAGCAGCGCGCGGGACGCGCCGTCGATCAGGGCGACTCCGCGCCACGACGGGTAGACGGCGCCGAGGGACGTCAGCAGCCGGTTGTCGTCCGGGTCGTCGAACGCCGGTGAGCCGGCCGCGAGCCGGAGGTCGTGGGCGGTCGCGGTGGCCGACGTGGCGACGGTCTTGGCGAGCGTCTCGGCGTCGCGGCGCTGCGCCGCGACGACACCCGGCGGCACGCCGGGTGCTCCGCCGTCGAACACCGGGAGCGTGCCGAAGCCCAGCGCGCAGAAGCAGGCGACAAGGAACGCGGCCACGAGGGCGGCGGCTGAAGGGACACCCACGCCGCGCGGGAACCCGGCCTCGGGCAACCGTTCCCGGAGCCGATCGGCCGGCCGCGCGCCGGGCACCAGAGACGAAAACGGCTTCGCACTGCGAGTGCGCATGCACGCTCCTAGAGCGGACCGGGCGGCGGTTCGACTGGGGGAGGAAACCCGGGCCGGTGACAACGACCAGGGCCTTTATTAGGAAAGTTTCTTTCCGAACGGGACCAGGATGATCCGCACCCGCCGAGCTGTCAAGACCCAACGTCACCGGAGCCGCCATTCGGGGTGTGACCGCCGGGAAAGGCAAGCAGCGCAACGAATCCGTGTACCCTCCGGTGCGGTGAGCTGCAAGCAGGCGGTGTTGTCCGCCCTCGCCCTGCTGGTCGTGCCGGTGCTGGTCCTCGTCTGTCACCCGGTTCCGAAGACCGGGACGCCCGACACGCTGAGCGCCCGGGTCGAGGCCTTCACGGGCGCGCTGTCCGCGAGCCAGCCCTACCGGCCGCCGGACGCGTCCGAGCGGGCCACCGCGGCCCGTGGCTTCGCGGACCTGATTTCCGTTGCCAAGACGGGCAAATCGAGCCTCGCGAAGCTGGGGTTCACGGTCGAGGACCTCGTCGACCCGGTGACGCGCCGGCCGTACACGCTCGTGCGGAACGAACCGGGCACCGCCCGCGCGTGGGGGATGTTCCTCGTCGACCGCTCGGCCCCGCCCTCGCTCGCCGTCGAAGTCCCCCATCCCGCGTTCGACCTGCGGACGGAGCTGTTCGGGCTGGACCTGTTCCGCCGCACGCCGGGTGCGGTGCTGATGATCGCCGGCGCGCACCGCCGGGCCGGTGGCGACCGGGCCGACGTCGCCCACGAGGCCGGTTCGGTCTTCCAGGTCGTGGCCGCGGACCTGGCCGGCCGCGGCCTGGCTCAGGTGCAGCTGCACGGTTTCGACGACGAATCGGCGCCGGGGTACGACATCGTGCTGTCCGCCGGGGCCGGCCGGGCCGGGGGTGCGGCCGTCCGGCTCGGGGCCGGTTTCGGGAAGGCCGGGTTCGCGGTCTGCCGGGCGTGGCTGCTGGTGTGCGCGGGCCTGGAGGGGGCGACGAACGTCCAGGGCCGGCTCGCCGAAACCGCCGGTACCGCCTTCCTGCACGTCGAAATGAGCCGCACGGTGCGAGACGGCGACGCGTCCCGTGCCCGGGTCGTGCAGGCCCTGGCGGGCGCGGACGTCGGCCGTCCTTGAGGACTTTGTTAAGAAGGTATCTTTACTAACCGCAGTCGAGGATGTACCGTTCGTTGGCAACGCCGCCTTCATGCAGTCCTGGTGCGAACCAGTCAGCTACGGAGGAGCCTTGTCCATGCACGCGATGATCCCGGCTACCCGTGCCCGTGGTGTCACATCGCCCGAGGTGAGACAGCCGATTCCGGACGCCGGAATCCCCGCTGCCGCCTGAGCTCCCTCTCGCTCCGGAAATCCCCGACCGGGTTCCGGCGCGTCCTCAGCCGGGCTGAGCCGGGTCGTCCCCGGTGCCCCCGCCGCCTTCTCCGCCACCCACTCATCCGGAGGGTTCACCTTGTCACGAAAGAAAAATGTCGCGGGCGTCGCCGCGGCCGCGTTCGTCGCGGCCGGCCTCGTTGCGATGTATCCGTCTCCGGCCACCGCCGTCCCGCCCGGGCCCGGTGCGCTCACCACGCTGGACACCTCGGCCGGCAACCGGGCCGCCCCGGTGGCCGGGCTGTACGACTGGAGCAAGGCCGGCTTCCGCGGCGGCCAGAACCTGCCCGGTGCCAGTGCCGTCAACCCGAGCGCGAGCTGCCAGATCACCCCGGCCCAGCTCGCGAGCACGTACAAGGTCAAGCCGGACGACGGTGCCGACGACACGACCGGCATCCAGGCGGCCATCGACAAGATCCACGCTTCCTGCTCACCGTCGGGCAGCTACACCAAGCTGAGCCTGATCACGTTCCCGGCCGGGACGCTGAACGTCACCCATGAAATCCACGTCGACGCGAACTACCTGATCCTGCGCGGCGCCGGTACCGACCAGACGAAGTTCGTCTTCACACCGGACAAGAACACCGAGTACGACGTCGTGACGCCGGACGGCGACCAGTGGGACCAGCACGAGATGAACTACGAGGACGGCTCCGGCGGCTGGCTGTGGCCGGGCCGCGGCCTGTTCCGCGTGCAGTCGCGCGGTGTGGACCCCAGCTACGCCAGCGAATACAAGTCCGCCCCGGCCAACCGGAAGGACATCTTCGAGGGCACGATCAACGTGCACTGGAAGGCGGGCGCCAAGCTGCGCGAAAAGCCCGGTGACAAGGGCTTCGCGGCGCGCACCGGCGACAAGACCGTGTACCTGGCCACCAGCGCCAAGACCACGAACATGAAGGTCGGCGGGTTCATCAACATCCGGGCCGCGAACTCGATCAACTTCTACAAGTCGATGAACGCCTACCCCACGACCTGGCCGCTGCAGAACCTCCACATGCGCCAGCAGTGGTTCACCATCACCGCGATCGACACCAAGAACCACACCGTCTCCATCGACAAGCCGCTCGAGTACGACGTCCCGGTCGACTCCACTTCGGACGGTTCGGCGGCCATCGACGGCAGTGCCTACGCGTCCAAGGCCTCGCCGATCGTGGACCCGATCGTCGGGGTCGGCTTCGAGAACTTCTCCTTCACGCAGTCGGCCCCGGCCGGCATCACCGAGGCGCAGGCGAAGGACAACTACGGCAACCTGGCGCCCTCGCTGGCCATGCAGGGCATCGTGTTCAAGTGGGCCGCGAACTCCTGGGTCACCGGCATCCACTCGATGATGACCGGCTCACACCCGATCGTCACCGAGGAGGCCAAGAACCTGCAGATCGTGAACAACGAGCTGGACGGCTCGTGGAACAAGGGCAAGGGCGGCAACGGCTACTTCCGCGGCTCCCGCGTCTGGGACTCGCTCTACGCCGGCAACACCACTCGCGACCTGCGGCACTTCACCTTCCAGTGGTCGGCTTCGGGCAACGTCGTGATCGGCAACGACATCGACTCGGACTTCAACATCCACGGCGGTTACGAGCGCAACAACCTGTTCGAGCTCAACACCAACAAGGTCTCCTACGCCCACCGCTCGGGCAGCTGCACCGCGCACTGCGGTGACGAGGGCGGTGACGCGCCGGACGACTCGACGTGGTTCCCGATCTACTGGTCGACCGGGCAGAAGGCGGTCAAATGGTCCGGATCTTCTGGTCCCCGCAACGTGTTCTTCAACAACACGATGACCAAGCAGGTCACCGCCGGCGCGGCCTACACGCCGTACTACGCCGACCACAGCAAGATCTACCAGTTCGGCTGGGACGGCTCCGCCTTCCACCACCTGGACGTGGGCGGCAAGCCGATCGTGGACTGGGCCCACAACGAGCAGAAGGACTACACCGGCGGGCATGGCGTCGACGACTCGAAGACCAGCACCGCGAAGTCGTTGTTCCTCAAGAACGTCCCGGCGAGCTGACCGTCCGGAAAGGACAATCCGATGATCAAGACACTGACCGCGCTGAGCCTGGTCGGCCAGCTCGTGCACCCCGCGGCGACGACCATCACCGTCTCCACGGCGACCCAGCTGACCGCCGCGCTGTCGGCGGCCAAGCCGGGTGACACGATCTCGCTGGCCGACGGCGACTACAGCGGCGCGTTCGTGGCGACCAAGCCGGGCACGGCGTCGTCGCCGATCACCCTGACCGGCAGCGCGAAGGCCGTGCTGCACGACCCGCTGTTCAACCCCGGCGACACCGACTGCCCGTCCGGGCAGACCGGGTACGGCCTGTGGCTGCAGGGCGCGAGCTACTGGAACGTCAAGGGCATCTCGGTCACCAACTCGAAGAAGGGCATCGTCCTCGACGGCGCCACGCATGTCACGCTCGACGGCGTGACCGTGCACGACATCGGCGCCGAGGCCGTGCACTTCCGCAAGAGCAGCTCCTACGGCGTGATCAAGAACTCGAACGTCTACAACACCGGCAAGGAGCAGCCCGGCTACGGCGAGGGCATCTACCTCGGCTCGGCGAACAGCAACTGGGAGTGCTACGGCACGAACGACGGTAACGCCCCCGACGCGGGTAACTACATCCAGGTGCTGAACAACAAGATCGGCCCGAACGTGGCGGCCGAAGGCATCGACATCAAGGAGGGCACCCACGACGGCGTGATCTCCGGCAACACCCTGGACGGCACGGGGGAGAAGAACGAGAACTCGGCCGACTCCACCATCGACGTCAAGGGGGACAACTACACGATCACCGGCAACAAGGTGAGCCACGGGTACCTCGACGGCATCCAGACGCACAACGTGTGGGAGAAGTCCGGCTGCGGCAACACCTTCACCAAGAACACCTTCGTGGTGACGAACTCCGCGGGCTGGGGGATCAACTCGACCAACCAGAGCGACTGCGTCGCCCAGAAGAAGCCGAACGTGATCGGCGCGTCGAACACCTCGACCGGTGGCAAGGGGGTGTCGAAGACCCCGGTGACGCCGGGGAGCTGACCCGGTTCAGCCCGGCTGGGTGGCGGCGACGCCGCCCAGCCGGAGCTGGCGGTCGTGCAGCCGGCGCCAGAGCAGCACGGAGACGAGCGCCCCGCACAGGCAGAGGAACATGTCCCACTGCGTGTCCCAGACATCTCCTTGCGTGGCGAGGAAGTCGTCCGCGCCCGAGCCGGCCACGAGCGCGCTGGCCCACTCGACGAACTCGAAGCAGGCGCTGATCGCCAGGCACACGCTCACGGTCAGGAACGAGACCCAGCCGCCGGGGCGCAGCGGCGTCCGGCGCAGCAGCACCTCGCGCACGGCCACCGCGGGGACGAAACCCTGGACGAAGTGGGCGAGCCGGTCGTAGTTGTTGCGCTGCGTGCCCATCAGGTCCTGGGCCCACTCGCCGAGCGGGGTCTCGGCGTAGGTGTACTGCCCGCCGTAGCAGAGCACGATCGCGTGCAGCACCAGCAGCCAGCACAGCAGGCGCGTCAACGGAAACCTCTTGCGCACGATCAGTACCAGCGGCAGCCCGGCGAGCACCCAGACGACCTCCATGAACCAGGTGCCCGTCGACTTCGCCTGGACCCCGGTCACCACCAGGACCGCGAGCACCACCGAGACCAGCAGCGTCCCTTCGGCCCGGCCGACCGTGCGCACCATCCGATCACTCTAGGGGCCGCCGCCGTCCTTGACACGCTCCCCGCCTCATTCATACATTTGTCGTCTTGTTGTATGAATGACGCAGGGGAGTTGGTCCGCATGCGGCTCGGCAAGACCGCCGTCGTCCTGGGCGGCAGCGCCGCCGGCCTGTGCACCGCCGGGGCGCTCGCCCCGCACTTCGACGAGGTGCTGGTGCTGGAACGCGACGAGCTCCCGGCCGGGGCCGCGCACCGCCGCGGGGTGCCGCAGAGCAAGCACCCGCACTTCCTGCTGAACTCGGGCCGCCGGGCGATCGGGGCGCTGTTCCCGGGTTTCGAGGACGACCTCGTCGCTGCGGGCGGGCTGGACCTGATGCCGTCCATGGACGCCGCCTACCTGGACGGGGAAGGCTGGTCGGCGCGCAAGCGCAGCGCGATGACGATGATCTACGGCTCACGGATCCTCATCGAGCGAGTGCTGCGCGACAAGGTGCGGGAGCTGGCGAACGTCGTCATCCGCGAGGGGGTCGCGGTGACCGGCCTGACCGTGCGGGACGGCCGGGTCGCCGGTGTCGACTTCTCGACTCCGGACGGCGGCGAGCACCTCGACGCCGACTTCGTGGTGGACGCGATGGGCCGCGGGTCCGGCGTCGGCGGCTGGCTGGTCGCGGCGGGCTGGCCCGAACCCGAGGTGCGCACGCTCGACGCCAAGGTCACCTACACCTCACGCTGGTACGACCTGCCGCCGGAGCGGCCCGCGTCGTGGTGGTGGCGGCACCTGGTGATCATGCCGACCCCGGACAAGGGTGAGCACCCCGCCGAGCACGAGTTCCTGGTCAACTTCTTCCCCATCGAGGGCGACCGCGTCATCGCCTGCATGGGCTCGTGGGGCCTGGAAATGCCGCGCACCGCCGACACCTTCGTCGAGACGGCCCGCCGGGTGCGGACGCCGTTGTTCGCGGAGGCGATGGACCGGTGCGCGCCCACCTCGGAGGTCCACCTGACCCGGTCGACCGGCAACAAGTGGCGCCGCTACGACCGCTGGGCGAGCCCGCCGCGGGGACTGGTGTTCGTCGGCGACTCGATCTGCGCGTTCAACCCGTTCTACGCCCAGGGCATCAGCTCCGCGGCGGGGTCGGCGCTGCTGCTGCGCGAGCACCTCGGCCGCGCGAGCGGGCTCGACGCGGCGTTCTCCGCGCGGTTCTTCAAGGCGCAGCGCAAGCTGCTCGGCGTGCCCTGGTCCCTGGCGATGGCCCGGGACCAGGGTTACGAATGCGCGGTGGGCACGGAGAAGCCGCCCGAGTGGCGGCGCCGGCTGCTCGCGGCCGTGTCCGGCCCGGCGTTCAGCCTCGTCGTCGGCGCCGCACGGGAGTACGACGTGGTCGACGAGCACTTCGCGAAGGTGTTCAACCTCGACGAGTCGCTGGGGGAGATGCTGCGCAACCCGCGGGTGCTCGCCGGGCTGGTGCGCTACCGCCTCCGCGCGGCGCTGGGGAAGCACCGCGTGCCGTACGGGTTCGACCCCCGCGCCGAGCCGCCGGCCACGGACTACTCGACGGCCGCGACCACCGCCGCCGCGCGATGAGCGACGGGTGCGGGCCGGACGCCGAGGCCGTCACCCGTGGTCTCGGCTTCGACTGTCACGACGTCTCTCCGGTGGTCTCGGTCCGCTGGCCGTGGGACCTCGCGCACTGGACGATGCCGCTGCTCGAGGTGCTCGTCATCGCCGGCGCGATTTTCGCTCTGGTGCACGCGATCCGCCGTCACCGCGCGGGTGACCCGGTCAACCTGGCGCTGTGGTTCACCTCGCTCGTCTACCTCTTCGTGACCGAGCCGCCGCTGTACTTCCCGGAGTGGTTCGGCCTCGACGAGCTGTACGGCTTCATCTTCGCCCACAACCTGTTCACCGTGCAGTTCATGGGGGACCGGCTGCCGCTCTACATCGTCGCGTTCTACCCGATGATCAGCCAGCTCGCCTACGAGCTCGTGCGGACGCTCGGGGTCTTCCGCGCCCGCGGCCCGCTGGCCGCCTCGGTGGCCGTCGCCTTCGTGTGCCAGGTGTTCTACGAGGTGTTCGACCAGCTCGGCCCGCAGCTGAGGTGGTGGGCCTGGAACCCCGGCAATCAGCTCGTCAACCACCCGGCGCTGGCTTCGGTGCCGATGAACAGCATGCTGCTGTTCGCGTCCGTCTCGATGGCGGCCATGACCTGGCTCGTCGTGAAGCTGGTCGGCGGCGGCCCGCGACGCGGCTGGTCGCTGGTGTGGCGTGTCCTGGTGGCGGGCGTGCTCACCCCGCCCACGATGGCGATCGCGGGCGTCCCGTCGAGCCTGGCCGGCACGAACACCACCGCGCAGGCCTGGATCCTCGGGGTGGAGCTGGGCCTGGTCTGGCTGGCCGGGATCCTCCTGGTGCGACGGCGGGATCCCGAGCCGCTGTCCGCCTTCGTGCGGCTCTACCCGGCGGTCTACCTGGGAGTGCTGGCGGTGTGCTGGATCGGCGCGCTGCCCGCGTACTTCGGCGCGGACCACGGCGTCACCCGGGACGGCACGCCGATCGGCAGCGGGCTGTACGCGCTGGCCTGCTTCGCCGGGGCGGGTCTGGTGCTGGCCGCGCTCCACCGCGCCCGGCGCGAGGTCCCTGCTCCCGTCTGAGCGGGCTCGGGGAAGATGGACCGCATGGGGTTTCACGGCTGGCAGGGCAACCCGCCCGGTACCGAGGAGGAGGCGCGCCGCCGGATCGTCGAGGCGGCGACGGCGTGCCTCGACCGCGCCGGGCTCGCCAAGACCAGCCTCTCCGACGTCGCCGCCGAGGCCGGGGTGACCCGGCAGACCGTGTACCGCTACTTCCCGGGCCTGAAGGACATCCTGCGCGCGGTCGGCCTGGCCGGTGTCGAGGAGTTCGCCGGGCGGATGGAACGGCACCTCGCGTCGTTCGGCAGCCCCGCCGAAGCCGCGGTGGAGTCCGTCGTGTTCGCCGTCCGGACCGTGCCCGGTGAGCCCTACCTCGGCCTGCTCCTGCAGGCGGGTGAGGCGAACTTCTTCACCGACGGCGTGATCTCGCCGCTGGCCTTCTCCTTCGGTGCGCGGATCCTGGCCCACGTGCCGGTCGACTGGGCCGCCGCCGGTGTCACCACCGACGAGGACCTCCAGGGGCTCGCCGAGATCCTGATGCGGCTCTTCATGTCCTTCCTGCAGTTCCCCACGACACCGGAGCTGAGCGACGACGAACTGCGGGCGCTCGTCCGCCGGTGGATCGGCCCGGCCCTCAGCGGAGCCGGACGTCGCGACGGTGGCACTGCCGGCGGGCCGTGAGCCAGATGTCCTGCACCACGCCGTGCCCGCGGTGCGCCAGGACCGTCGAGGCCGACGGCCCGTGCCGGTCCGCCGCCGTGATCAGGACGTAGGAACCCGCCCGCGGGGCCTGCAGCGTGAAGGCGCCGTCGGTCGCCGACGTCGCCCGCGCGGTCTGGTGGCCGTGCGCGTCGACCAGGGTCAGGGTGGCCCCGGACAGCGGTGACCCGGTCGCGCCGTGGACGTGGCCGCGGATCTCGGTGACGCACGGCGCGGCCGGCTCGGCGAGCAGGCCCGGCTCGTCGCCGGTGGCGATCTCGTGCAGCAGCCGGCGCAGGTGGATCAGCTCGATCACGATCGGCTCGTCCGCGGGGGAGCAGTGCTGCGTGAGGGCGGTTTCCGCCAGGCCCAGCAGGGTGGCCGGGTCCGTCTCGCCGGGTTCGGCGACGGCGGTCGCGACGTCGGCCAGCGCCCGGGCGGGCCCGGCCAGGGACCGGTCGTTCGCGCGGCCGCGGCGCAGGACGGCGACCAGCCGGTGGGTGTGCTGGACCAGCGTGGCGGCCAGCGTCAGCCGGTGGCGCGTGGTGCGGGAACCGCCGCCCCACGGCACGGCGGCCACGAGCGGCGCGGCCACGAGCCGCAGCTGGCGGAGGTCGTTGTCCAGGACCCGGACCTTGGCGTCCAGGTCGGCGGGTCCGGCGTGGCCTTCGAACCGGTCCGCCGCGGCGTTCAGCAGCTCGCCGAAGGTGCGGGCGAGGGCGCGTTCGGTGGTGCGGACCGTGTCGCGGGTGCTCAGCGGCGTCAGCACCAGGCCGACGCCGACGCCGATGGCCGCGCCGATCGCCGTCTCCTCCAGCCGCAGGACGAGCAGGCCGGCCGAGAACTCGTTGAGCACGCTGTAGAGCTGGCTCACCATGATCGTGACGAAGAAGATCATGTAGGCGTAGGACAGCCGCTGCAGGTAGAAGCCGCAGAACATGCTGCCGATGATCACCGCGACGACCGCCGCCGGGTGCCCGGCCGTCAGGTGCGCGAGCCCGATGCCGGCACCCAGCCCGACCAGGGTGCCCACGACGCGGTTGGCCGACTTGAGGAACACCTCCGAGCGGGTCGCGGTACCGGTGAACGCGACGAACGCGGCGATCACCGCCCAGTAGTAGCGCTGCTCGGACAGCAGCCGCCCGAGCACGATCGCGAGCCCGCCCGCCACGGCCACCTGCACGGCCTGGCGGGTGGTGAAGTCGAGGCGCCGCAACGGGTTCCACGCGCGGCCGCGGGGTTCGACGTCGCCGGCCGCGGCGGCGGTGCCGGGCAGCGCGCCCATCGCGATCGTCACCGCGGGCTCGAACTCGCCGGTGTCGGCGAGGCCGTCGCGGTCGGCGCGGCGGACGACGTCGAGGTAGTCGGTGACGGCCACGGCCACCAGCCGCACGGGGGAGGTGCCCGCCCGCGCGAGGAGCGTCCGGGCGGCCTGCCCGGCGGCGGCGTAGTCGTGGCGGGCGAACAGGTCGAGCACGCTCGCCGCGCGGCCGACCAGCTCCGGCTCGGCGCCGAGCTGCGCGCAGGCGGTGACGAGCAGGTCGATCGCGAGCTGCGCGTCCATCGTCGTGCGCCGGATCGCCGCCGCCGAGACGTCACCCGGCAGCACCGTGACCTCGGCCGACCACGCCTCGACCATCAGCGCGGACTCGGCGAGCCGGGCCTGCGCCGCGTGGATCCGCCGGGTGAGCTGCTCGGTCGGGCCGTCCGCCAGCAGCGTCGCGCAGAGCCGGACGACCGCGCGGGCCCGGGCGCCGAACGCGCGGCGCGTGCGGCCGAGCGTCCGGCCGGGGTGGCCGCGCAGGACGGTCAAGCACAGCAGCAGCACCCAGGCGCTCGCGATCACGACGGCGAGCAGCATGGCCGGCAGCCCCTGGAGCGTCGCGTGCAGGAACGCGGCGAAGAAGTAACCCATCCAGACCATGAAGCCGTAGAAGAAGAACGGGATGCCGAACCGCCGGACGAACACCGCGGTGAACATCACGACGACGAACACGCCGAGCATCAGGTCGGTGTGCGGCGCGACCGCGATGCCGAGCGCCATCCCGAGCCCCATCGCGACGGGGAACAGCGCGGCGGTGCGGACCTTGAGCCACGCGCCGCCGCCGGTCAGCGCCATCGAGCCCATCATCGCGGTGATCGCGCCGAGCAGCACCGCGACCAGCGTGGCCTGGGGCGCGGCCCCGGTCAGCGTCGCGAAGACGTACTCGACCCCCAGCCCGGTCGTCATCGCGACGGCCGCCGAAACCGCGCTCCGCAGCCGGGTCATCCCCGGGTCGGAGCCGATCGCCTTGTCCCTGATCCGGTGCACCGCCGCCGACGCGCGTCCCATCCGAGTGACTTCTCCTACCCCCGGTCGTGGATATCGGTATCATGCCGATAATTACCGGTATGATACCGATATGCCGGGCGGCCGGGCAATCGGCCGGAAGGTAGGTTCTGCGGATGGACGCGCTCGACCTCATCGAGGCGCACACCGCGGTCATGGTGCGCAACTTCGAGCTGCTCAGCCGCCGCACCGACATCTACGACGAGGTCGACCGCGCCGGGTACCTGCTGCTGCGCACCCTGGAGGTGACGGGGCCGGCGGACATCACCACCCTGGCGATGAAGCTCGGCCTGGATCCGTCCACGGTGGGCCGCCAGGTGTCGGCGATGACCCTCACCGGCCTGGTCGAGCGGACCCCGGCGCCGGAGGACCGCCGCCGGAGCATCGTCGTGGCGACGGAGGAGGGCCGCGTGCGCGCCCGCCGGGTCCACGACCGCCGCCGGGACAACCTGGCCGCGATGTTCGCGGGCGTGCCGGAGGAGGACCTGCGGGTGATCGGGGAGTCGTTCGCCCGGTACAACCAGGCTGTCGCCCGCCACTACGACGTGAGCGTGCTGACGGACTGAATGTGAATCCGTTTTTGGCTGGCGGATAAGAAACGTCGAATACGTCGAAAGCATCACTCTTTCGTGTGGATCAGTGATTGCTTTGCGTTATTGGGTGCAAAATTTGTAACTCTCTTGGTGAACAGATCGACTGTTCGGGCATCAGCTAGCTGCGATCCGTGACATCGGGAGTCTGAGCGGATCATCGACGGGAGGCCGAGAGCCGATGGGTGTTCCTGACCATGCGTTCCCGATCACGGGGAGCCGCGCTTCCCGCCGCCTCCGGATCCGGGTGGACGACCGGAACCGCTGGCTGCTCCTCGTTTTGGTCACGTTCGCCGTGGTCCCGGCCGACGACGGCGGCAGCACCTGGGCGATGGTCGCCACCGTGGCCGCGGTGGCCCTGTTCGCCGTGGCGCGCCGCGCGCTGCGCCGGGCCGCGGCGAAGGTCGACGCGGCGCTGGCGGACGAACTCGACCCTCGGTGACGTGCGGAAACCGTTCTCGAGGAGTCTGGAATAGGTCCAGGAATGGGCGGGAATTGGATCGGGTCAATTTCCGGGTCGCCCCGGGAGCCCGGCGCGACCACGGGCGGAAGCGTTCAGCGTGATCGCGGCCGGCGCGTCGGCGTAGTTTTCGGCCGGGGGCCGGTGTGCAGGAGCCGGCGCTGGCAGAGCACCACGAGCACCAGGTCGAGGCCGGCTCGTGGGCGATCTCGGTTGTGTGCCCGGATCGGGGCGGCCACCACCGGTCTCGATCGACACCTTTGTCAGCCCGTCGCGACGACGAAGGCCTCCCGTTCCGCGGTGGAACGCTCCTTGAGCGCGAGCACCGCGGCCAGCGTGACCAGGCAGGCCACGAGCATGTAGGCCGAGACGGACAGGGACGTGCCGGTCAGCCCGACCAGCCACGTCGCGATCAGCGGGGCGAAGCCGCCGCCGAGCACGGCGCCGAAGGCGTAGGCGAACGAGACGCCGCTGTAGCGGACCGCGGCCGGGAACAGCTCGGCGTAGGTCGCGGCCTGCGGCCCGTACGTCAGGCCGAGACCGAACGCGAGCACGACGACGGCCAGCACCAGCAGCGGCACGGACCGGGTGTCGAACAGCAGGAAGAACGGGAACGTCCACACGGCGAGGGCGAGCGTGCCGACGAGGTAGGTCCGCCGCCGGCCCCAGGTGTCCGACCAGCGCCCGGCCAGGAGCGTGAACACCCCCCACGCGACGGCGCCGGCCATGCCGACCAGCAGCATCGTCGTGCTGGACAGCTTCAGCGTCCGCGTGCCGTAGGAGGTGATGAAGGCGATCAGGATGTAGCCGATCATGTTGTTCGCGATGAACAGCCCGATGGCGACGACCAGCTCGCGCGAGTGGGTCTTGAACAGCACCTTCAACGGCGCCGAGCGGCGGCTGCGCCGCTCCTGCAGCTCGGTGAAGACCGGGCTCTCGGCCACCCGCGCGCGGACGAAGAACCCGACCCCGACCAGGACGATCGAGAGCAGGAACGGGATGCGCCACCCCCACGCCTGGAACTGGTCCTTCGTCGTCGACGCCGACACCGTGAAGAAGGCGAAGTTGGCCAGCAGCAGGCCGATCGGCACGCCGATCTGCGGGAACGAGCCGAAGTAGCCGCGCCGCCCGGGTGGGGCGTGCTCGACCGACAGCAGCGCCGCGCCACCCCACTCGCCCCCGGCCGACAAGCCCTGCAGCAGGCGGAGCAGGACGAGCAGGATCGGCGCGGCGACGCCGATGGTGTCGTAGCCGGGCAGCAGGCCGACGCCGACCGTGGACACGCCCATCAGCACGAGCGTGACGACCAGGACGCCCTTGCGGCCGAACCGGTCCCCGAGGTGCCCCGCGACGACCCCGCCGATCGGGCGGGCGGCGAAGCTGACGCCGAACGTCGCGAACGAGGCGAGCAGCGCGGCCGTGGCGTCCAGCGCCGGGAAGAACTGCTGGCTGAACACCAGGCCGGCGGCCGAGGCGTAGACGAAGAAGTCGTACCACTCGATCGTGGTCCCGACGAGGCTGGCGGAGACGACCCGCCTCAGCCGGCGGGCCTGGTCCTTGTCCTGGTCGGCGGGTCTCAGTGCGGGCGTGGTGGCGGCGGGTTCGGAGGTCATCGTCGTCCTTCCGGTGCGGTGCGCGGGTTCTCAGGAGGTCGGGCCCCAGGTGACCGGGCTGGTCGTGAACGAGTTCGGCGCGGCGAGCGGCACCGTGATCGACGAGGGCGCCCACGGCGCCCGGCCGATGGCGGATCGCCCGGCGGCGAGGTGCGCGCTCTGCTGCGGGGTCGGGGCCAGCTGCTGGTGGAAGCCGGCCGGTGCCTGAGCGGTCAGCACGACCTGGAGCCGGGAGCCGGCCGGGAGCACGGTCAGGTTCGGCAGCACCGCGATGTCCAGCCGCACGGTCTCGCCCGGGGTGAGCAGCCGCTGGCTCGCCCGGGTGAACGGGTGGCTGGGCTGGATCAGCGTGTGGCCGGCGCCGTACCAGCTCCGCCGGGTGTCCAGCTCGCGCATGCTCGCCAGGAGCCCGCCGTCCGACACCTTGGTCACCGTGCCGGAGGGCGACACGAGGTTGACGGTCGCCGCCACGTACGCGTCGGGTGCGGTGGACTTCAGCTGGACGCTGACGTCGATCGGGCCGTCCAGCACGGCGTCCCTGGCCAGCGGCGCGGTCGTGTAGGTGGGTGCGGCGGTCAGTTCGTCGTTCCCCGCGGTGGCAGGCCGGGTCGTCGTCAAGGTGCCGCCACTGCCGAGGTAGTACGTACCGGTGCCGGCGGACGGCGGCCACGCGGCGGTGTCGACCCAGCGATCGCCGCCGTTTTCGAACAGGTGCAACGGTTTCGCGGTGTTCGCCATGCCGGTCGGCCGGCCCTTCAGCCACGTGTCGAACCACTCCTTGCGGATGTTCGAGAGCACGTCCTCGTTCACGTGCTCGCCGTGCGTCCACGGGCCCACGATCGCCTGGTACCGCCCGGTCACGCGCTCGCCGGCCGCGATGGGCGCGGTCACCGGACGGCCGAAGTACGCGTTCTGCGCGGCCACGTACGCGCCGATGTTGCCGCCGGGGAAGAGGTCCTGCCAGCCCGCCTCGCTCAGCGCGGGAACGCCGTTCGCGACGATCCGTGGCATGAACTCCTGGACGTCGATCCCGTGCCAGTAGGCGTTGTTGTACGACCGGGCGCCGCCGGTCGTCAGGTCGCCGGCCGTGACCGACAGCGGATCGGTCGTCGGGTCGTCCTCCGGCCCGCGCGGGAAGGCCCGCGAGATCGACGGGATGAACGTCGTCGGGACGCCACCCACCGTCGCGAGATCGTTGTACATCTCGGAATCCGTGCAGAACGGGGCGATCGCCTTGAGCGCCGAGTGCGGGCCGGCCTCGGCGGCGGTGTACCACTGGTCGACGCCGAGGTACGAGCAGCCGTCGAGGCCGACCGCGCCGTCGGAGCCCGGAAGAGCGTGCGCGGCCCAGTTCACGAGCGTGGCGCCGTCCTCGCCCTGCCGCTTGCCGAACCAGTCCAGCTGCCCGCCCGAGGCGCCGGTGCCCCGGACCGAAGCCGTGACGTAGATGTACCCGCGTTCGACGAAGTAGGCGCCGCCGGCCCGGGGATCGGGGCCCGCCATGCCGTACGGCGTCTGGGAAAGCAGGACGGGGAAGGTGCCCGGTGCACGCGCCCCGGTCACCGGATCCGTCGGGTAGACGACGTTCGCGGACAGCACGACACCGTCGTCCATCGTGACGGACGCGGGCACCGCCTCGCTCTGCCCGTAGGTCGCGGGCTCCGGCTTCGGCAGCCACGACGCCTCGGCCGGTGCCGGGACGACGGTGACCGCGGCCAGCGCGAGCAGCGCGGCTCCGGCCAGCCGACGGACTTTCTTCATGCGGACTCCTGTTCGACAGGCAGGGACAGGGAAGAACCGGTGCAGACGAGCGTGTAGCGGGCCGGCGCGGGGTTGCGGGCGAAGCGCGGGTAGGCGCCGCCCGAGACCTGCAGCCGGATCCGGTGCCCGGCCGGGAAGCGGTGGGCGCACGAACCGAGCCGCAGGCTCACCTCGCCGGACGTCGTGGTGAGCCGGGTGAACGACTCGGTCACGTTCCACGACCGGCCGCGGTCGTCGACGTCGCACAGCCGGGCGAACAGATCGGGCCGGGCGGTGGAGTCCACCTCGAGCCGGAGTTCGAGGTGGGGCGCCCCGACGACGTCGAGGTCGGCCTCGAGCGGCGCCGAGGTGAAGGTGACGACGTCCTCGCGGTTTTCGAGCGGGCCGTTGTCTTGGCGGCCCGCCTTGGCGGACATGTGCCGCCCGCCGACGGCGGGTGTCGGGTCGGCCGGGTCGTAGGCGAACTCGACCGTGCCCGGAACGCCGGCCGGCTCGTCCCGGAGCTGCCCGTTCCCGTGCAGGCTGAGCGTGTGCTCGCCGGTTTTCGGTGGCCAGGACGGCAACGACCGCCAAGTTCCGGCGCCGGTCAGGTGGATCCGGACGGGCGCGGGCCGGTCGGACGCGGTGCCACGCAGGTGCCGGTCGAACCACGCCAGCGCCTCGGGATCGGCGACGCGGGCTGCCTTGAACGTCGTGTCCAGGTGGGTCCAGGGGCCGATCGTCATGGCCACGTCGACGCCGCGGTCGTTCAGGGCCTGGAACTGCTCGAGCGTCTGGTCGACGAAGACGTCGTGCCAGCCGCCGATCAGCAGCGTCGGAACCCGGGACGTGCCGAGAGCGGACGTCGCGTCGTAGTCCGTCCAAAAAGGATCGTCGAGGTCCGGGTGACCGAGCCATTCGCCGAACCACGGCGCCTTGGTGCCCAGCGCGCTTTCCGCCGCCGCTTCGGCGGTCGGTTCCCGCAGCGCCGCCTTGACGCGGCGGCGCGCGGCGAGCATCTCGGGCAGCCCGGCCCGGATCGTCGCGCTCCAGACCAGGAAGTCGGCCAGGGCGAAGGATCCCGAGCCGCGCAGCGCCCGGGCGAAGTCGTGCGGGCCGACCACGACGACCGACGCCCGCAGCTCCGGCGGCGGGTCCCGCAGCAGCGCCCACTGGGCCCAGCCGAGGTAGGAGCCGCCGATGGTGGCGAGCCGGCCGCCGAACCACGGCTGGGTCCGCAGCCAGGCGACGGTGTCCTGGCCGTCCGACGCCTCCTGCGCCATCGGCCGGAACGTCCCGGTCGAGCCACCCGTGCCCCGGACGCTCTGCAGGACGACTTGGTAGCCGCGCTCGGCGAAGGCGCGTCCGTGGAGCAGGCTCTCCGGTAGCCCACGCCCGTACGGCGACCGGATCAGGACCGTGCCGTGCGCTTCCCCGGCCGGGAGGTAGACGTCGGTGAGCAGCTGGGCGCCGTCGGCGGTGGGAACGCGGATGCCGCGTTCGACCGTGTACGCCGTGGTGGCCGGCGGCAGGCCGAACACCTTCCGCTGGATGGCGCTGACGACGCCTGCGCGCCGGGTCTTCGTCATGACTTCTCCTTCTGGAACCGGACTTCGCCCGCGGGCGTGCGGACCGGCCGCGGGTACAGCACGCCGGCGACCACCGCGGCCGCCGCCAGCGCCACGGCCGCGCCCCAGAACGCGGCGTGGTACCCGGCGATCTCCCCGCCCGTCCCGGACGCGGCCAGGGACAGGCCGGTGAGCAGCGCGATCCCGATCGAGCCGCCGATCTGCTGGGTGGTGTTGACGGTGGCCGACGCGATCCCCGCCTGCGCCGGGGAGACGCCGTCGGCCGCCGAGCTCATCGCCGAGCCGAAGACCGCGCCCAGGCCGAACCCGGCCAGCAGCAGCCCCGGCAGGACGGACGTCGCGTACGCGTCTTCGGCGCCGATCCCGGTCAGGTACACGAATCCGGCCGCGGCGAGGGCGGACCCCGCCGTCACCGGCAGCCGGATGCCGAACCGGGGGACGAGCGCGGCGCCGGAGGCCGCGGAGCCGACGGCGACCGACACGGCCATCGGCAGGAACGCCACGCCGGCGAGCACGGGGGAGAAGCCGAGCGTCCGCTGCAGGTAGTAGGCCAGGAACAGGTACATCGAGAACATCCCGACGGCGGCGAGCAGCATGACCAGGTAGGACGTGCCCCGGGTGCGGGAACGCACGATCGGCGGCGGCAGCAGCGGGGCGGCCGCGCGGGTTTCGACGAAGACGAACGCCACCAGGAGGACGACACCGGCGGCGAGGGAGACCAGCGTCGCCGGATGGGTCCAGCCGAGCACTTCGGAGCGCCCGAAGCCGAGGACGAGCGCGAACAGCCCGGTGACGACCAGGCCCGTGCCCCACCAGTCCGTCCGCCCGGCACTCGCGCGCGGCTGCGCGGGTGGCAGCGTGACCAGGGCACCGGCGATGACGGCGGCCGCGATCACGACGTTGACGAACAGGCACCACCGCCAGGACAGCGTGCCGGTGAGGACCCCGCCGAGCAGCAACCCGACCGCGCCGCCACCACCCGCGACGGCGCCGTACACGCCGAACGCGCGGCCCTGGTCGCTCGTGCCGCGGAACGTCGTCGACAGGATCGCCAGCGCGGCCGGCGCCAGCAATGCGCCGAACAGTCCTTGCGCGGCCCGCGCGGTGACCAGCACGGCGAAGTCCGGCGCCCAGCCGCCGACGGCCGAGGCGACGGCGAACCCGGCGAGCCCGGTGACGAAGCCGGTCCGCGCGCCGACCCGGTCGTTGAGGCGGCCGCCGACGAGCAGCAGGCTCCCGAACGCGAGCGAGTACGCCGTCACGACCCACTGCCGGTCGGCGTCGCCGAAGCCGAGGTCCGCCTGGGCGGCGGGCAGCGCGATGTTCACGATGGTCGCGTCCAGCACCACCATGAGCTGGGCGAGCGCGACCACCACGAGCACGCGGCGGCGATCTGACGGCATCCGGACCTCCGTATCGGAATAGCTATTCCGGATAGTAGCACCCGCGGGCCCCGGCGTGGCCAGGCCGTTTTCAGGGTGGGACGGGCACGCTAGGGTGAATCGGAATAGCAGTTCCGATCAAGGCGGTGCGCCGATGGACGACGGGCTCCCCGACGCCGAGCTGCTGCGGTGCGCGCAAAGTGGCGACGTCGCGGCCCTGGGCGTGCTCCTGCAGCGGCACCAGGCGCCGATGCGCGCGGTCGCGCTGAGCGTCCTCGGGCACGGGCCCGACGCCGAGGACGCGCTCCAGGACTCCGCGCTCACCGCCCTGCGGCGGATCGGTGACGTGCGCGATCCGGCGGCCGTGGGTGCGTGGCTGCGCGCGGTCGTGCGCAACACCTGCCGGATGCGGTTTCGCCGGGGCAGCACGGACGTCCTGCCCGGCGACCTCGTCTCGCCGCGCGCCGACGAGCGCCCCGACGCCGTCCTCGAGACGCACGCGCTGCGCGACTGGATCTGGACGGCACTGGGCACCCTCACCCCGCCGCTGCAGCTCGTGCTGATGCTGCGGCACTTCAGCGACGTGACGACCTACGACCAGATCGCCGCGGCGTGCGGGCTGCCGGTCGGCACCGTGCGCAGCCGGCTGCACCAGGCCCGGGCCAAGCTGGCCACGGCCCTGCTCACGACCGCCGAGCGCGAGCACGACAGCGCCGCGCTGCGGCACCGGGCGTCGCACCGCGAAGCCGTCGACACCCTGGCCGCCGCGGAGGCCGGGCGCTTCGCCGACGTCGTCGCGGACCGCTGGTCGCCGCACGTGACCCTGACCGGTCAGGGGCGGACCGGCGGGCGGGACCTCCTGCTCGCCGCGATGGACGCCGACCTCGCCGCCGGGGTGCGGCAGCGCCCGGTGCACGCGGTCGCCGGCGCCGGCGTCACCGTCTGGGAGATGGACCTGAGCAACCCGCGCGACGACCCCGCGCACTGCCCGCCGTCCGTGGTCTGGCTGATGCGCACCCGTGACGGCCGGGTGGACCGGCTGCGCCTGTTCCACCCGGTTGCGCCGTGACCCAGGTCACGGAAATCGAGCGAACTTCCCCGCCGCCGTCGCATCTCGTCCAGGTCCACCCATGACGAGATCGGAGAACGTGATGCCCAGCGTCGACGTCGACGGCACCACCGTGAACTACCACATCACCGGCGAAGGCCCGGTCTGCCTGGTCCACCCCGGCGGGCCCGGGTTCGCCTGGCGATACCTGCGCGCGCCGGCCCTCGAAGAGCACCTGACCACCGTGTACCTCGAGCCGATCGGCACCGGCGGTTCGGGACGCCTGCCCGCGCACCCGCACGGCTACACGCGCGAACGCTACGCGCGCGCGGTCGAGGCGGTGCTCGACGACCTCGGCGTCGCGAAGGCCGCTCTGCTCGGCCATTCGCACGGCGGGTTCGTCGCCCAGTACTGCGCGCTGCACCTCGCGGACCGGCTGTCGGGCGTGGTGCTGTACGAAAGCGCACCCGCGCTCGGCCCGGACCACTTCGCCGAAGCCGACCGGAACCTCACCGAGTTCGCGCGGCGGCACCACGGCCACCCCGGCGTGGACGCGGTCGTCGAGGCGTGGCGGTCCATCCCGGAGGTGGCCGACGACGAGGGCTTCACCGCCGTCGCCCGCGCGTTGCTGCCCGTGTACTTCGCCGATTTCTGGGGCCGTGCCGAGGAGTTCTTCGGCTTCGCGCACGCCGTCGCCGGGAGCTACGTCTCCGGCCTGGACGAGCACGGCGTGCCCGACCGGATCGACGACCGGGACGCACTGGGCTCGATCACCGTGGACACCCTGGTGATCGTCGGACGGCACGACTTCATCTGCGGGCCGCGGTGGGCCGAGGACCTGCGCACGGGCATCCCCGGTGCCCGGCTGGTGGTCCTGGAACGCAGCGGTCACTTCGGGCACCTCGAGCAGCCGGCCGAGTTCGCCCGTGCCGTGACGGACTTCGTGCGGGACACCGCCGGATGAGCGGTACTCGTTCACGAAAAGCCGTGCGGGCCCGGGAATCGCCCGCTAGGTCGAATGACCGAATCGAGGCCGCGGCCGCGGTGGCTACCGTCTTCGGGCACCGCGGCGCACACTCGGAACCGGGTCCCGCGGCGCGCCCGCGCGCTCCGGGGAAGGGACAGGGTCATGCGTGACTCCGGGATCGTGGGCCGGGACGCCGATCTGGCCGTCCTGCACGCCTTCGCCGACCGCGCGGCGGCGGGCACGGCGGCACTGGCGTTGTCCGGTGACGCCGGGGTGGGCAAGACGGCGCTGCTGGACGCGGCCGTCGCCTACGCCCGCGCCCGGGGCACGCGGGTGCTGTCGGCGTCCGGTGCCGAGTTCGAAGCCGGGATCGCGTTCGCCGGCCTGCACCAGCTGCTGAGCCCGCTGGTGCCGGACGACGGCGCGGCCACGGCCCTCGGCGTCGCGCTGGGCATGCGCGAGGGGCCGCCGCCCAGCCGGGCGCAGGTGACCGACGCCGTCGTCGAAGTGCTCACGGCGTCGGCTTCGGACCAGCCCGTGCTCGTGACCGTCGACGACCTGCACTGGGTCGACCGGCCCAGCACGATGGTCCTGGCCGACGTCGTGCGGCGCCCTTCCCTGCACCGCATCGGGTTCCTCGTCACGGTGCGCGCCGAGTACGCCAACCCGCTCGACGGCGCCGACGTCCACGTGGTGCGCCCGCTCACCGACGCGGCGGCCGCGGCGATCCTGCGGGCCCGGTTCCCGGCGATGGCGCGCCAGGTCGTCGGCCGGCTGGTGGGGGACGCGCAGGGCAACCCGCTGGCCCTGCTCGAACTGCCGGTCTCCCTGACCTCCGCGCAGCAGCGGGGGAGCAGCGCGCTGCCGGAGACGCTTTCCTTGAACGAGCGGCTGAGCGGCGTGTTCGCGGCGCGGGTGAGCGCGCTGCCCGCGTCGGTCCGGCGGACGCTCCTGTTGCCGGCGCTGGAAGACCGCGTGCGCCTGGACCTGGTCGAGGCGGCGGCCGGACGGCGGGATCTCGCGCGGGCCGAGCGCGCGGGCCTGGTCGAGGTCGACCGCGAGCACGGCCGGGTGAGCTTCCGGCACCCGCTGACCCGCTCGGCGGTCGTGGCGCTGTCGACGAGCGACGAACGCCGGCGGGCGCACGCCGTGCTCGCCCGCCGGCTGCGGGACCACCCCGACCGGTACGCCTGGCACCTGGGCCACACCGCGGCCGAGCCGGACGAGCACATCGCCGGCCTGCTGGAACAGGCCGCCGGCCGGACGCACCGGCGGGGTGACGCGGCCGGGGCGGTCGCCGCGCTGCTGCGCGCGGCGGACCTGAGCCCGGCCGGCGCCGACCGCGGCCGGCGGCTCGTCGAGGCCGCCTACCTCGGCGCGGTCGCCGGGGGCCAGCTGCGCCGCGTCCCCCGCCTGCTCGACGACGCGCAGCGGTGGGACGACGACCCGGCGCCGGACCTGGGCAGCGCGGTGGCCGCGGCGCACTACCTGCTGCTCAGCGGGGAAGGCGACATCGAGACCGCGCACCGGCTGCTGACGGGCGCGCTGGAGCTGAGGGACGGCCCGCTGGACAGCACCGTCGTCGAAGCCGTCACCACCCTCGGCTGGGTGTGCTACTTCGGGGGCCGCGCCGATCTGTGGGACGCGTTCCACAGCGTCGTCGCGCGGCTGCGCCCGGACGTCCCCGCGCCGGTGGCGTTCGTGCGCGCGTTCTTCGGCGACCCGGCCCGCACGGCGCGGCCCGCGCTGGGCGCGCTCGACGAGGCCATCGCGGCACTGGACGACCGGGCCGCCCCGATCGACGTGGTGCGCACCAGCCTGGCCGGCATCTTCGTCGACCGGCTGGCCGCGTGCCGGGAACCCCTGCTGCGGCTGCGGAACCGGCCGGACGCCGGCCACGCGGTCACCGTCCAGCTGCACGCCCTGACGTTGCTGGGTCTGGAACGCTTCCACGCCGGTGACTGGGCACAGGCCGAGGTGTTCGCCGACGAGCACGTCCGGCTCGCGGACGACGGCGGCTACCAGCTCCTGCGCTGCCTCGGGCTGTACCTGCGGGCGATGGTCGCGGCGGGCCGGGGTGACGACGCCGCGGTGCTCGACCTGGCCGACCGCATGGTCGGCTGGGCCGCCCCGCGCGGCGCCACGCTGGTGTCGCGGCTGGCCGCGCAGGCCCGGACGCTGGCCGCGCTCGGCCGCGGCGACTACGACGCCGCCTTCCGGCACGCGAGCACCGTGTCGCCGCCGGGGGTCTTCGCTTCCCATGTGCCCCATGCGATGTGGTTCGTCCTCGACCTCACCGAGTCCGCGGTGCGCACCGGCCGCCGTGCGGAGGCGGCGGCGCACGTCGCCGCCGCGCGCGAGGCCCGGCTGGACGAGATCTCGCCGCGCTACCGCCTGCTCGTGGACGCCGCCGCGGCGATGGCCGCCCCGGACGAGGAGGCCATGCCGGCGTTCGACGACGTGCTGGCGCGCCCGGAAGTGCGGCAGTGGCCGTACGAACGTGGGCGCGTCCTGCTGGCGCACGGCGAGCGGCTGCGGCGGGCCCGGCTGAACCGGCAGGCGCGGGTGCGGCTGGAGCAGGCCCGCGAGGTCTTCGACGGCCTCGGGGCGACCGCGTGGCTGGCACGCACGAGCCGCGAACTACAGGCGGCGGGCCCGCACCGCGCGGAGCTGCTCACCACCCAGCAGCGCACGATCGTCCGGCTGGCCGCGGAAGGCCTGACCAACAAGCAGATCGCGCAGCGGCTGTTCCTGTCGGCGCGGACCGTGGGCACGCACCTCTACCAGGCGTTCCCGAAGCTCGGTGTCACCTCGCGGGCCGGCCTGCGCGACGCGCTGCGCCAGCTGCCCGGTCCGGAGGACGAGACGTGAGCGGCCGTGCGCCGGCGCCCGATCTGGGGGAGCGGACATGAGCCGCAATGATCCGTTGTCGCTGTTCGGCCGGGACGGCGACCTCGCGCACGTCCTGCGTTTCGTCGACGACGCCGCCGCCAACGGTGGCGCGCTGGTGCTGCGCGGGGAGCCCGGGGTCGGCAAGACCGCGCTGCTGGACGCGGCCGTGGCGCACGCGAGCGGCACCACCGTCGTGCGCATCGCGGGGACCGAGTTCGACGTCGAGGTCAGCTTCGGTGCGCTCGGCGCGATCCTGCACCCGTTCGTCGGCGGTCTCGGCCGGCTGCCCGCGGTGCACGCCACCGCGCTCACCGTGGCACTCGGCCTGGGCGGGGGCGGCGCGGCCAACCAGCTGGCCGTGTCGCACGCCGCGCTCACCCTGCTCACCCAGGCGGCCGGCCCGCTGCTGCTGGTCGTGGACGACCTGCAGTGGATCGACCGGGCGAGCACGCAGATCCTCGGGTTCGTCGCGCGCCGGCTGGCCGGGACCGGCATCGGCGTCCTCGCCGCCTCCCGGACCGGGGACGGTGCGACGCCGGCGGGCCTGCCCGTGCGTGAGGTGGCGGCGCTCGGCGACGACGCGGCGAAGGCCCTGCTCGCGCACCGGTTCCCGGCGATGCCCGTCCGGGTGCGGCACCGGCTGGTCGAGCAGGCGCAGGGCAATCCGCTGGCCCTGCTGGAACTGCCCACCACCCTCAGCCGGTGGCAGCGCGCCGGGACGGGCGCGCTCCCGGCCGTGCTGCCGCTGACCGACCGGCTGCACGAGGCGTTCGCCACGCGGATCGGCGGCCTGCCGGCCCGGACCCGGGAACTGCTGCTCATCGCGGCGCTCGACGGGGAGGGGGATCTGCGGACGCTGCGGGCGGTCGGGCGGGATCCCGCCCCGCTCGCCGCCGCCGAGCGGCTGGGCCTCGTCCGGGCCGACGGCTCGGGCGACCGGATCTCCTTCGCCCACCCGCTGATCCGCGCCGCGGTCGTGCACGAGGCGACCGAGGCCGAGCGCCGCCGCGTCCACCGGCGGCTCGCCGAGGCGCACCGCGGCCACCCCGGCCGGCACGCCTGGCACCTCGCGGAGGCGGCGACCGAGCCCGACGAGCACGTGGCGGCCCTGCTGCAGCGGTCCGCCCACACGAACTTCCGGCGTGGTTCGCCCGTGCACGCCGTCAGCGAACTGCTGCGCGCCGCCGAGCTGAGCCCGGCGCCGGCCGGGCGCAGCACGCGGCTGGCCGAGGCGGCCTACCTCGGCACCGTCGTCACCGGCGACTTCCGCGACGCCGCGCGCCTGCTGGAGTCCGCGCAGCGGGCCGCCACCGAGCCGTCGCTGGGCCTCGCCCTGGCGAGCGCCAACCACGTGCTCAACCGCGACGGGGACGTCGACGGGGCGCACCGCCTGCTCGCCGCCGCGATCCGGGCCGCGCCCGACCCGGCCGACGCCTCCGACAAGACCCTGCTGGAGACCCTCTACAACCTGCTGCTCGTGTCGTCCTTCGGCGGCGCGGACCCGGCACAGTGGGCCGAGCTCCACGCCGCGATGGCGCGGCTGCGGCCCCGCCCGCCGGAGCTGCTCGCGATCCTGGAGGAGACGTTCGCCGACCCGGCCCGCGCGTCCCGGGCGATCCTGGACCGGCTCGACACCGCCATCAACGGGCTGCAGCACGAAATCAGCCCCGCCCGGGTCGTCCGCGTCGCCATGGCCGCGTCCTATGTGGACCGTTTGACGCCGTGCCGGGACGCGCTCACCCGCGTCATCGGGTACGGCCGGGAGGGCGGCCCGATCGCCTCCGCCATCGAAGCGCTGTCCCTGCTGGGTGCCGCGTCGTTCCACAGTGGACAGTGGGACGACACGCTCGAGCGGGTGGCCGAGGGACTCGGCCTCTGCGTGCGGCACGGGTACCGGCTCCAGGCCTGGCACGGGAGGTTCCTGCGCGGGCTGATCGCCGCCGCCCGGGGTGACCACGACGCGGCGGCCGCGGCGGTGGCGGAGATGACCGCCTGGGCGGATCCCCGGCACTCGGGTCTCGTCCGGCACCACGCCTTCCAGGTCGGCGCGCTCGACGCGCTCGGCCGGGGAGACTTCGAGGCCGCGTACCGCTTGGCCACGTCGATCACCCCGGCCGGCGAGTTCGCCTCCCACGTCCCGCACGCCCTGGGCACGGTGCTGGACCTGGTCGAGGCCGCGGAACGCACGGGACGGCACGCCGAGGCGAAGGCGCACGCGGCCGCCGCCCGTGCCACCGGCCTCGGCACGCTCTCGCCGCGCCTGGCCTTGGTCACCCGGGTCGCGGCGGCGCTGACGGCGCCCGAGGGGGACGACGGCCGGTTGTTCGCCGAAGCCCTCGACGCGCCGGGGCTGGACCGCTGGCCCTTCGAACTGGCCCGGGCCGAGCTGTACTACGGCGAACGGCTGCGGAAGGCGAAGGCCGCTCCGCAGGCCCGCGCGTACCTCACCGCGACCTGGGAGCGGTTCGAACGGCTGGGAGCCGAGCCCTGGGCGGTGCGGGCGAGCGCCGAGCTCAGGGCCGTCGGGGCGCGGGCCCGGCCGGCCGCCGTGGTCGTCCTGACTCCCCAACAGCGGCAGATCGCGACGCTCGCCGCGGAAGGGCTCACCAACAAGCAGATCGGCGAACAGCTCTTCCTGTCGCCGCGGACGGTCGGCGCCCATCTGTACCAGCTGTTCCCGAAACTGGGCGTCACCTCCCGGGCCGCGTTGCGCGACGCACTGACCGCCCTCGAGGACGCGCCGCGGTGACAGTCATTTGACCGAATCGGTGCCGGGGGAGCGCGTCCTAGTGTTCGTCCGTCAGCCAGAAACCCGGTCACCGCAGGAGATCCGCATGAGCACAGGTGTGCGCAACGTCGTCCTCGTCCACGGCGGTTTCGTCGACGGAGGGGGCTGGGAGCAGGTCCACGCCCTCCTCACCCAGGACGGCTACACGGTCAGCGTCGTGCAGAACCCGACCCTTTCGCTGGAGGGCGACGCGACCGTCACCCGGCAGGCCCTCGACCGGCTGGACGGCCCCGCCGTGCTGGTCGGGCACTCCTACGGCGGTGCTGTGATCAGCGAGGCCGGCACCCACGACGGCGTCGCCGCACTCGTCTACATCGCCGCCTTTGCGCCGGACAAGGGCGAGTCGGTCGGCACCCTGGTCTCCGACCCGGCGCCCGGCGCCCCGGTGCCGCCGATCCTGCCGCCGCAGGACGGGTTCCTGTTCCTGGACAAGGAGAAGTTCCACGCCTCCTTCGCCGGTGACCTCAGCCCGGAGCGGGCGAAGTTCCTGGCCGACGCCCAGGTCCCGTGGGGCGTCGAAGCCCTCGGCGGCCCGGTGAGCGAGCCCGCGTGGCGGGTCACGCCGAGCTGGTACCTCGTGGCCACCGACGACCACATGATCCCGCCGCCCGCGCAGCGCGCGATGGCCGAGCGGGCGGGCGCGACGGTGACCGAGGTCGCGGGCAGCCACGCCATCTACGAGTCGCAGCCGCAGGCGGTGGCCGAGCTCATCAAGCAGGCGGCGTCGGCCGTCTGACCGTGCTCGTGGTCCCCGCCACCCCCTCGGCGGCGGGGACCACGGCTACCGGAATAGCAGTTCCGGTCACCGGAGGTTACCACGCCACGGCGGGAAATCGAGGCCCTCGCGGACGGTCAGGGACTCGCGGGGCCGGACATCCGCTTGCGCCGCTGCCGCTCCAGAGCGGCGATCTGCCGGTTGGTCAGCCCCGGCTCGGGCAGCGGGGTGGGGGCGTCGCGGGCGGGCTGCAGGCTGTCCATCAGGAAGCCGATCATCCGCCGGTACAGGCGGGGGTGGCTCGGCCCGCCGAACTCGACCGACGTCTGCACCGCCATCGACAGCAGCAGCAGGTCCCCGGCCACCAGGTCGTCGCGCACCAGGCCGGCCTCGCGGGCCCGCTGGACGAGCGTCTCCAGGTGCTTGCCGGTGCGGTTGTGGCTGTCCTCCACCAGTTTCGCCAGCCGGTGCGGGGTGCGGGGACGCGACCAGCCGAGCGTCTCGCTGTAGGACCCGGTCAGCAGCTCGCGGAAGCCGCGGTCGGGGGCGATGGTCGTGATGCAGTCCTCGAGGAACCCGCCGATGCCGGCCCACGGGTCCGCGGCGAGGCTGGCGTCGAGCGCCTGCTGCTCCGCGCGCGCGAACTGCGGCTCGTACACCTCGTGGATCAGGTCGTCCTTGGTTGCGAACGTGCGGTAGACCGTGGCGACGCCGACGTCCGCGGCCTTGGCGACGTCGGCCAGCGTGGCGTTGCAGCCCTGCTCGGCGAAGACGTCCGCCGCCGCGGTCAGGATCCGCGCGAGGTTCTCCTTCGCGTCCCGCCGCGACGGCCCCGGGCGGGCCGCGGCGCTCGGACCGGATGCGCGTGACTGGGACACCACCCCAACCTACCGGCCGTCCGGTGCGCTTGACATTTTGGTCACTGACCAAGTACTACTGGAAGCACTTGGTCAGTGACCAAAAACGAAGGAGGACACCATGTCCGGCAAGACCTGGATCATCACCGGCGCGTCGAGGGGCTTCGGCCGGGAATGGACCGAAGCCGCCCTCGAGCGCGGCGACCGGGTGGCGGCGCTGAGCCGGTCCGACGGCGCTTTCGACGACCTTGTCGAGCGTCACGGCGAAGCGATCCTGCCGCTGAAGGCCGACGTCACCGACCGCGAGGGCGTCACCGAGGCCGTGCAGCGGGCCGCCGACCACTTCGGCGGGCTCGACATCGTGGTCAACAACGCCGGCTACGGCCTGTTCGGCATGGTCGAGGAGGTCACCGAGCGGCAGGCGCGCGACCAGGTCGAGGTGAACCTGTTCGGCCCGCTGTGGGTCACCCAGGCGGCGCTGCCGCACCTGCGCGCCCGCGGCGGTGGCCACCTCGTCCAGGTGTCGTCGGTCGCCGGGGTCTACTCCCTGCCCGGCCTGGGGATCTACCACGCGTCGAAGTTCGGCCTGGAGGGCTTCACCGCCAGCCTCGCGGCCGAGGTGAAGGACTTCGGGATCAAGGTCACGCTGGTCGAACCCGCCGGTTACGCCACCGACTGGGCCGGCCCGTCGGCGGTGCACGCCGAACGATCACCGGTCTACGACGGGTTCCGCGCGGCCATGAGCCGTCCGGCGTCGAAGCGGGGCGAGCCGAGCGCCACCCGCACCGCGATCCTGCGGGTCGTCGACGCCGACGAGCCGCCCCTGCGGATCTTCTTCGGTCCGGGCCCGCTGCCGCTGATGAAGCAGGAGTACGCGGCCCGGCTCGAGGAATGGGAGCGCTGGGACGAGGTTTCCCAGGCCGCCTTCGGGGTGTCCCCCTGACTTGTACGATGACCAAGATGCGCTGGACACCGGACGACGTGCTCGACGCCGCGTTCGCGACGCTCGAGGCCGAGGGGCTCGAAAAGCTGTCGCTGCGCGGTGTCGCCCGCACGCTGGGCGCCCACCTCAACTCCGTCAGCTGGTACGTCAAGACCAAGCAGACGCTGATCGAAACCATGGCCGACACGATCGTCGGCACCGTCGCGACCGACGACCTGCCGGCGGACGCCGTCGAGCGCGTCCGCACCGTGGCCCATCGCTACCGCGCGGCGATGCTGGCGCACCGCGACGGCGGCCGGCTGGTCGCGGGCACCTACGCCGGCACGGGGAAGACCCTGCACCTCGCCGACACGATCGTCGGCGCCCTGCTCGAAGCGGGTTACCCCGAGCCCGACGCGGCGCGGTTGTGCTGGGCGATCGTCTACTTCACGCTCGGCCTGACCCAGGAGGAGCAGACCCCGGCCGGCACGCCGACGCGGGAGTTCGGGCAGCTGCTCGAAACCGGTGCCTACCCGGCGCTGGCCAAGGTCGGCGCGCAGCTGATGGTCGCGGACTCCTTCGACGCCCGCTTCGGCTACGGCGTCGACGCGCTCCTGCGCACCCCGCCGGGCTGAGCGTCCCGGTCGTCAGGGCACCACCAGCACCGGCCAGTGGCCGGACCGGATGAGCTTCGTCGCGACCGAGCCCGCGAAGCGGTGGCCCGCTTTCTGCGACGCGCCGACCACCACCGTGTCGACCTGGCAGCGGTCGGCGGTGTCGCGAAGGGTCGTGTACGGGTCGCCGTGCGTCTTCACGAACGTGACCGGGACCGCCAGCTCCTCGGCCGCCGACCGCATCTGGTCACGCAGTTCGGCGTACAGCTGCAGGGTCGTGTCGTGTTCGACCGCCGACGCGACCGCCGGCCCCAGCGTCGTCAGGGCCGAGCGGTACGCGACGAAGGCGACGATCAGCCGGCCGCCCTGGCGCCGGGCCAGGCCGAAGGCGAACGCCGTCGCCCGCATGGCCGTGTCGGTCCCGTCGGCGCCGGCCAGGATGGCCCGGGTCGCCGGGTCCGGGCGCGGGCCGAACTGCTCCACAGTGGACTCGAAGGCGTTGAGTTCGGCCGCGCCACCGCTCATCGTCGTTCCCCTACCCCGCGATCGAGTCCGACGCGACGCTGTCGTCCTTCTTCTGCTCCAGGTCGATCGTGGTGCGCAGGGTGATCGGCTTGAGCAGCACTGCCGCGATCACGCCGACGACGGCCACCGCCGCGGAGATGAGGAAGATGTGCGCGGTCGCGTCGCCGTAGACGGTGTGCACGACGGTCTGCACCTGCGGCGGCAGGGCCTTGAGGTTCAGCGCGCTGACGCTGCCGGTCGAGGCCTGGCCCGCGGGCACGTGCAGCGCGGTGGCCAGGTCGGCGGTGACGCGGTTGGCCAGGACCGCGCCCAGTACCGAGACGCCGATGGTGCCGCCGAGGGACCGGAAGAACGTGACGGACGCGCTCGCCGCGCCGAGGTCCCGCAGCGGCACGTCGTTCTGGACCGCGAGCACGAGGTTCTGCATGGTCATGCCGACCCCGATGCCGACGACGGCCATCGCGATGCCGATGATCCACAGCGGCGAGTCGTGGTCGACCGTGCCGAGCCCGAGGAAGCCGAGCACCAGGATCACCGTGCCGGACACGATGTAGGGCTTGATCTTCCCGGTGCGGCTGATCAGGCGCCCGGAGACGGTCGAGGACACGAGCACGCCCGCCATCAGCGGCATGGTCAGCAGGCCGGCCTCGGTGGGGGAGTAGCCGCGGCCGATCTGGAAGTACTGGCCGAGGAACACCGCGCCGCCGAACATCGCCATGCCGACGGCGAGGCTCGCGATGATCGCCAGCGCGGGCGTCCGCTGCACGACGATCTTCAGCGGCACGACGGGTTCCCGCACCTTCTTCTCCACCACCAGGGCGAGCCCGAGGAGCACCAGGCCGCCGGCCACCATGACCCCGGTCGGCCACGAGATCCAGTCGAACGTGTTGCCGACGAACGAAACCCAGATCAGCAGCACACTGACCCCGGCGGCGATGAGCGTGGCGCCGGCGTAGTCGACCTGGACGTCGTCCCGGCGCACGGTCACCAGCTTGAGGGTGCGCTGCAGCACGACGAACGCGAGCACCGCGATCGGCACGCCGACGAAGAAGCACCAGCGCCAGCCCAGCCACGGCACGTCCACGATGAGGCCGCCCAGCAGCGGGCCGCCGACGGTGGCGACGGCCATCACGGCGCCGAGGTAACCGTTGTACCGGCCTCGTTCGCGCGGCGGGATGATCGCCGCGATCACGACCTGGACCAGCGCCTGCAGGCCGCCGACGCCGATGCCCTGGAACGCGCGGGCGGCGATCAGCTGCCCGGTGTCCTGGCTGAACCCGCTGATCATCGAGCCGGCCACGAAGATCACGATCGCGACCTGGACGAGCGTCTTCTTGTTGAACAGGTCGGCGAGCTTGCCCCAGATCGGCGTGGTCGCCGTCGCCGCCAGCAGGGTGGCCGTGACCACCCACGTGTACTGCGTCTGGGTGCCGTTCAGCGAGCCGATGATCAGCGGCAGCGACGTCGACACGACCGTCGAGCTGATCATGGCCACGAACAGGGCGAGCAGCAGCCCGGACAGCGACTCCAGCACCTCGCGGTGGCGCATGGCGCCCTCCGCGGTGTTTCTTTCCGTTTTCACAGGACCCCTTCACGTCTCCGTAAATTATTGCCCACTGTGCAAACTTGCGCAATGGGCACTGTAGGCCCGGTCGGTAGGCTGGGGGCATGGAGACGCTCGACACGCTGCGCACCCGCAAGAAGGCGGCGACCCGGCAGTCGCTGCACGAGGCGGCACTGCGGCTGGCGATGGAGCGCGGGCTCGACGGCGTGACGGTCGAGGACATCGCCGACGTGGTGGGGGTATCGCGGCGGACGTTCTCCAACTACTTCGCGAACAAGGAAGACGCGATCCTGCACGCCGACCGCGAGCGCACCGGCGTGCTGGTGTCACTGGTCGAGAACCGGCCGCTCGGCGAGCAGCCGTGGCCGGCCCTGCGCGCGGCCTGCGCCGAGCTGTACCGGGCGCAAACCATCCCGGACCGCGAGTGGGCGGCCCAGCTGCGCCTGCTCCGGCGGCACCCGTCGCTGCTCGCGCGGCAGGCCAGCGACCAGTTCACCCTGGAGCGCGACCTGGCGGCGGTGCTGGTCGCGAGGGGCCACGGCCTGGAGGACGAACTGGCCCACCTGATGGCGGCGACGTTCTTGACGGCGGTCCGCACGGCGAACGTGCGCTGGCTGGAGGGGCCGGGGGACCAGCCGCTGCCCGGGCTGGTGGACCACCTGCTGAGCCGCCTCGACCCCCGCTGACCGGCGCCTGGCTGCTGGTTACTCGTGGCCGTGGTCGCCTGGGTTGCCGCCGACGCTGCTGACCGAGGCGTGGCTGCCTAGCGGGCGGCCGCTCGAGGTCCCCGGTTGCCCGGGCTACTGCCTAGCTGTTCCGCCGATGCGGCTGACTGATGCCCGGCTGCTCGGGCCGCGGTTGCCGGGATTGCCGCCTTGTGGTTTCGGCTGATGCTGTTGACCGGCGCGTGGCTGCCTAGCGGGCAGCCGCTCGAGGCCTCCGGTTGCCCGGGGCTACTGCCTTGCTGTTTCCGCCGATGCGGCTGACTGATGCCCGGCTGCTCGGGCCGCGGTTGCCGGGATTGCCGCCTCGTCGTTTCGGCTGATCCTGTTGACCGGCGCGTGGCTGCTCACCGGCCGCCGGGATTCCCCCTTGTTGGCCCCCTCATCCCGGTGACCGGCGCTCGGCCGCTCATCGGCGCTACTCGTGTCCCAACCACCGCGTCAGGGCGGTTTCCAGACCGTCGATTCCCTCGGCTGCAGCCCAGGCCACGAAACCGTCTGGCCGCACCAGTAACCCGCTCAACCCGGCCCCCTCCGGGCGGCCCCGGACCAGCTCCAGGCGTCCGGCGTACGGCTTGGCCAGCACCGCGACCTCGTCGTCCCCGGCGAGATCGAGCAGCACCGCCCGACCCCCAAAGAAGGCCGGCGACGTGCCGTCATCCAGCCGGGGTACCACCGAGCCGACGATCGGGTGGCCGCTCCCGAAGTCGTAATGCTGGTCCAAGCCGGAGATCCGCTTCGCGTAAAGGGTCGCGCCGTCCCGAGTGCCGAGGAACCGGGTGACCACGTCCCGGAGTGCGCTGCTGTAGGCGTCGCCGCGCATGGCGGCCACCTGGGCGCGGGTCCAGTCGAGGACGCCGGCGCCGATCGGGTGCCGCTCTTCGGTGTAGGTGTCGAGCAGGCCGTCCGGAGCCCAGCCCCGCACGGTGGCGGCGAGTTTCCAGCCCAGGTTGACGGCGTCACCGAGCCCGAGGTTCAGGCCCTGGCCGCTGAACGGCGAGTGCACGTGGGCGGCGTCGCCGCAGAGCAGCACCCGGCCGCGGCGATAGGTGCTCGCCTGGCGCGCGTGGTCGGTGAAGCGGGTGCCGCCGTCGGCGACGGCCGTCACGTGGACGTCGAGGCCGCTGACGTGCCGGAGGCTCGTGTCCATCTCGGCCGCCGTGACCGGCGCGTCCCGGTCCGACGGCGGGCCGTCCAGCTCGACCGTGCGGATCCAGCCGGGCCGTGGTCCGTAGACGTAGAGGCCGGTCGCGGTGTGCTGCCAGCCCCGCCCCAGCAGCTCCGCGCCTTCGACGGTGCCCGTCGCCTGGCGGACGGTGATCGTCGGGTCCGTGCCGGGGAAGTCGAACCCGGCCAGGCGCCGGACCAGGCTGCGGCCGCCGTCGCAGCCGGCGAGCCAGGCCACGCGCACGTCACCGCTGTCCCGCAGGTGCACGGTGACGCCGTCCTCGTCCGCGTCGAACCCGCTCACCTCGACCCCGCGCCGGACCTCGACCCCCAGCTCCGCCGCGCGCTCGCCGAGGATCCGCTCCACCTCGACCTGCTCGACGGGGACGTACCACGCGGGGCCGCGGCCGAGCAGAAGGGGATCCTGCTCGTCGACGGCGCTCGCGGGCACCTGGATCCCGCCGAAGTGCCCGGCGAACGGCGCCCGTTTTCCCTTGGCCTGGAACGGCAACTGCCCCTGCGCCGCCTCGATCGCCGGGAGCAGCCCGCGCCGCTCGAAGATCTCGGCGGACGCGGTGTTGATCCCCGCCGCCTTGGGTGCGGTGTCGGGCTCGGTGCGCCGTTCGACCACCACGACCCGGGTTCCGCCGAGGGCCAGTTCGGTGGCGAGCAGCAGGCCGACCGGCCCGGCACCGGCCACGAGCACGTCGTATTCCGTCGTCATATAAGATAGACTACTCTATCCAAAGGAAGAGGTGACGGTGCCCGAGCGACGCCGCGGAGCGGCCCTGGAGAAGGCGATTCTCGACGCGGCCTGGGAAGAGCTCGCTGCCCACGGCTACGCCAAGTTCACGATGGACGCCGTCGTCCAGCGCGCCGGCACCAGCCCGCCGGTGCTCTACCGCCGCTGGTCCGGGCGTGACGAGCTCGCCCGGGCGGCCATCGCGCACGTCCTGGAGCAGGCCCGGATCGACGTCCCGGACACCGGGAGCCTGCGCGAGGACGTCCTCACCCTGATGCGGGAGATCAACCGCACGCGCGCCCGGTTCGTCACCGTCATGAACGCGCACCTGGCCGGCTACTACCAGGAGACCGGCACCGGCCCCGGCGACCTGCTCGCCGCGCGGCACCGGAAGGGCGCCGACGTGCTCTTCGAGCGCGCCGTCGCCCGCGGCGAGATCGACCCGGAGCGCCTCAGCGAACGCATCAAGTCGCTGCCCTTCGACCTGCTGCGCCACGAAATCCTGGTGACCTTCGCCCCCGCGCCCGACCACGTCCTCGAAGAGATCGTCGACACGATCTTCCTGCCGCTCCTGAGCTGAATCGCTTTAGCCTGCGGCCTCTTCCGTGCGCGCCAGCTCGAACCGCGCGCCGATGCGGTCCCAGATCTCCAGTGACCGGCGGAAAGCGTGGGTGTCACCGGTGAACCGGCCCCGCGCCCGCGCGACGCACGCGGCCGCCCAGTCGTTCTCCTCGGCCGTGCGCTCGGCCTGCTCCAGCCGTTTCTCCGCGTCGGGCAGCTCGGCGAGCACGGCCAGCTCGGCGCCCGCCGCGTTCGCGTACGCCCGGTACCACGGCTGTGAGAACTCCTGGAAAGCGTTGCGCACCAGGCGATCCGCGTCGCTCAGGTGTCCGGTGTGGACGGCCAGCCGAGCCTCCACGAACGCCGTGGTGGCCGCGAGGCGCCGTGAGCGCGGGTCGGGGTGACCGGCGAACTCCAGCGTGCGTGCCCGCCAGAGCCCGTGGTCGCCGCGCAGGCCGGTCGCCAGCTCCAGCACCTGCACCGACGGCGTCAGCCACGCCAGGAGCGGGGCCCCCGCGGCGCGCCACTCGGCGAACGCCCGCTCGCCGAGCTCGACGGCCTCGTCGAACCGGCCGGACAGCGTGAGCGGCGCCAGGTACTTCAGCAGCGAGACGAACGGGTAGTCGCCGTTGACCGGGTCCTGCTCGGTGGCGCGGGCGGCGATGGCCAGCGCCCCCGGCAGGTCACCCACCGCCAGCGCGGCCACCGAGACGGAGTGGAACAGGTCGAACATCTCGATGCCGTCGGCCGGCCGGTGCCGGGTGAGCGTCGGCAGCAGGTCCAGCCGCTCGCGGGCGATGCGGTAGGCCTCGCGCAGCCGGCCCTGGCGCGCGGCGGCCGAGTTGGCGCTGTCCAGGGCACCCTGCAGCAACGTCGGATCGTCCGCCTCGTGCGCGGCCTCGACGGCGGCGGCCGGGTCGGCCCCGCCCGCCCAGGCCCGGGCGGTGGCGAGCACCGCCGCGTGCTCCCGGTCCTCGGCCGGCGCCCGTCCGGCCCGGGCCAGCAGGTCCGCGCGGCGGGCGGCGGGCACCGGGTGGCGGAAGTCCCCGACGAAGCGGGTCGCGAGGGTGACGGCCAGGGCCAGCAGCACGGCCCGGTCGCGCTCGTCACCCGCGCGGTCGGCGCCGGCGAGCAGCAGGGCGAACGCGTCGTCGCCGTCGGCCAGCGACTGCGCGGCTTCCGACGCGCTGCGCAGGTCCCGGACGGCGTCGCCGGGCGTGACCGCCCGCCCGGCCGCGGCGCGGTAGTGCGCGCGGGACTCGACGAACGAACCGCGGGCGAACGTGAGGTGGGCCAGCGCCCGGCCCAGCCGGTGCGCCACCGGATCCGGCTCCTCACCGGTCCTGGCGAACGCGGCCCGCAGGTCGTCGACGACCTCGTCGTAGCGTGACGCGAGGTCGTCCTCGTCGAGCCGGGTTTCCAGCTCCACGGCGACCCGGCTGGCCCACTCCAGGTGCGCCCGCAGTACCTCGTCACGGTCGTCGTCACCGGCGAAGTGCGCCTGCGCGAACGCCCGGACCGTCTCCAGCAGCCGGTACCGCGTGCGGTCGGTGCCGCGCCGCACCACCAGGCTCTTCTCCACCAGCCGGCCGAGCAGGTGCGCGACGGTGCTCGGCCGCTCGCCGGGGGAGACGGCCGCCGCGGCGTCGAGGTCGAAGCCCGAAGCGAACACCGCGAGCCGCCGGAACAACGCACGTTCCGCGGGCTCCAGCAGGTCGTAGCTCCAGCCGAGCACGTCGCTCAGCGAGTGGTGCCGCGCCTCGCCGCCGCGGCCGCCCGCCACCGCGCGCAGCCGGTCGTCGAGGGCGGTGAGCAGCCCGTCGACGCCGATGGCGGCGGCTCGCGCGGCCGCCAGCTCGATGGCCAGCGGCAGCCCGTCGAGCCGGGCGCACGCCTCGGTGACCAGTGCGGGAGCGGCGGCGAATCCGCGGTCGACCCCGCGGGCGCGGTCGAGGAACAGCGTCTCGGCGGCCGAGCCGAGCGGCAAGGGCGGCACCGCGTGGGCCTCCTCGCCCGCGACGCCGAGCCGCTCCCGGCTGGTCGCGAGGATCCGCAGCCGCCCGCCCGTGCGCAGCAGGGCCTCGACGAGCCCGCTCGCCTCGTCGAGCACGTGCTCGCAGTTGTCCAGCACCAGCAGCATGACCCGGCCGCGCACCCGGTCGGCCACGCTGTCGGGCAGCGGCCGCGGCGGGCGTTCGGTGACGCCCAGCGCGGCGGCCACGGCGGCGACCACCTGCCCGGGCGGCACCGGCACGAGGTCGAGGTACACCACGCCGGCCGGGAACCGCGGGGCCACGGCGGCGGCCGCGGTGACGGCGAGCCGGGTCTTGCCCACCCCGCCCGGCCCGGTGAGGGTCACCAGCCGGGCGGTGTCCAGCGCCGTCCGCACGGCCTCGAGCTCCTCGGCGCGCCCGACGAAGCTGGTCCGGGCCTCCGGCAGCACCGCGTCCTCGGCCCGCGCCCCCAGCTCGGCCGCCTCGGCGGCGAGCACGGCCAGCTGACGCCGGTCGCTCGCGCCGCATTTGCGCAGCAATGCCGACACGTGGCTTTCCACCGTGCGGGCCGAGATGTGCAGCCGGAGGGCGATCTGCGCGTTCGTCAGGTGCTCGCCGACCGCCGCGAGCACCTCGGCCTCCCGGGCCGAGACGTCTCCCCGCGGCAGCGTGCTCATCCCGCACATGATTCCGTACCCGATCCGTGGTGACCACGGATGACCGCAGGTGCCGCGTGGCGCAGGCTCTTCCCATCGGACAAGCCGACCACCAGGAGGAACACCATGCGACGTCTCGTCAACTCGACCTACATCTCGCTCGACGGCGTGATCGAGAACCCGCACCACTGGCCTGCGAGCGGCCCCGACGGCGGTCAGGGCGAGGCCGTCCAGACCGAGCTGCTGCTCGCCTCCGACGCCCTCGTCATGGGCCGGCGCACCTACGACGGGTTCGCCCCGGTGTGGCCGACCCGGTCGGGCGACCCGGCGAGCGACCGGATCAACGCCATGGCCAAGTACGTGGTTTCGTCGACCCTCACCGACCCGGAGTGGAACAACACGACGGTCATCGGGACGGATCCGGTGGCCGCGATCGAGAAGCTGAAGAACGAGCCGGGGGAGACCATCCTGCAGTACGGCTTCGGGCAGCTCACGCACGCGCTGCTGGACCACGGCCTGGTCGACGAGATCCGCCTGTGGTTCCACCCCCTGCTCGTCCGCGGCGGCGGCGTGTCGGACCTGCTGTTCCGCGAAGGCTCCCTGACCCGGCTCGAACTGGACACGGTGACCAAGCTCGACTCGGGCATCGTGATCCTGGGCTACCAGGTCCGCTGATGGACCTCCGCGAGTTCGTCAAAAGACTGACGGTGCCCGACGGCGTCACGGTCCCGGCGGAGCTGAAGCACGGCGACGTGACCGCCCGGGCGATCACCCGCGCCGACCTGGCCGACGACGTGGCGGGCATCAACGCGAGCCTGGACCTCATCCGGCGGACCCGGGGCGGCGGCTGGCCGACCGGACCGGTCACCGAGGACTACAACTACGTCGACCTGGTGTGGCACGAGTGCGAGTTCCGCGACGGCGGCTCGTACACCTACGTCCTGCGCGACCCGGCGGGCGGCTACCTGGGGTGCTGCTACCTGTACCCGATGGGCGGCCGCACGAAGCTCACGGAAGACCTGCTGGACCACGACGTCGACGTCAGCTGGTGGGTGACCCCGGGCGCGTACGACCGCGGCTTCTACCCGAAGGCCCACGCGGCTTTGACGCACTGGCTGGCCGCGGACCTCCCGTTCCGGAAGCCGTACTTCTCCAACCGGCAGCTCCCCGGCTGACGACCGGCTTCGGCGGCCGGGCCGCGCATGAGAGGCTTGACCACGGCCGTAGCCGCCGACGCGAGGTGGCGCACCGTTGGGGGGCGGTCCGTCGAAACGTCGAAACCGAGGCCGCCATGACGTACCCGCCGAACCCCGGCCAGCCGCCGTACCCGGGCCAGCAACCCTATCCCGGCCAGCAGCCCTACCAGGGGGAACAGCCTTATCCGGGACAACAGCCTTATCCGGGGCAGCAGCCGTACCCGGCGCCGTCGGGCGGCTTCCCGGCGCAGCCGTACCCCGGTCAGCCCTACCCGCAGGCGCCCTACCCGGCGCCGGGGTACGGGATGCAGCAGCCGAAGCCGAGCGGGGCCACCGCGATCACCGCGGGGGTGCTCGCGGTGCTGGGCGGGCTGTTCAACCTGCTCGCCCTGATCGGCAGCATCGTGGTGCTGGTGGAGATCCCCGGCCTGTACTGGCAGAACATCCTCGACCTGGTCGAGGTCGTGCTGGTCGCGGGGACGCTGCTGCCGGGCGGCATCCTGCTGTTCCTGCGCAAGCCGGCGGGGCGCATGCTCACCATCGTCGGCAGCGGGCTCGCCATCCTGGTGACCGTCCTGTCGGTCGTGCTCAACGCGGCCGGCCTCTGGCACCTGGGCAGCGGCGTCGGCGGTGTGTACCTTGGCGGCGCGATCGTCGGCCTCCTGCTGGTCCTCGTTCCGGCCGGGGCGACGCTGACCCTCGCGCTCGTCAAGCCGACCGCGCTCTGGTGCGCGAGCGGCGGTGCGGGCCGGCTCCGCTAGCCCCAGGTCAGGAACCGGTAGTGCAGCCCGGTCGAGGACTCCAGCCACGCCCCGGCAGAGTCCGGCGGCCGGGCCATGTCCGGGGCGTGCGTGTCGCCGTCGAAGGACTCCCGGAGCTCGGTGACGACGATCCGGTCCGCGAACGGCAGCGCGGCCCGGTACACCGCCGCGCCGCCGATCACCCAGACGTCCCCGGCCGCCGCGGCGAGAGCCTGCGCCAGGTCGGGGAACGTCTCGGCACCGTCCTGCGGCGTGCCCGAAAGCACGAGGTTGCGCCGGCCCGGCAGCGGCCGGAACCGCGGCGGCAGCGACTCCCACGTCCGGCGTCCCATGAGGACGGTCGCGCCCGCGGTCAGGGTGCGGAAGTGCTTCAGGTCCTCCGGCAGGTGCCAGGGGAGCGTGCCGTCGCGGCCGATGACACCCCCGGCCGACTGGGCCCAGACGAGCCCGATCACACCGCCACCGGCGCCTTGATGCCGGGATGCGGGTCGTAGCCCTCGACCGTGATGTCGTCGTAGGTGTAGTCGAACAGGCTGTCCGCCGGCCGCAGGCTCAGCGCGGGGAACGGCCGCGCCTCACGGGAAAGCTGCGTTCGGACCTGCTCGACGTGGTTGTCGTAGACGTGGCAGTCGCCGCCCGTCCACACGAAGTCGCCGACACCGAGGCCGGCCTGCTCGGCGATCATGTGCGTCAGCAGGGCGTAGCTCGCGATGTTGAACGGCACGCCGAGGAACAGGTCCGCGCTGCGCTGGTAGAGCTGGCAGGAGAGCTCGCCGTCGGCGACGTAGAACTGGAAGAACGCGTGGCACGGCGGCAGCGCCATCCGCGGGATGTCGGCGACGTTCCACGCGGACACGATGATCCGCCGCGAGTCGGGGTTCTCGCGCAGCGTGCGCAGCACCTCGGCGATCTGGTCGACGTGCCCGCCGTCCGGGGTCGGCCACGACCGCCACTGGACGCCGTAGACCGGGCCGAGCTCGCCGTCCGGCGCGGCCCACTCGTCCCAGATCGTGACGCCGTTCTCCTGCAGCCACTTGACGTTCGAGTCGCCGCGCAGGAACCACAGCAGCTCGTAGGCGATCGAGCGGAAGTGGACCTTCTTCGTGGTGATCAGCGGGAAACCGTCGGACAGCCGGTAACGCAGCTGGTGGCCGAAGATCGACCGCGTGCCGGTGCCGGTGCGGTCCGCTTTGCGGGCGCCGGTGGCGAGCACGTGGCGGAGCAGGTCTTCGTACTGCGTGTCAGGCATGCCCTGGAGCGTAAACGAGCGGCTGCGCCGAATGGCGCAAGGGCCGGGCCGATCACGCTTCGTCGTCGGAGGACTCCTCCGGCGGCCGCGTGCCGAGGAGCTGGTGGGCGCGCAGCGCCATCTGCATCTCCAGCCGCTGCAACGGGTCCGCGAGGCGGTCGCCGAACAGGCCCGTGAGCTGCCCGACGCGGTAGCGCACCGTCTGCGGGTGGATGCCGAGCGCCTGCGCGATGTCCGGGGTGCTCCCGTTGTGCTCCAGCCAGCTCAGCAGCGTCTCGGCCAGCCTGAGCTGCTGCTTGACCGTGAGGGACGCGAACGGCGCGAGCACCTTGTCGGAGAGCCGGTCGAGCAGGAACCGGTCCAGCAGCAGCCAGAGCGTCGAGAGGTGGTCCGAGCTGTGGGTCACCGCCCGGTCCTCGACGAGGCCGCGCCGGACGAGGTCGAGGGTGCTGCGGGCCCAGCGCCGGGACGTCGCCGCCTCGGCCGGCCGGACGCGCGGGCCGGCCGCGGCGCGCCAGCCCGGCAGCCGGCCTTCGAGGGCGGGCAGGTCGCGGTCCGGGTCCGGGGTCAGCAGGCAGGGCTCGCTGCCTTCGAGGTCGAGCAGCACGTCGTCCGGCAGCTGGGGCGCGGCCGGCAGGTGCTGCTCGTCACGGGGTTCGAGCACGACGACGGTGACCCACTCCGGGATCTCCCACTTCGCGGCCTTCGCCGTCGTCGCCACCGTGGCCGGTGCGGACGCCGGGGTGGCCAGGAGCAGTTCGAGCAGCCGTCTGCGCCGGCGTTCGAGCGTGCCCGTCGCCCGCGCCTGGGCGAGGGTGTAACCGTGCACCGAGTACGACGAAATCTCGTCCACGTAAGCGAAGATGGCCTCCGCGCCGACGCAGAGGATCGCCGCCGGGAGCCGGTGCACCTGACCGAACTGCGAGACGTAGCGCCACGCCGCGCGCCCGCCGGCGCGGTAGGCGGCCTGCAGCGAGTTCAGGCTCCCGCCGTCGTGGTACACCCGCTTGCCGACCTCGACGAACAGCCGCGGCCAGTCGTCCTGTGTGGACTCCCGCTCTTCGACGGTGTCGATGCAGCTGACGACCGCCCGCTCGATCGCGAGCACGATCACCTTGCCGAACTCGCCTTCGAGGGGCTTGGCGTACTCGGGCACGGCCCGCTGGATCTCTTCGAGGATCCGCCGGGCGACCGGGTCGGCGTGCGGCCGGAACCGCCGCGCGATCTCGGGAGGCAGGGAGCCCCAGAGCCGCCGCGCCTGACCGGCGTTGCGCGGCTGCGGGACCAGGTGCTCCACGCCGTGCGAAACCGTCCGCTCTCCGGTCGTCCGCGTCACTGGTCACCCCTTGACGCACGACGGCGGCGACTTCCCCGGTGAAGTCCGCGTGACACACCGCGTGCTCACGTGGCGCCTGACGCTCCGACACCAGACGCGCACGCCATGTACTCACACGCGGTCCGATTTGGCAACCGTTGATCTTGTGTGCGGGTGAGGCCCTGTCGCAACGCGAACGCCCGGACGGCGGAACTTGTCACCATCCGACAAAGTCCCCGGACAAGTGGACACTCACCTACGGACGGGGTTTGCCGGGCCGATTTGTGAGCTCGGACGGTATCTTCGCCCGCGCCCCGGTTGTTAGCGTGATCAGCTGTTTCCGCTGTTCACGACCGGGGAGAACAGGATGACGGCGCTCGTGGCGTGGTGTTTCCGGCGGGCGCCGTGGGTCGTGGCCCTGTGGCTGGTGGCGCTCGGCGGGCTCGTCTTCGGCGCGCTGCACACCGGGGTCGCCTACCGGGACACGGTCGCCCTGCCCGCCGCGGACAGCTCGGTGGCGGCGGACCTGCTGCGCGTGACCGGGGACCAGGAGCGCGTTGTGGTCCGGTCGGTCGACCACACCCGGGTCGGCGCGCTCGCGAGCCGGCTGCGGACCGTGCCGCACGTGGTCTCGGTCGATCCCGGCCCGGTTTCGGAGGACCACCGCGTCACGGTGCTGGACGTCCGGTTCGACGCCGGGGCCGAGGCGCTGGGCCAGGCGGTGGCCGACGACTTCGCCGGCGTCGTGCGGGACGCCGGGGTGCCGGCCGGGGCGTCCGGGCCGCTCGCCGCGATGACCGCGGCCGCGCCGGACCTCGGCAACGCCGGGATCGGGCTGGTCGCCGCCGCGGTCGTGCTGCTGGTGGCGTTTGGCTCGCTGACCTGCGTGCTGCTCCCGGTCCTCACGGCGTCGGCGTCGGTGGGCTGCGCGCTCGCGGTCGTCGCGCTGCTGTCGCACGTCATGACCGTCCCGAAGATCAGCACCGAGATCGCCGCGCTGCTCGGGCTCGGCGTCGGCGTGGACTACGCGCTGTTCGTGCTCACCCGCTACCGGCAGGGGATCCAGGACGGCCTGGTCGCCGAACAGGCGCTGGCGGCCGCCGCGAGGACGTCGTGCCGCAGCGTGGTCTTCGCCGGGGTGACGGTGTGCGTGTCCCTGTTCGGCATGTTCACCGTGGGGATGGCGTTCCTGGACGGGATCGCCGTCGCCGCCGCGGTTTCCGTGCTGCTGACGATGTTCGCCGCCCTGACGTTGTTCCCCGCGTTGCTGCGGCTGCTCGGACGGCGGATGCGCGTCCGCCCGGCGCGTCCCGGCGGGCTCTGGACGCGGCTGGCGAAGTCGGTGACCGCCCGGCCGGCGCCCTACGCGGCGGCCGCCGTCCTGGCCGTCGCCGTGCTCTCGCTGCCGATGACCGGCCTGCGGCTCGGTGTGCCGGGCGCGGAGCTGGACCCGCCGGGCAGCGTCACCGAGCTCGCCGCGGAACTGCTCGAAGACGGCTTCGGGCCGGGCGCGAACGGGCCGATCCTCCTGGTCGGCCACCTCGACCACGCCGCGGCGGAGACACTGCGCCAGACCGTGCTCACCCGCGCCGACGTCGGCCCGCCGGGTTACCTGCCCGGATCCGTCACGGTGCTGACGGCCGTGCCGCGGACCGCGCCGGACGACCCCGCCACCGCCGACCTGCTCGGCTGGCTGCGCGCGGTCGCCGGGCCGGACGTCCACCTCGGCGGCGTCGTGGCCACCCAGGCCGACTTCGCCGCCGCGATCACCGGCCGCCTGCCGCTGTTCCTGCTCAGCGTCGTCGGCATCTCGGTGCTGGTGCTCGCCTGGGTGTTCCGCAGTGTCCTGATCCCGCTGACCGCGGCGGTGATGAACCTGCTCACCGCCGCCGCGACCACCGGCGTGGTGGTGTGGGTGTTCGGCGCGCCCGTCGAGCCGTACCTGCCGGTGTTCCTGTTCGCGGGCCTGTTCGGGCTGTCGATGGACTACGAGGTCTTCCTCATCGCGCGGATCCAGGAGGAGTGGCGCCGCGGAGCGGACACCCGCGGGGCGATCGTCGAAGGGCTCGTGTCGACCGGGCGGACCATCACCGCCGCCGCGCTGATCATGGCGCTGGTGTTCGTCTCGTTCGCGTTCGTGGACGCGCGGGTGGTGCGCGAAGCCGGGGTCGGGCTGACGGCCGCCGTGCTCCTGGACGCCGTGCTGATCCGCTGCCTGCTCGTGCCCGCGGTGATGGTCCGGTTCGGTGAGGCGAACTGGTGGTTCCCGCGGCGGTTGCGTCCGCGTGAGCACCGTTCCCGCACAATTCCTGTGCCGGATGACAAGCGCGAAGTCCTGACCTCGAGCGACCATTGATCCGATTCCGCGCCGTTGTTAGTTTCCGGAAACCACCCGGTGAAAGGAGACCACCGAAATGATTCGCGCCGGTGCGGCCGCCATGGTCATCGCCGTGACCGCCGCTCTTTTCCCGGGCGTCGCGGCGAGCGAGGGATTCGCCACCAGTTTCGCCGACGTGCCCGCGACCGGGGGCATCACCCTCGGCGCCATGGTGATGCAGCCGTCGTCGCCGGGGCCGCACCCGCTCGCCGTCCTGATCGGCGCCTGGGGCGGCGGCCGCACGCAGAACATCATCCCGGCCCGTGACCTGGCGAACCGCGGTTACGTGGTGATCTCCTACGGCGCCCGCGGGTTCGGCGAGTCCGGGGGAGCGGTCGAGGTGGCCGGGCCGGACGACATCACCGACGTCTCCACGGTCATCGACTGGACGCTGGCCCACACGGCCGCCGACCCGGCCCGGATCGGCGTCGGCGGGGTGTCCTACGGCGCCGGGATCGGCCTGATCGCGGCCGGGTTCGACGCCCGGATCAAGGCCGTCGCCTCGCTCAGCGGCTGGGCGGACCTGGTCGCCTCGCTGACCCAGAACGACACCCGCCACGGCCTCGCCGGGCTCGTGCTCTACCTGTCGGGCAAGGCCAACGGCACGCTCAGCCCCGAGACCGACACCATGCTGAACAAGTTCCTCGAACCGGCGATCTCCGACGCCGACTCGCAGGCCGTGATCGACTGGTCCCGGCCGCGCTCACCGTTGTCCTACGTGGACCGCATCAACGCGAACCACCCGGCCGTGCTGGCCATCCAGACCTGGAGCGAGACGGTCTTCCAGCCCGGCCAGCTGGCCGATTTCTACCAAAGACTCGTCGGCCCGAAGCGCGCCGAGTTCGTGCCGGGCGACCACGCCGCGTCCGAGTCCGGCGGTCTGCTGGGCCTGCCCAGCGACACCTGGACGTCGGTCTACCGCTGGTTCGACGCCCACGTCGCCGGCACCGACACGTCGATCGAGAGCGAGCCGCCGGTCGTCACCCGGGCCCGTCCCGGCATGCAACGCCCGGAGTACCAGCCGGACTGGCCGTCGTTCGCCGCGCCGCCGACGCGGTCCTACCTCGGCCGCGACACGCTCCAGACCGCTCCCGCCGCCTGGACCGGCAGCATCGCGGCGAACCGCGACACCGTCGCGAACGGCGGGATCCCGCTGGCCACCTACAGTCTCGAGGCGCTGAGCGGGAACCCGCCGACGGCGTTCCTGTGGCAGGTCGACCGGGGCAGCGGCGCGGTCTGGACCCAGCCGCCGGTCAAGGCGGCCACCCAGCTGCGCGGGTCACTGCGTGCCCACCTCACGGTGGTGCCGCCCGCCGCCGCCGGAACGGTCGTCGCCTACGTCTACGACGTCGACCCGCTCGGCACCGGCAGCCTCGTCAACTACCTGCCCTACAGCTGGAAACACGCGACGCCGGGGCAGCCGCAGCCGGTCGACCTGGACTTCTCGCCGACCGCCTACACCGTCGCCGCCGGCCACCACCTGGCTTTGGTCGTCGACTCGAAGGATCCGCTGTTCCTGGACTGGAACACCGGCGACGGACGGCTCGGCTTCGTCTCGACGGCGGCCGACCCGTCGTGGCTGGACGTACCCGTGCGGAAGACTGGAGTGACGCCGTGACCGGAACCATGCCCGGCACCCGCGAGGAGTTCACCGCGCTGCGCGCGGGCGGGCTCAACTGGGAAGTCCTGCCGCTGCGGCTGTTCGCCAAGGGCAACGCGAAGTTCTGGAACCCCGCCGACCTGGACTTCACCCAGGACGCCGTGGACTGGGCCGCGCTGTCGGACCAGCAGCGCTTCGCCGCGACCATGCTGTGCGCGCAGTTCGCCGGCGGCGAGGAGGCCGTCACGCACGACATCCAGCCGTTCCTCGCCGCGATGGGCGCCGAGGGCCGCTTCGCCGACGAGATGTACCTGACGCAGTTCTGCTTCGAGGAAGCCAAGCACACGCAGGTGTTCCGGCTCTGGCTCGACGCCGTGGGCGTCACCGGCAACCTGCACGAGCACGTCGAGGACAACCCGGGCTACCGCGCGATCTTCTACGACGCGCTGCCCACCGCGCTCGGCCGGCTGCGGGAGGATCCCAGTCCCGCCAACCAGATCCGCGCGTCCGTCGTCTACAACCACGTCGTCGAAGGCGTGCTCGCGCTGACCGGGTACTTCGTGTGGAACCGGGCCTGCCGGGCGCACGGGATCCTGCCCGGCATGCAGGAGCTGATCCGCCGGATCGGTGACGACGAACGGCGGCACATGGCCTGGGGCACGTTCACCTGCCGCCGCCACGTCGCGGCCGACGACCGCAACTGGCAGATCGTGCAGGACGAGATGCAGGCCCTGCTGCCGCACGCCATCGCGCAGATCGAGTGGACGACCGCCCGGCTCGACGGCGACCCGTTCGACCTGCGGCTGGACGGCGTCATGGAGTACGCCGCCGACCACGCGATGCGCCGCCTGCGCGCGATCGAAGCGGCCCGCGGGATGCCGGTCGCGTCCATCGACCTCGACTACAGCCCGGAACGGCTCGAGGAGGACTTCCTCGACGAGGACAACGCGGCCGAGTCGTGAAAGGCGCGACGCTGGTCGTGGTCGCGCTGGGCGCGTTCGTCACCACCCTGGACAACAACATCGTCGCGGCCGGGGTGCCGTCCATCGCCCGGGACCTCTCGCTGGGCCTCTCCGCCCTGCAGTGGGTGAGCATCGGCTACATGCTCCCGTTCGCGAGCCTCCTGCTGGTCGCGGGCACGCTCGTCGACCGCTGGGGCCAGCGCCGGACGCTGTCGGCCGGGCTGCTCGCGTTCGGTTTCGGCGCGGCGGTCGGCGGGCTGGCCGGGTCCGCGTGGGTGCTGGTCGGCGCGCGGGTGCTGCAGGGCCTGGCGGCCGCGTTCCTGGTGCCCGGCCTGCTGAGCCTGCTCCGGACCAACCTGGACGCGCGCGGGCGGGCCGTCGGCGCCACGATCTGGACGGCGAGCCTGGCCATCGCCCTGGCGCTCGGCCCGACGCTGGGCGGGCTGCTCAGCGAATACCTCGGCTGGGGCTGGATCTTCTTCGTCAACCTGCCGTTCGTGGCCGTGATGCTGGCGCTGCTGCCGGTGACGGCCCGCGCCCGCCGCGGCACCGGTGGCGGCCGCCCGGCGATCGGGTCGATGACGCTGGTGACGGCCGGGCTCGTGCTGCTCACCGTGGCGCTGGTCGAGTTCGGTGACGACACGCGCACCGGTGACGTCGTCCCGTCGGTGCTGGCCGCGGGCGGGCTCGGGTTCCTCGCCTGGTTCGCCGTCCGGGAGCGCCGCGCCCGCGAACGCCTGGTCGCGCCGGACCTGACCGGGCAGCGGGTGTTCGTCGGCGCGCTGGCCGTGCAGCTGCTGTGGGGCCTGGGCGTCTCGGGCGTCTTCTTCTTCACCCCGTTGCTGCACCAGGAGTCCCTCGGGCTCAGCCCGGTGCAGGCCGGGCTCCCGCTGGTGCTGGTGGCCGTCGCGATCATGGCCGCGACACCGTTGGTGCCCTGGGCGGTGACCCGCTTCGGTCCGCATCGGACGGTCGGGGCCGGGCTCGTCGTCGTGGCCCTCGGGCTGCTCGCCGTCGCGCTGGTCAACCACATCCCCGAGGTGCTGCCGCGCGCGCCCGGGCTGGTGCTGATCGGCGCCGGTTCGGCCCTGACCACGCCGCTGACCTCGCATGCCCTGGAAGTCGTGGCCGAACGGCACGCCGGGACCGCGTCCGGCCTGCTCACGGCGTCGCGGGAGCTGTCCAGCGCCCTCGGCGTCGCGCTCGTCGGCGCGGTGCTGACCGCGGTACGGGCCGCCCGGCTCGACGCGGGCGCCGCCGCCGGCCCCGCGCTGGCCGCGGGCTACACGGCCGGGCTGCTCGTCGCCGCCGGCCTCGAGCTCGCCGGGGCGGTATTGGCCCTGACGGTGTTCCGGGCCCGGAAAGTCCTTCCCGCGGTGACAATCACGACCGGCGGTTCTCCGTTTCCCGATGAGTACCGCGTTCGCGGTGATTGACACTCCGAGTTAGGCCGAAATACAGTTTCTCGAAGGTGAGGATCGGCGCTTTCGGCGCATCACCTCGAATTACTCCGACGCTATTGGCGAGGGGCTATGGAAACCATTTCCGGGACGGCTTTCGCGCTGCCCGCGTCCGACGGTGACGCACTCGACGGCGATTCTTTCGCCACCCTGCTCGGCCGGTGGGCCCAGCGCCTGGGTGACGAGGTCGCCGTGACCTTCCTGGACTACCGCACGAGCCCCGGCGGCCGCGCGGTGAGCCTCACCTGGCGCGAGCTGGACGACCGGGTCGGCGCCGTCGCCGCGCACCTGGGCACCCTCGCCGCGCCGGGGGAGCGCGCGGCGGTCCTGGCCGCGCAGTCCGCCGACTACGTGGTCGCCTTCCTCGGCGCCATCCGCGCCGGCCTGGTCGCCGTTCCGCTGTTCACGCCGAACCTGCCCGGGCACGCGGGCCGCCTCGCCGCGACCCTCACCGACTGCGCGCCGCAGGTCGTGCTCACCACCGCCGACCTGACCGGCGAGGTCACCGGCTTCCTCGGCACCCTCGACGTCGACGCCGCCCTCGTGGCCGTCGACACCCTGCCGCCGGTCACCGGCGAGCACGAGTGGCACCGCCCGGCGCCGGACGAGCTGGCGTACCTGCAGTACACGTCCGGTTCCACGCGCTCGCCGGCCGGGGTCATGCTGACCCACCACAACGTCCTGTCCAACGCCCGGCAGTGCTGCACCGCCTACGGCGCCGAGTCCGGCACGACGTCGACGATCAGCTGGCTGCCGCTCTTCCACGACATGGGCCTGATCCTCGGCATCGGCGCGCCGATGTTCGGCGGCCTGACCTCGGTGCTGATGGACCCGCTCGCCTTCCTGGAGCGGCCCGGCCGGTGGCTGCGGGCGCTCTCGGCCAGCCCCGGCGGGATCAGCGCGGCCCCCAACTTTGCTTACGCCTACAGCGCTTCCCGCGTCACGGAAGACGAGAAGAGCTACCTCGAGCTGAGCCGGGTCGTCTCGCTGATCAACGGCAGCGAACCGGTCCTGCCCGCGACGATCGCGAAGTTCCAGGACGCGTTCGGCGAGTGCGGGCTGCGGCCGGAGGTCCAGCGGGCGTCCTACGGACTGGCCGAGGCGACGGTGCTCGTCTCGGTGACCGACGCGGGCACGCCCTCGCGCCAGGTCACGTTCGACCGCGACCGCCTGGCCGAGGGGTTCGCGGTGCCGGCCGCCACCGGCACGACGCTCGTCGCCTGTGGCCGGCCGGTGGACCAGCGGATCCGGATCGTCGACACCAACGGCGAACCGGTCGCGGACGGCGAAGTCGGCGAGATCCGGGTGAGCGGGCCGAACGTCGGCCAGGGCTACTGGCGGCGTCCCGGCGCGTCCGCGGCGACGTTCGGCGACGGCTGGCTGGCCACCGGCGACCTCGGCGTGTGGTTCGAAGGTGAGTTGTACATGACCGGCCGCTTGAAGGACCTCGTGATCGTCGACGGCCGCAACCACTACCCGCAGGACATCGAGCAGACCGTCGAAGCGCACCCCGCCGTCCGGCTGCACTCGGCCGCGGCGTTCGCGATCTCGCACGAGGAAGGCGAAGTCGCCGTCGTCGTGCTGGAACAGGCCAAGAACTCCGACGCGGAGGTCGCCGTCGGCGAGCTGCGCGCGGCGGTGTCGGCCGAACACGGCCTGCGGCTGCACGACGTCGTCGTCCTGTCGCCCGGTGAGGTGCCGCGCACCTCCAGCGGCAAGATCAGCCGGGCGCTGTGCCGGACGTCCTACCTGGACGGCCGGTGGCCGCGATGACTCCGGACGCCATCCGGGCGTGGCTCGTCGAGCGAGTCGCCGAGATCACCTCCGGGCCGGTGGATCCCGATCGGCCGTTGCAGGAAGCCGGACTGTCCTCACGGGACGCGATGACCCTGACCGGCGACCTGGGCCGGTTCCTCGGCCGCTCCCTCCCGGCGACCTTCGTGTGGCAGCACCCGAGCATCACCGCACTCGTCGCGTCGTTGTCCACAGTGGACGCTGTCCAGGCCGCGCCGGTGCCGATGGCGGCGGGGGAGCCGATCGCGATCGTCGGCGTCGGCTGCCGCCTGCCCGGCGGTGTCGAGTCGCCCGCGCAGTTCTGGCGGTTCCTCGACGCGGGCGCCGACGGCATCGGCGAGGTCCCCGAGGGCCGCTGGGAGTCCTTCGCCCCGGCCGAAGCCCTCGCCGGACTGCCGCGTCGCGGCGGGTTCCTGGGTGACGTCGCCGGGTTCGACGCCGCGTTCTTCGGCATCACGCCCCGCGAAGCCGAGGCGATGGACCCGCAGCAGCGGACGCTCCTGGAGGTGACCTGGGCGGCCCTGGAACACGCGGGCATCCCGCCCGGCTCGCTGCGCGGCACCCGGACCGGCGTGTTCGTCGGCCTGTCGGCCAGCGAGTACGGCTACCTCACGATGACCGACGTCACCGGCATCGACGCCTGGTCGGGCACGGGCGCGGCGGCGAGCATCACCGCGAACCGGCTGTCGTACCTGCTCGACCTGCGCGGCCCGAGCCTCACCCTCGACACGGCGTGTTCGTCGTCGCTGGTCGCGGTGCACCAGGCGGTGCAGAGCCTGCGCCGCGGCGAGAGCGAGACCGCGCTGGTCGCGGGCGTGAACCTGCTGCTGTCACCGGGCATCACCGCGAACTTCCACCGCGCCGGGGTGCTGGCGCCGGACGGGCACTGCAAGCCGTTCGACGCCGGCGCCGACGGGATCGCCCGCGGTGAGGGCTGCGGCGTGGTCGTGCTCAAGCCGCTGAAAGCCGCCCGGGCGGCCGGCGACCGCGTGCTGGCGGTGATCCGCGGCAGCGCCGTCAACTCGGACGGCCGTTCCAACGGCATGATGGCCCCCAACCCGGACGCCCAGGCGGCGTTGCTGCGGGACGCCTACGCCGTCGCGGGTGTCGATCCGTCCTCCGTGGACTACGTCGAGGCGCACGGTACTGGCACGCTGCTCGGCGACCCGATCGAAGCCGGGGCGCTGGGCGAGGTCCTCGGCGCCGGGCGCGAACCCGGCCGCCCGCTGCTGGTCGGCTCGGTCAAGAGCAACCTGGGGCACCTCGAAGGCGCGGCCGGGATCGCCGGACTGATCAAGGTGGTGCTGGCCCTGGTGCACCGGCGGCTGCCGCCGAGCCTGAACTACCACGAGCCCAACCCGCACATCGACTTCGACGGCCTCGGCCTGCGCGTGGTGGCGGCGGGCACCGGCTGGCCGCGGTACCCGGGCACCGCGCGCGCCGGCGTCTCGGCCTTCGGGTTCGGCGGGACCAACGCCCACGTGGTGCTGGAGGAGTGGCCCGCCGCGGCGTTCCCGCCTCGCGCCGGCGCCGACGGCCCGCGGATCTTCGCACTCTCGGCCCGTTCGGCCGACGTCCTGTGCGCCCGCGCTCTTGAGCTGGCGGACTGGCTGGAGTCGTCCGAGGGAGGGTCCGTGCCGCTGGGCGCCGTCGCGTCGACGCTCGCGACCCGGCGTGAGCACCTGCCCGTCCGGGCCGCCGTCGTCGCCGAGGACCGCGGAGCTCTCGTGGCCGCACTGCGCGATGTCACCCCCGGCGAAGCCCGGCGACGCACCGACGTCGTGTTCGTCTTCTCCGGTTACGGCTCGCAGTGGCCGGAGATGGGCCGTGAGCTGCTGCGGACCGAACCCGCGTTCCGCGCCGAGATCGACGCGCTCGACCCCGCCTTCCGCGCCGAAGCGGGGTTCTCGCTGCGCGAAGTCCTTGCGGGGGAACAGGATCTGCCCGACCTGGGGGCGACGCAACTGGCGCTGTTCGGCATCCAGACCGCGCTGGCCGGGCTGTGGCGGGCGCACGGGGTCGTCCCCGCCGCCGTGCTGGGGCATTCGATGGGTGAGGTCGCCGCGGCCGTCGTCGCGGGCGCGCTGGACGTGACGGACGGGCTGCGCGTGATGGCCACCCGCGCGCGACTCCTTGCCGAGGTCGACGCGGCCGGCACCGGCGCGATGGCCGTCGTCGAGCTGTCCCCGGCGGAGCTGGCCGAGTTCCCCGACGTCACGGTCGCGGTGTACGCGTCGCCGACTCAGTGCACGGTCAGCGGGGACGCCGACCAGGTCGACGCGCTGGTCGCGCACGTCGAGCAGCTCGGCAGGCTCGCCCGGCGGCTCCCGGTCCGCGGGGCCGGGCACTCGGCCGCCGTCGACGCCGTGCTCGACCGGTTCCGCGCCGACCTGGCCGGGTTGAAGCCCGGTCAGGCCGAGATCCCCTGTTACAGCAGCGTTCTCGACGATCCCCATGAGACGCCGTCGTTCGACGTCGAGTACTGGGCGGCGAACCTGCGCCGTCCGGTGCGGTTCACCCAGGCCCTGGCGGCGGCGACGGACGACGGCCACACCGTGTTCGTCGAGATCTCGCCGCACCCGATCGCGCTCGCCGCGGTCGAGCAGACCACCGGCGGCGCGGCGATCGGCCTGCCCACCGGCAGCCGCAAGATCAACGAGCGCGTCGCGTTCCTGACCAGCCTCGCCCGGCTGCACGTCCTCGGCCGGCCCGGCGTGCTGGACCACGGCCCGCGCACGGCGCCGGTCGACCTGCCCGGCCCGGTCTGGCGGCATGAGCGGTTCTGGCCTTCGCGCCGGCCCGCCGCGGGCGCCCATCCGCTGCTCGGCGTCCACATCGAACAACCCGGCGGCGACCTGCACCTGTGGCGCGGCGACGTCGGCACGGCGCAGCTGCCGTGGCTGGCCGACCACGCGGCGATGGGCGTGCCGCTGTTCCCGGCGACCGGCTTCCTCGAACTCGCGCTCGCCGCGGGCGACCGGATCGGTGACCTGGAACTGCACCAGGTGCTGTCGCTGGACGAGCACACCGAGGTGACCACGAGCCTGGCCGGCGGGGAGATCAGCATCCACGCCGAGTCCGCGCACGGCTGGGTCCGCCACGCCACGGCGCGGGTCCTCGACGGTTCACCCTCCCTGACCCCATTCGGCGCTGTGACCGGAGAAGCCGTCGACCTCTACCGGGCGCTGGAGGACCTGGGCCAGAGCTACGGCCCGGCGTTCCGCGGCCTGCGGCGAGTCGTGGCCGCACCCGGCCGCGCGTCGGCGTCGATCGCGCTGCCGCCGGAGGCGCGGGACCACCCCGCGTACCGGCTGCACCCGGCGCTCGCCGACGCCTGCCTGCACGCACTGGCCGCCACGACCGGCGAGGCCTTGGGCGACGCCGTGGGCCTGTACCTGCCGCTGACGATCGGCGAGGTCACGCTCGCCGGTGACCCTCGCGGTGGCGTCCGGGTGGACGCCGTCCTCGACTCGGTCGACGAGTCGGGTGACGGGCTGCTGGGCAGCGTCCAGCTCGTCGACGCCGGGGGTGCGGTGCTGGTCGAGTTCCGGGACGTCTACTGCCGGCGGTTCCAGCGCCCGACGTTGCCGAGCCTGGTCTTCGAGGCCGGATGGGAGCAGTCCGAGCTGCCGCCCGCCGACGTGGACGGGACGCACCGCTGGGTCGTGCTCCTGGACACCGAGCAGCCGTGGCTGGCCAGCTTGCGCAACTCCGCTCACACGGTTGCCCTGGGCGACCGCGATGGCCTGGCGAAGGTGCTCCGCTCCGGCGAGGTGACCGGCGTACTGGCCATGGTCGGCTGCGCGGCCGAGCTGGGCACGCCGGATCCGTCGCGGGCCGGTGCGTTGGTCCTGACCCTCTCGGGGGTGGCCGCCGAGCTGGCGTCCATGCCGACGCCACCACGGTTGTGGCTGGTCAGCGCAGGCGCGGCAGCGGTCGAGCCGGGCGAAACAGGTCACCCGGAGCTGGCCGCGCTGCGGGGCTTGGTGCGGGTACTGGCGTTCGAGCACCCGGAGCTGAGGGCAACCCACCTGGACTTCGACGCCGAGCCGGACCCCGCGCGCCTGTGGGTGGCCCAGCTGCGGGACGAGGTCCGCGCGGACGCCCCGGACGACGAGATCGCCTGGCGCGAAGGCATCCGCCACACCCGCCGCTTGGTGCGCCCGACCCTCGCCGAGATACCGCGGACTTCGAGCGCCCGGAACGGCACCCGCCCGGCGATCGCCTCGATGCCACGGAGTTCGGCCGGTGGCGTCGCGGAGCAGGATGGCGGCCGCTCGGCGTCTGGCGAGGTGCTGCGGAGTCTGGTCGGTGGGGCTGCGGAGCGGGATGGCGACAGCCCGGCGTCCGGCGAGGTGCTGCGGAGTCTGGTCGGTGGGGCTGCGGAGCGGGATGGCGGCCGTCCGGCGTCCGCTGAGGCGCGGCGGAGTCTGGTCGGTGGTGACGCGGAGCGCGATGGCGACCGCCCGGGCTCCGCTGAGGTGCTGCGGAGTTCGGCCGGTGCCGGCGTCGCGGAGCGGGATGGTGACTGCCCGGCCTCCGCCGAGACGCTGCGGAGTCTGGTCGTTCGTGAGGGCGCCTACCTCATCACCGGCGGCCTGGGCGGCCTCGGCCTGGTCGCCGCGAAGTGGCTCGCCGAGCGCGGCGCCACCCGGCTGATCCTGTCCGGACGTCGCGGCCCCACCCCCGGCACCGAAGACTTCCTGCGCGACCTCGGCGTCGACATCCGGATCGTCACCGGAGACATCGCCGAACCCGGCACCGCCGAAGAACTCGTCGCCGCGGCCGGGGACCTGCCCCTGCGCGGGGTGCTGCACGCAGCGGGAACCCTCGCCGACGGGGCCGCGATCGCCCTCGAAAAGGAAGCCGTCGAGAGTGTCTGGCGTCCCAAGGCCCTCGGTGCCTGGCGGCTGCACGAAGCGACCGCGGGTCACGACCTCGACTGGTGGCTCGTCTACTCCTCCGCCGCCGCGCTGTTCGGCTCCCCGGGCCAAGCCGCCTACGCCACCGCCAACGCCTGGGTCGACGCCCTCGTCGCCTGGCGCCGGGGGCGGGGGCTGCCCGCCGCGACGATCAACTGGGGGGCCTGGGGCGAAGCCGGCGCCGCCGTCGGCAGCCGGAATCCCGTGCTCGAACCGCTCGGGACCGCCGAAGCCCTCGACGCCCTGGAAGTGATCCTCGGCAGCGATCGCGAAGCGACCGGCGTCGCCCGCGTGGACATCGACACCGTGCTGGCGCTGTTCCCCCGGCTCGCCGAGCGCCCGTTCTTCGGGCTGTTCGTCCCGGCCGAAAAGACCAGCGAACCGTCCACCTGGGACGGCATGGCCGCGCTGCGAGCGGAAAAGCCCGAGCAGGCACGAAAAGCCATGACCGACCACCTGGCGGCCCTCGTCGCCGGGCTGATGGGGTTCCCCCAGGGTGAGGTCGACCGGCACGCGCCGCTCACCAGTCTCGGGCTGGACTCACTGATGGCGATGCGGGCCCGCGGCGCGGTGGAACGCGACTTCGGCCTGCCGCTGCCCGTCCCCCTGCTGCTGCGCGGTGCGAGCCTCACCGAGATCGCCGGGCACCTCGCCGAGCAGGCCGGGTTCGGCGCGGGGGCACCGGCCGAGCCGCGGCACGCCGTGCTCGGGCCGCGGGACCCCGCCGAACGGTGGGTCGCCCGGCACTGGCAGGCCGTGCTCGGCGGGCCGGAACCGGGGGTCTACGACGAATTCAAAGGCAACCAAGACCAAGCGAAAAGGCTGCGGGAAGCCTTCGCCGAGGACCTCGACGACGTCCCCGACGCCGACCGGCTGTTCGCCACGCCCACCGTCGCCGCGATGGCCGACCTGGTGCGCGCGGAGGTCGAGGGCTTCGGCGGCGGCCCGGTGCGGCTGCTGCGCGACGGCGTCGCGGCCGACCCCGTCTTCCTGTTCCACCCGGCCGGCGGCCCGACGAGCGTCTACCAGGAGCTCGTCCGCCTGCTGCCCGAAGGACAACCGGCCTACGGTCTCGAGCGGATCGACGAAGAGGACACCGTCGAGGGCAAGGCGGCCTGCTACGTCGAGCTCCTGCGCGAGATCCAGCCGCACGGGCCGTACCGGCTGGGCGGCTGGTCCTTCGGCGGCTGCCTCGCCTACGAGACGGCCAAGCGCCTGACCGCGGCGGGGGAGAGCGTCGACGTCGTCTTCATGATCGACACCATCCTGCCGCTGCCCGCGCCCGAGACCAAAGACCTGCTCCTCGATCGCTTCGACCGGTTCGCCGAACACATCGAGCTGACCTACGGCGTACCGCTGGAGATCCCCCGGACCGAACTCGAGCAGCTCGGCGAGCACGACCAGATCCGGCTCGTGATGAGCCGGTTGGCCGCCCAGGTGCCCGGCATGGGCCAGGGGGTCCTGCACCACCAGTACACGTCCTATGTGGACGCCCGGGTCGCCGAACGCTACGAACCCGGACCGTACGCCGGGAAGGTCCTGCTGCTGCGCGCGCAGGAACCGCACCCGCTGACGACCACGCTCGACCCGCGGTACCTGCGGACCGACGACCCCCTCGGGTGGGACGCGCACTGCGCGGACCTGGAGATCGTCCGCGTCCCCGGCGACCACCTCTCGATGATCGACCCGCCGCACGTGTCGGTGATCGCGGACGCCCTGTCCGCCGTGCTCACCGGACTGCACGCAGGAAAGGGATGACGATGACGCTCGAAGACCTCTCCTTCGCGCCGACGACGTCCTTCCGGATCGCCGACCTGGCCTCACGCCAGGACGAGGTCGTCCGGATCGCCGAGAAGCGCGCGATCGACCGGCAGCACGCCAAGGGCAAGCTGACCGCCCGCGAACGGATCGACCTGCTGGTCGACCCGGGCTCGTTCGTCGAGCTCGACCAGTTCGCCCGGCACCGCTGCACCGAGTTCGGGATGGACGCCAACCGCCCGTACGGCGACGGCGTCGTCACCGGGAACGCCACTGTGGACGGACGCCAGATCTGCCTGTTTTCCCAGGACTTCAGCGTCTTCGGCGGCAGCATGGGCGAGGTCTTCGGCGAGAAGGTCCTCAAGGTGATGGACCTGGCCATGACGCTCGGCTGCCCGGTCGTCGGCATCAACGACTCCGGCGGCGCGCGGATCCAGGAGGGCGTCGTCTCGCTGGCCTACTACGCGGAACTGGGCCGCCGCAACGCCCACGCGTCCGGCGTGATCCCGCAGATCTCGATGATCATGGGCCCGTGTGCGGGCGGCGCGGTCTACTCGCCCGCCATCACCGACTTCACCGTGATGGTCGACGAGACCTCGCACATGTTCGTCACCGGCCCGGACGTCGTGCACGCCGTGACCGGCGAACGCGTGACCGCGCAACAGCTCGGCGGCGCGGCGACCAACAGCGAGGTCGCCGGCAACGCCCACCACCGGGCCGTCGACGAGCACGACGCGATCGAGTGGGTCCAGACCCTGCTCGGTTACCTGCCCTCGAACAACCTCGACCCCGCCCCGGAATACGCCGACGACACCGCACCCGAGCTCACCACGTCGGATCTGGAGCTCGACCGGATCGTCCCGGACTCGCTCAACCAGGCCTACGACATGACCGAGGTGATCACCCGGCTGGTCGACGACGGCGACTACACCGAGATCCACAGTGCCTTCGCGCCCAACATGATCTGCGCGTTCGCCCGGATCCAGGGCCGCTCGGTCGGGGTCGTCGCCAACCAGCCCCGCCACCAGGCCGGCGTGATCGACATCGACGCGTCCGAAAAAGCCGCGCGGTTCGTGCGGTTCTGCGACGCCTTCGGCATCCCGCTGCTCACCCTCGCCGACGTCCCCGGTTACCTGCCCGGCGCGGACCAGGAACGCGGCGGCATCATCCGCCGCGGCGCGAAGCTGATCTACGCCTACGCCGAGGCGACCGTGCCGAAGGTGACCGTGGTGACGCGCAAGGCCTACGGCGGCGGGTACGCCGTGATGGGCTCCAAGCACCTCGGCGCCGACGTCAACATGGCCTGGCCGACCGCGGAGATCGCGGTGATGGGCGCGGAAGGCGCGGTGCAGGTGCTGCACCGGCGCGAACTCGCCGGGCTGCCCGAGGCGGAGCAGGCCACCGCTCGTCGCCGCCTCACCGAGGAGTACCGCGAGCGCCACGCAAGTCCTTACCTGGCCGCGGAACGCGGTTACGTCGACCAGGTCGTCGCGCCGTCGCAGACCCGGCTGCAGGTGGCCCGCGCGCTGCGCACCTTGCGGAACAAGCGGCAGACCCTGCCGGCGAAGAAGCACGGGAACATCCCCCTGTGAGAACGGAGTACCGATGAAGCTTCAGCGGGCCGGACTGGCGGCCCTGCTCACGGCCGTGCTGATCGGCGCGAGCACGGCGTCGGTGGCCGCCGCGGCCCCGGTCACCGCCGACGACGGCGCTAAGGTCACCCAGGAGACGTGGCTGGACGCGCGCACCGTCGACCTCAAGATCAGCTCACCGGCGCTGGGCACCACCGGCATGGTCCGGCTGATCGTGCCGGCGGGCTGGCAGGCGCAGCCCACGCGCACCTGGCCGACGCTCTACCTGCTGCACGGCTGCTGCGAGCCGGTGGACTACAAGTCCTGGGACCAGTTCACCGACGTCAAGGCGTTCACCGCGGACAAGGACGCGATCGTGGTCATGCCGACCGACGGCGCGGCCGGGATGTACACCAAGTGGTGGAACTTCGGCCTGAAGAGCACCCCCGACTGGGACACGTTCCACACCGCCGAGGTCCGCCAGATCGTCGAGCGCGGTTACCACGGCGGCACGCGCCGGGCGGTCGCCGGCGTGTCGATCGGCGGGTACGGCGCGCTCGCGTACGCCTTCCAGCACAAGGGAATGTTCGGCGCCGCGGCGTCCTACAGCGGTGTGCCCAACACGCTCTTCCCGGGCACCGCCGGCTTCATCAAGGGAATCCTGGCGCGGGCGGGGTTCTACAACTTCTTCGACCTCTGGGGTGACGAGGTGGCGACCTGGCCGATCTGGTCGGCGCACAACCCCTACGACCACACCGACGCATTGCGCGGTACCGCGCTCTACCTCTCGTGCGGCAACGGCCAGACCGGCCCGCTCGACCCGCCCGGGCAGTCCGACCCGCTGGAACCGTCGGCGCTGCTGACGTCCCAGAGCTTCACGGACAAGCTGAAGTCGCAGGGGATCCCGGCGACCGTCGACTACTACGGCCCCGGCACCCACAGCTGGCCGTACTGGCAGCGCGCCCTGCACAACTCCTGGCCGATCCTCGCGAACGCGCTCGGCCTGCCCGCGTGAAAACCCTTTCCCGATGGAGGTTTCGGTGAAACGCAAAGTACTCCTCGCTCTGCTGAGCCTGTCGCTGCTGGCGGCGGGCGTGGCGATCGTCGGCTCCCCGGCGACCGCGGCCCCGGCCGCCGCTCCCGCCGCCGTCGGCCTGCCCGGGCCGTTCGACGACTCCTTCTACAAGGCCCCGGCCCCGCTGCCGGCCGGGCAGCCCGGTGACGTCATCCGCTGGCGCCCGTCGGTGCCGCTGATGAACGCCGCCAACGCCGACGCCTGGGAGGTCATGTACCTCTCGACCAACGGGCAGGGCCGGCCGGACGCGGTGACCGGCACCATCCTGGTCCCGAAGGGCGTCGACCCGGCGAAGGCGCCGATCATCGGCTACGGCGTCGGCACGCAGGGCCCGGCGTTCAAGTGCACGCCGTCCAAGGCGATCGAGCGCGGCACGCTGTACGACCAGCCGGCCATCAACGACTCGCTCGCCAGCGGGTACGCCGTCGCGGTCACCGACTACGAGGGTTACTCGCCGACGACCGTGCCCACCTACATCACCGGGCAGTCGATGGGCCCGGCCGTGATCGACTCGGTCCGCGCCGCGCAGCGGCTCACGCCGACGAAGCTCTCGAAGACCGCCAAGGTCATCTTCCAGGGCTACTCGCAGGGCGGCGGCGGTGCCATGTGGGCGGGGGAGAAGCAGCCTGACTACGCACCCGAGCTGAACCTGGTCGGCGTCGCGGCGGGCGGTGTCCCGGCCGATCTGACCGAGGTCGCCAAGGGCCTCGACGGCTTCGTCGGCTTCGGCTTCCTCGCCTTCGCCGCGGTCGGGCTCGACGCCGCGTACCCGGACCTGAAGCTCGACTCCTACCTCAACGACACCGGCCGCCAGCAGCTGAACGACGCCAAGCAGAACGCCTGCGTCGTCGAGCTGCTGACCAACTACCCGTTCAAGAAGATCAGCGACTACACGACGACCAACCCGCTGGACACCCCGCAGTGGAAGGCGCGGCTGGCGCAGAACAAGCTCGGCGCGAACCCGCCGCGCGTGCCGGTGTTCCAGTACCACGCGAGCACCGACGAGATCGTCAACACCCCGCAGGCCGACGCGCTGCACAAGACCTACTGCGCCGCCGGGGTGCGCGAGCAGTGGAACACCTACGTCTCCGACCACCTGTCCGGCATCTTCGCCGGCAACGGGGACGCGCACCAGTGGATCGTCAAGCGGTTCAACGGCGACGCAGCCCCGTCCAACTGCTGACCGGCCGCACGTGCACGACGAGCAGCAGCAGGACCTGGCCGCGCGGCTGCGCGCGTGCCGCGAAAGCCACGGGCTGACCCAGCGCGCCGTCGCCGGCCGGCTCGGCGTGCCCCGGTCGGCGATCTCCGGGATCGAAGCGGGCACGCGCAAGGTCGACAGCCTGGAGCTGAAGGCCCTCGCCGCGCTCTACCGGCGCCCGGTCGGCTACTTCCTCGAGGAGCCGGCCGGGTCGCCGTCCGAGCCCGCGCGGCTGCTCCGGCTCTACCAGTGCCTGGCCGAGGTGGACCGCACCCGGCTGGTCGAGTACGCCGAACTGCTCGAGATCGCCCGCACGGCAAGACGTTTCTCCGTTCGTTAGGTTCCGTCACCATCCACAAAGGAGTGGTCACCATGACGAAGTCCACCACAGCCCGGCGTTCCCTCGGCGTGCTGGCGGTCGCCGGCGCGGCCGCCGCGGCGCTCGCGGCACCGGCGTCCGCCGCGGTCGTCCCGGTCAACCTGGACTGCCAGGCGAACGCGCCGATCGTCGGCCCGCAGCAGGCGAACCTGACCCAGGGCACCGACGTCACCGCGCCGGCCACGGTCGCGCCGGGCGCCGCCTTCGACATCGTGGTCGACCCGGCGCCGAACACCGTGCCGGCCACGGTCGCGGGGTTCAAGCTCAAGCAGGTCAAGAACTTCGCGCTGAAGCTGCCGGTGCCGGCGAACTCGACGTACGTCAGCTCGGCGCTGTCCGGCGGCTCGGGCCTGGGTTCCGGCACGCCGACGATCTCGGTCTCCGGCGGGGTCGCGACGCTCAGCTTCGCGGGCCCGATCGCCGGTGGTGCCGCGTTCGAGCTGCCGACCATCACGTTCCACCTGAAGGCCGGCACGTCGGGCACCATCCAGACGAAGCTGGCGGGCACGAGCTACAGCGACCCGGGGCTCACGTTCACCTCGGTGGTCAACCAGATCTTCGACATCTCCGCCCCGACCGCCTGCTTCCCCAACCCCAGCCCGATCTTCACCACCACGACGATCGGCTGACCGGTTCGGGGCCCGGGGGGGGGGGGGGGGGGGCGCCCCCCCCCCCCCCCCCCCCCCCCCCCCCCCCCCCCGCGCGGGGGGGGGGCGGGGGGGGGGGGGGGGGGGGGGGGGTGCCCCCCCCCCCCCCCCCCCACGGCCCGTTCACGCGACGTCGAGCGGCCGGGTGCCCCGCAGGCGGTGGGCGTGCAGCGCGAGCTGCATGTCCAGCCGCTGCGCCGGGTCGTTGAGCCGGTCGCCGAACAGCTCGGTCAGCTGGTTGAGCCGGTACCGCACGGTCTGCGGGTGGACCTTGAGGACCTCGGCGATCTCGGGGGTGCTGCCGCGCCCCTCCAGCCACGCCATCAGCGTCTCGCCGAGCCGGTCCTGCTGCTTCGCGGTGAGGCCGGTGAACGGGCCGAGGGCCGTGCGGGTGAGCTCGGCGAGCAGGAAGTCGTCGTGCATCAGCCACACCGTGCTGAGGTGGTCGGCGCTGTGCACGACCGGCGCCGGGTCGATGACGCCCTCCCGCACCAGCTGCAGCGTCCGGGACGCCCACCGCAGCGACGTCGCCGCGTCGGCCAGCGGCACCCGCGGCCCGACCGCCAGGTGCCAGCCGCGCAACGCCGGCTGCAGGAGCCGCAGGTCGCGTTCCAGGTTGGCGGAGAGGAGACACGGCTGCGTGCTCTCGAGGTCGACCAGGACGTCCGCGGGCAGCGAAGGGCCCGGCTCGTCGTCGTGGTGCCGGTCGGCGGGGGACTGCAGGGCCACGGCGTTGACCCGCTCCGGGAGCGGCCAGCCCGCGGCCTCCGCCGTCGCGGCGACGGTCTTCGGGGGTGAGGGCGGGGTGGCCAGGAGCAGGTCGAGCAGCCGGCGGCGACGGCGTTCGAGGGTGCCCGCGGCCTGCGTCTGGGCCACCGTGTAGCCCTCGACCGAATACGAGGAGATCTCCTCGATCACCGCGAAGATGGCTTCGGCGCAGACGCACAGCATCGGAGTGGGCATGCCGGTGCGCTGGCCCCACGCCGCGATGTAGCGCCAGGCGGCCTGGCCGCCGACGCGGTAGGAGGCCTGCAGCGAGTCGAGGCTGCCGCCGCCCTTGTGGACGCCCCGGCCCACCTCGCGGAAGAGCTCGTCCCACTTGTGCCGGCCGGGTGGGCGGCCGCCGATGCTGTCGATGGAGCCGATGACGGCCTCTTCGATCGCCTTGATGATGACCGTGCCGAACCCGCCTTCGAGGGGCTTGGCGTACTCGGGCACCTCACGCTGGATGGCTTCGAGGATCTTCTTGCCGAGGTTGTCCGCGTGCGGGCGGAACCGCCGGGCGACCTCGCCCGGCAGGGACACCCACAGCGTCCGGGCCTGGCTGCCCGTCTCCGCCGGTTCGCTCATGCCGGAGCTCCTTCCCCGGCCATGGACTCATGGGTATCGCGACGACGCAAACCGGGCGGTCCGGGCTGAGGTGAGGTGATGAATCCCGGCGACGCGGTTGTTGCGCCGCTGCTAAAGGCTCGTCGTGTGCGACGATCGGGGCATGGGTGCGCAGCGGTTCGAGGCCGTCATCACCGCTGGTCCACGCGATGCCGGCGTCATCACGGTGCCGTTCGACCCGGACGTGGAGTGGGGCGCGAAGGCCGACCACCCGGTCGGCGGCACGATCGGGGACCGCCGCGTCCGCGGGCGCCTGACCTCGCGCGACGGCGGTTGGGAGCTGACCGTGACGCCGTTGTGGCTGCGCGACACGGCCACGGCGGTCGGCGACGAGGTGACGGTCGTGCTGGCCCCGGAAGGCCCGCAGCGCGGTGACCTCGCCGACGACATCGCGGCGGCCCTGGAGGCCGACCCGGCGGCCGGCGCGTTCTTCGACACGCTGGCCCAGTTCTACCGCAAGGCGTACCTGCGCTGGATCGACGGGACGAAGGGCCGCCCGGACGTCCGCGCGGCCCGGATCGCGGAGGTGACCGGCCTGCTCGCGGCCGGGACCAAGCAACGGCCCCGGCCGTAGGAGGCTCGTCCATGCCGCCGGAAACCCGCTTCGACAGTGCCCGGATCGAAGCCGCCCGCGGGGTGATCGACCCGGTCTTCCTCGACACCCCGCTCTACCCCTGCGACGCGCTCGGGCGCGCGCTCGGCTGCCGGGTCAGCGTCAAGCTGGAGACGGCGAACCCGGTGCGCAGCTTCAAGGGCCGTGGCACCGAGCTGGTCGTGAACGGCCTGGCCGAGCCGGCCGCGGTGTGCGCCAGCGCGGGCAACCTCGGCCAGGCCCTCGCCTGGTCCGCCCGGGACCGGGACGTGGCCGTCACCGTCGTGGCGTCGCGGTCGGCGCCCGCGGCCAAGCTCGACCGCATCCGCGCCCTGGGCGCCGAGCTGGAGTTGGTGGACGGCGACTTCGACACGGCCCGCGAGCGGGCGGTGGCCATCGCGGGGGAGCGCGGGATCCGGCTGGTCGAGGACAGCCTGGACATCGAGACGTGCGAAGGCGCGGCGACCATCGGCCTGGAGCTGACCGACACCACGCCGTCGTTCGACGCCGTGCTGATCGCCCTCGGCGGCGGGGCGCTCGCCACCGGCGTCGGCCACGTCCTGAAGGACCGCGCCCCCGCGGTGGACGTGCTCTGCGTCCAGCCGGCGGGCGCGCCGGCGATGACGCTGTCCTGGCGTGAACGGCGGGTCGTCACCACGGACTCGACCAGCACCATCGCCGACGGCGTCGCAGGCCGGCTGCCGCTGCCGGAAGTCCTGGACGACCTGCTCCTCGTCGCCGACGACGCGCTGCTGGTGCGGGAGGAGTCGATCATCGCCGGGATGCGGCTGCTGCTGGAGCACGCCGGCCTGGTCGTCGAGCCGTCGGCGGCCCTCGGCGTCGCGGCGATCCTGGAGGACCGCGAGCGGTTCGCCGGGCGGCACGTGGTCGTCCTGGTCTGCGGCAGCAACGTCGACCTGCCCGCGTATCACCGCTGGCTGGGGAACGCGTAGAACCGCAGGGCGACTTCGCGGGTGCCGGGCGCGGATCGTCGCGGCTGGTGGCAGTACGGCGCGAGCATTTCCCGGTACGCCGCTTCGAGTTCCCGCAGCTGCGGTTCGGTCACCCGGACCGACGCCCGCTGCGCCCTGGCCCACGAGCCGAACTCCTCGCGGTGGGCCACGGCCCAGGTCAGCAGGCCCAGCTCCCGCTCGTACATGTCGTCGAGGTAGGCCGCGACCAGCGAGCGGTGCGGCTCGTCGAACTCGTCGGGCCGGGGTTCGCGCAGGTACTGCGGGGTCGCGTGCCAGACGCCGTCCCCGTGCCGCTCGGCGTAACCGCCCGCAGCCAGGACCTCGAGCGACGCCGCGATCTCGGCCGCCGGACGGCCGGTGGCGGTGGTCAGGCCGTCCGCCGAGGCGGGCAGTGCCCGCAGCACCCGCCCGTGCCCGGGTCGGTGTGCACCTCGACGTCCCGGGGGGACACCGCGCGCCGCGGTGTCCCGGCCAGCAGCCGTCGCGCCGCGACCAGCAGCACCACGGCGACCGGCAGCTCGCCGAACACGGCCAGGAGCACGCTCGTCCACCGGTCGGGCGAGGCCCAGTCGAGCAGGACGTCGAACCAGGCGTCGCAGCACAGCAGCGCGGCGGTCGCGGAGAGCAGTGGCACCGCGGCCCGGCGGCGGTGCAGCCCCAGCCAGGCGCCGCTCGCGAAACAGCACAGCAACGCGACGTCGAAGCCCACCCAGGTCGTCCGCCACTGGCCGGTGTCGTACCGGTCGGGCAGCGTGTGGGCGAGGTAGACCGTCCACGGGACCAGGCACACGGCCGCCGCGCCGAGGAACACCAGCACCATCCGTCGGATCATGCCCCGAAGTTAGGGATCCGGGCCGGCGCCGGCATCGGGGACTTCCCTGATACCGGCCGGTTCTAGGAGAGCCGCCGGACCGTCAGGCGGACCGAGCCGCGGTTGCCCGTGTAGCCGAGCCAGCTGTCGTTGGCGAAGGCGTGGAAGTACCCCGGTTTGCCGTTGGTCCAGCTCGCCAGGCCGCCGCCGATCAGGAACGGGTCGTGGGGCTGCTGCACGTCCTGCTCGTCGAGGTGCTGGGCCGCCACCGCGCCGATCAGCGCCATCCACGGCTCGGCCTCGCAGCGGCGGCCGCCGAACGAGCGCACCTTGCCGTTCTCGTCGAGCTGGGCCAGCCGCGCCTGCAGCCAGGCCGAGGTCGTGGCCAGCGCGTGCAGCAGGTCCTGCAGGTCGAGCCGGGACGTTGCTTCGCCGCCGTCGGGGCGGTGCGCGACCTTCCCGTCCAGCCAGGTCCCTTCGGCGCTGAACGTGTACTCGCCGGGCTCCAGGTAGAGGCCGGTCCAGTTCCACGGCTTGCCGGCGTAGACGTCGACGGTCGCGCAGTCGCCGACCGCGAGCCGGCGGCCCTCGCGGTAGGGGCCTGCGGTGATCGGCGGTGCCGCCTGCCGCTCCCAGGCGGACGGGGCGAGGTCGGGGGAGCCGGGGGTGATGAACGGGAAGGCCCGCGGCGCCGGGCACAGGACCGTGTACACGCTCCGGAGCGAGTTGTGCAGCACGTCCTGGGGATCCGGCTTGATCTGGTCGACCATGGCCTTGTCGAAGGTCAGCTCCGTCACGGACTCGACCTCGTCGATCATCCACTTCAGCGCGCCGTCGGACAGCCCGGTGCGGTCGTGCCCGCCGCCGACGTCGCTGTGGTCGCCCGGGAACCAGACCTGCTTCGCGGTACGCCCGGGCCCGATCCCGGCCAGGTTCGTCCACAGGGTCGGCGCGAACGGGCCGCGCATCTCGTCGATCGCGAGCGCCTGGCGGGCGTGCTTGACGTGGTCGCCGAGCTTGGTGTCGTGGAACCGGGGGAGGTGCCCGGCCCGGTCTTCGAAGAACTTCAGCGGGCCCAGCCAGTCGGGGATGCCGAGGGAGCCGACCGTGTCCCAGACCCCGAGGAACTCGATCGGGACGACATCGGCCGCCGCGGCGGCGCCCGCGCGGTAGTCCTCGTCGAACAGCTCGCCGACCTTGGCCCAGAACCGGTTCGGCCCGGCCGTCTTGAGCGACGGCGGCAGGCCGCACTTGCCGAGCATCCCGCCGAGGCTGCGGACGGTGAACGCGCCGCGGCTGAAGCCGAAGAGGTAGATCGCGTCACCGGGTTCGTAGGTGCGCGCGAGCCAGGCGTAGGCGCCTTTGACGTTCTCCGAGAGGCCCTTGCCCACCAGCCCGCCCTGGAGGTGGTCGAGCATCCCGGGCCCGGTGCCGACGCCGGGGTGGTAGTACCGCACCTGCGTGTCCCCGCGGGCCACGGCGTTGTGGATCCGCGCGACGTTCGTCGGCGCGGGCTGGCCCTGTTGCTGCTGGTCAGGCGTGTTCCACGTGCCGTCGCAGCAGACGACGAGATGCCGCTTCGGGGTATCCGGCCCGCTCATCCGACCACCTTCGATCCGCTCGGGATGCTGGGGGAGTCGCGTCGATCTTTCCCGTGGTTACAGCCCCGGCGGGTGGAGGAGGCGGTGAGCGGCCGCGGAGATACCGGTGCCGGGCGGTCGCGCCGCCCGGCACCGGGTCCTCAGGACGTGCTGCAGAGGACGCCGTTCAGGGTGAACGACGTCGGCAGGATGTTCGGGCCGCCGTAGTCGGCCGTGAAGCCCGGGTCGGCGCTCTCACCCGGGGCCAAAGCCGTGGCCGAGGTGACCGTGACGGTGGTCCCGGTCTGCGTCCACGTCCCGTTCCAGCCGCCGGTGAGGTGCTGGCGCCCGGTCGGCCAGGTGAAGGTCAGCGTCCAGTTCGGTGCCGGTTTGGTGCCCGTGTTCGTGACGTGCACCCCGCCGACGAACCCGCTCGACCAGTCGGTGACGTCGGACATCCGCGCCGCGCAGTCGCTGCGCGCCGGGGTGCCCGTGGTGAACGTCAGCGGCGGCGAGGCCCAGGAGACCTTGCCCGCGGTGTCCCTCGCCAGCACGTTGACCGTGTACCGGCTGCCCGGGACCAGGTTGCCCGCGGTGAACGACGTTCCGGGCGTCTCGCCCCATTCTTCGCTGGTCGCGCCGGTGGTCCGGTAGACCTCGTACTTCGCGACCGGGTGGCCGCCGGGCGCGGCCGCGGGCCAGGTGAGCGTCGCCGTCCGGTCGGTGACCGAGCTTGCCGTCACCGCGCCGGGGGCGGCCGGGGCGCCGGTGACCGCGGTCGCCGGGTGCAGCACCAGGGTGGTCAGGGAATACGGCGGCAGCGTCCGGCTCGCGCTGCTGCCGCCCGCGGTCCCCGCGATCGACGTCGCGCCGTTGGTGAACGTGAGCACCTGCGACGCCGTGGCCGCCGGGGTGTAGCCGGCGCAGTCGAGCGCGACCGTGTGGGCGTTCCCGGGGTCCTTGTTGAGCAGCAGCACGGAAAGATCACCATTGGGTCGGCGGGCGGCGTGCGCGGCGACCAGCGGATCGCTCGTCCCGGTCCGCACCAGCTGGTCACCGGGGCGGGCGAAACGGCCGAACATCGCCAAGCCGTGGTAGGGCGCGAACGGCGTGTTGAGCGCCGGTTCGCAGACGTCACCCAGGCACGTCGCGCTGGAGAGCAGGCCCATGTCGCCGTAGTCGGTCTGTCCCTCCACAGTGGACACCTGGGTCGCGCCGTTGTGCGTGTCCCACCAGTCGACGGTGAACACGCCGTTTTCCAGCATCGCGCCGTAGGTGTCCGCGGCGAACAGCGCGCCCGGCTGGGTGTTCATGCCGACCGGGGTGTTGGTCTCGGTCAGCGCGATCCCGATCCGCGCCGAGTCCGCGCCGGCGTACTGCCCGATCTGGCGCCGGACCTCGTACATCATGTCGCCGACCTGCTCGGTCCTGGTCAGCGCGTCCGCCGCCGTCGCGCCGCTCGGGTACCAGTGCAGCACGGCGAAGTCGACGTGCGGGCCGGCGATCGACAGGACCGTCTGGTTCCAGGACGCGGCGTCACCGTCACCGACGATGCCGTCCGGCCAGTTCGCCGGGGTCGTGAGCACCGCGCCGATCTTGACCGACGGGTCGACGGCCTTCATGGCCTCGGCGTACGCGACGACACCGTTGGCGTAGGCCGTGGGGCTCTTGTCGGCGTGGTCGTCGGCTTCCCAGTTCGCGCCGTAGTGGCCGTTGCCGTAGAGCTCGTTGCCGATTTCCCAGTACCGGGCGCCGTAGCCCTTGGTGACGTTGGCGTACCGGACCCAGTCGGCGGCTTCCTGCGGGGTGCCGGTGCCGTAGTTGGCGATGATGATCGGCTGGGCACCGGCCCGCCGCACGCCGCCCATGAAGGTGTCGAAATCGGTGTCCGGTGCGACGTAGCCGCCCGGCGCGGTGTTGTCCTTCCAGTGGTAGATGTCGCCGTAGGAGCCGCCGGGGTAGCGCAGCATCCGGACGCCGGCGGCGCCGAGCAGGTCCGCCACGGTGTCGGTGCCGAGCTGGCTGTCCCAGACGGCGTGGTTGGCCCCGAGCGCGGTGTCCGGCACGGTGGCCAGGCCCGCCCGCGCGTTCACGGTGACGGTGACGTCCGGCTCGGCGGCCGCGGCCGGGGTGACCCCGGGCAGCGCCCCGAGGAGCACGGCGACCGCCGCCAGGGTGGCGCGGCGAAGTGGCGGAGCTGTCATGGAACCCATCCTCACTCGTCCTGGATCGAACGGAATGCAGATGGCTGAGAGCGCTCCCAGAAAGCGAACCACCGGGACCGCCGGAAGTCAACGCCGGGTGTGCCGCGGCGGCTCGTCCGGCCGCCGCGGCACCGCCGTCACCAGCTGGACGGGACGTAGGCCCAGCCGAGGTAGTCGGACCGCTGGGCGTAGGTGCTGGTCTGGTAGACCGACGGACCGGTGCTGATCGCGACCCCGCCGCCCAGCGCGAGCATGATGTGCCCGTTGCTGGTGGTGCTCGTGAAGAAGACCGCGGCACCGGCCGGCGCGACCGAGCCGGTGTGGATCCGGCCGTTGCTCTTCTGCCACTGGTAGTGCGTGGTGGCGGAGGCGAACCGGCCGCTGGTGCCGAAGGCGCGTTCGACGAACAGCTCGCACTGGTTGTTCCAGTCCGTGTGGCCCAGCCGCGCCTTGGCGAACGCGATCGCGCTGTCGGCCCGCGGGTCCGCGGGGTTCGCCGAGCCGCCTGGCTTGAGGCCGTCGGTGTCGCAGTGCGGCACCCCGGCGACGAAGCCCTCGGTCCCGGTCTTGACGTACTGGTCCGGCACCCACAGGTTGTCGGTGGTGAAGTCCCAGATCTCGTCCGACGCGGTGGCCTGGCAGACCACCGGCACCGAAGCGCCGGTCAGGTACTTGTTCGCCACGCTGCCCGCCGCGTCCGACGCGTCACCCTTGTGCGCGCGGCCGTTGAGGTCCGCCTTCGCCGGGAACGCGTGCGGTGTCGTGCACTGCGGCGCGACCATCGACGTCGAGCCGGTCTTGACGTATGCGTCGGGGATCCACAGGCCGTCGGTGGTGAGGTCCCATACGCTGCTGCCGCCGTAGGCCGGGCCGGTGTCCTGGCAGGCCAGCGTCACCGAGGTGCCGGCGGAGTACATGTTCGCGACCCGCTGCGCGCCGACCGCGACGTCCGGGTCCTTGACGGTCCGGCCGTCCACTGTGGTCGTGACCGGATAGGCCGACGCGGCCTGCGCCGCGGGTGCGGCCAGCCCGGTGACGGTGAGGGCCAGCCCGACGGTGGCCACCGCCGCCTTGAGTGTGGTTTTCATGGCTTGATCGTCGGAGGTGGCCGTACAAGAGACGTACAACTCGGGGTGGGCACCTCGGTCGGTGCCCACCCTTGGTTGTTTTTGGTCAGCCGACCTTCTGGATCTTCGCGTTGCGGATGAGCTGCTTGCCGGCTTCGTGGATCTGGTTGAACGCCGAGTTGTTCAGCAGCGCGCAGCTGCCGGACGTCGAGGTCACCGGGACGGTGATGGCCTTGTCGTTGTCCAGGTTGGTGACCTTCAGCATGGTGCCGACCGGGAACTGGTTGCTGGACGCCGAGGGCGTGCCGCCTTCACCGGAGAGGGTGACGGTCGAGCCGGGGCAGACGACGTCCCCCGCAGCCTGGTCACCGGCGGCTTGGGTGTCGGTGGCCTGGTCACCCGTGGCCTGTTCACCTGTGCCCTGGGCGCCGGCGGCTTGCGCGACGCAGTCGGCCGCAACGGCCGCAGCCTGGTCCACTGCCTGCTGGTCGGCCGCCTTGCCCTGGTCCGCCGCCGCGCCGTTCTGCTCGGCGGCCATGCCCTGCTGCTGCTCACCGGCCCCGTTCTGCCCGGTCGCCATACCCTGCTGCTGCTCGGCAGCGGCGGCGTTGGGATCGGCAGCGGCAACACACTGCAGAATAGCCGCACAATCCTGCCCGGCGGCGAGGTCCTGAGCCGCCATACCCTGCTGCTCGGCCGCGTTCGGGTCGGCCGCACCGTTCTCGTCGGCGGCGTTGTTCTGGTCCGCCATGCCGTTCTGTGCGGCGGCGCCGTTCTGCTTGCCGTTCTTCTCGTTGGCCATGCCGTTCTGAGCCGCGCTGTCCTGGTCGGCCGCACCGTTCTTGTCGGCCGTGCCGTTCTGGGCGGCGTTGTTCTTGTCGGCCATGCCGTTCTGTGCCGCGCCGTTCTGGTCCGCGGCCTTGTTCTTGCCCGCCATGCCCTGCTGGTCGGCCATACCGTTCTCGGCGGCACCGTTTTGGTCGGCCATACCGTTCTTCGCGGCCGCACCCTTCTGGTCCGCCATGCCGTTCTCGTTGGCCATGCCGTTCTGAGCCGCGCCGTTCTGGCCGGCGGCCCCGGCCTCGCCGGTCACCGCTTCCTGGCCGGCCATGCCGTTGGCGTCCACGGCGGCGGCTTCCTGCGCCAGGCACTGCTGGACGACCGCGCAGGCCGCCGCGTTCTGGTCGGCCGCGGCGTTCTGGTCCGCCACGTTCTGCTGGTCGGCCATCCCGTTCGCGGCGGCGCCGTTCTGATCGGCCATGCCGTTCTGGTCGGCCGCACCGGCGCCGTCCTGCTTCTCGGCCATGCCGTTCTTCTTGGCAGCCATACCGTTCTGGGCCGCGCCGTTCTGATCCGCGGCCTTGTTCTTGCCCGCCATACCCTTCTGGTCGGCCATCCCGTTCTCAGCGGCGCCGTTCTGGGCAGCCATACCGTTCTTCGCGGCCGCGCCGTTCTGGTCGGCGGCGCCGTTCTCGTTGGCCATGCCGTTCGCGGCCGCGCCGTTCTGGTCCGCCATGCCGTTCTGCTCGGCGGCCCCGGCCATGCCGTTCTGCTTGGCGGCACCGTTCTTCTTGCCGCCCATGCCGTTCTGGGCTGCGCCCTGGTCCGCCGCCGCGCCCTTCTGGTCCGCGGCCATGCCCTTCTGCTCGGCCACCTCGGTGCCGTCGGCGGCTCCGGCCACCGCCGCGCAGTCGACCGCCGCCTGGTTCGCCGCCACCGCTCCTTCACAGCCCGCGGCCTGGCGCCGTTGCTCGATCTGGTCGACCACCGCCTTGCGGTTGGCTATCCGGGCCGCGGACTGGGCGTCCGGTGCCGCCTGCTGGCTCGCGATGAAGCCCAGGTTGTTCTGCAACGCCGTGTCCAAGCCGGCGCAGTTCTCGGTCGCCGCGTTGCTCGCCGGGCTGCTCAGGGCGATCGCCGTGGCGGTCGCCCCCGCGACTCCCAGCAGGGCGACGAGTCCGATCGTCGCCGGTTTGCGGTGTCGTCCGGTCGTGCGCACGTGGGGCATCAGCCCCTCCTCTCGGGTCGCCACCTCACCACTGCACACGGGAGATCACTCCGAGTGGTTCAGACAGATTCCCCTTCGACGGCGAAAACACCCATCACCCAAGCAAAACCGGCTCACTGTCCACTGTGGACCAATGTGCTCGTAGCAGAGTCGAAGTCATGGTGAGGTGAACTGCGGGCGCCCCGGCCCGGTGTTGGCGACGATCCTAACCTCCCATGACCGTGTTGACAGGTTAGCACGGATCGTCTAACCTTCGAAACCGGGCCAAGGTGGTTATGCGACCGGCAAAGTCCCAGCATCTGGGTTTCGTCGTACCCCCTGGTTAGGGTTCGTTCGTCTCGATCATGGAAAGAGGAGTGTGGGCACGTGCGCTGGAGCCGGACCATCCGAATCACCGCGGCGGCGGTGGCCGTCCTCGGGCTGACCGCGTGCGGGGGCGGGGGCACCGATCAGCCGGCCGCGCCGGGCAAGGGCGGGGCGCCGATCGTCGTGGCGTCGTTCAACTTCACCGACAGCCAGATCCTGGCCGAGATCTACGCCGGCGCCCTGGAGGCGAAGGGCTATCCGGTCACCCGGAAGCTCAACCTGGGCTCGCGTGAGCTGATCTACCCGTCGCTCAAGTCCGGTGAGCTGCAGTTCATCCCGGAGTACCAGGGCTCGGCGATCACGACCGGCTTCGGCAAGGAACCGGTCAAGGACGCGAAGGGCGAGCACGACCAACTGGCGAAGCTGTTCGAGCCCGACGGTATCGGCCTGCTGGACTACGCGCCGGCCGAAGACAAGAACACCTACATCGTCAAGGCCGACCTCGCCCAGTCGAAAGGCATCGCGACCATCGGCGACCTGAAGAAGCTCGACAAGGTCGTCCTGGCCGGCGGCCCGGAGTGCGAGAAGCGGCTGACCTGCTTCAAGGGCTTCACCGACATCTACAAGCTGACGAACGCGTCGTTCCAGACCGTCCAGGAGATCGGGCCGCGCGTGCAGCAGCTGAACTCCGGCGCCGTCACGGTGATCCCGGTGGACTCGGTGAGCCCGTCGGCCGGTGACCCCAAGTACGTCGCGCTCAAGGACGACCTGAACATGGTGCCCACGGAGAACGTCGTGCCGGCCGTGAGCAAGAAGGTGCTCGACGCACGAGGCGCGGACTTCGCGGCCGTCGTCAACGCCGTGAGCGCGAAGCTCTCGACCGACGGCATGCGCGAGCTGAACAAGCGCGTCGACTCCGACGGCGAACCAGCCGCGGACGTCGCGAAAGACTGGCTGTCGCAGCAGGGGCTGGCCTGACATGGCGGACAACACGGGACAGCTGCACTTCAACGCCTTCATCTGGCCGAACGGCTACCACGAGTCCGCCTGGCGCGTCGTCGAGGACGACGTCCGCGGTGTGCTCGGGCTGCCGTACTACGCGGACATCGCGCGCACGGCCGAGCGCGGCCTGATGGACACGATCTTCCTGGCCGACAACATCGCCATCGCCGAGTACCGGGCCACGCACCTGCCGCAGACGCAGTTCGACCCGATCTCGGTGCTCTCAGCCCTGGCCGCGGTCACCAGCCACATCGGGCTGATCGGCACCGGCTCCACGACCTACAACAAACCGTGGGAGCTGGCCCGCCGGTTCGCGACGCTCGACCACCTCAGCGGCGGCCGCGCGGGCTGGAACATCGTCACCACGATCACGCCGCTGGCCGCGGCGAACTTCGGCGAGAAGGCCCACCCGGACCACGCCGACCGCTACACGCGGGCCCACGAGTTCGTCGACGTCGTGACCCGCGCGTGGGACAGCTGGGGCGACGACGCGGTGGTCGGTGACCGTGAGCGCGGGGTGTGGGCGGATCGCGCCAAGCTGCACGCGCCCCGCTTCCACGGCGAGTTCTACGACGTCGAAGGCGTCCTGCCGTTCCCGCGCTCGCCGCAGGGGCGGCCGGTGCTGGTCCAGGCCGGGCAGTCGCCGGCCGGCATCGCGCTGGCCGCGCGGTACGCCGAGCTGGTGTTCTCCGGGCCGCCGTCGCTGGAGGCGGCGGCCGCGTTCCGGGCCGAGCTCCACGCGCAGGCAGCCGCCGCGGGCCGCGACCCCGCGCACGTGCTCGTCCTCCCCGCCCTGATGGTGACGCTGGGTGGCACCGAGGCCGAGGCGCAGGAGAAGGCCCGGCGGCTGGAAGAGCTGGCGAGCCCGGAGTTCCGCTGGCAGAACATCCTGTACACGGCGGGTCTCGACCCGGACGGGTTCGATCCGGACGTCCCACTGCCCGCGGAGCTGTGGAGCGGCACGGCGAACGTGTCGAGCCGCGCGGGGGAGCTGTTCGCCCTCTCGCGTGCGCAGCCGGAGGCGTCCCTGCGTGAGGTGGCCCTGCAGCTCAAGAGCGGCGCGGGCCAGTCCCACTTCGTCGGGACGCCCGAGCAGCTGGCGACGCACGTGATGGAGTGGCAGGACGCCGGCGCGGTCGACGGCTTCACCATCATGGGCTCGACCCTGCCCTACGAGCTGACAGCGTTCGTCGACCACGTCGTACCCATCCTGCAGCGCAAGGGCCGGTTCCGCACCGAGTACGCGGGCCCGACCCTGCGCGATCACCTGGGGCTGGCGCGCCCCGGCACCCGGCAGTGAAAGGGGTCCGGACACAGTGGACCGTGGTCGTCACGGTCCGGTAAAGCCCGTTGTGCCTGCTCCCGGCGTGTGATGTCGTGATCGGGAACTGTCCTCAAGGGACGTTCGGCGCGGCGGGAGGAGGGGCGTGTCCTTCATCCTGTCCCGCCTCCTCGCCCGCTGGATCCTGCGTGCCGGGTGGGCGCTGCCGGTCGCCGTCGTCGTGTTCGTCTTCGTGACGAGCTGGCCGTTGATGGTGCTGGCCGAGCCGGCCGGCAGTGAGCTCGTCCAGCCGGGGAACTACTGGTGGTACTTCGTCGTGACCGCTTCGACGGTCGGGTACGGCGACTTCTCACCGGACACGGTGGCCGGGCACTTCGTCGGGGCGTACGTGATCGTCGGCGGGATCGCGACCCTCACCACGGTCTTCACCCGGCTCGCGACGCTGCTCGAGCAAGCGAAGGGACGGCGGATGCAGGGGATGGAACCGGTGCGGCTGAGCGGCCACGTCGTGCTCGTCGGCTACCTCGCCGGGCGCACCGAGCGGATCGTGGCGCAGCTGCTGGCCGACGGCGTCACCGGGCTGGCGCTCTGCGCGGGGGAGGACGTCACGGTGCACCCCATGCCGGCCCAGCCCGTGGAGTTCGTCCGCGGCGAGCTGACCGCGCCGGAGGTGCTGGCGCGGGCCGGGATCGAGCGGGCCGCCACGGTCCTCGTGGACGTCCGGGACGACAACGAGGCGCTCGCCGTCGCGGTCCTCGTCGACCACGCCACCACCGCGGCGCACGTGGTGGTCACGATGCGCGACATGGAACGGGCCGAGCTGATCGGCTACGTCGACCCGCGGATCACCTGCGTCCAGTGGCACACCCCGCGGATGATCACCGAGGAGGTGGTGTCACCCGGGATCGCCGAGGTCTACACCGAGCTGATGACCAGCGGCGGTGCGGGCACCTACTCGGTCACCCTCCCGGAACGCCTCGGCGCGCTGTCGGCCGAGCACTGCCGCGCGACGCTGGGGCAGGTCTTCGGCGCCACCGTGCTGGCCGTCCGCGGCGAGCGCGGCCTGACCGTGAACCCGGCCTGGGACGGCGACCTCCCACCCGGCGCGGTGGTCTACTACGTCAGCTCCCGCGCCCTCGCCCAGGACGAGATCGAACAGGCACTGAGCGGCGCCTAGCGCCGCGCGTCCGAGGTCGGCCGCCCCGCGCCCCGGCACTGCGCCCCAAGGCGGCCTTGGTTGCGTCTCACGCACCGAAGGCGGCCTTGGTTGCGTCCGACGCACCGAAGGCCACCTTGGGGCGCCTAGGCGAGTGTGGCCGGCAGGTACTCGTAACCGCGCAGGATGCGGGTGTCGCGGCGGCGGCTGCCCGGCCGCAGGCTCAAGTCCGGGAACCGCTCGAAGATCGTCCGCAGCCCGATCTCGCCTTCCATCCGGGCCAGGGCGGCGCCCAGGCAGTGGTGGCGGCCCGCGCCGAACGAGACGTGGTCGCGGGCGCCCGCCCGGGTGACGTCGAACGTCGCCGGGTCGGTGAAGACGCCGGGGTCGCGGTTCGCGCCGGCCAGCACCGTGGTCACCACCGCCCCGCGCGGCACGGGCACGCCGGCGACCTCGGTCGCGCGTACCGCCACCCGGCCGGTCAGCAGCACCGGCGGGTCGTGGCGCAGCACCTCCTCGACCGCGTTGCCCCACAGCTCCGGCCGCTCGCGCAGCACCGCGAGCTGGTCCGGGTGCTCGGTGAGCAGGGCGATGCCGCTGCCGAGCAGGTTGACCGTCGTCTCGAAGCCGGCCGCCAGGACCAGCCCCGCCGTCGACTTCAGCTCGGCCTCGGTGAGGCCGACGCCGTTGTCGCGGGCCGCGACGAGCCGGCTGAACAGGTCGTCGCCGGGGTGGCGGCGCAGGTGGTCCAGGTGCTCGCCGAGCCAGGTGTCGAACTCGGCCAGCGCGGTCTCGACCTCGCGGAACGTGCGCCAGCCCAGGCCGAGGTCGAGACTCGGCGCCGCCGCGGCACCCAGGGACAGCACCTTGCCCACGTCGGTGGCCGGGACGCCGAGGATCTCGCTGATCACCGTCACCGGGAGCAGCCCGCAGTAGGACTCCACGAGGTCGACCGGCCCGGCGGGGTCGATCCGGCCGAGCACCTCGTCCGCGATCGCCTGGACGCGCCCGCGCAGCTGCTCGACGGCGCGCGCGGTGAACACGCCGGTGACGAGCTTGCGGTAGCGGGTGTGCTCGGGCGGGTTGACGGCCAGCAGCGACGGCGGCCGGACCGGGTGCAGGTACTCCCCGGCCGACCACTCCATCAGCCGCCCCAGCGCGGAGCCGTCGGAGCCGAGCACGCCGGTGCGGAAGTCGTCGCTGGCGAGCACCTCCCGGACGGCCGGGTGGTGGGTCGTGATCCAGCCGAACCGGGTGTGGGCGACCGGCCCGGCGGCGCGGATCTCGTCGAACAGCCCGGTCAGGTCCCGCCCGGCCGCGGCGTCGTCCACCAGCCGGCCCTGCAGGTCGCCGCGCCGGGCCTGGCGCAGCAGCACGGCCCGCGGCAGCGCGTGCCCCAGGCCCCACCTGATCACCGGCTTCGTGCGCCCCAAAGCGCCTTCGACGACCGTTTTGCCGAACCGGGTCACGTTTCCCCCACCTTCGCCGCAGGACTCGCGTCCGGTCCAGCGTAGATCGTCAGGTGCGCAGCAACCCGGTCAGCTCCGTGAGGTCGCCCAGCTCGGCGAGGCCGTAGGTCAGCTCCGTGATCCGCGCGCTGACCTCGTCCGGGAGGACGCGCGCGGCGTTCAGGCGGAACTTCGTCGCCAGCTCGCCGGCCGAGAGCGGGTTCTGCGGGCCGCCGCGGTTGGCGTCGACGCGTTCCTCCAGCTCACGGCCGTCCTTCAGGCGCACGCGCAGGACCGCCGGGAACTGGTGGGGGAAGATCTCGTCGCACCGGGCGTCCGGGACGCAGCGGACCTTCGCCGCCAGCTCCAGGCGGGCCGGGTCCGCCGCGGCCTCGTCGGTGAAGTCGTCGTGGAAGACGCCGAGCCCGCCACCGCCCAGCAGGCCGGCTGCGACCGTGTACGGCCCCGAGAACGCCGCGTGGTAGCCGGACTTCGGCCGGATCTTGTCCTCGCGCGGCTCGGCGATCGTGCGCAGCACCGACGTCGGCGCGCCCAGCTCCAGCTCGGCGATCTCCGCCGGGTCGACACCCCGGGAACGCAGCCGCCGCGCCGCGTCGATGCCCGCGTGCGTGAAGTGGTTGCAGGGATACGGCTTGAAGAAGATCCCCGGCAGCTCCCAGCGCTCACCGAGACCGTCGACGATCGCGTCCACATCGGACTGGTCGCCGCAGAACGCCTGCAGCAGACCGAACCGGCCCTCCAGGACCGTGGGCGGGCCGGTGATGCCGTGGCGGGCCATACCCGCCGCCGTCACCGCGCCGTGGGCCGCCCAGCCGCAGTGGATCCGCTTCACCGTGCCGCCGGTGCGGTTCGCCTCCAGCAGCCCGGAGCCCATGCTGGCCGCGATGCCGATGGCGTCGGCGATCCCCTCGGAGTCCACATCGGACAGCATCGCCGCGGCCGCCGCCGCGCCGAGGGCGCCGCAGATCGCCGTCGCGTGCAGGCCGCGTTCGAAGAACACGGAGTTGCCCAGTTCCTCGTCGTAGCCCGCCATCCCGAGCCGGACGGTGATCTCGACGCCGACACCGATCGCGTCCAGCAGCTGGGCCCCGGTCGCGCCGCGGGACTCCGCGACGGCCAGCGCGGCCGGCACCACCGACGCCGACGGGTGCAGCACCGAGGGCAGGTGCGTGTCGTCGAAGTCGAGCGAGTGCGCGAGGGTGCCGTTCAGCAGGGCGGCACTCGGCTCGGGCCGCCGGTCGCCGGTGCCGATCGCGGTGGCGCGGCCGGTGCCGCCCCACTCCCGGACCAGCGCGCCGACGGCCGCGGCAGGACGCTCCGACGTGGCGGCGAGGCTGTTGCCGAAGACGTCGAGCACGCGCCGCGCGGCGTCGTCCCGCAGCTCCGGCGGCAGGCCCTTGGCCCGCACGGACGTCGCGAACGCGGCCAGCTGCTGCACGATCGTGGCGGTCATGCGGTCACCGCCGCGAGGGGACGCACGGGGGAGCCGGTGCCGCCGACGATCCGCAGCGGTGCCAGCACGAACACGAACTCGTGCACGCCTTCGGCCGCGACGGCCTCCAGGTTCAGGTGCTCCAGGATGAAGATGCCCGACTCCACGAGCAGGATCCGGTGCACCGGCAGCACGGCGTGCCCGGCCCCGGCCGGGATCTGCTCGTAGGCGGTGGTGTCCGCGCCGGTCGCGACGACCCGGCGGGCCGCCAGCCACTCCGCCGCCGACGTCGTCGCGCCGGGGACACCGGTTTCCTTGCCCATGTACGTCGTGGCGTCGTCGAAGTTCCGCGCCCAGCCGGTGCGGATCAGCGCGACGTCGCCCTCGCCGGGTTCGGTGCCGGCCAGCTTCGCGGCCGCGTCCAGGTCGTCGGCCGTGACGCCGTAGCCCGGCTCCAGTGTCGGGACGTCGTGCACCGCGGCGACGTCCAGCAGCACCGCGCGCCGCAGCAGGCCGGGCAGGTTTTCCGCGCCGTGGGTGCGGAACACGCCGCCCTGCTGGGCAACGGCGGCGTCGACGTCGCCGTGCAGCTTGCCGTCGTGGCTGACGTGCGAGAGCGCGTCGATGTGGGTGCCGACGTGCCCGCCGGTCACGATGATCTCGTTGGCGGCCGAGCCGCCGTCCGGGCGGCGCATGTCGCCGTGACGGCGGATCAGCGTCATCCGGAACCCGGGGTGGTTCGGCGAGCAGGGCATGCCGGTGAAGAACGGCTGCCCGAGCTCGATCAGCCGGACCCCGCCGGCGATCGCCGACAGCAGCGGATCCTGGGGACGTGTCATGAGTGCTGGCCTTCCTTTTCTTCGGACTCCGCGAGCGCGAGCACCCACCGGGCGCGCGCCACGATCGCGGCGTCGACGAACTGTCCGTTGTGGTCGATCCAGGCGGCCTGCTCGTCCGCCGAGAGCCGGTCGAGCAACTCGCTCGCCCACGCCGTCTCGGCCGGGTCGGGCGCGCAGACCTCGTGCACCACGGGGATCTGGGCCGGGTGGATCAGCGACCGGCCGAAGAACCCGGCCCGCCGCCCGGCTTCGGTGCTCGCGCGCAGGCCGTCGAGGTCGCGCACGGCGGTCCAGACGCTCTGCACCGGGCTCGGCAGCCCGGCCGCGCGTGCGGCGACGACCACCCGGGACCGCGGCCAGGTCAGCGCGTCGCCCCCGGCCACCCGCAGGTCCGCGGCGAGGTCGGCCTCGCCCAGCGAGATCCCGGCGACGAGCGGGTGCGCGGTGGCGATCACCAGCGCGTTCTCCACGCCCAGTGCCGATTCGAGCACCGGGTACACCGGCACGCCGAGCGCGTCGGCGACCCGCCGCAGCTCGCCGGGGTCCTCGCACTTGGGCACCCGGACGCCGGCGGGCGCGGACCCAGCCAGCGCTGCGATGTCGGCTTCACCGGCCGGGGTGCCCGGCGCGTTGATCCGGACGAACGCGCTCGCGCCGTTGCCCAGCGCGTCCAGCACCCCTCGCCGGGCGTCGTCCTTCGCGGCCGCGGCGACGGCGTCCTCGAGGTCGATGATGACGGCGTCCGCCGGCCCGGCCAGGGCCTTCGTGATCCGGTCCGGCCGGTCGCCCGGGACGTAGAGCCAGCTGCGGATCACTTGATGACGCCTTTTTCGCGCAGTGCGGCCAGTTCCGGCTCACCGAGGCCGTAGCGGCCGAGAACCTCGGCGGTGTGCGCGCCGAGCGGTGCCCCGGCCGTGGTGAGGTGCCCGGGCGTCTCCGACAGCCGGAACAGCACGTTCTGCATCTTCACCGGCCCGAGCTCGTCGTCCTCGACGGTGGTGATGCTGTTCAGCGCGGCGAACTGCGGGTCGGTCATGACGTCGGCGGCGGTGTAGATCGGCGCGACGGCGGCCTGGGCCTCTTCGAACGCCTTGACGACGTCGTCGCGATCGCGGTCGGCGATCCACGAGCCGACGGCGTCGTCGAGCAGGTCGGCGTGCTGCGCGCGCTCCGAGCCGCTGGCGAACCACGGCTCGTCGATCAGCTCCGGGCGCCCGACCAGCCGCATCACGCGTTCGGCGATCGACTGGGCGCTGGTGGAGATGGCCACCCAGCTGCCGTCGCGGGTGCGGTAGGTGTTGCGCGGCGCGTTGTTCGTGGAGCGGTTGCCGGTGCGCGGCTGCAGCGTGCCGAGCTGGTCGTAGGCGATGATCTGCGGCCCGAGCAGGGTCAGGATCGGCTCGATGATGGCCAGGTCGACGACCTGCCCGCGCCCGGTCTGGTCCCGCGCCCGCAGCGCCGTCATCACGGCGTAGGCGGTGGTCAGCGCGGCGATCCCGTCGGCGAGGCCGAACGGCGGCAACGTCGGCGGGCCGTCCGGCTCGCCCGTGATCGCGGCGAACCCGCTCATCGCTTCGGCGAGCGTGCCGAAGCCGGGCCGCTTGGCGTACGGGCCGACCTGGCCGAACCCGGTCACCCGCGTGAGCACCAGGCCGGGGTTGATCTCGCGCAGCACGTCGTACCCGAGGCCCCAGCGCTCCAGCGTGCCGGGGCGGAAGTTCTCCACGACGACGTCGGCGTCGGCCACGAGCTTCTTGAAGATCTCCTGGCCCTCGGGGGAGCCGAGGTAGAGGGTGATCGCCTTCTTGCCGCGGCCGAGCATCTTCCACCAGAGGCCGACGCCGTCCCGCTGCGCGCCGTGGCTGCGGACGGGGTCGCCCTTCGGGTGCTCGATCTTGATCACCTCGGCGCCGAAGTCGCCCAGCAGCGTCGCGGCCAGCGGGCCGGCGAACAGGGTGGCGGTGTCGAGCACCCGGATCCCGGACAAAGCGCCCGTCATGGGGCGTACCTGCCTTTCTCGTCCGGCGGCCCGGGAATCGCTGCCCGTTTCGCCGGGGGGAACAACTGTGAACGTCGTGTTTCGTGGTGACGTCTCTCCGTGTTCCCCAAGTTCGCACTGATCACGCGTGTCCGTCAAGTTATGCGCAGATGTTGACCTGACGTCGGGCCGGGTGTCACGATGGCCGACAACAAATCTGGCGTTTCGCTTAGCGGAACGACAGCCCTTCCAGTGGGAAGAGGTGACATGACCGCACGAAAACTCGTCGCGGCGCTCGGCGCGTGCGCCCTGCTCGCGACCGGGTGCGGGGGCTCGGCGCCGATGGGGGCCGGCGGCGCGGCCGCGGGGCGGGACGAGGGCCCGGTGAAGATCGGCGCGCTGCACCCGGTCAGCGGCTCGAACGCGGCCGACGGCCTGCAGATGCGCCGCGGCGCGCAGCTGGCGGTCGACGCGATCAACGCGGCGGGCGGCATCAAGTCGCTCGGCGGGCGCAAGGTCGAGCTGGTCACCGGCGACACCCAGGGCAAGGCCGACATCGGGCAGAGCGAGGCCCAGCGGCTGATCTCGGCCGGTGCGGTCAGCCTGGTCGGCACCTACCAGAGCGCGGTGAGTACCAACGTCGCCGTCGTGGCCGAACGCAACCGCGTCCCGTTCGTGATGGACGTGACCGCCTCGGACGCGATCTTCGCCCACGGCTACAAGTACTCGTTCCGCGTGCAGCCCGGCAGCAAGGCGATCGCGACGGCCGCCGCCCAGTACCTGAAAGCGGTTTCGGACCAGGCGGGCAAGCCCGTCCGGAAGGTCGCGTTCCTGCACGAGCAGAGCGACTTCGGCAGCGGCGCGGCCGACGCCTTCAACGCGGCCGCGAAGCAGCTAGGCATCGCGATCGGGCCGAACATCAGCTACGACGCCACCACCGTCAGCGACCTGACCGCCCAGATCACCCAGGTCAAGGCGTCCGGCGCGGACGTGCTGGCCGTCGCCGGCTACTACCGCGACAGCCTGCTGGCGGCCAAGGCGATCGCGTCGGTGAAGCCGGACCTCAACGCGGTCTGGGGCGTCTCGAACGGCGCGTACGACCAGCCGAAGTTCGTCGCCGACGCGGCCGCGCTCGGCAACCTGTACTTCAGCGCCAACTACCACTACGACGCGACCAACCCGGAGACCGTCGCGCTGCGTGAGAAGTACCAACAGCAGTACGGCGACCCGATGCGCACCGGCGCGGTGCTGTCCTACGACGCGGTCCAGGTGATCGCGCACGGCGTCGAGCAGGCCGCGAGCACCGACCCGGAGAAGGTGCGGGACGCGATCGCCGCGGCCCAGGTCGCGCCCCTGGCGGTCGGCCGCGGGCCGATCCAGTTCGCGCCGAACGGCGACAACCGCAACGCCTTCCCGGTGCTGATGCAGGTCCGGGACGGGCGGGTCCAGCAGGTGTATCCCCCCGAAAAAGCCGAATCCCGGCCCGACTACAGGGTGGCGTGGCGACCATGACCGAACTCGACACCGGGGCGCCCGTCGTCCCCGAAACCGCACCACCCGACCGGAAAGCCCAGGAACGCAAGGGTTTCCTCGGCCGCGCCGGCATCGTGGCCGCCGTCCTCGTCGTGGCGATCGTGGTCGCGCTGCTGCAGTCCGGCAGCGGCCTGGTGGTCTGGCAGTCGGTCGTCACCGGCCTGCTGACCGGCGGTCTCTACGGCCTGATCGCGATGGGGCTCACGCTGATCTTCGGCGTGCTCGACATCGTGAACTTCGCCCACGGCGCGTTCCTCGCGGTCGCGATGTTCATTTCCTTCGGCATGGTGCAGGCCACCGGGCTGCACCCGTACCTGACGCTCGTCGTGGCCGTCCCGGTGCTGTTCCTGCTCGGCGCGGCCGTGCACCGCGGGCTGCTGTCCGGGGCGGGCGGCCGGTCGCTGGAGAACCAGCTGCTGATCACGCTCGGCCTGTCACTGCTGCTGGAGAACGGTTTGCTGATGTTCTTCGGCGCCGAGCCCAAGACGATCACGCTGCCCGGTGACTTCCAGTTCCCGTTGCTGGGCGCGGTGGTCGCGGGCTCGCGGCTGTACGCGTTCCTCGGCGCCGTCGTGCTCGGCGGGCTGCTGTTCTGGCTGCTGCGGCGCACCCGGCTGGGCACGGCGATCCGCGCGGTGGCCGCGAACGCCCCGGGCGCGGCGCTGGTCGGCATCAACGTCCGCCGGATGCACACGCTGACCTTCGCGATCGGCACGGCGTGCGCGGGGGCCGCGGCGGTGCTCGCCGGCCCGCTCGTCACGGTGACCCCGACGCTGGGGGAGCAGTTCAACATCACGGCGTTCGTGGTCGTGGTGCTCGGCGGGATGGGCAACGTCGCCGGCGCGCTCGTCGGCGGCCTGCTGATCGGTCTGGTCGAGCAGCTCACGACGATCTACCTCGGTGGCCAGAGCTCCCTGCTCGGCGTGTTCGTGGTGTTCGTGCTGGTGCTCTTCCTCCGTCCGCAGGGTCTGTTCGGGAGGCGCGCATGAGCACCATCACCATCGCGGCGCCGACCGGTTCCGAAGAGACCGTCAAGACGCCGCCGTTGCGGCCGCAGAACCGGCAGCTGGCCATTCTCGCGATCCTCGTGATCGTCGCGATCCCGCTGCCGCTGATCCTGCCCGCCGCCCAGGGCGCGGTCGCCGTGCGGATCCTGATCTTCCTGCTGATGGCCGTCGGCTGGAACATCATGAGCGGGTTCGGCGGGATGTTCAGCTTCGGCCACGCCGCCTACTTCGGCCTCGGTGCCTACACCAGCGCGTACCTGCTGGTGAAGCACAACGTGTCGCCGTGGATCGGGATGCTGGCCGGGATGGCGGTGGCCGCCGCGGTCGCGGTGGTCATCGGTTACTTCTCCTTCCGCTACAAGCTGCAGGGTGCCTACTTCGCGCTGGCCACCTTCGCGTTCGCGGAGATGCTGCGGCTGATCGTCACGAGCAGCGCGTTCGCCAACAAGTCCGTCGGCTACAGCGTGCCGCTGATCCAGGGCTCGTCGCTGTGGCAGATCCAGTTCCCGGCCGATTCGCCCGCGTACTTCTGGGTGGCGCTGGTGCTGGCCGGGGCGGCGGTCGCGATCAGCATCGGCTTCCTGCACTCCCGCGCCGGCCGCTACGTCACGGCGATCCGCGACGACGAACTGGCCGCCGCGTCCTTGGGCGCCCCGGTGCTGCGGCACAAGCTGATGACGGTCGCGCTGTCGGCGGCGATCACCGCCGTGGCCGGCGCCTTCTACACGCAGTACTACCTGTTCGTGAACCCCGATCTGGGGTTCGGCTCGGCCATCTCGATCCAGGCGATCGTGCCCGTGGTGATCGGCGGCATCGGCACGGTGTGGGGCCCGGTGGTCGGCGCGATCATCATCGGCTCGCTCACCGACGTCACGGCGACGCTGCTGCGGACCCCACCGGGCTTCCTGGGCTTCCTGCAGGGCCGCAGCGGCCTGGACGTCGTGCTGTACGCCGTGCTCGTGATCCTCATCGTGCGGTTGCTGCCCAAGGGGATCGTCGGAACTCTCGCTGCGAGGTGGCGTCGATGAGCATCGTCGAGGTGAGCGGCGTCGGCAAGGCGTTCCGCGGCGTGCACGCACTGTCCGATGTGGACGTCGAGGTGGCCGAAGGCGAGATCCTCGGCGTCATCGGGCCCAACGGCGCGGGCAAGACCACGTTGTTCAACGTGATTTCGGGCGCGCTGAGCCCGGACACCGGCCGGGTCCGGCTGGCCGGCGAGGACGTCACCGGCCGCGCGCCCGACCGGATCGCCCGCGCCGGCATGGTCCGCACCTTCCAGCTGATGCGGCCGTTCGCGAGCATGACGGTGGCGCAGAACGTCAGCCTCGCCGCGCAGCACCACCGGCTGGGTGCGAAGGCCTTGCGGGAGCACGCGCTCGACGTCGTCGAGCGGGTCGGGCTCGGGCCGTGGGCCCACCGCGCCGCGACCGACCTGCCGACCGCCGGGCTCAAGCGCCTCGAGCTGGCCCGGGCGCTGGCGACCCGGCCGAAGGTGCTGCTGCTCGACGAGGTGCTGGCCGGGCTGGTCCCGGCCGAGCGCGAACCGGTGCTCGACCTGCTGGCCGGCCTGCGCGAGCAGGAGGGCGTCACGCTCGTGTTCATCGAGCACATCATGGCCGCGGTCATGCGGCTGGCCGACCGGGTGCTCGTGCTCGACCAGGGGCGGGTGCTGGCCGTCGGCTCACCCGAAGCGGTCACCAGCGACCCGCGGGTCATCGACGCCTACCTCGGTGAGGAGCCGACCCATGCTGACGCTTGAGAAGGTGTGCGCCGGGTACGGCCGGATGCGGATCCTGCACGACGTCGACCTGCGCCTCGACGCCGGGGAGATCGTCGCGCTGGTCGGCGCGAACGGCGCCGGCAAGACCACGACCCTGCGCAGCATCTGCGGTCAGCTCAAGCCGCTGTCGGGCACCATCACGCTCGACGGCTCCCCGACCGCCGGCCGCCGCCCGGACCAGCTGGTGCGCGACGGCCTGGTGCACGTGCCCGAGGACCGGGCGCTGTTCGGCACGCTCACCGTCGAGGAGAACCTGCGGATGGGCGCGTGGACCCGCACGCCCGAGCAGGCCGCGAAGTCGCTGAAGGAGGTCTACGAGCTGTTCCCGGTGCTCGCCGAGCGCCGGACGCAGGTCGCGCAGACGTTCAGCGGCGGTCAGCAGCAGATGCTCGCGATCGGCCGGGCGCTGATGGCCGGGCCGCGGCTGCTGATGCTCGACGAGCCGTCGACCGGGCTTTCCCCGAAACTGACCTGGACCGTGCTGGAGGCGGTGCGGCGGATTCGCGACAGCGGGGTGGCGGTGCTGCTGGTCGAGCAGAACGCGAAGCAGGCGCTGGCCATCGCCGACCGGGCGTACGTGCTCGAGAGCGGGTCGACCGTGCTGGAAGGCACCGGCGCCGAGCTGGCCGGCGACAACCGCGTCAGGAAGGCGTACCTGGGACTGTGAAACGCGAACGAGCGGCCGAAGCCACCGGCGTGCTGGGCGCGTGGGTGTCCGAACTGGACGTCGCGAGCGTCCCGGCGGCGGTACTGGACCGGCTCGCCCTGGTGGTGCTGGACGTCGTCGGTGTCACCGCATTGGGTGCTTCGCTGCCGGAGCAGCGGGCGCTGGCCGACGCGTGGAACGCGCCTCCCGGGCCGGCGCCGCTGATCGGCGGCGGCCGGCTGGTCACGACCGACGCGGCCGCCTGGCTCAACGGCGTGGCGCTCGTTTCGCTGGAGCTGGACGAGGGCCACAAGTACGCGAAGGGCCACCCCGCCGCCCACGGCTTCCCCGCGGTGCTGGCGCTGGCCGCCGAGCTGGACAGCGCCGGCGCGGACACGGCGGCGGCGCTGCTGGCCGCCTACGAGGTGGCCGCCCGGTTCGGCCGCGCGACGACCCTGCGCGCGGGCGCGCACCCGCACGGCAGCTGGGGCGTGCCCGGTGCGGCCGCGGGCTGCGCGCGCCTGCTCGGCCTCCCGCCGGGCGCGGCCGCCGCCGCCATCGACACCGCGGCCGGGATGGGCATCGCCGGGCACTTCGACTCCGCGACCCAGGGCAACCCGGTGCGCAACGCCTGGCTCGGTGCCTCGGCGACGTCCGGGCTCGCCGCCGCCCGGATGGCCGTGGCCGGGATGGCCCGCACCACCGGCACGGCCGCGCTCTCGCTCGGGACCGTGCTCGGCGAGTTCGAACCGGAGGAGCTGACCGCGGAGCTGGGCACGCGCTGGGACATCACACGCGGCTACTTCAAGCGGCACGCGTCGTGCTCGTTCACCCACCCGGCCGCCGACGCCGTGCTCGACCTGCGCGCGCACCCGGCGTTCCGGCTCGACGGGATCACGCACGTTCTGGTGGAGACCCACGTCCTGGGGGCCGGACTGTCCGATGTGGACTGGTCGAACCGGCTCTCGGCGATGTTCTCGACGCCGTTCGTGGTGGCGACCGCGGCGCTGAACGGCCAGGTCGGGCCGGACAGCCCGCTCGACGACCCGGACGTCCAGGCGCTCGCGAGCCGGGTGCGGCTCGTCGAGGCCGGCGACCTCACCACCCGCCTCCCGGCCGAGCGTGCGGCCCGCGTGACCGTCGCCTTCGACGACGGCACGTCGCTCACCCGCGAAGTCCCCAACCCGGTCGGCGACGCCGACCACCACCCGCTGACCGAGTCCGACCTGGTCGAGATGCTCGGGAAGTGGCTGCCTGCGCAAATCGTGGAGCGGGCCGCCGCGTTCGGCCACGACCTGCCCGGCCTGCCCCGCGTGGGCGCGGCGCTGCGCGAGCTGGCCGGTACCGATGAGAAGGAGCTGAACTGATGCGTGCCCTCGCGGTGACGCCCATCCACCTGCCGCCCGAGGAGATCCGGCGGCGCCAGGAGCGCTACGACCGGCTCGCGCCGCCGGGCCTGCAGATCGAGCTGCGGGACGTCGGCCCGTCGGCGCCGAAGACCCTGGACACCGACGAGTCCATGCGTGTCTCGGAGAACGCCGTCGCTGCGGTGCTCAAAGAGGCCGGTGACGGCTGGGACCTGGCCTTCCCCGACTGCGTGCTGGACCCGGCGGTGCCCGACGCCGTCGCCGAGCCGTCGTTGCCGGTGCACGGCCTGCTCAAGCTGTCGGCCACCTACCTCGCCGCGAAGGGCGTGCGGTTCGGCGCGGTCGTGCGCAACGAAGCGATCGCCGAGGAGTTCTCGAAGCGCATCGCCGCCTACCGGCTGACCGAGTACCTCGCCGGGATCCGCGTGCTGGACCTGCCGTTCTCCGCCATCGCCGAGACCGAGACGTGGAACGCCGCGCTCGGCACCGCCGTGCGCGAACTGGCCGAGCTGGGCGCGACGGCGGTGATCAACGGCTGCTCGGCCGTCGACGTCGAACCCGCCGATCTCCCCGCGCGGATCGTCGACCCGACGGCGCTGGCGATGCGGCTGCTGGCCGTCGAGGAGCAGGCGTGACCGGCGGACCCGACCTGGTCGTCGCCGGCGCGGGCGGCGGGCTCGCCGGGGCCCTGCGCGCGGCCGAACTCGGGCTCTCCGTTCTCGTGGTCGAGGCGAGCGAGCACTTCCGGCGCGGCAACAACACCTCGATGTCCACGGCGATGTTCCCCGGCGCCGGTTCCCGCTGGCAGGCCGACGCCGGTGTCGGCGACTCGCCCGAGCGGTTCGTCGCCGACATCATGGCCAAGACGCACGGGCAGGCCGACCCGCGGCTGGCCCGCACTCTGGCCGAGGTGAGCGGGCCGCTCGTCGAATGGCTCGCGGACTCGGCCGGGCTGCCGTTGTCGCTGGTCACGGACTTCAACTACCCCGGCCACGCCGTGCCCCGGTGCCATTCGATTCCCGGCCGCCACGGCTCCGGCGTCATCGACCACCTCGCCCGTCGCGTGACCGAGCACGAGAACGTCGAGCTGCTCGCCCCCGCCAAGCTGGTCGACGTCCTGTCCGATGTGGACGGTGTCCGCGCGGCCGTCGTCCGGTACCCCGACGGGACCGAGGAGGAGATCCCGACCCGCGCGGTTCTGCTGGCCACCAACGGGTTCGGCGCCGATACCGACCTGGTCGCCAAGCACCTGCCGGAGATTTCCGGGTCGCTCTACCAGGGGAGTGACCAGTCCCTCGGCGACGCGCTGCGCATCGGCGAGAAACTGGGCGCCGCCACCGGGTTCCTCGACGCCTACCAGGGCCACGGCGCCGTCGCGGCCAACGCGGGGACGCTCGTCGGCTGGGCGACGATCATCCACGGCGCGATCCTCGTCGACCTCGACGGCCGCCGCTTCGGCAACGAAACCCGCGGCTACTCCGAGTACGCCGCCGAACTGGCCGCACGGCCCGGCTCGACCGGCTGGATCGTGCTCGACGAGACGATCTTCGAGCAGTGCCGGCCGTTCCAGGACTTCCGCGACACGGTCGCCTCCGGCGCGCTGGTCTGGGCCGACGACGTCGCCGGGCTCGCGAAGGCGACCGGCCTGCCACCGGAAGCGCTGGCCGAGGAACTCGCCACCGCGTCCGCCATCGCCCGCGGTGAGCGCGAAGACGAGTACGGCCGCACGAACTGGGAACGTCCGTTGTCGGGCCGGTACGCCGCGGTGCGCGTGGTGCCCGCGCTGTTCCACACCCAGGGCGGCCTGCTGGTTGACGAGCACGCGAACGTCGTCGACACCCAGGACCGCCCGATCCCCGGGCTGTACGCCGCCGGTGGCGCCGCGGCGAGCATCTCCGGCCACGGCGCCGCGGGCTACCTGCCCGGCAACGGCCTGCTGCCCGCCTTCGGGCTGGCCTACCTGGCCGCCGGCGACGTCGCCCGGCGCCGCACCACCGACCCCGCAAGCTGAGGAGAGAAATGGCAACGACGGAACTGCTCGTGAAGAACGTCCGGGTCGTGCGGCCCGACGACGCCGACGGGGCCGAGCCGGAACTGCTGGACATCGCCGTGAACGACGGCACCATCACGCGGGTGGCGCCGGACCTGCCCGCGGCCGACGCCGCTCACGTCGTCGACGGCCGCGGCCTGCTGGCCTTCCCCGGCGTGGTCGACGCGCACCAGCACTGGGGCATCTACAACGAGCTGGCCATCGACACCCGCACCGAAAGCCGCGCGAGCGCCCAAGGCGGCGTCACGACGTCGCTGACGTACATGCGCACCGGGCAGTACTACCTGAACAGGGGCGGCAGCTACCGCGACTTCTTCCCCGAGGTGCTCAGCGCGTCGGAGGGCAACGCCTACGTCGACTACGCCTTCCACCTCGCGCCGATGAGCTCGCAGCACATCTCCGAGATCCCTTACCTGGTCGAGGAATTCGGCGTCACGTCGTTCAAGATCTTCATGTTCTACGGCAGCCACGGCCTGCACGGGCGCTCCACCAGCCAGAGCGACTTCCTGATGATCCCGCCGGACGAGCGCTACGACATCGCGCACTTCGAGTTCGTGATGCGCGGGGTCCAGCAGGCGCGCGAGGTGCTGACCGAGTACGCGCCGCACCTGTCGCTCTCGCTGCACTGCGAGACCGCGGAGATCATGACGGCCTACACGAAACTGGTGGAGCAGGACGGTTCCCTGTCGGGCCTGCGGGCCTACAGCGCGTCGCGGCCGCCGCACTCCGAAGGCCTGGCCGTCACTATCGCCTCCTACCTGGCGCACGAGACCGGGCTGCCCAACATCAACCTGCTGCACCTGTCGTCGGAGAAGGCGCTGTCCGCCGCGCTGACGATGGGGAAGGCGTTCCCGCACATCGACTTCCGGCGCGAGGTGACGATCGGGCACCTGCTGGCCGACGTCGACACCGCGTCGGGCATCGGCGGCAAGGTCAACCCGCCGCTGCGCGAGCGTGACGACGTCGAGGCGCTGTGGCGGCACGTGCTCGCCGGTGACGTCGACTGGGTCGTCAGCGACCACGCGTGCTGCCGCGACGAGCTGAAGTTCGGTGCGGACCGCGAGGACGTCTTCCTGGCCAAGTCCGGCTTCGGCGGCGCCGAGTACCTGCTGCCCGGCCTGGTCGGGGAGGGCACCAAGCGCGGCCTTTCGCTGCAGCGGATCGCGCAGCTGACGTCGCAGAACCCGGCTCGCCGTTATGGCCTGCTCAAGAAGGGCACGATCGCCGAGGGCTTCGATGCCGACTTCGCGCTGGTCGACCCGGACGTCCGGTGGACGGTGCGCGCGGCGGAGTCGGAGTCGACGCAGGAGTACACGCCGTTCGAGGGCTTCGACATGACGGCGAAGGTGACCGACACGTTCGTCCGCGGCCACCACGTGTTCGCCGACGGCAAGATCGCCGGCGACCCGGTGGGCCGCTACCTCAAGCGCGGCCGGTGACCCGGGGGCGGCCGGTGGGGTTCCCTACCGGCCGCCGGACTCCTGCAGCCAGGCCCAGCTCTGCCGGATCTCCGCCGCGGCCTCGCGCACGAGGTCGCGGTAGCGGCTCACGGCGTCCGGGGTGAAGCGGTACTGCGGGCCGCAGATGCTGATCGAGCCGTGCACCTCGCCGTCCGGCCCGAACAGGGGAGCGGCGACGGACCCCGCGCCGGGCTGGCGTTCCCCGAGCGACACCGCGACGCCGTCGCGGGCCACCTCGCCGAGGACCTCGCGCAGCCGCTCGGCGGTGGTGATCGTGTGCTCGGTCAGCGCGGGGAGTTCCTGGTGCAGCAACGCTTCCCGTCGGTCCTCGGGAAGGGACGCGAGGATCACCTTGCCGGACGAGCCGGCGTGCAGCGGGAACCGCCGCCCCAGCTCCACGGTCATCTTGATCTCGCGGGTGCTCTCGAACTGGTCGAGGTACACGCGTTCGTCGCCGACCAGGCCGGAGAGTGTGGTCGTTTCCCCGGTCGCCTCCCGCAGCCGCCGCAGCACGGGGGTCGCGGCGATCCGGGCGTCGAACCGCCGCAGCGCGCTCGCCCCGAGCGCGACGGCCGCGGGGCCGAGCCGGTACCCGGCCACCCCGGGGTCGACGGCCAGCATCTCGCGCGAGACGAGCGACTGCAGGATCCGGTAGACGACCGCCTTCGACAGGTCGAGCTCCCGGCTGATGGCGCTGACGCCCAGATAGCGGGGGCCACCGGTGAAGAGCAGCAGCACGTCGGCGACCCGCGCGGCGGCCTCGGTGCCGGCGTTCTCCGACGGGGCGGCGGGCTTGCGCCCGGCGGTACTGTTGACGGCCAAGCTGGAGGTCCCCTGATTCCGGATTGTTTCGCTGGAAGGAACGATTTCCCTGGGACTATAACACTGTCCGGGGAAATCGTTCCGGTCAGCGATACGCGGCTGGCGACGAGTCGTTACGCCATTTAGAGTAAGGGCGACGTCGTCGCTGGAGGTGTCTTGCTGCCCGGAGTCCCGGCTCGCCGCTGGCTGATCGTCGCCGTCGCCTGTCTCGCCGTCCTGGTGCTGGTCTACGTGCTCGCGGTCTGGACGGTGTCCGGGCAGGAGCTGGAGAACGCGGCTCTGCGCGGGGCCGACCAGGCCGCCGCTCGCGACCAGGACGTGGCCGACCAGAGCCTGTCGCGGATCACCGTGTACTCCCTGGGCGTGGCCGTCGTGCTGGTCGCATTGGTCGGCCTGTTGCGCCGCCGCCCGGACCTGGCCGTCGCGGCGGTGGGCGTGATCGTCGCCGGGCAGGTCGTGACGCAGGTGCTCAAGCGGTGGGTGCTGCCGCGGCCGTCACTCGTGCCGCTCACCGGCCACTACGCGGGCAACAGCTTTCCCAGCGGGCACACCACGATCGCGATGACGGTGCTGTTCGCCGCCCTGCTCGTGGTCCCGTACCGCTGGCGCGGCGTGACGATGTTCTTCGTGCTGTTCTGGGCGGTCGGCATCGGCGCGTACACGGTGACGGCGAAGTGGCACCGCCTCTCCGACACCGTCGCCGCGGACGCGATCGCCCTCGGGCTCGCCTGCCTGGCGTCGTGGTGGCTCGCACGCCGGGGCGTCGTGCGCCGGTACGAGGGCCCGCGCAAGATCCCGCGGGTGCTGGTCGTGACCTTCGCCGCGCTGACCGGGCTAGTGTTCCTGGCCCTGGGCGGGTTCCTGATCGTGGCCACCCTGTCGCAGGAGGGCCTGGACGCGACGCTGAGCGACAACACCTGGGTCGTCTACCTGGCCGCGAGTTCGCTCGCCTCGGCGTTCTCGGTGGCCGCGGCGCTGGTCTTCCTGGGGACGTGGCGGCGGCTGGAGATCGCCTGAAGGTCTCGGGTCGCGGATCCGATTGGGGATGGGTGTTCGCGCGCCGTGGGTCGCGCGCGGCCGGTTGATGGCAGGGCGCCGGATGCGGTCAGGACCGCGGTTCGGGTCTCGGAACTGACGCGGGTGAGCAGCTAGCGCGGCGCGGCCGGTGGACGGCGGGGGCGCCGGACGCGGTCGGGGCCGCAGTCGCGGATCCGGCGGGGATGAGTGTTCGTGCGCTGTGGGTCGCGCGGCGGTGGGGCGTGGGATGTGGCCGGGACTGCGGTTCAGGTTGCGGATCGGGCGAGGATGGGTGTTCGTGCGCTGTGGGTCGTGCGTGGCGGTGGGGCGTGGGATGTGGCCGGGACTGCGGTTCAGGTTGCGGACCTGGCGCGGGTGAGCAGCTCGAGCGCTGTGGGTCGTGCGTGGCGGTGGGGCGCGGGATGCGGTCAGGATCGCGGTTCAGGTCGCGAACTGACGCGGATGGCGAGTTCGTGCTGTGGTGGCGTGCGGCCGGTCGGTGGTGGGGCGCGGGATGTGGCCGGGACTGCGGTTCAGGTTGCGGACCTGGCGCGGGTGAGCAGTTCGTGCGCTGTGGGTCGCGCGCGGCGGTGGGGCGCCGAACGCGGCCAGGACCGTGGTTCAGGTCGCCGAACCCACGCGAGCGACCAGCTCGCGCACGGTGGTGAGGACCTCGTCGGGGTGGTCGAGGTGCACGCTGTGCGTCGCGCCCGGCCAGCTCACGATGGACGCGCCGAACGCGGTCGCGAGCCGGTCGTGGGCGCGCCGTACCGCGTGGCCCGGTTTGCGGTCGGCCGTCACCACCACGGCCGAGAGCCGGGGGAGATCCGTCTCCCGCAGGCCGCGGGCGAGGTCGGTGATGCCGCGGACCGAACGGGCCAGCGTCGGGATGTCGAGTTCGGCGGTGCGTGCGAGCGCGGCCGCGCAGTCGGGCCGTAACTCTTGCCGCCGACCGCTGCGCAGCGCGGCGGCGCGGAAGGCCGCGGCGAACGGGCGGCGCAGCCCGGGCACGGACGCCAGCCTGCCGAGCGCGACCGTCATGCGTTCCAGGCTCGCGCACGTGCGGGCGTCGTTGATCGGGGTCGGGTCGAGCAGGACCAGGCCCGCGACCTGCTCGGGGTGGTCGCGGGCGAGCAGCACTCCCACCGCACCGCCGAGGCTCTGCCCGACCACGACGACCGGGCCGCGGCCCAGGCGGTCGACGAGCGCGCTCAGGTGGGCCGCGGCGCCTGCCAGTGAACCGTCCACAGTGGACGTGCCGGTGCCCGGGCGGTCGTGCACGATCGCGCGCGCGGTGGGGGTGAGGCCTTCGACCAGCCCGGGGAAGAAGCCGTCGCAGGACTCGGCGCCTCCGGGCAGGAGCAGCACCGGCGGGCCGGACTCGCCGTGCACCCGGACCCCGTCGATCTCCATGAGCGCCCCTCACTGCTTCGTGCAACAATCTGCCGTACATTGTGACACAATCTGCGAAGGGGAGCCATGGCTGCGCAGGCCGCGCCCGAGCGGATCGCCGCGGCGATCCGCGCCGAGCTGCTCGACGGCGCGCACCCGGTCGGCACCCGCTTCCGCGAAGAGGACCTGGCGGAACGCTTCGACGTCGGCAGGCACACGATCCGCTCGGCGCTGCGGCTGCTGGTCGAACGCGGCCTGGTGGTGCACGAACGGCATCGCGGCGCGGTCGTCGCGCCGCTGAGCAAGGCACGGATCGACGAGGTCTTCGACTACCGCAAGGTGCTGGAGCTCGGCGCGCTGCGCATGGCGCTGGCGGCCGGCGCGGACCTCGGGCCGGTGCTCGCCGAGGTGGAACGTCTCGAGGCGCTGGCCGAGCGGACGCCGAAGCCGTCGTGGCGGGAGCTGACCGGGGTGCACAGCGCGATCCACCGGGCGATCGTCGCGGCCGCCGGCAACCAGCACGTGCTCGACAGCTACCGCCGCTGCGAGGACGAGGTGCGGCTGCTGCTCACGTTCGTCCGGCCGGACTTCGACGCCGCGAGCCTGGCGGCCGTGCATCGCGAGCTGGTCGAGAAGCTGCGGCTGGGCGGGGAGGCCGCAACGGACGCCTTGACCGAGGACATCGACCACACCGGGCGGGCCGCGTTGTTGACCGCGCTTCGGCGAGCCGAGGAGAGCGCCCGCCTGCTCGGCCACTGAGCCGGACTGTTGTGTGCGTCACAGTCGCGGTGATAAGATGACTTGAAACGTTTCAAGTCGGAAAAACACTGCCTGTCCAGCGAGTGGAGCACCCATGTCCGGTCGTCCCGCACGCGTTCTGCTCGCTCTCCTCTGCGCCTTGCTGGCGACGTTGTTCACGGACACGGCCGCCCTCGCGGGGCACCGCGACGCGAGCATCGAGGCCTACGACCTGCGCGTCGACAACGTTGTCAACCCGCTCGCCACGTCCGGGACGCCGTCGCTGAGCTGGAAGCTGCGCTCCGGCCGGTCCGACACCCGGCAGGCGGCGTACCGGATCCTCGTCGCCGGCAGTCCCGGTCTCCTTGCCGCGAACCGGGCCGACGTCTGGGACAGCGGGAAGGTCGCGAGCGGGGACTCGGTCGCCGTGCCCTACCGCGGCCCGGCCACCGCGGGGAAGCGGACCTACTGGACCGTGCAGGTCTGGGACGTCCGTGGCGGCGCGCCGAGCACGGCCGCGTCCGCGTGGTGGGAGAGCGGGCCGTCGGACTGGGCGGGCGCGAGCTGGATCAGCCCGGACGCGGGCAGCGCGTACACGTGGCAGGACTTCGACCTGGACCTGGACTTCACGATCAAGGCCGCCGCCGCGAGCGTCCTCTTCCGCGCCGCGGACCCCGACGACTTCCTGATGTGGCAGGTGAACGCGGCCACGACACCGGGCAAGGTCCTGCTGCGGCCCCACGTGAAGAGCCACGGCGCCTTCTCGCTCCTCGGCGAGGTCGACCTGAGCGCCGTCATCACCCCGGCCACCGTGGGCCTGCCGCACCACCTGCGCCTCGAAGCCCACGGTGACACCGTCGTCACGTCGATCGACGGCACGCAGGTCGACTCCCGTTCCGTCGGCGGGGTGACCACCGGAACGCTCGGGTTCCGGACGTCGGTCAGCCAGGGCACGGCCGAGGTCGCCCGCTACGACAACGTCGCCGTGCACGCTCTTGACGGCACACCACTGTTTTCCGACGACTTCTCGTCCACACCGGACCCGCGCTTCCCCGGCGTCACCGTCACCGACGGGCAGCTGGAACCGCAGGGTGACCCGGTCCTGCTGGCCCAGTCGCCGGACGCGCCGTTGCTGCGCCACGAATTCGTCCTGGACAAGAAGGTCGCGTCGGCACGGGCGTACGTCTACGGCCTCGGGTTCTACGAGCTGCGGCTCAACGGCGAGAAGACCGGCGACCAGGTCCTCTCGCCCGCGAGCACGCCGTACGACCAACGGAACCTCTACGACTCCTTCGACGTCACAAGCCAGGTCCACATCGGACACAACGCGGTGGGCCTGTGGCTGGGCAACGGGTACGGCCCGCGGTTCAGCCAGTACGGCTTCCGCTGGACCGGCCCGAAACAGGGGATCCTCGCGCTCGCCGTCACCTTCACCGACGGGACGACCCGGACCGTCACCACCGACGACACGTGGCGGTGGTCCGACGGCCCGGTGACGGCCAACGACCTGTACGCGGGGGAGAGCTACGACGCGCGCCTGCAGCAGGACGGCTGGGACCGGCCGGGCTTCGACGACGCGTCCTGGCACCCGGTGCGCACGGTCCCGGCGCCCAGCCCCACTCTGACCGCGACCACCGCGCCGCCGGTCCGCGTGGTGCAGACCTTGCGCGCGGTGTCGGTGAAGCAGCCTCGCCCCGGCGTCTACGTCTACGACTTCGGGCAGAACTTCGCGGGCTGGGCGCAGCTCCGCGTCGCCGGGCCGGCCGGGACGACCGTCCGGATGCGCACGGCGGAGGAACTCACGACCGACGGGACGCTCGACACCACCACCAACCGCAACGCCGCGTCCACCGACTCCTACACCCTCGGACCGGCTGCGGGGACACAGGTCTACGAGCCGCGGTTCACCTACCACGGCTTCCGCTACCTCGAGCTGACCGGCTTCCCGGGCACACCGGACCTCGGCAGTGTCGCCGGCCGGGTCGCGCACGCCGACGTCGCCGCGACCGGCCACGTCGAGACGTCCGATCCGCTGCTGAACACGATCTGGGCGAACAACCGGCGCGCCGTGCTGAACAACTCGATGAGCCTGCCGACCGACAACCCCGTCCGCGACGAGCGGACGCCGCCGGGCATGGACGTGCAGGCCTACCACGACGCGTCCGTCCTCGACTTCGGCATGGACGGCTTCTACGGCAAGTACCTGCTCGACCTGCCGCCCGGCACGGCGCTGCCCAGCGACGCGGGCAACGCCCAGCTGCCGGACATGGGCGGGGGATCGGTCGACCTCGCCTGGTCGCTCTACGAGCAGTACGGCGACCTCGCGCGCCTCGCCGCGGCCTACCCGAAGATGAAGGCGTTCGTGGACACCAACGCGGCAGCCTACCCCGGCCGCATCTGGCCGGACGACCGCGGCTTCGGCGACTGGTGCCCGCCCGACCGCGGCCCGAACGCCAACGGGGGCCAGGGAAACCCGTCGGCGGGCGACTGCTTCAGTGAGCGGTCCGTCGTCAACACGGCCCTGTCGTTCCGGCAGGCCGGCGACGTCGCGAAAGCCGCGCGGGCCCTGGGGAACACCGCCGACGCGGCCCACTTCGCCGGGCTGGCGACGTCGATCGCCGACGCGTTCAACACGCACTTCCTCAACGCGGCCGGCACCACCTACGGCGACGGCCGCCAGACGACCAGCATCCTCCCGCTGGCCTTCGGCATCGTGCCGCCGGACAAGGTCGCGGCCGTCGGCGCGCAGCTCGCCGACACGATCCTGGCGAAGAACGGCGGCCACCTCGACACCGGCATCTTCGGCACCCGCTACCTGCCCGAGGCGCTGGCCAAGGCCGGCCGGATCGACGTCGCGCTGACCGTGCTCGACCAGAAGACCTATCCGGGATTCGGGTACGAGATCGGCCGCGGCGCGACCACCCCGTGGGAGGAGTGGACGTACGAGTCCGGCATGGAAACCCACGACCACGCCATGTTCGCCGGTGTCAACGCCGCGCTGTACACGCAGTTCGCCGGGATCACCCCGGCCGCGCCCGGGTACTCCGCGATTGCCTTCACACCGCAGGTTCCGGCCGGGCTCGGCCACGTGTCGGCGTCGATCGACACGGTCCGCGGCCCGGTTTCGTCGGCGTGGACGCAGTCCGGGTGCCGCCTGGACCTGACGGTCACGGTGCCCGCCAACACGACGGCCACGGTGACCGTTCCGGGCACGGGCGTGACGGCGCCGAAGGGCGCATCGCGGCTGTCCGGCACGAACCGGTTCTCCGTGGGCTCCGGCACCTGGACGTTCACCGCCCGCCACTGCGACTGACTGGGAGTCCTCCGTGAAGCGCATTCTCTTGGCCGCCTTGGTGGTCGCCGGTCTCGTCACTCCGGCCGGTGCGGCCGACGCGGCCGTCAGCTACCCGAACCTGGCCGCCGCCTTCGACAACGTCGGCGTCAGCACCGCTGCCCAGCCGGCCGCGGCCGATCTCGACGGGAGCGGGCACAGCCTCATCGCCGAAGACCTGGCCGCCGCGGGCTGGGATCCCGGGCGCACGGTCACCGTCGACGGCGCACCGCTGCAGTTTCCCGCCTACGCGCCCGGCACCCGGGACAACGTCGTCGCCGACGGCCAGCGGATCGAGGGGTCCTTTTCCGGTGCGGCGCTGTCGTTCCTGGTGACGAGCACGGGCACGGCGTCCACCGGGAGCGGGACGATCGAGTACGCCGACGGGCACGTCCGGACCTTCCAGCTCGGCGCACCCGACTGGTACTTCGGGCCGGGCGACCGGATGACCGTATCGTTCCCGCGCTGGAACACCCCAAGCGGGCCGAACCCGTTCTCCGCCAAGCTCTACACCGTTTCGATCCCGCTCGACCCGGGCGTCCCGGCCACCGCCGTCACGCTGCCCGTGATCACCAACGGCGCGGCTCTGCACGTGTTCGCCCTCGGCACCCGGCCCGCCCCGGGCCCCTGGGCCGGGACGTGGGCCGCGGCGACGGACGACGGCCTCGACGCCGGGCCGTGGACCGAGCGCACCCTGCGGATGGTCGAGCACACCAGCCGCGGCGGCGCCCAGGTGCGCGTCCGGCTCGACAACGCCTACGACCCCGGGCCGCTGGTCGTCGGCCACGCCACCGTCGCGGTGCGGCAGGCGGGGGCGACGCCGGTGAGCACGCCGGTCACCCTGACCTTCGGCGGGCAGCCGGAAGCCGGGTTGCCCGCGGGCGGCCAGGCCGTCAGCGACCCGCTGCCGTTCGCGGTGCCGGCCGACGCGGACCTGCTGGTGAGCCTGTACCTGAAGGGGACCGTGACCAACGCGCCCGCGCACAGCATCGGGTTGCAGGACATGTACACCACCGCCGACGGCACCGGCGACCACACGGCCGACGTCGGCGACTTCCCGTCGGCGGGCACCTTCGGGTTCTGGACCATCCTCAGTGGAATCGACGTGGCCGACGCGGACACGGCCGGTTCCGTCGTGGCCTTCGGCGATTCGATCACCGACGGCTATTCGTCGACCCCGAACACCAACAGCCGCTGGCCGAACTTCCTCGCCCAGCGCCTCCTCACCAGTGGACAGGCCGCGGTGCCCGGGGTGGTCGACGAGGGCATCGCGGGCAACCGGATCCTGCAGGACGCGTTCAGCGGTTTCCCCGACGGCCGCACGGCCGGCGTGAGCGGGCTGGCCCGGCTGAACCACGACCTGATCAGCCAGACCGGGGCGCGCACCGCGATCGTGCTCGAGGGCATCAACGACATCAACAGCGACGCGAGCGCCGACGACGTCATCGCCGGGCTGAAGGAGATCGCCGCCGAACTGCACGCCGCCCACATCCGGGTGCTGGCGGGCACGCTCACGCCGATCAAGGGCTGCGGCTGCAGCAACGACGCGCACCTCGCCGCCCGCGACCAGGTGAACACCTTCATCCGCACGAGCACCGGGGTGTTCGACGGCTGGGTCGACTTCGACGCCGCCGTCCGCGACCCGGCGGACCCGGAGGCGATGCTCGCCGCGTACGACTCGGGTGATCACCTGCACCCCGGCGACGCGGGGTACCGCGCGATGGCGGCGGCAGTGCCCCTCGGCGCGCTGTGAATGTCCGTTTTGCGGAAGTGATTGCGGAAAGAACGCAGCGGATCATGGAAAGCGTTAACTCGAACGAGTGACGGCATGCGTGCTATTAGGTGACGTCGTCGGAAAACGCTCATTGCCGGAATGAAAGTTGCTCATTTCGCGGTGGTAACGAACTGCGCCGTTGGCGTCGCACCTTTCGGCGCCCGGGTGACAGCGCTTCAACGGGTTCTCGCCGCGGCATACGATTCTCCTTCGGTCGGGGGAAAATCCTTTTCCGGAAAAGAATCGAGGGCCCTTCATGCGAAGACGCATGCGTGTACGCCGCTGGGGAGTGGCGGGTTTACCGCTCGTGCTCGTGGCCGCCGCTTTCCCGATGCCGGCATCGGCCGACCCCGCGCCCCTGGCCCCGGTCTCGGGCCTGGTGAAGTCCGTGCAGGGCACCGGTTCCCCGGCCGCCCACGGCGCCACCGCGAACTGGGTCGTCGGCTACGACGACCAGGCGAGCGCGACCGGCGCCGCGGCCATCACCGACGCCGTCGGCGCGGGCCAGTCCTACCAGTCCGGGTCGCTGCACGCGCCGCCCGGCTGGACGCCGTCGTGGTCCACCGACGGCAGCACCTTCGCCGGGACCGAACCCGCCTCCGGCGTCACCGCCGTCCGCGCGACGAACCCGCGCTCCGGGCCCGACGCGACCTCGCTGTCCGGCACGCTCACCCCGCCCATCCAGGCGGTCACGACGGCGACCGGCGGCGACGGCTTCACCCCGCTGCTGAACCGCACCCCCGACGGCACGCTGCAGGCATGGAACATCTACCACCACCTCGTCGCGCCCACCCGGAAACTCGTGTGCACCGACGTCGGCACCGGCCAGCGCTGCCCGGGCGGTCCGTGGCCGAAGCCGCTCAACACCACGCCCGGTCCGCTGGGCACCGGTGACACCGGCGACATCGCCAGCACGCTGACCCCGCAGTACGTCCGGAACCCGGCCGCGCCCGCGCAGGTCTACTACCCGGCCATCACCGCCGCGTCCGTCGGGGTCGGCTGCCTCGACCTGGCCGCCGCCGCGAACTGCGGGTACTGGCCGCTGACCGCCGCCGGCTCCCCGACGCAGGTCAACAGCATCGCGGGCCTCGTCGAAAGCGGCGGTAACCTGTACGGCGTCGTGAGCACCGGCGCCGTGGTCTGCTGGACCATCGCCACGAAGAGCGCCTGCGGCGGCCAGCCGTACGCGCCGATCGTGCCGCCCAGCAACAACCAGCCGGGCGCCGTCAACACCCACGTCTACGGCTCGCTGACCGTCGTGGCGGGCAAGGTGTTCGCGTCGTCCTCCGTCCCCGGCGTCGGCCGGCCCGCTCTGGGCTGCTTCGACCCCGCGACGGCGACGGCCTGCACCGGCTGGGCGACCCCGAAGTTCACCGGCCCGGCCGGGAACTACACCTACAACGCCTACACCTACTTCAGCACGGCGGGTGCCCCGGTGGGCGCGTGCTCGACGACGAGCGGCAACCCGGAGGTCACCACCTGCTTCGCGCTCGACGGCTCGCCCCTCCCGGCGCCGCCGGTCGCGGCCGCGCTGGCGGCCGGGGTGTGGGTCTTCAACCCGGAGGTCGTCACCGACCCGGCCGGGCACCTGCGCAGCTACTTCGGACTCTGGAACGGCGGGATCGCCGGGGCGGCCCTGTGCCACGACTGGACGACCGGCGTCGCGTGCGCGGGCCTGCCCGGCCCGATCACGCACCCGAACGTCAACGGGGGCACCACGCGGGACTACGGCTACACCTACGACCCGCCGACCGGCTGCCTCATCGGCCTCGGCGACGCGGGTGTGCTGTTCTCGATGGACCCGGCGACCGGCACCTCGCCGTGTGTCCGGTCCGGCGGGCAGGTGACGCTGAAGCCCGGTGACTTCTACTGCGACGGCGGTACCGGTCACGTCCAGGGTTACACGGCCGCGCGGCTGACCGGCATCACCCCGGCCAACGTGAACTTCGCCGCGTCGCGGGTGACGGTGATCGACCAGGGCGGCACCGTCGTCCCGACCCCCGGGTTCGCCCCGGACGGCTCGGTCGACCTGAGCGGCGTCTCGGCCGCCGCGCACCCGTCGATCACCGTGACGACGTCGCTGGTGCTCAACGGCACGGGCGACTTCGGCGGCGGCAACCAGCCGCAGCTGGTCGTCGACTACGCCGGTGACGCGCCGCAGCTGTGCTTCCGCACGACGATCGCCGCGGACTGCGCGGTGACGTCGGTGGCGAACACGGCCACCGGCACCGACACGACGGGCGCGTTCACCTCCAACACGGTGACGCTCCCGGTCGCGCCGGGCGCGGGCTGCACGCCGACGGTGGTGGTGCAGAAGGAGATCTGCACGTCCGCGACCGTGGCGAAGTGTGGTCCGGGTGGCGTGGGACCGTGGGCGAAACAGGCGCCGGTCGGGCTGCTGGGCCTGCTGAACGCGACCGCGTACTGGCGGATCACGGTGACGAACCAGGGCCCGGTCGGCATCACCGACGGCCAGGTCGTGGACAGCGTGGAGCCGTCGTGCCAGACGGGTCCGTTCACGCTGGCGGCCGGGGCGTCGAAGCAGGTGTACTGCTCGACGTACGCCCTGCTGAGCCTGTTCCCGATCACCAACCGCGCGAAGGCGGGCTATCTGCCGGTGAACGTCCCGCCGTCGACCCCGCCGACGTACACGGACTGGTCTTCGGCCAAGGCGTGCTCGCTGCTGTGCGCCCTGTAACAGGCTGAACTCCCCGCCCCGTGGTGGCTCGTCCACCACGGGGCGGGGTGCTCAGAGGACGGGGTGGTCAGAGGAGGATGTCGTCCAGGCTCCGGATCTCCGTCGCCTCGGACGTCGACTCCAGGCCGGCCAGCGGGTCGGCCGTGGTGAGGTCGCCGAAGGAGAGACCGGTCAGCTTTTCGATGCGGCGCACCGGAACCTGGTAGGTGCGGTAGGCGCCGTAGTCGAACTCGGCGGGCGCGAACTCCAGGCCGCGGATGAGCTCCTCCTGGCTCAGCAGGTACGCCGTCGCGGACAGCCGGCCGGCGTCGTGCACGGTCGCCACGACCTTCCAGAACTGGCGGGGGAGCTGGACCCCGCGGTAGCGGTCGTCGTCCTCGGCCAGCACCGGGCCGGTGACGACGGTGACCTTGATGTTCTCCTTGTCCGCGTTCTTCAGGACGTAGTCCTCGAGCCCGGCCCACGTGGTCCGGTTCTGGTTGAAGTCCTTGTGCTGCGGGGAGCAGTTCGTGAAGTGGAAGGTGTCGTCGTTGCCGAGCTGGGCGATCGCGGCCGTCGTGCCCCACGCCGGGTCGAGGCGGCGCACCAGGTGACCGCGGTCGAGCGGGTTGTCCCGGTAGATCTCCTCGCCGATCTGCTCGCTCGTCCCGACCCGCGGGTCGAGGGACCAGTGATCCGCTTCGCGGCGCAACGGCCGGCTCGTGCCGCCGTCGATGTTGACCGCGGTGAAGAAGGCCAGGCCGCGGTTCTTGTTCAGCACGACGCTGAAGTGGTGGTAGGGCAGCACGTAACGCGGTTCGCCGGTCGCCTGCCGGTTGGTCGCGGCCAGCGGGACGAGCGCGTCCGGCAGCGTGGGCAGCGGCACCCGGTGCCCGGGCAGGAAGTCCGGGTCGTACCCCTCGCGGTTCGAGTAGTCCGGGTCGATCCGGATGCTCTCCGCCGCCCGTGCGACCGGGACCGCCTCGGCGCGGAGCCGGATGTCGAACGGCATCGTGAGCGGCTGCGGCGCCGCGGCCGGGCTGTCCGCCGCGGGCCGGGAAGCACGCTCGGGTACAGTGGAAAGCCGGTCGACGAGCACCTGGCGCTCGGGGGAGAACTGCTGTCCCCGCAGGAACTCCAGCAGTTTGCTCACCCGGATTCCCTCGTTCAGGTAATCGCCGAACTCGGCGTGCCCGTCCGCCGGGACGCTGGCGTGGTGCAGCGCCACGATCTCCCACTGGTCGTTGAACACCGGTGAGCCCGACGACCCGGGTTCGGTGTCGGTTTCGTAGTGCAGGAAGAGGTCGAGGACGTCCACGACCCGGTTCTCCCGCAGCGCGATCTTCTTCTTTTCGCCCTGCGGGTGCTGGATGATGGTGACGAAGTCGCCGACGATCGCCTTGCCCTCGGCGCCGATGAGGCGGTTGTGGCCGAACGGACCCAGGCCGGCCGCGTCGGCCTTGACCGCCACGAGCGCGAAGTCCAGTTCGGGGTCGGCGACGAAGAACCGGTCCGGATCCAGCTTGAAGGCCCGCACCGGCACCGGCAGGCCGTCGACGCCGTCCTGGTAGTTGAACTCGATGGTGCTGAACCCGGCGACCTCGGCGTTCGGCAGCACGTGGTGGTTGGTGAGCAGCAGTTCGGGCGACACCAGGGATCCGGTGCCGTAGCCGGCGAGCCGGCCGCGGGCGTCCCGGATGCCCACCCGGCCGACCGCGCTCGCGGCGGTGACCCCGCCTTCGAGGTACCCCACGCCGAGCAGGTCGTCGGTGACGATGATCCGTTCCAGGATCGCGTTCGCCGCCCGCATGGCCGCGGGATCACCCGCCGCGATCGCCGCCGGGCTGACCGGCCGGACGTCGGGGTAGTAGCGGCCGAGGCGGTCGATCCGCGTGGCCACGCGGCCCGGCTCGTCGGCCTTGGCCAGGCCGCCGGGCTCGCGCAGCACCGCGATCTTGGCCCGTCTGGTGTCGATGCGGTCGTCGGCCCGTTTGGCGGCGGCGTCCTGCTGGTCCGATGGTCCGTAGGTCGTGACGTTCACGATGCCCTCCCCGGAGGCGTTCCGGACGATTCGGGCGATCGGCCGGAAACAGTGCGTTAGTCGCAGCCTCCGGAGGCGTGTTACAGGGTGGTGTGCGTGTCGGCGGAAATCCTTTCCGAGCCGTTATCGTGAATTGCTCACGCACTACCTGCCGGTGATCAAGAATGGGCCGCCATCTGGGAGAAGAACCCGGCGATCTCCGCAGGCGCGGTCGGAGTGAAACAGGATGCCAATCCCTGGGCGGACTCGAGTGACGCGTTTTCGGCGCGCGGGAACATCGCGGTTTCGTACTGCGCCAGCGCGGTCTCGAGGTCGTCCGGGTGCTGCAGGATGGCGCGCGCCAGGTCGGCCCCGTCGATCAGCGCGAGGTTCGCGCCTTCCCCGGCGTAGGGCGACATCACGTGCGCGGCGTCGCCGACGAGCGTGACGCCCGGGACCCGCGCCCAGCGGTGCCCGGCCGGCAGGCCGAAGATCCGGCGCGGGGTGATCGTGTCCGAGCTGGAGCGGATGAGCTCGTGGAACGCGGGTGCCCAGTCGGCGAACTCCCGGAGCAGGGCTTCGCGCGCCGCGCCGGGGTCGGCCCAGTCGACGCCGGCGGAGTCCAGCCAGTCCTCCGGGACGCGGAGGGAAGCGCCGAGTTCGAGACTGTCACCGCCGTGGCCCAGGAAGCCCTTGTTGTCGGAGAGGGCGAAGACCATGCCGGGGCCGACGAGCTCGGCCAGCTCCGGGTGCCGCGTCGTGGCGTCCGGCACGAGGAGCTCGAGGTGGGTGACCCCGCAGTACTCCGGGGTCGCGGCCGACAGCAGCGGGCGCACCTTCGACCAGGTGCCGTCCGCGCCGACCAGGAGGTCGGTCTCGGTCGTGCCGCCGTCGCGGAAGGTGAGCTCGTGCCGGCCCCCGCCGAGCGCGCGGACCGCGGTGACCTTGTGGTCCCAGACGATCCGGCCGGGGTCGAGCGAGTCGAGCAGCAGGGTGCGCAGCGCCGTCCGGTCGATCTCCGGGCGGCCGCCTTCGCCGCCCTCGGGCCCGGTGTCGACGTGGACGTGCGCGTTCTTGTCGAGGACGCGCACGTGCTCACCCTGCGGGTGCGTGTGGCGGCGGAACTCGTCGTAGAGGCCGGCTTCGCGCAGGGCGAGCTGGCCGGTTTCCTCGTGGATGTCGAGGGAGCCGCCCTGGCGGCGCACGCCGGCCGAGACGTCCAGTTCGTGGACGGTGGCGGAAACCCCGTGGTTCTGGAGGATGCGGGCGAGGACGAGGCCGGACAGGCCCGCCCCGGCGATCGTGACGGAAGGTGAAGTCATGGGAGGTCCTTAGTGGTCGGCCGGCGGCGGGCCGGCGGTGAGGATGCCGTCGAGCAGGACGTCGAGGGCCCAGTTGCCGCGGGAGGCACCGGTGCCGGAGACGAGCGCGGCGGCGAGCGGGGCGATGTGCGGATACCGCTGCGCGTCCACCGTGGTGATCTGCGTGGCCAGGGCGGACAGCGCTTCGGTCTTCTTCTCGGAGGCTTTCGGGCCGCTGTGCTCGACGGCGACCGCGGTGGGGTAGAGCAGGAGCAGGTCGACGCCCCAGGCCGCGGCCCGGTCGCTCGCCCCGCCTTCGCGGAGCAGGGCCAGCACGGTGTCGACCAACGCCAGGTAGTGCGGGCCGCTGGGCTGGGTGGACATCGCCATCCGGGCGATCCCCGGGTAGCGGAACAGCAGCTGCCCGTAGCTGTTCAGCAGGGCCTTCACCCGGTCACGCCAGGTGCCGGGGCCCGCGGTCGTCGGATTGATCTCGCCCAGGAGCACGTCGAGGATCTGCGCGTGCAGGTCCTCGGTGTTGCGCACGTAGACGTAGAGCGACGCGTGCCCCGAGTCGAGCGCGGCGGCGACCCGCCGCATCGTCACCTTCTCCAGGCCCTCGTCCCGCAGGACGCCGAGGGCGGTGTCGATGATCCCCTGCCGGGTGAGCGCGGCTTTCGCCGGCCGCTCACGGCGGCTGCGGGGTTCTTCGGGGGCTTCGTCAACCGGGGGCATGCACCCACCGTAGCACGACCATGGTCGTTACGACCATGGTCGGTGCAGGTTACGGGTGTTGTCGAAGCGGCCCCCGGTCGACAGCGGGCGCGGTGGCGGCGCAGCATTCGCTTGGCCGATCGGGGAAAGGCCGCATGGCGCGACGTTCGAGCGCGCTCATCGCGGCGGCGGCCACCAGGCTGGTCGCGGTGGGCCTGCGCGACCCGGACCGCCTCGAGCTGCTCGACGCGGTCATCGGCAAGCCGGCGAAGACAAGTCGCCCGGCCCGGTGCGAACCCCGACGAGAACCTCCGGCCGGCTGCTCGTCGTGGAACTACCCGCCGGGACGTTCCGGTCCGCCGTCCCCACCGGAACGCTGCCGTACGGCGCCTCGTTCCGGCGTGATCACGTCCATGGCCGGTGCAGGTAGGGCAGCGAAGTCAGCGTCTTGGTGGCGATGAGCGCGTCGGCGGCGTGGTGGGCGGCCAGCCCGAGCACCTCGTGGTCGCGGGCGGTCGCCTGGTTGGGGATGGCCAGCACGGTCATCCCGGCCGCGTGCGCCGAGCGGATCCCGGAACCGGAGTCCTCGACCGCGAGGCACCGGTCCGGGGACACGCCCAGGCGGCGCGCGGCGAGCAGGTACGGGTCCGGCGCGGGCTTGCCGCGGGTGACGTCGTCACCGGTCACGATCGCGGCGAACCGCAGGCCGGACGCCGCCACCGCGGCCAGGACGTAGCGGGCGGGGGAGGCCGAGACCAGCGCGACCGGTCCCGCCGCGGCCGCCGTGGCGACCAGGTCCGCGGCCCCTGGCAGCAGCCCGAACCCGCCCCGGGCCAGCGCGTCGACCATGCCCTCGACGCACTCGGCCACGGCCGACGCCGGGGTGAGGCCCGGGCAGCGCCGCGCGAGGTAGGCCGCCCAGTGGCCGGTGCCGGTGCCCTGGATCGCCGCCCAGTCGGCCGCGGTCCAGCCGTGGCCGTGGCGGGCCGCGACGGCGCCGATCACCCGGGTCCACGTCGCCGCGCTGTCGGCCAGGGTCTCGTCCAGGTCGAACACGGTGGCCGCGAGCATCAGCGGGCCACGGCGGTCTGCGGCACGTACGCGGCGATCTGCTCGATCGACACGACCTTCAGCCAGTGCTGGTCGGCGAGGGTGCGCAGCTGGGGCAGCCGGGCGACACTGCCGTCGTCGTTGCACACCTCGCTGATCACGGCGACGGGCGCGAGACCGCACAGGCGCATCAGCTCGACGGCCGCTTCGGTGTGGCCGCGCCGCTCGGCGAGGCCGCCGGCCCGGGCGCGCAGCGGGAAGACGTGGCCCGGCCGGCACAGCAGGCCGGGGGTGGTGGCCGGGTCCGCGAGCAGCCGGAGCGTGCAGGCGCGGTCGGCGGCGGAGATGCCGGACTCGATGCCGGCCGCGGCGTCCACCGACACCGTGTAGGCCGTCTCGGCGGGATCTTCGCTGGCTTGGACCATCGGCGGGAGGTGCAGCCGGTCGGTGACCTCGGGGGCCATCGGCGCGCAGATCAGGCCGCTGGTGTGGCGCATGAAGAAGGCGAGCGCCCGCGGGGTGGCGTGCTCGGCGGCCATGATCAGGTCGCCTTCGTTCTCGCGGTCCTCGTCGTCGACGACGATCACCGGCCGGCCGGCCCCGAGGTCCGGCAACGCCGCCCGCACGGTGTCCAGGCTGGCCGTTCTGTCGCGGCGGACCTGTTCGGGAACAGCGAGATCCATGACCTGTCCTTCCGGAGCGGCGGTAGACGGCCGATTCATGATCGACACGCGGCTGCCGCACCGCACCTCGAACCCGCCCCGGTAACCCGAAGCGGTGACGGACCGTCTCCTGTGGACGGTGGCTCAGGCCCGCTGGTGCCGGAACTCGCTCGGGTTGGTGCCGCGGACCCGTTTGAACGCCGCGCTGAAGCCGAACGGGTCCGCGTAGCCGACCTCGCGGGCGATGTCCGCGACCGTCGCCGCGTCCCGCTCCCGGAGCAGGTCCGCCGCGAGGGTCATCCGCCAGCGGGTGAGGTAGGTCAGCGGCGGCTCGCCGACCAGGTCGGCGAAGCGCTTGGCCAGCGTCGAGCGGGACACGCCGGTACGGCCGGCCAGCGCCGCGACCGTCCACGGGGCCGCCGGCTCGGCGTGCAGCAGGCGCAACGCGTGGCCGATCACCGGGTCGCGCTGGGCGGCCCACCAGGCCGGTGGCTCGCCGCCGGGGCGGTCGAACCACTCGCGCAGCGTGCAGACCAGCATCCAGTCCAGCAGCCGGTCGAGCACCACCTGCTGGCCCGGCGTGTCGGCGGCGGCCTCGGCGGCGAGGTGGTCCAGCACCGCGTCACCCGTGCCGCCGGCCTCCACGCGCAGCACGACCGGCAGCGCGTCCAGCAGCCGGCGGCTGATCTCCCCGCGCACCGGGTAGGCGCCGGTGACCAGGGTCGCCGTCCCGCCGCCGTCGGCCCAGCCGCGACGGTGCCGCGTGCCGCCTTCCTCCGGTGCCGCGCAGTGCACGCCGCAGGCGACCGGCTCGGCCCGGGTGCCGACCTCGTCGACGAAGGTGAACGTCCCGGGGCCGCGCACGACGATCGTGTCGCGCTCGCGCAGCGGCTCGGGCGGGCCGTGCTCCGGCACGATCCAGCCCGCCCCGCCGAGCACGGTGCACAGGGTCAGCGGCGCGCCGTCCACGAAGTGCAGGGCCCAGGGCGGGGACAGGGCCGAGCTGCCGAACAACGAGCCGTGCGCGCGTACACCGCGGAACAGGTCACCGAACACGTCCACCCGGCCAGGTTAGACGAATGGACATGCGAACCGGCCATTCACCTATGGACTCGTCCGAGCCCGGCCCGTTGAATCGGATGGCATGAGCACTGACACCAGTTCCTTGACGGCCGACGACCTCGAGTTCCTCCGGCGCCCGCTGCACGGATTCCTGTCCGTGGCCGGGGCCCCGCCGCGCCCGGTGTGGTTCGAGGCCACCGCGGAGGGCACGATCCAGCTGTTCACACCCCCCGATTCCCTCAAGGTGCGGCGCCTGAGCCGGGATCCCCGCGCGTCGATCGTCGTCGCCGCGCCGGTGGGGGAGCGGGAGCGCTGGGTGTCGGCCGCCGGTCGCATCACGGTGGAACCCGGCGGAGCGCACGACCTGAGCCGCCGCCTCGCGGCTCGTTACTGGGACCTCACCGACGCGGACCGGGCCGCCGACCTCGCCGGGATCCTGGCGGAGGACCAGGTGCGCCTCGTCCTCCACCCGGAAACGGTGCACCGCTACGTGTTCTGACCGCCCGGTTCCCTTCAGTGATATGCTGGGGGTGGCCGAAACAATCGGCCCTTGAATTCTCGGCCCGACGTTTCTCATGCTTTCGAGAGCCCCGTGCTTTCGAGAACACTGCCCGGCGAGATCAGCTACCTCCGCGACAACCGCCGATTCCGGCGCCGTCGAACAGTTCTGCCCTGCTCCGTCGCATGTCCGTTGTGACACACGAAGCCGCTGCTCCACGCGAGCGTGCGCGTGGACCGATGTGAAGGGGAATGTCCATGAACGACGCTGTTCTGGCCCAGACTGTCAACATCAACCCCGGCCTCGCCGCCATCGGCTACGGGCTGGGGGCGATCGGCCCGGGAATCGGCGTGGGGCTGATCTTCGCCGCGGTCATCAATGGCACCGCCCGGCAGCCGGAAGCGAAGGGGAAACTGCAGGCGCTCGGTTACTCCACCTTCGTGCTGTCCGAGGTGCTCGCGCTGATCGGCATCGTCGTCTATTTCATCGCGTCCACCAAGTGAATCCGCCGGCGTGGGGGGGGGGCGGGGGGCCCCCCCCCCCCCGCGGGGGGGGGCCCCGGCGGCGGGGGGGGGGGGGCCGGGGGGTGGGGTAATGGCAGCGGGGGGGGCCGGGGCCGCCCGCCCCGCGCGGG
>NZ_JBIUTB010000008.1:557522-826523 GCF_044741685.1 Amycolatopsis sp. NPDC088138
GGGCGGTGGGCCCTCCCCCTTGGGGGGTGGGGGGGTCGGGCGGCGTGTGGGGGCGTGGTTTTATTTCCCCCCCCCCCCCCCCGGCCCCCCCGGGGGGGGGGGGGGGGCCCCCCCCCCCCCCCCGACGGGCTCAGATCAGCGCGAACTTCTGTGCCGCGGATCCGTTGCAGTCGTAGATCTGCAGCCGGGTCCCGTTGCCCGTCGCGCCGCTCGGGGAGTCGAGGCAGCGGCCGGACTGCGGGTTGCGCAGTGAACCGTCCGCCTGCTGCGTCCACCCCTGGCCGCCGACACCGTTGCAGTCCCACAGCTCGACCTGGGTGCCGTTCGCCGTGCCGTTGCCGACGATGTCCAGGCAGCGGCCCAAGGTGCGCAGCGCGCCGCCGGACAGGTGGAACCAGTGCTGGTCCACGGCGAAGGACTGGCAGTCCCACAGCTGCACGGCGGTGCCGTTCACGCCGTGGTCGTCGCCGGCCACGTCGACGCACTTGCCGCCGGGGCCGGTGACCGGGCCGCCGCCGGTGACGGAGAACTTCTGCGCCGCGGCGCCGTTGCAGTCCCAGATCTGCAGCCGGGTGCCGTTGGCCGTGGCGCCGTTCGGTGCGTCGACGCACCGGCCGGACTGCGGGTTGCGCAGCGAGCCGTCGGCCTGCTGCACCCACTTCTGGCCGCCGACGCCGTTGCAGTCCCACAGCTCCAGCAGTGCGCCGCCCGCCGTCCCGTTGCCGGTGACGTCGAGGCACCTGCCCAAAGTGGACAGTGACGAGTCGGCGTTGTGCGCCCAGTGCTGGTCGGACGCGTTCGCCTGGCAGTCCCACAGCTGCACGGCGGTGCCGTTGCCGCCGGTGTCGTCGCCGGCGACGTCGAGGCACTTGCCACCGGGTCCGGAAACCGTGGCCGCGTAGGGAGGTGTCCCGGTCGAGCCGGAGTAGCCGACGGAGACCACGTTGGCCTGCACGGCGTCGTCCGCGGCGTCGGTCGGGTAGCCCGCGGTCATCACGCCCTCGAAGAACGAGCCGATGGAGGCGTTGCTGTTGTCACCGCCGGTGCCGAGCACGATCGAGCCCTCCTGGTGCATCGGCGTGTACCCGCCCGAGGGCAGCGTGCCGTTGTACCAGGTGGTCAGGCCGCCGCTCTGGGAGTTGCCGCCCTTGAGCGCGAACGTCGTCTGGCCGTTGTTCTTCAGCAGCGCCGTGACGAACGGGGTGGCGTTGCCGCGGTTGGCGGTGTTGGAGCGGTTGCCCTGGAACAGCCCGTTCTCCAGGTCGCCCGCGACCCACGGGCCGATCCCGGTGCACGGCGGGAAGTAGCACGTGGTGCCGAGGTTGACCGCATCCATGTGGCCGTTGCCGGTGTCGGCGATCTGCGCCTCGACGTTGCCGTAGTCGAAGCAGCAGCCGCCGTTGACGTGCGTGCCGCTGGCGACCATGTACATGCCCTCGGGCTGGCCGTTGACCGCGACGCCGGCGCCGACGTAGTGCCGGTACCCGGTGCCGGGGGAGACGTAGACGCCGTAGACCTTGTGCCCGCCCGCGGTGACCGGCAGCGCCGAGGCGATGGCGGCGACGTCCTGCCCGCCCGCGGTGCCCGGTCCTTCGACGGTGAGGTCGTTGTGGCGCGGGGACTGGTCGTAGATCACCGTGATGGTGCACGTCGTCCCGGCGCAGAAGGAGTCCTGCGCGGCGGCGTTGGCGTACCCGCCCGCGGCGAGCAGGCCGATGTCGGTCTCGGCGCGGTCGGAGGCGCGCTGCACGCGGTAGAGGTTGCCGGTGTAGGCGGAGTAGAGGGCGCGGGTGGTGCTGTGCGCGGCGACGCACTGCGTGCCGGCGGCGCCGTAGAGGTCGCAGGGCAGGGAACCGGCGGCCTGCGACGGGGTGGTCAGGCCGAGCATCGTCCCGAGGACGAGCAGGGTGGTGGTGACGATGGCGGGGAGTCTTCGGCGGGGCACGGGGGACCTCACTCTCAAGCCGCAGGTCAGGGACCCGGGCGGATTTTTACAACGTTGTATTTCCGAGAGAGAAGGGGGACGCGGGAGTGCGGTGGGGATGGGGCGAGAGTAGGTCCGCGTTCTCGATCGTGTCAACAGTTCACGAGGTGCCCGGTGGCCCGGTCCACGGCGAAGGCAGGGGTGGCCACCCGGACGGTCCAACGGGACGGGATCCGTTTCGTGGCGCGGGATGCGGCGCGGATCGGCCCGGACGGCGAGACGCGGGTGTCCACGCGCTGCGTGACGGCGCTACGAGTGACGCGTTCGGGAACCGCCCGGTGACCACGGCCTGCGCCCAGGGCGGTGCCTGAGTACGTCCGTCCACAGAGGACGGCAGGGGACCGGGTGCACGGCGCCGCTGGGCATGGCTGACTCCAGGTGAGTCGGCCCCTGAGCGGGTGGCGGCGCCACGCAGAGGGTGAGGTGAATCGGTTCCGAATATCGCCCTCCGGCCCCGGATTTGTCAAGCCTTGACAGGTCGGGGGCGGTGGTATGAACCTTTTCACCGAACGTTCCCGGCCGTCCCGGATGCCCGGTGCCCGGCGGTCCGGGGACGCCGGACGACGCCGTCCCCTGACCGGCGGCGGGTCCGCCCCCTTTCCCGGCCAGGGAGGAACCATGCCCACGATCGCTTCGCCGCGGCGCAGACGCCGCGGACCCGCTGCCCGGCTGGCGACGCTCGCGGCGGCCTTCACGGTCGCCGCGCTCGGCTTCGCCGCGCCGTCGGCCCACGCCGCGGACACCCTGATCTCCCAAGGGAAACCCGTCACGGCGTCGTCGACGGAGAACGCCGGCACCCCCGCTTCCGCCGCGGTGGACGGCAACACCGCCACCCGCTGGTCGTCACAGTTCAGCGATCCACAGTGGATCCAGGTCGACCTCGGCGGCGCGGCGACCGTCGGCCAGGTCAAGCTCAACTGGGAGGCCGCCTACGCCACCGCGTTCCAGATCCAGCTGTCCGACAACGGATCCAGCTGGTCCACTGTGTACCAGACGACCACCGGCACCGGCGGCGCGCAGACGCTGAACGTGACCGGCTCCGGCCGGTACGTGCGGCTGAACACGACCGCGCGAGCCACCCCCTACGGCGTCTCGCTGTGGGAGTTCCAGGTCTTCGGCACCGGCGGCGGGACCACCCCGACGGGGCCGGGCACCCCGCCCGACTCCTTCTGGGGCGACACCGGCAGCATCCCGGCCGCGCAGAACGTGCTCACGGTCAAGGTGCTCAACCGGACCAACGGCAAGTACCCGGACAGCCAGGTGTTCTGGAACTTCGGCGGCCAGACCCACTCGATCGCCGAGCAGCCCTACATCGACATGCCGGCCAACTCGGCCGGGCGGATGTACTTCTACCTCGGCACGCCGAACGGCCAGTACGCCGACTTCATCGAGTTCACCGTCGGCCCGGACGTCTTCAACGGCAACACCACCCGGGTGGACGCGTTCGCGCTGAAACTGGCCATGCGGCTGCACGCCCACGACGGGTACGACGTGCAGGTGGGTGACGACTACGGGACCTTCCAGGAGGACCGCGCGGCCACGTTCGCGAAGTTCCAGGCCGAGGTGCCGACCGAGTTCAAGGGCCTGGCGACGGTGAACGCGCCGTACCGGATCCCGGCGCCGGGCAGCGCCCCGGACTTCCGCGCCGGCGGCCGGTACGCGAACTACTTCACCGCCTACGCGCAGTCCGTGGGTGTCAACGAGCCGACGTCGAACATCACCGGTTGTGCCGGTTCGCTGGCCGGCAACCCGAACATGTGCGCGGCGCTGAACCGGCACACCGCGCAGCTGCCGGCCTCGCAGCAGCAGGACCCGGCGAACTACTACAAGGCCGCCCCGGCGAACTACTACGCGAAGTACTGGCACGACCACGGCATCAACCACCTCGCGTACGGCTTCCCGTACGACGACGTGGCCGGCCAGTCGTCGTTCGTCTCGCACGGCGACCCGCAGTGGCTGGAGGTGGCTGTCGGCTGGTGACCGGCCGACCCTGCCCCGGAGCCGGCCGTCGCGGTCGGCCCCGGGGTACCGGCCGTCTGCCTGAGCGCGTCACCGCGCTCAGGTCCGGGTGCGGGCGACGCCGTCGATGATCGCGGCCGCCGCGGCCATGCCCGCCGCGTTCGGGTGGTACGGGTAGGCCGGTGACGCCGGGGCGGCGCCCTCCAGCCAGCGCGTCGCCGGTGCGGCGCACAGGCCGTGGCGGGCGCTCGGGCCCCGGATGTCCACATAGGACGCCCGGCCCCGCGCGGCCTGGTCGGCCAGCATCACCGTCAGGCGGTCGAACGTCGCCTGGATGTAGTCCGCGTCGGCGGCGGTGTACGGGTCGGCCGGGTAACAGCCGCCCGGTTGCCAGTAGGTCAGGTAGCCGGTGACCACCACCCGGGCGGCGGGGGAGCGGCGGTGGATCTCGGCCAGCGCGGCCGCCACTTTCGGTGCGGTGGCGGCGATCCGCGCCGTGAACACGTCGGCACCGCCGGTCGTGTACTGGTCCCGGCACGACGGGACGACCGGCCGGTCCGGGCTCGCGCACGTCACGAAGGCCGAGCTGAGCGCGATGTCGTTCGCGGCGATCGCGAGCGTGACCAGGTCGGTGTCCCGGCGCAGCGCGTCGAACTGCGGGGCGACGACCCCGGCCTGCCTGCCGGTGAGGTCGGCCGTCGTCGCGCCGGAGCAGGTCACGTCGGTGAGCGACGCGCCGAGCCGGCCGGCCAGCACGTGCGGCCAGTTCCGGTCCGACCGCAGGCACGTCGTGTCGATCTGGTCCGGGATCAGCGGTCCCGCGGCCGACGAGTCGCCGAGCGCCACGTACCGGATCCGCGCGCTCGCCTCCGCCGGCGCAGCGACCAAGCAGGCCAGCAGCGCCACCACCAGTGCGTACCTCACGAGACCGGCTGCTCTGCGCTCGGCGTGACGGCCCGGTCCTGCACGGCGGCCCGCCGGATCGACCAGCCCAGCACCGGCACGAGCGCGACGGCGACCACCGCGGCCGCGGCGAACACGTAGTACGGCGCGACGAGGCTGTCCGTGGAGCCTTCGACGAGGCCGTAGACGTACGGGCCGACAAAGCCGCCGGTGATCCCGAGCATGTTGATGAACGCGAGCCCGGCCGCGGCCATCAGGCCGGACAGGCGCGACATCGCGACCGACCAGAACAGCGGCAGCGTGCCGAAGGCGAAGAAGTTCGAGATGAAGAGCAGGCTGATGCTCCACACCGGGTTCCGGGAGACGAGGAAGCCGACCAGCACCAGCAGGACAGCGGCCGCGCAGATGCCGATGAGCGTGACCTCGTGGCCGTACCGGCGTTTGAACCAGGGGAAGAACAGCACGCCGGCCAGCCCCGAAATACCGCCGCTGCCCGCGACGAGGCCGATCAGGAACGGGCTCTGCAGCCCGAGCGACTGGATGTAGGCGGGGAAGTTGAAGCCGATCCCGCCGCCGATCGACTGGTTGATCAGGTAGATCGCGCCGAGCAGCAGCACGGTCGGGTGGCCGAACGCCCGGCGCAGGTTCCCGCGGACGTGCGCCGGGGACGCCGTGGTGTCACCGGCGGCCCGTTCCGAAAGCACGGCCGCTTCCTCCGCCGTGAGCCACTTCGCGTCCGTCGGACGGCTGGGCAGGAAGAACCAGACGAAGACGCCGATGACGACGGTGACCAGGCCTTCGACGAGGAACATCCACTGCCAGCCGCGCAGCCCGCCGAGGCCGTGCAGCTCCATCAGCGCGCCGCCGACGGGGGAGCCGATGATGACCGCGACGCAGGGCGCGACGTAGATCAGGCCGACGATCGTGACGCGGTGCTTCTGCGAGAACCACTGCGTGACCATGTACATCATCGCCGGGAACAGGCCCGCCTCCGCGGCGCCGAGCAGCAGCCGCAGGACGTAGAACGACACGTCGTCGCCCACGAACATCATCGCGGCGGAGACGAGCCCCCAGGTGATCGCGATGCGTGTGATCCACAGCCGGGCGCCGACCCGGTAGAGGATCAGGTTGCTGGGCACTTCGAGCAGGGCGTAGCTGATGAAGAACAGGCCGGCGCCGAGCCCGTACGCCGCCGCGCTGAGGCCGATGTCGGCCGCGAGCGAGGTCTTGGCGAGCGCGACGTTGGTGCGGTCGACGTACGACATGAAGTAGGCGATGCCGAGCACCGGCAGCAGCCGCGTGACGGCCTTCCTGGTGGCGAGTTCGTGCAGGAGGTCTCGTGCGTTCGTCATTGGACGCCCTTCAGGTGACTTCTCACTCTGATACCCGTCTGACCTGCAATACTACGGAGTATCACGGTAGAGTTCGGCGCGTGTCGGTGTCAACCGCCGGAGTACGGCGTGGGACGATGGGACACTCGGAGCGAGGAGGACGACCAGGTGAGCGCGAGCCCCGACGTCGAACCCGGTGCGCGGAGCAGGATCCTCGACGCCGCGGCGGAGGCCTTCATGGCGACCGGGTTCGCCAACGCCACGATCGACGACATCGCGCGTGAGGTCGGCGCGACCAAAGGCCTGGTGTACTACCACTTCCGGTCGAAGTTCGACATCTTCCTCGCGGTGTACGAGGAGGCGATGGGGCGCGTCCGCGGGCGGGTCGAGCTGCACGCCCACGGCGAGGGCACGGGCCGCGACAGGCTGGTCGCGATGTCGGTGGCGCACGTGGCCAACCTGATGGAGGACCTGGCCTACCACCACGTTGTCCACCAGGCGGTGCGCGGCCAGGTGGCGACCGCGCTGAAGGCCCGCCAGGTCGAGGCGCTGCAGGCGCTGAACCGGCTGCGCACCGACTACGAGCAGCTGTTCCGGACGGTCGTGGAGGTCGGCATCGCCGACGGCTCCCTGCGCGCGGTCGACGCCTCCCTCGCCACGCGGACCCTGCTCAGCAACCTCAACGCGGTCGACACGTGGTTCCGCCGGGTCGACGGCCAGCCGGCCGCGGAGGTCCACGACCTGGCGCGCCGGATCGTGGACCTCGTGATCGGCGGCCTGACCGGCTGAGTCAGGGCCGCAGCTCCGGGGGCACGTACTCGAACGTCGGGCCCGCCGTCGTCCGCCCGTCACCCGACGGCAGCTTCATCAACGCCTGGGCCTGCGCGCGCAGCGTGAACATCGTCCCCACCGCCGCGCCCATCTGCGCCGGGGCGCCGTTAAACGTCTCCTCCAGCAGGTAAAGCAGCAGGCAGTAGGTGTTGTTGAACTCCTCCTGCGCCACCCGGATCGCGCTGCCCGCCGGGTAGTCCGCCGTACGCGGGTTGGGCCGCATCGGGAGGACGCCGTCGAGGTCGATCTTGATCTCGTCGCCGGTCGGGCCGGTCTGCGGGGTGTCGCCGGCCTGGTAGCGGCGGCCGTGCTTCAGCTCCTGGAAGCGGTAGAAGTGCGCGACCTCGTCGCGGTCCGGGTGGAAGACGTCGCGGTCGCCGTCCCAGACCTCGGTGCGCGCCGCGCCCTCGCCCTGCTCGACGATCTCGGCCAGGGCGGCCAGTGCCGTCTTCAGGTCGTGGACGGGCAGGACGCCGCCACCTCCGCCGTGGAGGTGCATCTCGCCGATCTGCCGCTTCGGGTCCCCGGAGAAGACTTCTTCCTCACCCAAGGTCGCGCACAGCAACCGGAATCCGGCCTCGACGGCGGCGTAGAACTGGCCGATCGTCCGGTACCCGTCCGGCTGCGGTGGCGCGTCCGCGGTCTCGGGCTGCTCGATGCGCAGGAACATCTCGAGCGCCTCCGGCCCGAACGGCACCAGGTTGACGTGCAGCGACCGGTCGCCGTGCGGCAGCGGGTGCGGGTACGCCGGCAGCAGCTCCGGCGTGTCTAGCCGGGGCCGGCCGCCGACGGCGTTCAGCAGGTTCGCGGCCAGTGCGAGGTGCAGCATCTCCTCGGCGAGGACGCTGCCGACGACCTGCGCCACCTCGGCGTTGCGCCCGGCGTCCAACGAGTACAGGGCGCACAGGTACGGCGGAATGGTCGCGTGCTCGAGCTCGATCGCCCACTGCAGGTGGCGACGGAGCTCGTCCAGGGTGGTGATGGCGGGAGTGCCACGGGTGTCCATCGGTGCGGTGCCTCTCGTCTCGGTGCTGCCGTTCGTTTCGGCAGCCAAGACAAGGCGTCGGACCGGGTTGTGACACCCGTGGGCTCAGAACTCGTCCGCTTGGGTCAGCTCGTGCTCGAAGGCGTCCGCCCGGGCGACGAGCGTCTTGAGGGGACGCTCGAACTCGTGCTCGATGCTGAGGTCCTCCAGGGGCAGCGTGTGCTTGAGCAGCGCGACCCCGTCCACGATCGCCGCGCCGCCGGCGGCCGACGCCCCGGCCAGCTCGAGCAGCTGGCGCAGGTCGATCTTGGCGGCCCAGCCGACCGGCGAGGAGATCTCGATCCACGCGCCGCCGTCCAGCTCGGGCAGGTGGTGCACCGTCGCCTGCTGCGTCCGGTCCTGCGGCCCGGCGAGGCGGAACCGCAGCCAGTCGTCCTGTTCCTCCAGGACTTCGTACCGCGTCCGGACAAAGTTGATCACATCGGTCCAGGTGGTCACCCGCTCCGCCTCTCGCCTAGGACCCTCCAGCGAGAGGAGCATCTCACGCGCCCGGCACTCCGGACATACCGACGTCCCGCTCAGCCGAGCGCCACGTCCTGGGAGCGCGACGGGACGGCGTCGAGCGTGGCGAGGGTCGCGTCGTCGAACACGATCGCGCCGGCGGCCATGTTCTCCTCCAGGTGCCCGGCGGTCGCGGTGCCGGGGATGAGGTGGACGTTCGGGGCGTGGTGCAGCAGCCAGGCCAGCCCGATCTGCGACGGCGTGCGGCCGAGGGACTCCGCGACGGTGTGCACGGCCGGCTCGTCGGTCACCTTCGGCAGGCCCGGGAACGCGCCGCCGAGCGGGAAGAACGGTACCCAGGCGATGTCCTCGGCGACGCACAGCTCGAGCATGTCCTCGTCGTCGCGGCTCACGAGGCTGTACGCGTTCTGCACGCAGGCGATGCCCGCCGGGAGCGCCCGGCGCAGGATCTCCAGGGTCACGCTGCTGAGCCCGATCGCGCCGATCTTGCCTTCGTCGCGCAGCGCCGTCATGACCTCGAGCTGGTCGTCGAGGTCGACCAGCTGGGCGCCCTCGGCCAGCACGCCGGGCCGGGTGTCCATGCGGCGCAGGTTGACGACGCCGATCTGCTCGACGCCGAGGGTCTTGAGGTTGTCCTCGACGCTCGCGCGCAGCTCGTGGGGGCGCTGCGCGGGGCGGAGCGGGAGCGGGCCCTCGGGGTTGGGGTCGGCGCCGACCTTGCTGACGACCAGCACGTCGTCGCCGGGCCGGAGCGTGTCGCGGATGAGCCCGTTGACGAAGGTGTTGCCGTAGAACTCGGCGGTGTCGATGTGGTCGACGCCGAGGTCGATCGCGTGGCGCAGGAACGCGAGGGCGGCGTCGCGGTCGTCGTGGAGGCGCTCGAGCTGCATGGCGCCGTACCCGACGCGGTGGACGGTGCGGCCGGCGAACGGGGCGGTGGTGGAGATGGGGGGCATGGTCATCCCGTCTTCGTGCGATGATGGAGAAGCGGAGGAACCTCCGTTAAGTCGACCGTAGCACAACCGGAGGTGCCTCCGCTTTGTCCTCGCCCGATCCGGTGCCCGCCGACCGTCCCGTCCGCTCGGACGCGCGCCGCAACCGCGAGAAGCTCGTCGAGGTCGCGCGGGCGGCCTTCGGCGCCGCCGACGGCACCGTCGCGCTCGAAGCCGTCGCCCGCGAGGCCGGCGTCGGGATCGGCACGCTCTACCGGCACTTCCCGACCCGCGAGGCGCTCGTCGAAGCCGTCTACGCCGCCGAGCTCGACGACGTCGCCACCAGCGCCCCGGCCCTGCTCGACCGGCTCCCGCCCGAGCTCGCCCTGCGCGCCTGGATGGACCGGTACGTCGCCTTCTTCGAGACCAAGCGCGGCATGGGTGACGTCTTTCGCGCCGGCGTGGCGTCCGGACGGATCGCGACGCCGGTGACGCGCAAGCGCATCACCGGCGCGATCGGCACGATCCTCGCCGCCGGGGCGCGGGCCGGCGTCTTCCGCGCCGACGTCGACCCCGGGGACGTCACGATGCTGGTGCTCGGCGTGCTCCTGTCCACCGCGAACGACACCGAGCCGGAGCGGATCGGGCGGCTACTGGACCTGGTGGTCGACTCGGTGCGCCCCAAGGCGTAGCGGCTCTTAGCCGGTCGATGCGCTGCGGCTGTCAGCTCATCACGGCGTCGCGGAAGGCCTCGACGTGGGCGAGCGCGCACTCGGTCGGGAGGTCGGCGGGGATGACGACGCTCCCGGTGATCGTCATGGCCGGCTTGAGCGGGATCGCGCTGACGCGGGTGGAGCTGATCTCGGCGACCTGGTCGGCGGGCAGCACCGCCCAGCTGCCCGGATCGGAGCCGACCTCGACGATCGTGTCCTGGGTCGTGCCCACCGGCCGGCCGAGCCGGGGGCGCACCCCGGCTTCGCGCAGCGCGGCGGTGAGGGCGTCGTGCAGCGGCGGGTCGTGCTGCCGCGCGGGCAGGCGCAGGACGCTGCCGGCCAGTTCCGTGATGCCGACGACCGTCTGGTGCGCGACGGGGTGGTGCCGGGACACGACTGCGAGCAGCGGCTCCGTCCAGGTCGGCAGCACCCGCAGCCCCGGGGCCGAGAGCACGCCCCTGGCCAGGACCACGTCGAGTTCCCCCTGCCGCAGGGCGTTGAGGCGGGCGTCGAGGGGCAGGTCGGCGAGGACGACGTCGAAGGGCGAGCCCGCTTCGCGCAGCGAGTCGATGCCGCGCTCCAGCCGGGTGGTGAACCCGGCGGCCGTGCCGATGCGCATGGTGCCCCCGGACGTCTTGGCGGCGAGCCGGACCTGGTCGGCGGCCGCGAGCGCGCCGCGCGCCGCGTCGAGCACCCGGCGCCCGGCCGCGGTGAGCCGCACGTGACGCGGCGAGCGGTCGAACAGCCGGACGCCCAATTCGCGTTCCAGCCGGGCGATCTGCTGGCTGACCGCCGGCTGCGCGATGTGCAGCCGCTCGGCGGCCCGGCCGAAGTGCAGCTCGTCGGCGACCGTGACGAAGTACCGCAGCGCCCTCAGTTCCACCCGTCCTCCTGCCTGCGACGATAAGGCCACCTTATCGCTGCGCGTGCGCCCTGGATCTGGTTCGCCGCGGGGGAGCGGTGGTGAGGTCGTCCCATGAGTATCGATCTGGGCTTGCTCGGCGCCCACCTGCGCGAGCACGAGGTGTCCCCGGAGCGGGCCGCCGAACTCGAGGACGCCGGTTACGGCACGCTGTGGCTGGACGCCTCGCCGCCGGCCGACCTGAAACTGGTGGAGCAGCTGCTCGACGCGACCACCCGGATGGCCGTCGGGACGAGCGTGGTGAACGCCTGGACCGCCGACGCGGAGACCGTCGCCGCCTCCTACCACCGGATCGAGGCCCGCCACCCCGGCCGGTTCCTGCTCGGGGTGGGGATCGGGCACCGCGAGGTGCACACCGAATACGCGTCGCCGTACGAAAAGCTGGCGTCCTATGTGGACACGCTGACCGCGGCGGGGGTGCCGGCCGACCGGGTGGTGCTGGCCGCGCTCGGCCCGAAGATGCTGCGGCTGGCCGGCGACCGCACCGCCGGGACCGTCCCGTGCATGATCACCCCCGAGCACACCCGGCGGGCCCGGGCGGCCCTCGGCGCGGGGAAACTGGTGCTGCCCGGGCACTTCGCGCTGCTGGAAACCGACCCCGGACGCGCCCGCGCGATCGCCCGCTCCGCACCACCGGGGACGGCGCTGCAGGTCACCAACTACGCCACCAACCTGCGGCGGCTAGGCTTCACCGACGACGACTTCGCCGATCACGGCAGCGACCGCCTGATCGACGCGCTAGTCCTGCACGGCGGCCCGGCTGCCATCGCCGCGGGTGTCCGCGAGCACCTGGACGCGGGCGCGGACCACGTCGGGATCTACCCCCTCGGCGACGACCCGGTCGGCACTTTGCGCGGGGTTGCCGAGGCTGTGTTGTCGTGAGGCGTTCCGGTGTTGGAGGTCGGCGGTTTCGCGGTCATGTCGGGTTCTACCCGCTCGGCACTCTGCGGGTTGTGTTGTCCTAGTCGGACGCGCTCGACGACGTCGCTCTGACACCGGGTGCACTCCTCGGAGATACGGCTTTCTCCACGCAACTGGCTCGTCGTGATCACCCCTTCGTGTGATGAACATGCGTTCGAGAGCCGGTAATCTTGGTGTGTGGACAGTGAAGCGGTGTGGAGAGCGGATGCGGTGGCCTTGGCCGACCGCATCTCCGTGCTGCTCGGTGTAGTGCGGTCCGCCGAAGCCGAGATCGGCTCGCTGCTGGTGGAAATCGAGTCGCGTGGTGTGATGGAGCTCTTCGGCTATCGTTCTGTCGCGCGGTTGTTCGAGCATCTGGCCGATGTTCCCAAGGCGGCTGCTGAGCGTGTGGTGAAACGAGCGCGGGCTCTTAACGCCGGGCGTGCTCTTGATGGCAGCCCGGTGCCCGCTGTTGCTCCGGCTACCGGGGTGGTGGCTGCTGATGGTTCGTTGAGCACTCCGATGGTCGACACCATCGTCGAGGTGCTGGCGCAGCTTGCGCCCGAGCATCGTGATGACGCCGAGCGGAGCCTGCTTTCCTTCGCCTCCGAGGCTGGGCACAAGCAGGTTGCGGCGTTGGGAGCGCGGATCGTGGCCCACCTCGATCCCGACGGCGTCGAACCCGACTCCACCGAACCTTCTGCGCCGAGCCGGGAGCTGTCGTTGCGCCGTAAGAGAACCGGGGTGTGGGAGCTGACCGGTCGGTTCGACGAGGAGACCGGCACTCGTGCGAGCGCCTTGCTCGACTCGCTGGCGGAGCGTCGCGCCGCAGACGACGGCGCCGACTTCCGCTCTCCGCAGGAACGTTACGGCGATGCTTTCTCCGACGCCGTCGACCTCGCGTTGAACTCCCCGGACCTGCCGATGCAGGCCGGTGAACGCGCCCACGTCATGGTCGCGGTCTCGTTATCGGACCTGAGGTCCGGCGTCGGCCAAGCCACCCTCGGCGACACCGGCACCATGACCGCAGCCGAAGCCCGGGTCCACGCCTGCGACAGCATGCTCATCCCGGCGGTGCTGGGCGAGAAGAGCGAACCCCTGAACCTGGGACGCTTGCGTCGCCTGATCTCCGCGGGTCTGCGCCGAGCGTTGTATCTCCGCGACCGCGGCTGCGCGTTCCCGGGTTGTCATCGTCCGCCGCGGCATTGTCAGGGTCACCACATCCGCCATTGGGCCGAGGGCGGTGCCACCGAGCTGGGCAACCTGGTGCTGTTGTGTGCTCACCATCACCGGCTGCTGCACCGTTCCGGCTGGGAAGTCCACATCGCCGCTGACGGCTTACCGGAGTTCCGGCCGCCGGTGTTCCTGGACAAGCGCCGAAAACCCAGGCGCAACAACCTTCATCAACCGTTGCCGTTCGCGGCCTGAACAATCGAGCAGGGGAGAGGCCCGCAGCCAAAGGCTGCGGGCCCGCACCCACGTCGCGAGCCGCTCGCCCTGTCCCGAATCGCGTCGATCAACTGCCGCTTGACCCGTCGGGCGGACCTGGAGGCGGGCGCGGAGCACGTTGTCCTAGTACTGCAACGGCAGTTAAGTGAGTGGGTAGCCTCGTCGTTTGTTGTGGTTGAGCCGGGCTTGCCAGCTTGGCGAGCAGGCGCCGGATCTCCGGTAGCGTGAATCCGATCATGCCTGGCTCGCCGGCAGCGGTTTCCCTTTTGTGACAAGGGACGGCGAGCCAGGTGTGGGCGAGCATCGACAGGGTGATGTGGGCATACCACGCTCGCCACGATCGGACCTGATACTGATCCAACCCAGCCTCGTTCTTGGCCTGCTGAAAGCACTCCTCGATCCGCCGACGACTGCCGGCGATCCAGGCCAGTGGAGCGGTGGGGCCCGTAGCAAACGTAGTAGGCGATCGCCGTCGGATCAGTGATCGATCGGCGGGCAAGCACCCGGTGACCCCGCCCGGCCTGCCAGCCGACCCGGATCGGAACCCGCGCCCAGTCGTACTCGCGCGGCCCGTGCGCCCCGGCCCCGACCGGCAACCGCCGCCACGACTGAATGGCAGGTCCGCGATCAGCTCATCAGCTCGGGCTTCGCGGCCACCGGTGGTGACCAAGGTGTCACAACCGCAGGTACTTGACCTGCCCATATGTCTCATCGGCAGTAACCCACGCGAACGGCACCCTCACTGCGAACGCCCGTGCCGGCATCGCCATGGTCTGGCGAGGTTGGTCTCGAACTCGGTGCCCTCCGGAATTCCCGCCCCCCGGCACCGATCCGGGTCGGCGATCCACGGCTCGGGCAGAGACAACTCCCCGGTCGATCAGCGCATGCCCGCGGGGCGAGGCATAGGCCAGGAACGTCCCGATCTGGCAATTCTCGATCCGGCCGGCCGTTCCCGAATACTGCCGCTGCACCCGGCCGAACGCGTGCCCTTCTTCAAAAGCCGGTGTCGTCCACGATCAGCACGCCACCAGGCTCGCCGAGATGCTTGATGACACAGTCCCGCACGTCGTCGATGTCCCAGTCCGGCCAGCGCAGCAACCGCTGCATCCCGTCCGGCGACACCTCACCGGCCAGCGTCCAGCCGTTCTTCCGCCCAACCCCGCGACCACCCCGGACACATACGCCTGGGCCCGCGGCTCCGACCGCGCGAACCGGCCACCGATCCGCTCATGCACCCGATCCAGCTGATCCATCACCACATCGACCACCACGAGGATGATCCACCACAACACCACTAACTGCCGTTGCCTTAGGCCATCCCGCCGTCGAAGGCCAGCGGTTCCGCTCCATGGACGCGCTGGCCGGGAGCGGCGCGGGTGTCCAGAATGCCCGCATGACAGCCTGGACCGACGAAGCCCGGCCGGCGGTCGAGCTGACCGTGGCCGTCCGGATCCGCATCGACCCGGGGCACGCGGCCGACCTCACCGCGCGGCTGCTGGAGTCCTTTGAGGACACTCTCGGCGTGCGGTTCGGCGAGCGCCCGGAGGCGCAGGTCGTGGACCTGGCGACGCGCCGCCCGGCCGTGCGGATCGAGGCGGGGTCGCGGCGGGTGCTGGTCCGGGGGACCGCGCTGGAGCTGACCCGGCTGGAGTTCGAGCTGCTGCTGTTCCTGGGCCGGCATCCGGACGTCGTGTTCGACCGGCGCACGCTGCTGACCGAGGTCTGGGGCTCGGTCCACTGCGGCGTGCGGACGGTGGACGTCCACGTCCGCAAGCTGCGCGGCAAGTTCGCACCGGAGCCGGCCCCGATCACGACGGTGCGCGGTGTCGGCTACCGGTTCGACAGCTCCGCCGAAGTAGTCGTGGTGTGAAGCACGGGCTCAGCTGAGCGCGATCCGCGCCCACACGGTCTTGCCCTGCTCGCGGACCCGCTGGCCCCACCGGGCGCTGACCGACTTGACCATCTGCAGGCCCAGCCCGCCGTCGGGCACCGCGGGCCGGGTGCTCTCGTCGGAGACCTCGAGCACGGCGTACCCCTCGAGGACGGTGAGCCCGACCCGGCGGCGGCCGGTGCCGTGGAGCAGCGCGTTGGAGGCGAGCTCGTCCAGCACGATCAGGACGTCGCCGACGCGTTCCGGATCGGGTTCGGGCTGCTGGCCCTCCAGCACGGCCCGCGTCCACTGGTGCACCTGGGCCAGGTCGTCCCGATCGACCAGTCCCATGTCGCAGCGCACGGCCGCCTGGGCGGTGAGCGGGCTCTCGTGCCTGTCGTCGGAAGTCACCCGGGGTCCCCCTCGTGTTTCGGCAACGCCGGGAGGTACCCAACCCACGCTGCGTTCAAGCATGTGTCCGCCTGGTGGACACCGAATCAGAAATACACCCGGAAAGAGGGTGGAAACGGCCGCAAGGGCACGGTACTTTCCGTCCACATCGTGAGACGGTGGATCGATCACGGGTGAACGACCCTAAGGTCCGTGATCGTCACTCGAACGGCTGAATGTGAAGGTGCTGTGGCCAACCCTCCGCCGACACCCACCACCGGTGTCACGCCCGTCGCGGCGCGCTCGCTGCCGTCCGCCGTGTGGCGCGCCGTCCGCTCCGGGTGGTGGACGTCCACCTGCGCGGTCCTGATCGTGCTCATCGTGGCGCTCGCCGCGGCGGCCGGCCTGTTCGTGCTGGCCGAAGGGCAGAGCCTGAACCCGGACATCACCACGCTGGGCCCGACCGGGCTGCCCGCGGGGTCGCTCGGCGGTGTCAGCGGCGCGCACTGGTTCGGCGTCGAGCCGCTGACCGGCGTCGACCTCTTCGCGCTTGCCGCCCACGGCGCCCGGACGTCCCTGCTCGTCGGGCTCGGCGCCACCGTGCTGGCCACCGCGCTCGGTGTCGTGATCGGCGTCAGCGCCGGTTACCTCGGCGGCTGGTGGGACCGGCTGGTCACCTGGACCGCCGACGTCATCCTCGGCTTCCCGTACCTGATCTTCATGATCGCGCTCGGCGCGGTGCTGCCGGTCGACTTCCCGCGGCAGTTCACGCTGGTCGTCGTGCTCGGGCTGTTCGGCTGGCCGCGCGTCGCGCGGATCGTCCGGTCGCAGGCCCTCACGCTGGGCAAACGCGACTTCGTCGCCGCGGCGCGGGTGATGGGCGGCGGCCCGTGGCACGTGTTCACCAAGGAGCTGCTGCCCAACCTCTGGGCGCCGATCATCGTCGTGGCCAGCCTGTCCATCCCGTCGATGATCGGCAGTGAGGCCGCGCTCTCGTTCCTCGGCGTCGGCGTGCTGCCGCCGACCCCGAGCTGGGGCCGCACGATCAGCACGGCCATCGACTTCTTCGAGACGGACCCGATGTACCTCGTCTTCCCCGGCCTGCTGCTGTTCCTCATCACGCTGGCGTTCAACGTCGTCGGCGACGCCATCCGCGACGCGCTCGACCCGCGGTCCGGGGGCGCGGCCTGATGCGCACCGCCCGCTTCGTCGCGACCCGGTTCGCCGGGATGCTGCTGGTCCTGCTCGTCGTCGCCTTCGTGACGTTCGTGGTGTTCTACGTCCTGCCCGCCGACCCGGCGCGGATGGCCTGCGGCCGACCGTGCTCGCCGGAGAGCCTCACGATGGCGCGGGAGTTCATGGGCTACAACAGCCCCTGGTACCAGCAGTTCTTCGACTTCCTCGGCGGCATCTTCGGCGGCCGCACGTTCGGCACCGGCGTCTCCGCGATCCACTGCACCGCGCCGTGTTTCGGGTACGACTTCCAGAACAACGTCGACGTCCTCAGCGAGATCGGCAGCCGGGTCGGGGTCAGCTTCTCGGTGGCGCTGGGCGCGGCCGTGATCTGGATCGTCCTCGGTGTCGGGCTCGGCGTGCTCTCGGCGCTGCGCCGCGGCTCCGCCGTCGACCGGATCACCATGGCCGCCGCGATGGCCGGGGTGTCCATGCCCGCCTACCTGGCCGGGATGATCGGCATCACGATCTTCGCGTTCGCCCTCGACGTCGTGCCGAAGAACGGGTACGTGCCGCTGACCGAGGACCCCGCGCAGTGGGCGTGGCACCTGGTGCTGCCGTGGCTGGTGCTGGCGTTCCTGCACGCCGCGATCTACGCCCGGCTGACCCGCGGGCAGATGCTCGAGACGCTCGGCGAGGACTACATCCGCACCGCGCGGGCGAAGGGCCTCACCGAGCGCAAGGTGGTGGGGCGGCACGCGCTGCGCAACGTCCTGCTGCCGGTGGTGACGGTGTTCGGCGTCGACCTCGGCGCGCTGCTGGCCGGCACCGTGATCACCGAGCGGATCTTCGGCATGGCCGGGGTCGGGCGGCTGCTGGTCGACGCGATCGCGTCGCTCAACCTCCCGGTGCTGCTGGGCGTGACGCTGTTTTCCGCGCTGCTGGTCACCTTCCTGAACTTCCTGGTCGATCTCTGCTACGGCGCGCTCGATCCGCGAGCCCGCCTCGTCTGAAGGGGAAACGATGAAACGGGGACACTGGCTGAAGTTGGCTGCGGGGGTGACGGCCGCCGTCACCTTGCTGACCGCGTGCGGCGCCAACGACACGCCCGCCGCCCAAGGCGGTTCGGTCAAGCCGGGCGGGGACCTGGTCCTGCTCAACGACGCGCCGTCGATCACCTGGGACCCGGCGAAGAGCTCCAACCTCGTCGTGACCACGCTCGGGCTGATCCACCGGCGGCTGACGTCGTGGGACGTCGCGCCGGGCAAGGACACCACCGTCGTGCCGGACCTGGCCACCGACACCGGGCGCCCGAGCGACGGCGGCAAGACGTGGACGTTCACCCTCAAGGACGGCCTGAAGTACAGCGACGGCACGCCGATCAAGTCCGAGGACGTCAAGTGGGGCCTGGAGCGCTCGTTCGCCCCCGCGTTCTCCGGCGGCCTGTCCTACCACAAGGACCTGCTCTCGCCGGGCCTGGCGTACAAGGGCCCGTTCGACGGCGGCAAGGAGCTCGACTCCATCCAGACGCCGGACGCGAAGACGATCGTCTTCCACCTGGCGCGCCCGTACGGCGACTGGAACTGGGTCGCCAGCACCCCGGCGTTCTCGCCGGTGCCGAAGGGCAAGGGCGCCGAGGCGAACTACGGTGACCACTCGATCGCGTCCGGCCCGTACCAGATCCAGACCTACGAGCGCGGCAAGTCCGCGAAGCTGGTCCGGAACCCGAACTGGGACCGCGCGAGCGACCCGACGCGCCAGGCCTACGCCGACACCGTCGAGTTCGAGCTCGGCCAGGACACCAGCGTCATCTCCAAGCGCCTGATCGACGACACGGGCAAGGACCGCAACGCCTTCGGCATGTCCTTCGCCTCGCCGGCCCAGCTGGCGCAGATCCAGGGCAGCGCGTCGGCGAAGTCGCGGCTCGTGACGTCGGAATCCGGCGCGCTGGCCTACCTTTCGCTCAACACGCAGCGCGGCAACCTGACGAACCCGAAGGTGCGCCAGGCGTTCCAGTACGCCGTCGACAAGGCCGCCTACCAGGTGGCCAGCGCGGGCAGCGCGCAGCTCGCCGGCGACGTCGCCACGACGCTGATCACGCCGGGCCTGCAGGGCCGCGAGCAGTACGACCTCTACCCGGCGCCGCCGTCCGGTGACCCGGCGAAGGCCAAGCAGCTGCTCGCCGAGGCGGGTTTCCCGAACGGGATCGACGGCCTGGTCCTGGCCACCCACAACGAAAACGGCTACCCGGAGAAGGCCGCGGCGATCCAGGCTTCGCTGGCGCGGGCGAACATCAAGGTGACGATCAAGCCGCTCGACGAGGACACCTACACGTCCGAAGTGGACACCAAGGGCCTGTCGGACTACGACCTGACGCTCACCTCGTGGCAGCCGGACATCCCGTCGGCCAACGCGAACATCCAGCCGCTGTTCCAGTCGACCGAGATCGGCAACGGCGGGTACAACGAGTCCCGCTACAGCAACCCGGACGTCGACAAGCTCATCGCCGAGGCGCAGGCCACGGTCGACCCGGCCGAGGCCGGCAAGAAGTGGGCGGCGCTGGACAAGAAGATCCTCGCCGACTCGCCGGTGGTCCCGCTGATCTACACGCGCAACTCGTTCCTGCACGGCTCGAACGTCGGTGACGTCCAGATCGGCAAGTTCCCGGCCTACGTCGACTACCGCAAGTTCGGGATCGTCCAGTGACCGGAGCCGGACTTCTCGGCCTCCACGACGTGGTGGTCTCCTTCGGGGACGTCGAAGCCGTCCGCGGGGTCGGCTACGAGGTCCGCCCGGGTGAGGTCGTCGCGGTGGTCGGGGAGTCCGGCTCGGGCAAGACGGTGACCGCGATGTCCCTGCTCGGCCTGCTCCCGTCCACGGCGAAGGTGTCCGGGCGCGCGGAGCTGGCCGGGCGGGACCTGTTCACCCTGACCCCGGCCGAGCTGCGGGCCGTGCGCGGCAACGACGTCGGCATGGTGTTCCAGGAGCCGATGAGCGCGCTCAACCCGGTGTTCACCATCGGCGACCAGCTCGTCGAGGCGATCCGCACGCACCAGGAGCTGACGCCCGCGGCGGCCCGGGAACGCGCGATCGAGCTGTTCGGCCTGGTCGGGCTGCCCGCACCGCGTGAGCGGTTCCGGTCCTACCCGCACGAGCTGTCCGGCGGGCAGCTGCAGCGTGTCGTGATCGCCATGGCGGTGGCCAACGACCCGAAGCTGCTGATCGCCGACGAGCCGACCACGGCCCTGGACGTCACCGTGCAGGCCGAGATTCTCGAGCTGCTGCGGGACCTGCGGTCCCGGCTCGGCACGGCGATCCTGCTGATCACGCACGACATGGGCGTGGTCGCCGACCTCGCCGACCGGGTCGTGGTTATGCACGACGGCGTCGTCGTCGAACAGGGTGACGTCCGGACGGTCTTCGGTGCGCCTACGGAGGCTTACACGCGGCAGCTGCTCGGCTCGGTCGTCTCGCTCAGCACCGCGGCCACGACCGGGCTCCAGCGCGCGCTGGCCGCCGACGTCGAGGTCTCGCCGGGCCACGTCGCGGCCGCCGAGCACCCGGCCGTGGCGTCGGTGCCGGACGTCCCGGCCGAGAAGCCGTTGCTGCGCGTGGAAGATCTCGCCGTCACCTACCGCGGCCGGTTCCGGGCGATGGCCGTCCACGCCGCCGAAGGCGTGAGCCTGCACGTCGAGCCGGGGGAGGTCCTCGGCCTGGTCGGGGAGTCCGGTTCGGGGAAGAGCACGGTCGCCCGCGCCGTCACCGGCCTGCTCGCGCCGACGGCCGGGTCGGTCCACATCGGCGACGTGGACATCACGAAGGCTCGTGGCCGCGCCGCGAAGGCGTTGCGGCGGCGGATCGGCGTGGTGTTCCAGGACCCGCTGTCCTCGCTCAACCCGCGCACGACGGTGGGGGAGAGCGTCGCGACGCCGTTGCGGCTGCACAAGGCCGTCCCGTCGTCCCAAGTGGACGGACGGGTCGCCGAGCTGCTCTCGGCGGTCCAGCTCTCGCCGTCACTGCGGACGCGCTACCCGCACGAGCTGTCCGGCGGGCAGCGGCAGCGCGCCTGCATCGCGCGGGCCCTGGCTTTGCGCCCGGACCTGCTGGTCGCCGACGAGCCGACGAGCGCCCTCGACGTCACCATCCAGGCCCGGATCCTGGACCTGCTGCGCGATCTGCGGCACGAGTTCGGCTTCGCGTGCCTGTTCATCAGCCACGACCTCGCGGTGATCGAGCAGCTGGCCGACCGGGTCGCGGTGATGCACCGCGGCCACGTCGTCGAGCAGGGGCCGACCAAGGAGGTGCTGACGGCGCCGGCGCACGCGTACACGCGCCGGTTGCTGTCGGCGGCCCCGGTGGCCGACCCGGACGCGCAGCGGCTCCGGCGGGAAGCTTGGCGGCAGCTACGCTAGGTCCAGGTGCTCCCGCAGCGTCGTCCCTTCGTACTCCGTGCGGTAGACGCCGCGGTCCTGCAGCTCCGGGACCAGGCGGTCGACGATGTCGTCCAGGGCGGCCGGGACCAGGTGCGGGCTGATGTTGAAACCGTCGACCGCGCGGGTGTGGACGTAGCGCGCCCACTCGTCGGCGATCTGGCCCGGGGTGCCGACGAACCCGTGCTGGCGCGGCTGCACCTCCAGGACGAGCTGGTGGATGGACAGCTTCTTCGCCTCCGCGAGTTCGCGCCACTGCCGGATCCGGTCGAGCTTGCCGGTGCGGTCCGCGATCGAGATCGTGCCGCGGGACGGGTCCAGCTCGCCTTCGCTCGGCTCGACGTCGGGGAGCGGGCCGTGCGGGTCGTAGGCCGACAGGTCCTGGCCCCAGTACTGCTCCAGGAACGCGACCGCGCGCTGCGGGGAGATCTGGCGGCGCCGGATGTCCTCCGCGCGTTCGGCCGCGTCGGCCGGGGTGTCGCCCAGGACGACCGTCGCGCCGGGCAGGATCCGGACGGCGTCGGCCGGGCGGCCGTGGCGGACCAGCCGCGCACGCAGGTCGTCGGCGTACGCGACGGCCTTGTCGTAGGCGGTGTTGGCCGAGAAGACGACGTCCGCGTACCGCGCGGCCAGCTCCCGGCCGCCGGCGGAGTCCCCGGCCTGGAACAGCACCGGACGGCCCTGCGGGCTCGGCGGCACGGTCGGTGTCGCCCGCAGGCCGACGAGGTCGGTGTGCCGGGAGACCGGGCCGGTCTCCGACCACAGCGCAAGGGCCGCTTCGACGAACTGCTCCGCCCGCTCGTAGCGGCGTTCGTGGTCGAGCCAGCCGCCGCGGCGGAAGTTGGCACCGGTCCAGGCGTTGTCGGTGGTGACGATGTTCCAGCCCGCCCGGCCGCCGGACAGGAAGTCCAAAGTGGACAACCGGCGGGCCAGGTCGGCCGGGAAGTTGTACGTCGTGTTCTGCGTCGCCACCAGGCCGATCCGGCTCGTCGCGGCGGCGAGCGCGCTCAGCTGGGTGATCGCGTCCGGGCGGCCGGCGACGTCCAGCGCGTGCACCCGGCCGCGGTTCTCCCGCACCCGCAGGCCCTCACCGAGGAAGAAGGCGTCGAACAGCCCCCGCTCCAGGGTGCGCGCGACCGACACGTACGTCTCGATCGCGGTGTGGTCCGCGTTCGACGGGTCGTCCCACAGGAACTGCGGGCCGACGCCGGTGTAGAACACCCCGAGGTGCAGCCGGGCGCTCACGCGGCTCCCTCCGCGAACAGGCTCGCCGGGCGCGGCAGGCCGAGTGACGTGCGCAGGGTCGCCCCCGGCTCCGGCGGGACGAGCAGGTTTTCCTTGCGCAGGGCGGGAAGCACCTCTTCGATCAGCCGGGGAAGGTCCGTCGTGTGGAGCCGCACGCCGTCGACGCTCGTGGCCAGCCAGCCGAGCAGCTCGACCAGCCCGGGCGCGGATCCGGTGTAGCGCAGCCGATCGCGGTGCGGCAGGCGCACGCCGGTGTCGAGCAGGACCTCGACCTCGGCGAAGACGAGCGGCGCGCCGGATTCGCGGGCCCGCTGGGCGCGGCGCCGGACGTCCTCGAGACCCGTGCCGCCGACCAGCACGACGTCGGGGCGCGCCGCCTCCGCGAGGCCGTCGGGCGCGAGCACGACCGGCCGCCCCTGCGGCGGCCGCGGCGTGATCAGCGGGCCCTTGACCGCAAACGTGGCCCCGGTGAAGTCGACGTGGTGCACCCTGCCCGGGTCGAGGTAGCGCCCGGTCGCGACGTCCTTGATGACGGCGTCGTCGTCCCAGGAATCCCACAGCCGCCGCACGACTTCGACGACGTCGGCGACTTCGCGGTGCAGCGCGGCCGGGTCGAGCTTGCTCCCGCCGATCGTGGCGAGGGCTTCGGCGGAGCCGTCCGCGGCGACGATCCAGGCGGCGCGGCCGTGGGAAGCGTGGTCGAGACTGGCGAGCTGGGCGGCCAGGTGGAACGGCTCGGCCGTCGTGACGTTCGACGTCGCCGCGAGCCCGATCCGCTCGGTCAGGGTCGAGACGTAGGCGGCGCGGCCGGTGGCGTCGAGCCGGAAACCGCCGCCGGGCGGCAGCGGTGAGTCGTCGAAGGTGACGAACGAGAAACCGCTGGATTCAGCGGTGGTGACGGCATCGGCCAGCGCGTCGTGGCCGTCGAGTTCCACCGCGAGGTGCAGTCTGGTCATGAGCCCCCTTTCCGTTCTTTTCCACAGGTATCGGCTCCCGAACCCGGCCGCACGCGCGTTCAGGATGTGGACGGCCTGTCCGGCGCCCGGCACCACGCCGACAATGACCGGCATCCGGCTTTCTGGCGGGAAGGGGCGGCCATGCGCATCCTCCGGGCCTTCGCGAGGGCCTTCACCGGGTTCGGCTGGGTGCTGACACCCCCGGCCGGGCCCTACGACCTGGGCTCCGCCGTCCCGCTCCCACGCCCGGCGGCGAGCGCCGACGTGCCGAGCGTCCCGTTGAGCGCGCGGGAACGGGAGACCTTCTGGCGGATCGTGGGCGGCTGAGCGTCTCCGCCCTTTTATTGCGAACGGTGTACGCAGTGGGCTACCGTCAAAACTGCGAACGTCGTACGCAGATCACTGGGGGATCCATGGGCGAGTACCGCACGGGCACGGCCGTCTCCGCCGACGGCACGGTCATCGGCTACCGGAGCCTCGGCAGCGGGCCGGCGGTGCTGCTGGTGCACGGCGGCATGAAGGCGGCCCAGCACCTGATGGACCTCGCGCGGGTGCTGTCCGACGGCTTCACCGTGCACGTCCCGGACCGGCGCGGACGCGGCCTCAGCGGCGCGCACGGCGCGGACTTCGGCGTCCGGCGCGAGGTCGAAGACCTGCAGGCCCTGGCCGCGGCGACCGGGGCGACGCGGATCTTCGGCCTGAGCTCCGGCGCGCTCGTCACCCTGCGCACCGCGCTCGTAACGCCGTCGCTCGACCGGATCGCCCTGTACGAGCCGCCGCTGTCGGTCGACGGCTCGGCACCGATTGGCTGGGTTCCGCGCTACGAAAGGGAAATCGCCGCGGGCAAGCTCTCGGCCGCGCTGGTCACGTCGTTGAAGGGGCTCGGCACGGAACCGGTGTTCGGCCGGGTGCCGCGGTTCCTGCTCGTGCCCTTCCTGACCGTCGGCGCCCGCCTCCAGCGCGCCGCGGCGGAGGACGACGTGCCGATCCCGGAGCTGGTCCCGACGCTCGGCTACGACATGCGCGTCATCCGGGAGATGGCCGACACGGCACCGGACTACGCGGCGCTCAAGGCCGAAGTCCTGCTCCTCGACGGCGCGAAGAGCCCGGCGTACCTCCACCAGGCCGTGGACGCGCTTTCCGCGGTGCTGCTCCGATCCCGCCGCGTCACCTTCCCGGGTCTGGGCCACGAGGGTCCGGAGGACGAAGGAGACCCGAAGTCGGTCGGCGCGGCGCTGCGCGACTTCTTCGCGGACCCGGCCTGAGCCGGCCGCTCGCGACGACGGCGCGGTTCGACGCGGGTTCACGGGGTATCCGGGGATTCCTTGAACCTATCTGGAGGTCCGATGCGCCTGCCCGCCACGCGGGGTCCCGTCAGCGAGGAGGTCGTCCGCCTCCTGCGCGGCGCGTCCCCGGCCGAGGGCCTGGACCTCGGGCCCGCACAGCCGGCCGTGCACGACGAGGACCTGCAGCTGTCCCTGTGGATCTGCTACGAGCTCGGCTACCGCGGTTTCGACGACGTCGACCCGGACCAGGACGGCGGGCTCGCGTTCTACGCCCTCCGGAAAGACCTCGAAAAACGGTGGCTGACCGGGCTCACCGACCTCGTCGCGCCGGTCGAGGCCGACCCGGCCGACGTGCCGCGGGCACTGGCCCGGCTGGCCGCCGCCGACGACGGCCCGTCGCTGGCGAAGTTCCTGCAGCGCAAGGCATCCGCCGCGCAGTTCGGGGAGTTCGTCGCGCACCGGTCGGTGTACCACCTCAAGGAGGCCGACCCGCACAGCTGGGCCATCCCGCGCCTGAGCGGGCGGGCGAAGGCCGCGCTGGTCGAGATCCAGGCCGACGAATACGGCGGCGGGCGCGTCGAAGAGATGCATTCGGAGCTGTTCCGGACGACCATGCGGTCACTAGGATTGGACGACGGCTACGGCCACTTCGTCGACGACGTGCCGGCCGTCACGTTGGCGGTGAGCAACCTGATGTCCCTGTTCGGGATGAACCGGCGCTGGCTCGGTGCCGCGCTCGGGCACCTCGCGGCGTTCGAAATGACGTCCTCGCTGCCGAACCGCCGCTACGGCAACGGGTTGCGGCGCCTCGGCGGCGACCCCGCGGCGACCCGGTTCTTCGACGTGCACGTCGAGGCCGACGCCGTGCACGAGCAGATCGCGGCCCACGACCTCTGCGGCAGCTACGCCGCCGAGCACCCGGAGGCCGCCGGGGACATCCTGTTCGGCGCCGCCTGCGGGCTGGCGGTGGACGCCGAGTTCGCGGCCCATCTGCTCGGCAGCTGGGAAGCCGGCCTGCCGAGCCTGCGCACCCGCGCGCTCTCCGGTGCGGCGTGACACCCTCACCGCTCGCGGCCGGGCACCTTGTGCGTGCCGTCACAGAACGGCTTCACGGCCGACCGGCCGCACCGGCACAAGGCGACGACGGTGCCGCGGGGCCGCAGGACTTCGCCGTCCTGGGACCGGACTTCGACGTCGCCGCGGACCAGCAGCGGGCCGTCTTCGTAGGGCGTGATGGTCGCCGGGGCGGGCTCGTGTTCCATCGGCGGCGGGTACCCCGGCGCGCCGGGGGCCAACCGGCGGGCGCCCGGTGACCGCCGGCGGCCCGGGCACCACGGTCGGCGTCGAGGAGGAGTTCCTGCTCATCGACGCCGGGTCACGGCGTCCCGTGCCGAAGGCGGCCGCGGTGCTCGCCCGGCTGGACACCAGCGGCGCCGCCGGGATCAAGCCGGAGCTGTACGAGTCCCAGGTCGAAGCGGTCACGCCGGTGCTGACGAGCCTGGCCGACGTGGCCCGGTCGCTGGTCGGGAACCGCGCTTCGCTCGCGCGGGCCGCGGCGGCGGAAGGGGTCGCCGCGGTCGGCGTCGGCACCCCGGTCCTGGCCGGGCCGCTGCCCGAGCTGTCCGGCGGCGACCGGTACCGGCTCGTCGCCCGGACCTACCAGGGCACGTTCGCCGACTACGAGGCCTGCGGCTGTCACGTCCACGTCGGCGTGCCCGGCGGTGACCTGGCCGTCGCGGTGGTCGACCACCTCCGCCCGTGGCTGCCGACGTTGCTGGCGCTGTCGGCGAACTCCCCGATCCACCACGGCCGCGACACCGGGTACGCGAGCTGGCGGACGATCGACCAGGCCCGCTTCCCCGGCGGCGGGATACCGCCGCGCTTCGGCGATTTCGCCGGCTACGAGCGGTGCCTGGGCCGGCTCGTCGACTGCGGGGTCCTGATCGACGAGCGGATGACATTCTGGGCGGCCCGGCCGTCACCGCGGTACGCGACGGTCGAGGTGCGGGTCGCCGACGTCGCGGCGTCCCCGGACGGGGCGCTGCTGCAGGCCGCTCTCGTCCGCGGCCTGGTCCGCGCCGCGCTGGCCGACCTCTCCCGCGGCCGGGAGGCGCCGGAGGTCGACGGCCAGCTCGCCGCCGGCGCCCTGTGGTCGGCCGCCCGCTACGGCGTCCACGGCCACGGGATCGACCTGATCGGCGGCCGCCGGGTGCCCGCCCGGACCCTGCTCGCGGCCCTGCTGCACCGGGTCCGCCCGGCGCTGGAGGACACCGGGGACGTCCTGGTGGTCGACGCGCTGCTGCCCTCGGTGCTGGCCGGCGGCGCCACCCGGCAGCGCGTGACCGCCGCCGGCGGCCTCACCGACGTCGTCGACGAGCTGGCCGGGCTGCTGACGGAACCGGTGACGGGCCCGCTGAACGGGGAGTGGCGCACGGAGCGGGCACCGGTTCCGTCGTGAAAGCCGGGAGAAAGTTCCTTCGCCCCTCGATCCGGGGACCTGCGACCCTGGGCGGCGCCGGGTCCCGGCGAGCACGATGAAACAGCGCCAGAACGTCCGGTCCCCGCCTCGCGAAGATCAAGCCCTCGAAGGCGGCCGGCAGGTCAGGAGCTCCCATCGTGAAACCCAACGTCTTCGACTTCCCCCACCCCCGCCGTCCGCTCCCGGAGTCCGCACCGTCGTCGCTCCCGATCGCCGGGCAGCGCGTCGTCCACGCGGTCTTCGGTGCCGCCGATGGCCGTGAGCCTCCGGTCCTGCGCTACCACGACCTGGCGATCACGGTGGAACGGTCCGGGTGGACGCTGGTCGTCGCCGTGGACGGCGACGTCGACCTCAGCACCGCGCCCATGCTCCGGCACGCTCTCGGCGAGGCACTGGGCCGGGCACCGCGGCGGATCGTCGTGGACCTGTCCCTCGTCCGCTTCCTGAACACCGCCGGGCTGGAGGTGCTGCTCGACGCGCACCGCCGCGCCGGCCAGGACACCGACCTGCGGCTGGTGGCCACGACCCGCGCGACGTGGCGTCCGCTGCAGCTCACCAGGACGCACGAACGGCTGGTCATCCACGCGTCGCTGGCGACGGCGATCGCGGCGCTGAGACGGCCGGGCCCCGGCGCCCGGTGATCGGGCGATGCCGAACGGGGTCCGCCCCGGTGACCAACGGCCCTCGTGCGCCGGTGCGCGCCGGGTGATGCTGGGGAGAAGTCTTCGACGGGAGTGGCCATGCGGTTCCGTGATCGCCGGGAAGCCGGCGAGCGCCTGGCGCTGCTGCTGCGCCCGCTGCGCGGGCACGAGGCCGTGGTCCTCGGCCTGTCCGAGGGTGGCCTGGTGGTCGGCGGTGAGATCGCCGACGTCCTCGGCGCGCCGCTGGACATCCTGCTGACCCGCCGGATCGAGTTCGCCGGACCGCCGGAGACGAGCCTGGGTGCGGTCGGGGAAGGCGGCCTGCTCGTCTCGGACCACGCGGCCATCAAACGGTTCGACGTCACACCGGACGAGCTGACCCGGCTCGCCGGCCACGCGCGGGCCGAGCTGGCCCGGCAGGTCGCCGTCTACCGGCACACCGTGGCGGCGGCCCCGATCGCCGGCCGCACGGTCGTGCTCGCCGACGACGGCGCCGCCACCGGCACGACCGCGCACACGGCGATCCGCGTCCTGCGCGCCCGCCAGGCCGGCCGGATCGTGCTCGCGGTGCCGGTCGCCCCGAGAGGGGTGCTCGACCGGCTCTCCCGCGAGGTCGACCAGGTCGTCTGCCTCCGGCCGCTGTCCTGGATGCACGCGGTCGGCAACAGCTACCGGAAGTTCTCCGCGGTGGCCGAGACCGACGCGCTCGAGCTGCTGCACCGCGACCCCCGCCTGCCGACCGAGGTCCCGCGCTGACCGTCGGGTCAGCCCGGCAGGCGCACGGCGATCTCGTCGCCCAGCGCGGCACCGCCGGTGAGCTCGAGGTGGTCGCCGCTCCAGAACCGGCCGGGGTCGTACCAGTTGGGGCGGCGGCCCTTCGGCAGCAGGCCCATGGCCTCGTAGGTGAGCGCGACGATCTCCGCGCAGTAACCCGACTCGAGGTCGGCGTCCTGGGTGTCCCGCTTCCGGGACGGCAGCCGCCCGCCCAGCCAGCGGGAGGCGAGGCGCGCGGTCGACGGGAACGGCGTGCCGTCCAGCCGCGCGACGGTGCGCAGGACCGCGTCCTCCATCTCCGCGGTGACCGGGTGGTCGAGCTGGCGCAGCCAGACGCGCTGGTGGTACTTCTCGGCCCACACCTGCACCGCGCGGCTCAGGTCGTGCAGCTGGGCGCCCCGCTGGTGCGTGCCCGACCAGACGTCCGGCAGCGAGCGGCCCAGCTCGGCGTGCCACATCAGCGGCGGGAGGTCTTCGATCACCACGGCCATGCCGACGTGGTTGACCGGGCTGTTGGTCACGACCCGGATGGTGCGGTCGGCCGCGGACCGGCCCCGGAACAGCCACAGGTCGCCGGTGCGCGTCACGGCCACCGCTTCGTCGAGATCGAGCTCGCTGGCCGGCACGGGCAGTAGCCTAGGCCGATGCGCTGGTGGAAGACAGTAGGGCTGGCCGGGCTCGTCGGGGTCGCCGCGACCGGGGTGGTCGTCGTGCGGCAGGAGCGCCGGCGGCGCGCCTACACCCCGGACGAGATCCGCGAGAAACTGCACGCGCGCCTCGACGCCACTCCGCCGGAGTCCGGAGAGGACCAAGCAGGCTGACCGGCGGAGTCGCCGTTCCGTTATGCATGAAGTTCACCCGATCCGGGTATGTCCCGGGTGTCCGCGGTTCAGCCGAGTAGCCGTTGTCCCATTCGCCGGTGTTGCCGCACCGGTTCTGCGGTGGCGGCCCGGCTCGCGGTGTCGCCTGCCGCCACGGAGGTGACAGCAAGATCATGCGCGATCCCTTGGCCCGCTACCACCAGGGCACTACGACACTCACGGTGACCACCACCCACGACTCGACGGTCGTGGCCGCGACCGGCGACCTCGACGTCGTCGTCGCCGACCGCCTGCTCGCCCGGCTGTCCGACGAGCTCGCACTGCGGCCGCAGGCGCTGGTCGTCGACCTGACCCGGGTGGGGTTCTGCTCGGCCCGGACCCTGCGCGTGCTGCTCACGACCTCGGCCGACGCCCACGCCGCGGGCATCCCGTGCGTGATCGTCAGCGACCAGCGCGCGGTCCGGCGCCCGATCGCCGTACTGGGGCTCGACCACCTCCTGCAGGTGCAGGAGAACCTCGCGGCCGCGCGGGAGTGGCTGGCGGTCCTCGGCACCGTCAGCGCCACCGGGTAGCCGCGCGGCGGGGTGGTGATCGATCGGCGACAGGCCCCTTTCCAGGCCTATCCTGGCTGATCGATTGTCACTCGAAAGGGTCCCCGCCATGCAGCAGCCCGAGAGTCACGCAGCCGATCAAGCGACGTCAGACGGGGTGAACCGGCGAAGCCTGCTCGCCGGGGTCGGCGGCCTCCTCGCCGCCGGCGGGGTCGCCTCGAGCGGCCTGCTCGCGGCACCCGCCGCCGCCGCGGAGCCCGCCGACGTCACCGCCCGGCCCGAGCGTGACGGCCGCGTCGAGGCGCTGCTCAAGAAGATGACGCCGGCGGAGAAGCTCGGGCAGCTCCAGCTGCTCGGCAACGAGGCCGACGCGCGCACGGCGCTGGCGACCGGGCAGCTCGGCGGCGTCTTCTCGGTGGTCGGCGCGGCCAAGCTGAACGCGCTGCAGCACATCGCCGTCGAGCGGACCCGGCTGCGCATCCCGCTGATCTTCGGCCTGGACGTCATCCACGGCTACACCACCAACTTCCCGATCCCGCTGGCGCAGGGCTCGAGCTTCGACCCCGCCGTGGCCGGCGCGGACGCGTCGGTGTCGGCGAAGGAGGCCCGGCGCAGCGGCATCCACTGGACGTACGCGCCGATGATGGACGTCACCCACGAGCCGCGCTGGGGGCGCATCGCCGAGGGGTACGGCGAAGATCCTTACCTGGCCACGAAACTCGCCGTCTCGAAGGTCCGCGGTTACCAGGGTGACGACTACTCGTCGCCGGACCGCCTCGCCGCCTGCGCCAAGCACTTCGTCGCCTACGGCGGCGCCGAGGGCGGGCGCGACTACAACACCGTCGACGTCTCGCTGCAGCGGCTGCACAACTTCTACCTGCCCCCGTTCAAGGCGTCCGTCGAGGCCGGCGTGGCGACGGTGATGGCCAGCTTCAACACCATCAGCGGCGTGCCCGCCCACGGCAACGGCTACGTCCTGCACGACGTCCTCAAGGGCGCCTACGGCTTCCGCGGGTTCGTCGTCAGCGACTACACCGGCGTCCAGGAGCTGATCCTGCACGGCCTCGCCGGCGACGGCGCCGACGCCGCGGCGGCCGCGCTCCCGGCCGGGGTCGACATGGAGATGGTCAGCACCAACTACGTGCAGTACGGCCAGCAGCTGCTGGCGCAACGGCGGATCACGAACGACCAGATCGACGACGCCGTCCGCCGGATCCTGCTCGTCAAGTTCAAGCTCGGCCTATTCGACCACCCGTACGTCGACGAGGCCGGCGAGGTGAAGGCACCGTCCCCGGCCGCGCTCGCGCAGGCGCGGCAGGCCGCCGGGCGGTCCATGGTGCTGCTGAAGAACGACGGGCCGGTGCTGCCGCTGGCGAAGACCGTCCGCTCGGTCGCCGTCGTCGGCCCGCTCGGCACGGCGACCTACGACCTCAACGGCACCTGGTCGGGCCTCGGCACCGGCGCGGCCACGACCCCGCCGGTCACCGTGGTCGACGGGATCAAGGCCGCGGCACCGGGGGCCACGGTGACCTACAGCGCGGGCTGCACCGTCGACGGCGCCGACACGAGCGGGTTCGCCGCGGCGCAGCAGGCAGCCCGCGCGGCGGACGTGACGGTCGTCGTGGTCGGCGAAACCGCCGCGATGAGCGGGGAAGCGGCGGCGCGCAGCAACATCGACCTCCCCGGCGTCCAGCAGCAGCTGGTGGCCGCGATCAAGGAGACCGGGAAGCCGTTCGTGGTGGTCCTGGTCAACGGCCGGCCGCTGACGATCCCGTACCTGCACGACAACGCCCCCGCGATCCTCGAGGCGTGGGCGCCGGGTGTGCAGGGCGGGAACGCGATCGCGGACGTCCTGTTCGGCACGGTCAACCCGGGCGGCAAGCTGCCGGTCAGCTTCCCGCGCGCGGTCGGCCAGATCCCGATCTACTACAACCACGAGAACACCGGGCGCCCGGCCGACCCGGCCAACAAGTACACGTCCAAGTACCTCGACCTGGAGTCCGGCCCGCTCTTCGAGTTCGGCTTCGGCCTGTCGTACACGACCTTCCGCATCGACGGCCTGCGGCTTTCGGACACGCGGATGCCGTCGCGCGGCGGCCGGATCCAGGTGAGTGCCAAGGTGACCAACACCGGCGGCCGCGCGGGCGACGAGGTCGTCCAGCTGTACCTGCGCGACCCGGTCGCCACGATCGTGCAGCCCGTCCGGCGGCTGCGTGGTTTCCAGCGGGTGACGCTGGCGGCGGGCGCGTCGACCACGGTCACGTTCACCCTGACCCCCGACGACGTCGGCTTCTACGACAACGCCGCGAAGTTCCGGGTCGAGCCGGGCAAGATCGAGGTCTACGTCGGCAACAGCTCGGCCGCGACCCTGACCTCGAGCTTCACCGTGACGTGAGCCTCCCTTGACAGGGCCGCGGTCGTCTCGCAGGATGCGAACAAGTGTTCGATGATTGTCCTGGGTTCGCCCGCCGGCTCCTGCGGGTGTCTCCGGTACGAGTTCGTGGTGCTGGAGGTGAGCGGCGGTGGCGATACCGGAGGCGCTCACGTCCATCCCGGGGGTGCAGACGGCTTCGCAGCTGCGCGAGGACGTCACTCATCCGGGTGAGTCACTCCCGGTAGCCCCGGCGCTCGCCGGCCTGTTCCCGGCCGACGGGCTCCGGCGCGGCACCACGGTGTCGGTCACGGGGTCGACGTCCCTGGTGCTGGCGCTGCTCGCGGAGGCGACGAAGGCGGGCTCGTGGGCGGCGGTCACCGGCCTGCCGGACCTGGGCCTGGAGGCGGCCGCCGAACTCGGCGTCGACCTGGACCGCATCGCGCTGGTCCCGCGGCCCGGCGCCGAGGTGGTCGCGGTCCTCTCGGCCCTGGTCGACGGCTTCGACCTGGTGGTACTGGGCCCGGTGATCGCCCGCGGCGTCCGGCCGCAGGTAGCCCGCCGCCTGGCGGGGAGGGTCCGCAACCGCGGCGCGGTCCTGCTGACCGTCGGGTCCTGGCCGGGCGCGGAGCTGGAGGTCCGGGTCTCCGGCCGCCGCTGGCGCGGAGCCACTTCGGACGGGTACGGGCACCTGCAGGCCCGGGAGATCGTGGCGACCAGCCAGGGCCGCGGCGCGGCGGTCCGCCAGGCGGTGGTTGCGTTGCAGCTGCCGGGTCCTGGCGGTGCGGTTGTGGCGGGGGAGCCGCGGTCCGGGCGCCGGCTGGTCGAGGTGGCCGGGTGAGCTGGGTGTGGTGCCCGGTCGCTGGTGCCGCGGCGGCTCGGTCGCGGGTGGTCGTGGTCGGCTGGCAGCTGCTGAGGGTGGAAAGCCGTGAGGGGCACCTTCAGGGACTGGATGTCCCTGAAGGTGCCCCTCACGGCTTCAAGCCGGGGTGTCGGGTTGTCGAGGTGGCCAAGCGGCGTCGGGTGTCACCATGTCCGGCCGCCGGGGCGCGGGTGGTTGCGTGGCCGCTCGGCTTCGATGGGGCGGTCGTCGCCGGGTGAGTTCTGATGCTCCCCGGCTTCTGGTGCTGTGGTGCCCGGACTGGCCGGTCGTTGCCGCGGGCGCTGCGGCGGGGACGCCGCCCCTCGTCCCCGCCGCGGTGTTCTCGGCCAACCGGGTCGTGGCCTGTTCCGCGGCCGCGCGGCGGGACGGGGTCGGGCGGGGGATGCGGCGCCGCGACGCGCAGTCGCGGTGTCCGGATCTTGTTGTCCACCAGCACGATCCGGAGCGCGACGCGCGGCTCTTCGAACCGGTCGCCGCCGCGGTGGAACGGCAGGCCGTCGGCGTCGAGGTCGTGCGGCCCGGGATCGTCGCGGTGCCGGTCACCGGTGCGGCCGGGTACTTCGGCGGTGAGGAGGCGCTTTCCGAGCTGCTGCTCGACGAGGTGTCGGCGGGGGCGGGCGTGGAGTGCCAGGTCGGCATCGCCGACGGCCTCTTCGCCGCGACGCTCGCCGCCCGCCGCGCCGCCCTGGTCCCGGCCGGCGGGACGGCGGAGTTCCTCGCCCTGCTCTCGATCGCCGAGCTGGACCAGCCCGGCGACGACCGCGGCGAGCTCGTCGGCCTGCTCAAGCGGCTCGGGCTGCGGACCCTCGGCGCGTTCGCCGCGCTGGCCGAGCGCGACGTCGCGGGCCGCTTCCCGCGCGACGCGATCACCGCGCACCGGCTGGCGCGCGGTCTCTCGGAACGGCCGCCGCTGCGGCGGGCGCTGCCGCCGGAGCTGTCGATCACCGAGGAGTTCGAGCACCCGCTGGAGCGCGTCGACGAAGCCGCGTTCGTCGCGAAGACGTTGGGGGAGCGGTTCTTCGCGGGGCTCGCGCGGCACGGGCTGGCGTGCACCCGCCTGGCGATCGTCGCGGTGACGGAGGCGGGGGAGGAGCGGGTGCGCGTCTGGCGCTGCGCCGAGCCGCTGACCGCGCGCGCGACGGCCGACCGGGTGCGGTGGCAGTGCGAAGGCTGGCTGACCGCCCGCGACGCCGACCGCCCGAGCGCCGGGATCGTCCGGCTGCGGCTCGACCCGGAGGAGGTCGTCGGCGGGCAGGCGCTGCAGCTGCAGATCGGGTCGATGGGCCGGGACGCCGACGCCGCCGAACGCGCGGCCCGCGCGCTGGTCCGGATCCAGGGCCTGCTCGGCCCGGAGGCCGTCGTCACCCCGCTGCTCGACGGTGGCCGCGGCCCCGCCGAGCGGGTGCGGCTCATCCCGTGGGGCGACCCGCGGACGCCCGTCTCCCCGGACGCGCCCTGGCCGGGACGGCTGCCCGCGCCGTCCCCGGCCGTCCTCGCCGACCACCCGGCCCGGGTGCTGGACGAGCGTGGTGACGTCGTCGGCTGCACCGAGCGCGGCGAGCTCACCGCGCGGCCGGCGACCGTCGACGTCGAAGGACGGCCGTCGCGGCCGGTGCTGGCCTGGGCCGGGCCGTGGCTGCACCATGCGGCGTTGCCGTCGAAGGGGCGGCGCGTGGCGCGGCTGCAGGTGGTGCTCGCGGACGAGGACGAGCAGATCGCCCTGCTGCTGGCCGTCACCGTCGGCGATGCTCCACAGTGGACGGTCGAGGGCAGTTACGACTGAAACACCGCGTGGGCCACGGCCGTGCCCAGGTAGGCCGCACCCAGCCCGGCGACCATGCTGACGACGACGTTCGCGGCGGCGAAGAACTTCGCGCCGGTTTCGGCCAGGCGGAGCGTTTCGTAGGAGAACGTCGAGTACGTGCTGAGGGTCGCGCACAGCCCCGGGCCGATCAGGTGCTGCAGCGGCTGGGGGACGGTGGTCGCGGTGGCGGCGCCGGTCAGGAAGCCGAGCACGGTGCAGGCGACGAGGTTCACCGTGAAGGTGCCCCAGGGGAAGCCGGTGTCGTGGCGGCTCTGGACGGCGCGGTCGGTCAGGTAGCGCAGCGGCGCGCCGACCAGGGCACCGGCGATGACCATGAGCCAGTTCACGAGCGGCTCCCGAGACGCAGCGCGCGGCGGGTGAGCGCGGCGGTGACCCAGACCGCGGCGAGGGCGGCGGCCACGGTCGCGGCGAGGTAGAGCAGGGCGGTCCCGGCGTGGCCGCCGTCGAGCAGGTGCTGGGCGTCGACGGCGTAGGTGGAGAAGGTGGTGTAGCCGCCGAGGATGCCGGTGCCGAGGAACGGCCGCACCAGCGGATGGGCGGCAGGCACGGCGGCGATGACCGCCATCAGGACGCCCATGGCCGCGCAGCCGGTGACGTTGATCCAGAACGTGGTCCACGGGAACCCGCCGGCGACGGCAGGCCACAGCAGGGTGGCACCGTAGCGGGCACAGGCCCCGAGCACTCCACCAGCGGCGACCGCTCCGACGGTCTCGAGGAGACGGCGCCGCGACTCGTGCGGCGGCGGATCGGCGATGTCCGGGTCGACGGGTTCGGGATTTTCAGGGGGCACGGCAGGCGGACTCCTACCTGATCGGGCACGAGGACGGCCTCGTGCGGCTGGTTCAGGTAGGGACCGTTGGCGGCGCACAGCCGCGGTTCGGGTACGGCGGGCCCCACCGCCGCGCGGCCACCGGCGAAGGTGGCTGCAGGGCCAGGTTAACAGCGCGGTCAGGACGCTTGATCGCAGGTACCGGGCCTGGCTGATTGGTCGGGTTTCGGCCGGATCGGCTGCCGTCGACGGCCGTCCAATTGCTCTCGCAGGATGTCCGCGTGCCCGGCGTGCCGGTTGATCTCGGTCAGGAACGTCACCAGCACCTTGAACAGCGTCACCTCCGGGCTCGGCCACCAGGGCACGTGGCCGGGAGCGCCGCGCTCGGGCAGGGGCTCCGGGAGCGGCCGCCCGAAGACCTCGCCGAAATACCGGGACTCCCAGGTCGCCAGGTGCTTGATCAGGCCGAGCAGGTTGGTCCCGGTGGGCGTCAGCGGGCGGCGGACGTCGTATTCGCCGAGCCCGTCCAGCTTCGAGAGCATCGCCTCGCGGATCCAGCGCAGTGGTCACGAGCCCAGGTTGCCGATCATCAGGGTGAGGGTGAAGTCGAACCGCTCGTGCCCGGTGCCCGACGTCAGCTCGGCGGCGTGGCGCCGGGTGTGGGGGAAGCGGTCGGCGGGCAGGGCGCCGAACCGGTCGACCAGCTCTTCCCGGCTGAGGACCCAGTCCTGGTCCGGGTGCCGTTGCCGGACGATCGAGCGTTCCAGGGCGTAGCCGCTGACGTAGAGGGTGAGCGCGTCGCGCACCCACGCGGCGGTCTGCGGTGCGACGCCGCCGGCGAGCAGGATCGCCAGGATTCCTTCGCTGACCCGCAGGGTTTCGAGGTGGGTGGGGACCATGGCCAGCGCGGCGCGGGAGACGCCGGGGTACTTCAGGTACTGGTCGCGGATCTGGCCGTAGACGTCGAGGAGCTGCCGCTGCCACGCCGCCGGATCGGGTTCGGGCAGGACGATCTCGGCGTGGAGCCGGCCGATGATCAGGTCGTCCAGATCGTCCTTGTTGACGATGTGCGCGTACAGCGACGACGGCCCGGCTTCGAGCACCGCGGCGACCCGGCGGATGGTCAGCGCGTCGTAGCCCTCGGTGGCGATGACCTGCAGCGCGGCGTCGGTGATCCGGTCGGCCGTGATGGGTGGCTTCCGCGTCGCGGACGGCGCGGCGCCGGCGCGGGGCGGCGCGTGGCGGGCTTCGCGGCGCTGCCGGGGGTCGGTGGGCATGCCGTCACCCTACCTTGACACGAACTTAGTTCGTCATCTAGAACTAAGTTCGTGACTATCGAACTTAGTTCGCCTAAGCCGCTGACTCTCGGCCAGGCCTGGCTCGTCCTGGTGGTCGTGATCGTCGCCGAGCTCATGGACCTGATCGACACCAGCGTCGCCAACCTCGCCGGCCCCTCGATCCGCGCCGACCTCGGCGGCGGCCCGATGACCCTGCAGTGGGTCCTGTCCGCCTACACCGCCGCCTTCGCCCTCGGCCTGATCACGTCCGGCCGGCTCGGCGACCTGATCGGCCGCCGGCGGCTGTTCCAGCTCGGCATGGCCGGCTTCACCCTCGCGTCGCTGGCCTGCGGCCTCGCCCCCAGCGCCGGGTTCCTGATCGCCGCCCGCCTGCTCCAGGGCCTGTTCGGGTCGGTGATGATCCCGCAGGGCCTGGCCCTGGTGAAGATCGTCTTCCCGCCCGAGCACCTGCGCCGGGCCCTGATGCCGTTCGGCCCGATCATGGGGCTGGCCATGGTGGCCGGCCCGATCCTCGCCGGGTGGCTGCTGCACCTGGACCTGTTCGGCAGCGGGTGGCGCTCGATCTTCCTGATCAACGTCCCGTTCGGCGTCTTCGCCGCCGCCCTCGGCTGGTGGGTCCTGCCGCGCCACAGCGGTGAGGACCGCAACGCCCGCCTCGACGTCCGCGGCGTGGGCCTGCTCACCGCCGGTTCGGCGCTGCTGATCGTGCCGCTCATCCAGGGCCGCGACCTGGGCTGGCCCGCGTGGACCTACGTGATGATCGCCGCCGCGCTGGTGGTGTTCGGCCTGTTCGTCGTGTCCGAACGCCGCAGCGACCACCCCGTCGTGACCCGGTCGCTGTTCGGCAAGCGCAGTTTCGTCGTCGGCCTGCTGATCGTCGGCGGGTTCTACGCCGCGCTCAGCGCGTTCGTCCTGGTCGTCAACCTGCTGCTCCAGTCCGGCCTGGGCTGGACGCCGCTGCAGACCGGCTTCGCGCTGATCCCCTGGGCGGCAGGCACCGCGGCCGCCACCCTGCTGTCCGGCGCGGTGCTCGCCGAGAAGCTCGGACGCGCCAACCTGCACCTCGGGCTGGCCATCGCGGTCGTCGGCCTGCTCGGCCTCTGGTGGACGTGCGCGCACTGGGGTGACGCCGTCACCGTGGCGAAGCTGACGCCGGCCCTGCTCGTGACGGGCGTCGGCTCCGGACTGCTGTTCGTCCCGCTGTTCGACTTCATCCTCGGCGACGCCACCCCCGAGGAGGTCGGTACCGGTGCGGGCGTGCTCAACGCCGCCCAGCAGTTCGCCGGCGCCCTCGGCGTCGCCGCCCTCGGCTCGGTGTTCTTCGCCCGCGTCGGAACGCCCTCGACGCAGTCGTACTTCGCCGCCGCCGAGCTGGTGTTCGGCATCTGCGCCGGCGTCTACGTGCTGGTGCTGCTGCTGGTCGGACTGCTGCCCAAGAGAGCGGGTTGAACCAGCTTCGAGGCGTGCGCGGCCGCGCGGCGGGACAGGTCCGGGGCCGCCGCGTACCAGTGGCCGGTCCGGCTCGGCGGCGGATCGTCGGACGCCGGTACCCGGCGGCCGAGCCGCTTCTGCTTCCGTCGCGATTCGGCGTAGGCGGCCTCGGCGATACGCCACTCCGCGCGGCTCGCCTCCAAAGCCGCCAGCGCACGCAGAAGGGCATGCTCGTGCCGCTGGTACGGTCCGGCCAGTTCGGCGAGAAAGCTCAGCGTCGCCCGGTAGCCGATCGGGTGATACAGGCGCACGCACGAACACAGCGCCGCCACCCGCTGACCGTGGGCCAGCCGGCCGTTGCGCACTCTGCGTGCCCGCTCGCCGAACCCCATCCGGCGAGTTTACTGAAGCGCAACACGGGTTTCCGCGGGTTTGCGACAATGATCGGCGATGACGACCTCACGCGCCTTCCCCCTGGAACCCACCCCGATCCACGTGCCCGACGAGGTGCTCGACGACCTGCGCGCCCGGCTCGCCCTGACCCGGCCGCCGCTGGACGAGGGGAACGAGGACTGGTCCTACGGCGTCCCGGCCGGCTACCTCGGTGAGCTGGTCGCCCACTGGCGGGACGGTTACGACTGGCGCAAAGCCGAAGCCGCCATCAACGCCCACGAGCACTACCGGGTGAGCGTCGCCGGGGTCCCGGTGCACTTCATGCGCAAGCCCGGCCGCGGCCCCCGCCCGATCCCGCTGCTGCTCACCCACGGCTGGCCGTGGACCTTCTGGCACTGGTCGAAGGTGATCGATGCGCTCGCCGACCCGGGCGCGACCGGTGGTGACCCCGCCGACGCGTTCGACGTCCTCGTGCCGTCCCTGCCCGGTTTCGGTTTCCCCGGCCCGCTCACCGGCTTCCCGGACGTCAACTTCTGGAAGGTCGCCGACCTCTGGCACACGCTGATGACCGAGACCCTGGGGTACGAGAGGTACGCCGCCGGGGGCTGCGACATCGGCGGGATCGTCACCAGCCAGCTCGGCCACAAGTACGCCGGCGAGCTGTTCGGCATCCACATCGGTTCCGGGCTGCCGCTCGACTTCTTCACCGGCCCGCGCGCCTGGGACTTCGCCCGGAACCGGCCCCTCACCGACGAGCAGCCCGCCGACGTCCGCGCCCGGATCGTCGAGCTGGACCACCGGTCGGCGTCCCACCTCACCGTGCACATGCTCGACGGCGCCACCCTGGCCCACGGCCTGAGCGACTCGCCCGCCGGGCTGCTCGCCTGGCTGCTGGAGCGCTGGAACGCCTGGAGCGACAACGGCGGTGACGTCGAGTCGGTCTTCAGCAAGGACGACCTGCTCACCCACGCCACGATCTACTGGGTGAACAACTCCATCGCCACGTCGCTGCGGTACTACGCCAACGCCAACCGCTACCCGTGGACCCCCGCCCACGACCGGACCCCGGTGGTGGAGGCGCCGGTCGGCCTCACCTTCGTGACCTACGAGAACCCGCCCGGCATCCACACCGCCGAGGAGCGCGTCCGGGCGTTCGAGGCCGGCCCGCAGGCCGGGTGGTTCAACCACGTGAACGTCACCGCCCACGACCGCGGCGGCCACTTCATCCCCTGGGAGAACCCGGAGGCCTGGGTGAGCGACCTGCGCCGCACCTTCCGCGGCCGCCGCCCCTGAACGCCGGCCCGGTCAGTCGGCGGAGTGGGCGGTGCTGTCGATCCAGTGCTGGGCGAGGCCGGTGTCGCCCTCGACGCTGACGGCTTCGTTGCCGGAGAGGGGGAGACGCCGGGTCAGGATCTGAAGCAGTGATCCCGCCGTGCCGGTCACCGTCACGTCGGCCTGCCGGGTTTCCGGCTGCCACGCCGCCCCGTCCGGCCGGCGTTCGACGAACCAGGCACCCTCGCCGTCCGCGGTGTCGGTGGCCCGCCACTGCAGGGTCTGCCCGGTGCCCCGGATGGCGTGTGCGGACTCGGCCCGCTGCATCTCCCACGTGGGCGACGTCAGCATCGTGAAGTGGTTGCTGACGAGCGCGGCGGCGACATCGGCTTCGACGTCGAGCGGCCGGTCCGCCGCGATGGCCGCGTCGAAGCCGTGGACGACGGCCTCGTTCAGCATGCTGGACATCCAGAACTGCGCCCCGGACCGCGCGTCACCCGCGGCGTTGAAGACCGGCGCCACGAGCGCGTCGTCGGAGCACGCGTCCGCGACCCGCTGCGCGGACTGCGACAGCCAAGCCTGCCACTCGCCGGGATCGGCCGGCGGCGCGGCCATCTCGGTGGGCAGCTGCGTGGGGTCGGTGATGCGCCGTTCGATGATCTCCGCGACCCAGTGCTGGGTCTGGCCCAGGTGCGCGACCAGGTCGGCGACGGTCCACTTCGGCGCCGTCGGCACGGCGGCGTCCGGCCCGGCCGCGACAGCCGATTCCGCCAGGCGCCGGGTGTGCTCGACGATCGCGCGCCGGGTGGTTTCCGCGTTGAGCTCAGTCATGGTGGAGTGTCCTCGGTATCTCGTAGCCGGTGGTCGTGCCCGCCCCCTGCGGGCGCCTTCGACCACGCGTCGAACGACGATAGCCGGGATCGACAGCCCTTCTGGAAAAACTTCGATCTTTTCGGTCGAGTGTCTTCACGGCCGGCCGGCCGCAGTGCGTTGAGCTGCTCCGAGTCGGAGGCTGCCCGGTCAGGAATCCTTACCGCAGAGGGGAGTTCGGCAGTCAGCTGTATGGTTCCGGTGGCGGCAGCGTCGAGCCGGGGTACCTGGTCTTGACCCGCGGCGGGTTGGCCGCCCCGATGTCCGCGCTGAGCTGGTGCCGGAGTTCGCCTGCGAGGTCGCGCAGTGCCCTTGTCTCGTGGTCGGACAGTGGCGTCTCGCCCACGTCCATGGCCTCGACCAGGGCATTTTGCAGCTTCAGGTAACTGGTCTTGGCATGCTGCGTGAGGAACAGCCCACCGGCTTCCTCTCCGAAATACCAGTCATGCAGATCTTGGCGGAGAGCGGCGAGGTCCTGTCGGCCCGGCGCCTCGCCCGGACGCCAATAGCGGGGCAGCCGTCCCGACAGGTGAAAAAGCCGTTGGTAACGGGCAAGACGCTCCGTCTGCAAGACGAGGTCGTGTGCCTGCAACAGCTCGAGCCGCGCCTTCGTTCGAGTCGCCAGGAAGGTGACGATCCCGCCGAGGATGCCCCCCAGCGCACCGCCCAGGATCCCCACGTAGACCTGCATACCCCCGACGGTATCGCCTGCGGAGCGACGATTCACCCCGTGCCCGCGGAGCAAGCGTGCGGCGGTGCCGGCTTTGTGGACGGTAGCTCCGGCCTATCGCTCCGCCTCCGGTTCCGGCGCAGTAGCAGAGGCGGCCATCCCTTGTGTCCAGTGCCTCACCTGCAGTTATCGGCGTCACGACGAGTTGACAGCGCGCTCCGGCGGTCTCAGGATCAGCTACGGAAATCGTACGTGTGTTCGAACAGTAGTCGCTGGCTTCCCCACAGCGAACTCGTGGCGGTGGGAGCTGTGTTGGCGTTCAACAACCCGAATGTGCCGTGGTCCGAGGTCGAGCGGGTCGCCTCCGGGCGGGCTCCCTTCCCGGGGGACGGCAGCGACTCGCCCGCGTGGTCGCGCAAGCGGGACGGGTACGCCGGAGCGCCCGAGGACCTGCGGGACCGCCGGGGCCGGGACGACGGCGGGGAACGGTGGCGGGCGCCGTACGCGGAGCTGCACGTCCACTCGAACTTCAGCTTTCTCGACGGTGCCTCCCATCCCGAGAACCTCGTCGAGCAGGCCGCGCGGCTGGAGCTCGACGCGCTGGTGCTGACCGACCACGACGGGATGTACGGCGCCGTCCGGTTCAACGACGCCGCCCGGGAGCTCGGGGTGCGCGTCGGGTTCGGGGCCGAGCTGTCCCTCGACCTCCCGGCGCCGCAGGGGGGTGTGCCGGATCCGGCGGGATCGCACCTGCTGGTCATCGCCCGGCGGCAGGACGGGTACCACCGGCTCTGCCGGGTGATCTCCCACGCCCAGCTCGCCGGAGGTGCGAAGGGCCGCCCGGTCTACGACGTCGAGGAGCTGGTCGACGAGCTGGCCGGGCACGTCGTCGTGCTGAGCGGCTGCCGCAAGGGCGCCGTCCGCCGTGCCCTCGCCGGTGACGGGCCCGCGGCCGCGCGTGCCGAGCTGGCGCGGCTGGCCGGCTGGTTCGGGCGGAGCAACGTCGCGGTCGAGCTGATCGACCACCGGCTGCCGTTCGATTCGGTGCACAACGACCTGCTGAGCGGCATGGCCGCCGAGCTGCGGCTGCCGACGATCGTCTCGAACAACGTGCACTACGCGCGCCCAGACGACGTCGTCGTGGCGGAGCTGGTCGCCGCGGTGCGGGCGCGGCGCTCGGCCGAGGAGCTGGACGGGTGGCGGCCGCCGTCGGGGCAGGCGTTCCTGCGGTCCGGTGCCGAGCAGCGGCGGCGGTTCGAGCGCCGCTACCCCGGCGCGGTCGGCCGGGCCGCGGTCCTCGGCGTCGAGGTCGCGTTCGACCTCCAGGTGGTCGCGCCGGACCTGCCGCCGTTCGACGTCCCGGCCGGGCACACCGAGATGTCGTTCCTGCGGGAGCTGACCTGGGCCGGCGCGCTCACCCGCTACGGGACCAGGGACCAGAACCCGAAGGCCTACGCCCAGCTCGACCACGAACTCGCCTTGATCGAGAAGCTGAAGTTCCCCGGCTACTTCCTCGTCGTGTGGGACATCGTCCGGTTCTGCAAGGAGGCGAACATCCTGTGCCAGGGACGGGGATCCGCCGCCAACAGCGCGGTCTGTTACGCGCTGGGGATCTGCCACGCGGACCCGGTGAAGTGGAACCTGCTGTTCGAGCGGTTCCTGGCGCCGGAGCGGGACGGGCCGCCGGACATCGACATCGACATCGAGTCCGACCGGCGCGAGGAAGCGATCCAGTACGTCTACGGCAAACACGGACGGCTGCACGCGGCGCAGGTCGCGAACGTCATCACCTACCGCGCGCCGTCCGCGATCCGCGACGCCGCGAAAGCCCTGGGGCACAGCCAAGGGCAGCAGGACGCCTACGGCAAGCTCGTCGATCGCTGGGGCGGCGTTACGGCCACGCAACAGCAGACCGCGGGGGAGATCCCGGGCGACGTCCTCGACCTCGCGGCGCGGATCGAGGACTTCCCGCGCCACCTCGGCATCCACTCCGGCGGCATGGTGATCTCGAAGCAGCCGGTGTCCGAGGTGGTCCCGGTCGAGTGGGCCACCATGGCGAACCGCAGCATCCTGCAGTGGGACAAGGACGACTGCAACACCGTCGGCCTGGTCAAGTTCGACCTGCTCGGCCTCGGCATGCTCTCGGCACTGCACTACATGATCGACCTCGTCGCCGAGCACCACGAGTCCACTGTGGACATCGGGAACCTGGACCTGGCCGACCCGAAGGTCTACGACATGCTCTGTGACGCCGACGCCGTCGGGGTGTTCCAAGTGGAGTCCCGCGCGCAGCTGGCGACCCTGCCCCGGTTGCGGCCGCGGAAGTTCTACGACCTGGTCGTCGAGGTCGCGCTGATCCGGCCCGGCCCGATCCAGGGCGGCTCGGTGCACCCCTACATCCGGCGCCGCCGTGGTGAAGAGGAGTGGCGGCACGCGCACCCGCTGCTGGCGTCCAGTCTGGACCGGACGCTCGGGGTGCCGCTGTTCCAGGAGCAGGTGATGCAGATGGCCGTGGACGTCGCGAGCTTCACCCCGGCCGAGGCCGACCAGCTGCGCCGGGCCATGGGTGCCAAGCGATCCAGCGCCAGGATGCGCGCGCTGATGGCGCGGTTCTTCGACGGCTGCGCCGCCAACGGCCTGGACCGGGAGCTGGCGACGCGGATCTTCGAGCAGATCCACGCGTTCTCCGGCTACGGCTTCCCCGAAGCGCACTCGATGTCCTTCGCGCACCTCGTGTACGCGAGCGCGTGGTTCAAGCTCTACTACCCGGCCGCGTTCTGCGCCGGGCTGCTGCGCGCGCAGCCGATGGGGTTCTACAGCCCGCAGTCCCTGGTCGCCGACGCCCGCCGTCACGGCGTTCTGGTGCGGGAACCCGACATCAACGCCAGTCTCGCCCACGCCACCCTCGAACCCGAACCCGGCAGCACCGGCGGGGTCGCGCTGCGCCTCGGCCTCGCCGCGGTCCGGCACCTCGGCGACGATCCGGCCGCGGCGATCGTCGCCGAGCGCGACGCGCACGGCCCGTACGCGGACGTCGGTGACCTCACCCGCCGTGTCCCGCTGAAGAAGGCCGCCGTCGAAGCCCTGGCCACGGCCGGGGCGTTCGGCACCGACCGGCGCCGGGCCCTGTGGGCCGCGGGGGCCGCCGCCGCGACCCGGCCCGGGCACCTGCCCGGCCTCGCGCCCGGACTGGACGCGCCCGCCCTGCCCGGGATGACGCGGTTCGAGGTCACCGCGGCCGACCTGTGGGCCGCCGGGGTCTCGCCGGACAGCCACCCCGTGCAGTACCTGCGTGCATACCTCGAGAAGCGCGGTGCGCTGACGGTCGCCGACCTGGCGCGGGCGGCGGACGGGACGCGCGTGTGGATCGGGGGAGCGGTGACCCACCGGCAGCGCCCGGCGACGGCGGGCGGGATCACGTTCTTCAACATCGAAGACGAGACCGGCATGGCCAACGTCCTCGTCTCACCCGGACTCTGGAACCGGCAGCGGCTCGTCGCCCGCACGAGCGCCGCGCTGCTGGTCCGCGGCCAGGTGCAGGCGGCCGAGGGAGTCGTCACGCTCGTCGCGGACCGGCTGGAGCGGCTCGACCTGTCGATGGCGACCGGGCCGTCGCGTGACTTCCGGTGAGCCGGGCGACGGTCGGCGGCCCGGCGTCGGGAGCACGAGGGGAGTACGGCGACCTCCTTCCGATCCGCCCGGCGGCCGAGGCCCCGCCGGTGGTGTGCCTGCGCGGCCACTTCCTCGCGCTCTTCGGGATGATCAAGAGCCACAGTCCTCGCTACCGGCTGCACACCACGCTCTGCGAGACCTGCCGCAAGCAGGAGGCCGGCGACGCGGCGGAACGGCGGCTGGCCGAGTGGGCGCACCTCGACGTCCAGGTCCAGCACCCGCCGGGCGCGGTGCCGCCGGACGGTCTTGTCCTCGTCGCGGTCCCGCCGGCCGCGGGGTCGGCGACGGGGAAGATCGAGCTGCGGCTGGACGGCCTGACCACCGGCACCGCGTCGCTCACGTCCTGCGCGGCGTGCCGAACGGCCACACTGGACTACGTCCACGTCGAGGCCGGGCACCGCCGTCTCGGGTACGGCCGCACCCTCGTCCGCGCGTCCCTCGTGCGCGCCCCCGGCTACGCCTGGAGCGCGCCGGCGCCGGACGGCCCGGTGGCGCGGGCCTTCCGCGCCCGCGTCGCCCTGCCGCGCACCGGCCCGCACTGCGTCCACCGCGGGAAGTGAGTGTCCCACTCAATGTGAACCCCTCCTTGACAGCGAGCAACACCGAACTTAATCTCCTTCATCGTTACTCGCTTTTCGGAAACTCATTTATTCACATACGTGAACAAACACATATGTGAAACCGATGAGAGAGCGAAGTCCTCTCCCCGCTTCGCTTCTTGCCGTGAAAGGACGCCACCATGCGTGTGCGCGCAATGCTCACCTTTCTCGCGATCCCGGCATTGCTGACCGGGACCGCGATTTCCGCCGAGGCATTCCCCAGTGCCGAGGTCAGCGGAATCGCCATGGCCCCCATGGCCAACCCCGGAGTCGCCCCCGGTGGCAACTTCGATCTCTCGGTCTGGCAGCTGCAGGAACCGGTGGGATCACCGGGCTCGCCGACGACGATCTCGTCATCGCGGCTGCAGGGCGCCAGCGGATTCCAGGACTCGTACTTCTACACCGACACGCGTGACGGCGCGATGACATTCTGGGCGCCGGAGAAAGGCGTCACCACGCCCAACTCCAATTACGCGCGCTCCGAACTGCGCGAGATGAACAAGAGCGGCTCCGCGGCGAATTGGTCGTTGAGCGGCACGCACAAGCTGAGCGCGACCCTGCGCGTGGTGTCGGTGACGTCCAACGTCTGCGTCGGCCAGGTCCACCTCGGCACCGGCGGCTCGTCGACGAAGCCACTGCTGGAGCTGTACTACCACAGCAACGGCGACATCGTGCTGGGCACCGAAAACTCGCCCGACGGCGGCCAGACCCCGCACACGGTCGGCCACGTCGCGATCGGGAAGACCTGGACCTACACGATCGGGATCTCCGGCGGCAACACCATCAACCTCACGGTGAACGGCACCACCACGCACTACAGCATTCCTTCGTCGTTCAACCAGTACAAGCAGTACTTCAAGGCCGGCTCGTACAACCAGTCCTCTTCGGACAGCACGACGAAGGGCGCGCGCGTCGCGTTCTACGGCCTGACCGTGTCGCACAGCTGAGGCTGAACTCAGAACAGTTTCGTTACAGGACAGCGGAAATCTCGATGGCCGTGTCCTGCGGGTCGCCGCCGGTGAAGGCGTCCCGCAGGCCGGCCATCTCCCGCAGGGTCGTCCGCCCGGTGACGAAGAGCGCGGCGAGCGGCGGCAGCAGGCGGCCGGTGCCGAGCAGGCGGCGCACCTGGCCGCCGTCCAGCTCGAGCACGCGCAGGCCGGGCAGGTCGCAGACCTGGCCCAGGTCCGGGACCGCCGAGCCGGCGAGGTTGAGCCGGGTCAGGCGGGGCAGGGTGCCCAGCACGGCGAGGTCGAGCGGCTCGCCGACGTCCTTCAGCTGCAGGTCCCACAGCGCGGGGTGCCCGGCGAGGGCGCCGAGCTCGACGCGCCGGGCGGTGCTGATCTGCAGCGACTCCAGCACCTCGAGCCCGCCGAGCGCCGGGGTCACCACCGCCGCGCGGTTGACCTTGAGCAACCGCAGTGCGGTCAGCGGCTCGAACAGCGCCAGGTCGACGTCGGCGGGGTCGTTGAGGTAGACCTCCTGGACCAGCTCCCGGCCGGGGAGTTCCGCCACCACGGTGGGCAGGTCGAGGTCGGCCGCGTGCGAGACGACCTCGCTGTAGGAACGCTCGTCGGCGTCGCGCAGGCCGGTCTCGGCGATCAGGTACTGCTCGTCGGCGTCCTCGTACTTCCCCGCCCGCAGGGCCTCGACGACCTCGGTGAGCATGGCGGTGACCGAGCCCGCCACGTACCGCAGCGGGCCGTAGATGTCCCGGCCGTACTCGAGGACCTGGCCGGACCGGCCCCGCTCCGCCGGATCGAGGTCCACCGCCACGTAGTTGCCCCCGCGGTCGCTGCCGAAGGTGACCCACCAGTCGTTGCGGGACAAGCGTTTCACGTGCCCGAACGGCACGGTCTCGAACACGACGCCGTCGTCGTCCGGCGCGTCTTCCCAGCCGTACGAACCCGGTTCGCCCTCCTCGTAGTTGCCGACCAGCCTGGCGAGGGGCTCGGGGGAGTAGGGGCCGAGCAGGCCGGCGTCCTCCGGGTCGCCGTCCGCCAGCAGGTACAGCGCGCGCAGGTCTTCGGGCAGCCGCACGCCGATCCGGGCCTCGGCGGCCGCCAGGTCGGCCTCGGTGCGGCCGGGCGGCAGCGGCGGGAGACCGCCCTTGATCCCGGCGTAGAGCGCGGTGAACTCCCCGGCGAGCCGGGTGACCTCGGCGAGCACGGCCGGATCGGTGGGCGCTCCCGTCGGCTCGGCGGCCGCGGGCCGGGGCAGGCCGGGCCGCGGGTGCCGGGCGTAGCGGAACTCCTCGTCGAACACCAGCCGCCCGGGTGACACGGCCGCGACGTCCTCCCGGGCGGTGAACGTGTATTCGCCCTCGGCGCCGAGCCGGACTTCGAGCGCCACCGGCGGCCGGTCGAACAGAGTCCGGGCGATCTGCACGTAGTCGACGCGCAGGTGCTCCCGCACGTCACTCCAGGCGGTGCACGAAACGGAACCCCCGGTGTGGCGCAGTTGCAGGGTGGCGGACGTCCACAGCTCGCCCGCGCCCGCGCGCAGTGCTTCGGCCATGGCCCTGGCGATGTCGCCGTATCCGGCGTCCCCGGTGTTCACGCGAGCGAGCCTAGCGACGGGGTCCGACAAGAACCGTGCGGTCGGCCGTGGTTTCCCGAAGGCCCTGGAGGAACTCCAGGGTTACGCTCGTGATCATGCGATTCGCCATCAAGACCTCGCCCCAGAACACCGAGTGGGCGGACATGCTCGCCGTGTGGCAGGCCGCCGACGAGATCGAGCTGTTCGAGTCCGGCTGGACCTTCGACCACTTCTATCCCATCTTTTCCGATTCGACCGGTCCGTGCCTGGAAGGGTGGGTCACGCTCACCGCGCTCGCGCAGGCCACGAAACGGCTCCGGCTGGGCACGCTGGTCAGCGGGATCCACTACCGGCACCCGGCGCTGCTCGCGAACATGGCCGCGACGCTCGACATCGTCTCGGGCGGACGGCTGGAGATCGGCATCGGCGCCGGCTGGAACGAAGAGGAGTCCGGCGCGTACGGCATGGAGCTCGGCACGGTCAAGGAGCGCAGCGACCGCTTCGAGGAAGGCTGCGAAGCGCTCATCGGGCTGCTGACCCAGGAGACCACGAACTTCCAGGGGCAGTACTACCAGCTGACCGACGCGCGTAACGAGCCGAAGGGCGTGCAGAAGCCGCACCCGCCCATCTGCATCGGCGGCAGCGGCGAGAAGCGCACCCTGCGCACCGCCGCGAAGTACGCCCAGCACTGGAACTTCGTCGGCGGCACGCCCGAGGAGTTCACCCACAAGCGCGACGTGCTGCACCGCCACTGCGCGGACATCGGCCGCGACCCGGGTGAGATCACCCTCTCCTCGCACGTCCGCCTCGGCCCGGACACCGACTACGCCAAGGTCGCCGCGGAGGCCGAGGCACTCGGCGAAGTGGGCCTCGACCTGGCGATCGTGTACCTGCCGCCGCCGCACACCCCGGCCGTGCTGGAGCCGCTGGCGAAGGCCCTCGAGCCGTTGCGCTGACGCTCGCGTCCGGCGGATGAGCGCGAACAGCGCGCGAACCGCCGCCGCACTCGGTACCGTCAGCCCCGCGGGTCGGCGCGCTCCCTCCCCCTCGGCGCGCCGACCCGCGTTTCACCGCTAGTGCAGGACCCCCAGCGCCTCCGGCGTGAAGGGCGTGATCTCGCCTTCGCGGCCGGTCCGGATCTTCGCGGCCCAGGCGGGGTCGCCCAGCAGGGGACGGCCCAGCGCGATCATGTCGAACTCGTCGGACTCCAGGCGGTCCAGGACGTCGCCGATGCCGGTCGCAGCCGCCGTCCCGCCGCCCAGGCTGGACGTGAACTCGGTGTCGAGGCCGATCGAGCCGACGGCGATGACCGGTTTGCCGGACAGCTTCTTGGCCCAGCCCGCGAGCGTGAGGTCGGAACCGTCGAACGCCGGCTGCCAGTAGCGGCGGGTGGAGATGTGGAAGGCGTCCGCGCCCGCGTCGGCCAGCTCGCCGAGGATGACGCCGAACTCCTCCGGCGTGTCCGCGATCCGCGCGGTGTAGTCGTTCATCTTCCACTGGGACAGCCGCACGACGATCGGGAAGCCGGGGGCGACCACCCGGCGGATCCCGGCGACGACCTCGGCGGCGAACCGGGTCCGGGCGCGCAGGTCGCCGCCGTAGCCGTCGGTGCGGTGGTTGGTGCCCGCCCAGAGGAACTGGTCGATGAGGTAGCCGTGGGCGCCGTGCAGCTCGACGCCGTCGAAGCCGAGCCGTTCGGCCGTGGCGGCGGCGTCGGCGAAGGCCCGGACGACGTCGTCGATGTCGTCCTGCGTCATCGTCCGGCCCGGCTCGCCGGGGCTGCCGTCGGCGGACACGGGCACGCCGGACGGGCCGATGGCGGGCGCGCCGGGGTGCGGTACCACGTCACCCTTGCGGGTCATGCCGACGTGCTGGAGCTGGGGGAAGAGCACGCTGCCCGCCTCGTGGACGGCTTCGACGACCCGGGACCAGCCGGCCAGGGCGGCGTCGCCGTACAGGCGTGACACCTGGTCGTGCTCGCCGGAGGACGGGTGCCCGACGTAGGTGCCTTCGGTGATGATCAGCCCGGTGCCGCCGGCCGCGCGCCGGGCGTAGTAGGCGGCGACCTGCTCGCTCGGCACGCCGTCGGGCGACTGCCCGCGGGTCATCGGCGCCATGGCGATCCGGTTCGGGACGGTGAGGCCGCCGATCGTGAGCGGGCGGGACAGGACGTGGTCTTCGCGGGTGGTCACGGGAATCGCTCTCCTTCGTGGGATTCCCTGCTACGCTAAAACCTCACGTGGACGTCAGATTCCACTCGGAGTGCGGCAGATCACGTCGGGAGCGGCGATGCGGATCGGGGAACTGGCCCTGAAGGCGGGCGTCAGCGTGCGGGCGCTGCGATACTACGAGGAGAAGGGCATGCTGGTGCCCGAACGCAGCACCGGCGGGCACCGGCACTACGGCGACCGCAGCGTGGACCTGGTCTGGCTGATCCAGCAGTTCTACGCGGCGGGGCTGTCCAGCCGGTCGATCCTCGAGATCCTGCCGTGCGTCGAGACCGGCGAGACGACCCCGGAGGTGCACGACCTGCTCGTCGCCGAACGGGACCGCATCGACCGCCAGATGTCCGAGCTGGCGGCGGCCAGGGATCGGCTCGACACCGTCATCGCGAGCGCCGACTCGTCGTGCTCGGACCACTGCCGCCCGGACTGACGTCAGGGGTGGGCCAGCCCGAGCCGGTCCTTGTCGGTCCACTCCGGGGAGCGCCCGTTTTCCGCGCAGTACTCGGCCCACGACCGGCGGCCCGGTGCGGCGGTCTTCGCCCAGTAGGTGACCTGCCCGTTGTAGTGCCAGGCGCCGGTCGCCGGCCCGTATTCGCTGACGAGCTCACCGGCCTGCTCGAGCCGCCCGAGAGCGACGCCGAAGCGGACGCTGGAGGCGGTGTAGGGCCGGGAGCCGAACATGGAGTGCCCCTGCGCGGCGACGTGCGCGGCGAACAGGTCGGGGAACATCCCGCGCAGCCGGTGCTCGACGATCCCGAACTCGACGAACGGCTCGCCGTCGCGCACGCACTTCTTGAGGGGCTCGAGCAGGTCGTCGGTCACGAGGTGGTGCGCCGCAGCCGGTGGTGCGGTGGGTTCGGCGGTGGTGAACCACTCGTGGTCGCCGTGTTTTTCGTTGGTGCAGCGGTAGTGCAGCACCTGGTCGGGCAGCCGCCGCGGCGGCCGGACGTCGTCGGCGGTGAAGCACTTCGGGCAGGTGAGGATCACGGGGCTGCCTTCCGTTCGCCGGCGAACAGGGTGCGCTCCAGCTGGTCGGCCGCGCAGTGGTGTTCTTTCGCCCAGCGGGCGAGCAGATCGCAGTAGCGCCGGTAGGTCTCCGGCGGCCAGGGACCGCTGCGGTGCAACGACTCCCAGTCGCAGCGCTCACGCAGAGCGGTGGCGACCACGCGGTCGAGGATCAGGCACGGGTGCCCGGGCGCGCCGCCGCCCGCGAAGTACAGGAACTTCGTGAAGAACGACGGCCCGAGCGCGCGGATCGCGTTGCGCCCGCCCGGCCGGAGCAGGGCGTAGGCCCGTTCCGGATCACGCCGGGACTCCTCGGCGGCTTCGGTGAGCAGGTCCTTCGCGCCGGCAGTGTCGGCTTCGATGCTGTCGAGCCGCTTGCTGTTCTGGCGCAGGAACCGGCCTGATCCCCACGCCAGCGTCCGCCACAGCAGGGTGAACACGTCCTCGGCCGGGGCCCACACGTCGGCGCGGGTCAGCGACGACGTCGCCGGTGGCGTGCCGGGCAGTCCCCGGCGGGTGATCGCCTCGTGCCACCACTGCTGCCGGATGGGGATGCTGTGTTCCTCCACCGCCGCCCGGCGGGGAAGGGACGGCACCGCCCACTCCGGCGGGGAAAGCTCGCTGAGCTCGGTCACAGGCACACCGACTGGGTCGCGTGCCCGCCCGATCCGTTACGCATGGTCGAATTCCCGGACCAGGTCCGGGTCGGCCGCCGCGGCCCGCGCCGCCGCTCGGTGGCCGTGCAGGAACGCGGCGCCGAACCCCGCCGCCACGGTCGCGCAGATCACCGTGAGCGTCCACGCCCAGCCGGCTCCCGTCGTGACGGCGAGGTACAGCTGGATGGCCGCGATGATGGCGTACGTGGCGGCGAGGGCTCGCCGTGTGGCCTGATGGTGCACCAGGAGCCTCCTCAAGCCGGGGTGGGTACTGAGTCGCTCGAGGCAAGCGGTCGGTTACACCACCGGCTACCAGTCGATCTCCGCGGCCAGGAACGGCTCGTTCTCCGGCGCCGCCTTGCGGGCCCGGAGCACGCGCTCGGCGGGTTCACCGGCGGGCACGCGCAGCGGGGGTTCCGGCGATTCGATCGTGTCGGCCACCGTGGCCGCGACGGCTTCGGGGGTGACGGTTTCGCCGCGCAGGGCCGGGATCTGGCGGTACAGCGCGGCGTACGGGCCGTCGTCCGCCCCGAACACGCCCGCGTTCGCCGCGCCGCCCGAGGACACCGCGCCCGGCTGCACGATGCTGACGTCGACGCCGAAGTGACCGGCCTCGATGGCGAGCGTCTCGGCCAGCGCCTCCAGCGCCCACTTGCTGGCCGCGTACGGGCCGATCAGCGGCAGGACCAGCCGTCCCTGGATGCTCGAGACGAACACGAGGTGCCCCGACCCGCGTTCGCGCATGGCGGGCAGCACACCCTGCGCCACCCGCAGCGCGCCCACGGTGTTGAGCCGGAAGAGTCGCTCGACCTCGTCGAGCGGCACGGTCTCCAGCGGCGAGCGGACGGTTTCACCGGCGTTGCTGACCAGCACGTCGATCTCGCCGGCGGCTTGGATGGCCTGGTCGACGCTGTCCTGGTCGGTGACGTCGAGGCTCAGCCGCTCGGCGACCGGCAGGTCGGCCAGGGCCTCCGGGCGGCGGGCGGTGGCGATCACCCGGTGGCCCCGGCGGGCCAGTTCGAGGCTGATGGCGCGGCCGATGCCCTTCGACGCACCGGTGACGAGTACGGACGACATGGTGGATCTCCTCAGGGGGCTGGGACGAAACGGGGGCCGCTGGCGTCGAACGCCGGCTTGTTCGCGCGGACGAACTGTTCGACGGACATCGGGGCGCGCCCGCCGATCTCTTCGACGTGGCCGTTGGTGCCGGCGAACACGCCGTCGCGGTAGTCGACGGCGACGTTGCCCAGGTGCTGGACCAGGTGCGCGGGCAGCCCGCGAGCGGTCATGGCCGACGCGAACTCCTCGACGCTGATCGGCTCGTAGCGCACGGGGAAACCGAGCGTCGCGGCCATGACTGCGGCGATCTCGTGGTGGTCCAGCTCCACCGGGCCGTGCAGGGTGTAGGCGGCGCCGTCGTGCGGCTCGGGGTCGGCCAGCACGGCGGCGATCACCCGGGCCTGGTCGGCCGACGCGATCGGCGCGTGCCGTCCCTCGCCGAACGGGAGCCGCAGCCGGCCCTCGCCGTCGCGCAGCTCCCACCACGCGGTGAGCCACTCGGCGAAGAACGTCGGGCGCAGGTGGGTGGTGAGCAGGCCGGTCCGGTCCAGCAGGCGCTCGGCGAGCCAGTGCTGCCGCGCGGCGTTGCTGCGCGCCTCTCGGCGGGCAGAGATCTGCGACATCGCGACCACCGAGCGCACTCCCGTTTCCGTGGCCGCCTGGGCGAAGTTGACGGTCGCCTCGAGCAGGCCTTCCCGGATCGGGTAACAGAAGTAGGCGCCACTGACGCCCCGCAGCGCCGCGGTCACGCCGTCGAGGTCGAGCAGATCCGCCCGGACCACCTCGGCGCCGGCCGCGGCGAGCGCGCGCGACCGGTCGTCGTCCCGGTGCACCATGGCCCGGACGCGGTGACCGCGCTCCAGCAGCAGGTCGATCGTGGCGCTCCCGGTCTGGCCCGCCGCGGCGGTGACGAGGAACAGCCGGTCGTCGTGGGACATCCGGACCCCTTTCTGGCGAGAGTGGAGAGGCAGTCCGGTGCTCACCGGGCCGTGGGGGCGCCGACGAGGGTGCCCCGCATGAGCCAGGTCGGGCCTTCGGCGTACCGGCTCGCCTCGGCGAAGAACGCGGTGAAGTAGGGCCCGCCGGCGTGGGTGTTGAACGCGTCCACGTCCGCGTAGACCTCGTTGAGGTAGAAGAGATCCGGGTTCTCCTCGTCCGCGACGACCTCGAACCGGTGCGAGCCGGGCTCGTGCGCGAGGGAGTCCTGTGCGGTCTTCGCGGCCAGCCGGACGAAGTCCTCGTGGTGGGACGGCGGGACGGTGAAGGAAACGACGAACTGGTACACGGGACGGCCTCCGACGGGTAGTTCGTTCATTGAACTACCTCACCGTAGCACGAGGCAGTTCAATGAACGAACTGCTGGTGTAAGCTGCGGGTATGGCACTTCCCAGCACCTACGCGGACCGCAACTGCTCGCTGGCGCGGGCGCTGGAGGTCGTCGGCGAGCGGTGGACGCTCATGATCGTCCGCGACGCGTTCTTCGGCGTGCGGCGGTTCGGGGACTTCGCCGCGCAGCTCGGGATCCCGCGCGCGGTCCTGACCAGCCGGCTGAAGTCCCTCGTGCAGGAGGGCGTGCTGGTCCGCGACGACGACGGCTCCGGCACCGTCGAGTACCGGCTCACGGACAAGGGTGTCGAGCTGTGGCCGGTCGTGCGCGCCCTGATGGGCTGGGGTGACGCGCACTACTCCCCGGCCGGGGTGAAGCGCGCCACCCGGCACGACCAGGACGGTGGCCTGCTCGACCAGGACGGCCGCTGCCAGGACTGCGGCGTGCTCGTCCCGGTCCCGGACATCCGGATCGAGCCCGGCCCCGGCTTCGTGGCGGCCGATTCCGAGCCCGACCGGGTGTCGTTCGCGATCAACACCCCACGACGTCTGCTGGAACCGGTCACGCGCCGCGCTGATCAGGTGTCCGAAGTGGACTGACGTGCGTCAGGGGAGGGCGAACGCGGATCCGCCGTCGTGCCACCACTTCAGGTAGAACCGGGAACTCTCGACCAGTGCGAGGTAGTCGTCCTCGACCTTGGCACACACCTCGTCGACGAGCGCGGCCAGCGGTGAGTCCGTGCGCCACGCGAGAACCACATTGCGGTGGAGCGGGGTGCCGGTCAGGGACAGCGTCGCGAGGCCGTCGCGCGCGGTGCCGACGGGGTAGAGCAGGCAGATTCCCCGGTTCTCGGCGGTGAGCGCGAACGCGACGTGCGCCTCCGTGGTGAGGTGCGCGATGTGCTGGTCGAACCCCGCCGCCGCGCAGACCCGGGCGAAGTACTCGTTCATCCCGCTGTCGTCGGGGTCGGGCATGACCCACTTCTCCTCGGCCAGGTCGGCCAGCTCGATCTCCCCGCGCTCCGCCAGCCGGTGCCGCTGCGAGACGCCGATGAAGAACGGCTCCCGCAGCAGCAGCCGGTGGGCCACGCCTTCGGGCGGGCGCAACGGGAATCCCGGGAACTCGCGCAGCACCGCGACGTCCAGTTCCCCGGAGCGCAGCAGCGCGGTGAGCGTGCCGGTCTCGCGGATCGTGCGGCTGGTCACCTCGCGCCCGGGCAGCATCGCGGTCAGCGCGTTGACCAGCAGGCTGAACTGCTGCGCCGGGATCCCGCCCACCTTCACCGGCGCGCCCGCCTCGGCCTGGGCGTTGACGCGGGCCGTGCGCTGCAGCGCGCCGAACTGGCGCAGCAGGTTGCGCGCGTCCCGCACCAGCTCGGCGCCGGTGTGGGTCGGCACGACGCCGTCGGCCGAGCGGACGAACAGCGCGCCGCCGACGAACTGCTCGATGCGCTTGAGCTGCGTGGTCACGGCCGGCTGGCTCAGGTGCAGCCGCGCCGCCGCGCGCCGCAGGCTGCCGGCGGCCGCGACCTCGACGACGAGCTCCAGGTGCCGGATCTCCAGTCGCATCCCGAAACATTATCGCCCGATGCAATAGGGCCGTTCCCGTGACGATCATGGTTGCCGGGCCGCGGCCCGGTTACGTTCCTCCGCGTGACAGCTCTGGGATGTGTGCCGATGACCGGGAGGCGGGCCCTGCCGGCCCTGTTCTCCGACGACGTGCTGCGCCGGTTCCTGGACGCGGCCGCCGCGGAGTACGTCTTCATCACCCCCGACGCGCCGAGACCCTGCTTCGGCGTGCTGCTCGGCACGGTCGCCGACGACGCGCTGCTGGTCTCGGACATCGCCTTCGGCCGCAACGCCCGCACGACGGATCCCAGCGCCCGGGCCGAGTTCGCGACGACGATCGTCCCGCGCTTCGGCTCCGCGTACGAGAACGCCGTCCGCGCGTGGTGGTTCGCACCCGAGGACCTGCTCCGCGTCTCGCGGGCCGCCGACGAACGGGGCCTCGACATCCTCGGGTCCATCCACCTGCACCCGGACTGGCACCGCCTCGGGCCGGCGTGCGAGCGCGACCGTCCCCTGAGCGACCGCCCGACCCCGATGGACGAGTACGTCTTCCGCAGCGCGGGCTGGCCGCTCAACGTCGTCTGCTACCTCGAACGGCAGCACGGCGGGTTCTACTATTCGCTGGCCGCGTGGGACGGCGACTGCGCACCGCTGTCGCTTCGGGTGCACGCCTCGGCTGCGGCGGTGAGCGTGTGACCGGCGACCGGATCCGCGCCCTGTGGGACACGATGGCGGCGGGCTGGGCCGACGGCGACGCCGCCCGGTTCGCCTCGGTCTTCGCCGCCGACGTCGACTTCGTGAACGTCCGCGGTGAGTGCGTTTCCGGCCGGGCCGCCGTCGAAGCGGGCCACGCGCGCCTGTTCGCCACGGCCTACCGCGGCACGACCCTGTCGGCTTCGGTGGTGTTGATCCGCCGGCTCGCCCCGGACCTCTCGCTGGTGCACGCGACGTCGGAAATCGCGCCCGCCGGTGTCGTGACGCACGCCCAGGCGCTCGTGCGCCACGACGGCTCGCCCGAGATCACCGCGTTCCACAACATGATCCCGAAAGGACCCACCCCATGACCCGTCCCCGGCTGCGGCACCTCGCGTTCGTCGTGCGGGACGCCGAGCGGATGGCCGCGTTCTACTGCGGGCAGTTCGGCATGGAGCTGTTCCACACCGATCCCGACGGCAGCCGCTTCGTGACCGACGGGTACCTCAACCTGGCCCTCATCCAGCAGCGGCTGGATGGCGACGTCGCGACCGGCTTCAACCACTTCGGCTTCCACGTCACGGACATCCCGCCGATCGCCGACCGCCTCGCCGAGGCCGGGCTGCCCCGCCCGGCCCTGCGCGGCGGCGACCGCCCGTTCGCCGAATACCGCGCGATCGACCCGGAGGGTAATTGGTTCGACCTGTCGGAGCACGGTTTCCTGCCGCCGGGCGTCGGTGCGGAGTAGCCGTCAGAACGTGAGCCACTGGGACGTCAGCAGCACCAGCCCGAGCGAGCAGGCCGCCACGACGACCAGGCCCAGTGCCGCGACGACCAGCGGGCGGAAACCGCTGCGGGCCATCTCCCGGAGGTCGAAGTTCAGGCCGACACCGGCGAAGCACAGCAGGAACGCCCACTTCGACAGGTTGCCCAGGCTCGTGACGTCGGCCTTGCCGAACACGTGCGCGGTGGCCAGCGCGGACACGGCGATGAAGCCGAGCACGAACTTGGGGAACGTGCGCCACACGAAGGCGACACGCTCCTTCGGTCCACTTGCGACAGCCTTGCCGCCGCGGGTGGACCAGTAGGCCGCGTACCCCAGGACGACGAGGCCGATCAGCGCGTTGCGGGTGCTCTTCACCGCGACGGCGACGTCCTGGGCGTGCGGGGAGTAGGCCGCGCCGGTCGCCGTCGTCTCCGCGGTGTTGTCCACGGCCAGCCCGGCCCACAGCCCGAACTGGGTGTCGGACAGGTTCAGCGCGTGCCCGATCAGCGGGAAGGTGAACAGCGCCACGGCGCCCAGCGCGAGGATCGCGGCGATGGCGTAACCGGAGTCCTCGTCGTCGGCGTCGATGGAGCCCTTGCCCGCGATGATCGCCGAGACACCGCAGATCGACGTCCCGATCGCCAGCAGGGACGACAGCTTCCCGCCGAGCTTGAAAGCCTTGCCCACCAGGAGGATCACCGTGGTGGCGACGGCCATGTCGACGAGGATCAGGCCGAGGCTGAGGCCGCCGAGCTTGGCCAGGTCGCCCAGCACGAACCGGGCGCCGAGCAGCACGATACCGGTCTTCAGCCAGAACTCGTACGTCGCCACCCCCGGCCGGAACGGGGCCGGCACGCCGATCGTGTTGCGGATGAGCAGCCCGAGGATGATCGCCCACAGCACGTACTCGAGGTCGGGCAGCGCGGTCCCGGTGGCCTTGCCGATGCTGCGGATCCCGTTCTGCGCCAGCGTTCCGACGACGCCGACCGCGACGAGCAGCAGCAAGCCGGGCAGGTAGCGCAGGACCGGGATCGCCGTCAGCCCACCGCGGCCGGTGGTGGTCGTGTCCGTCGGCGTGGTCATTTGACGAGGAAGGTGATCGTCGGCAGCAAGCCGAACGCGGCCAGCAGCACCAGCACGGCCGCGACCGCCACGGCGGCCCAGTCGGCGCTGATCCGGGGCGCCGGTTCGCGGTCTGAATCGGGACTCATGACTGCAGGACTGTAGGCGCCGGAAGGCTTCTTGGACAGGACGCGCCCGGTACGTCCAGAAAGTGGGACAAGAGGCGGCGACGGGGGAGCGGCCCGCTTCCCCCGCCGCCGGATCCCCCTTACCGGATGAAGCTCACTTCGGGATAGGCCGGCGACGGCGCGGCCAGCAGCGGCTGCGGCCGGCACCGCAGGTGCAGGTCGAAGACCGCCCGGACGTAGGCCCGCGTGACGGCCAGCGCGCGATCACCGCCGAGCGACGCGCCGACGTCGACCCCCAGCTGGCCGGCGAGCGGGCCGAGGTCGGTGAACGAGCTGTGCACCGTGCCGGACACCATGAGCCAGCGCTTCCAGCCGGTCAGGTGCGTCCAGTCGGTTTCCCAGTCGTCGTACGGGTTCGGCGTGCCCGGGGTGTAGTTGTCCAGGCTGCCCAGGAACAGGAAGGGCCGGGACAGCCCGGACGCGGGCAGCGGCACGTGGGTCGAGCCGTCGATGTCGATCCCGGCGCGGATCCGGGGGTCGGCGAGCATCGCCTGCAGGGTGTTGGCGCCGCCCGCGCTGTGCCCGGCCATGCCGATCCGCGCGGGGTCGATCAGCGTGCTGCCGCGCCACTTCGCGTGCGGCCCGGTCAGCTCGTCGAGCACGAACGACGTGTCGGCCGCCCGCGTTCCCGCCAGCTTTTCCCAGAACCCTGGCTGGTCGTCGACCTCACAGGCGGCGCAGTCCGTGACGTGGCCGTCGGGGAAGGTGGTGGCCCGGTTCTCGTAGGTGTGGTCGACGACCGTCACGACGTAGCCGTGGCTCGCCAGGTCCTCGGCCAGGCCGCTGAGCACGGCCCGGGGCTGGGTCCACCCCGGGGACAGCACGACCATCGGCAGGCTGTGGCGCCCTCCGGCGGCCGGTGCGTCGACGACGGCGTTGGTCCGCACGGTGCTCAGGACGTCCAGCGGCAGGCCGGGAATGGCCTCCCGCTCGAGGTTGCGCTCGGACTCCAGCGGCGTCATGTACGGCTTGGTCGGCCCGTGCGCCGAGGCCGCCGGGTAGAAGACGGAGACCATCAGCTCCCGGTAGGGCACCGAAGGCACCCAGGGATCCGGACGTGATGTGTCCTTAAGAGACAGTGAGGTGACGCCGACCGGTTGCGAGCCGGTCGGCCTGGGCAGGTACGGCGTCGTGCTTGCGGCCGCGGCGGGTGCCGCTGACAACGCCAGGCCCAAAGTGGTGGCGACGACGAGAGTGCGCATGGTTTCCCCCAGTGCGACGGGATCAGGACAGGTGGCGGATGCGGCGGAAGGTGAACCAGGTGAGCAGGGCCGACACGGCCAGCAGCAACGCGAGTTCGAGCCACTGCAACGGCCAGAACCGGGAGCCGGGCTGGTAGCTCAGGCGCTGGTGGTAGCCGTGGGTGTCCAGCTGCGCCATGCAGGCGTTGACGCCCCGCGGGTCCGGCGGGCCGCCCTTGTCGCCCGGTTTCGGCACGCAGTTCTGCACGAAGTCGGGCAGCGGGGTGACGACGTTGCCGGCCGGGTCGACGGTTTCGTTCGCCAGCAGCCACACCCCGGCCGGTGCTCCCACCCCGATCCCCTCGACCTGCCCGGACCCGTTCCCGTAGATGTTCCTGATGTCCGAGTCGGCGATCGCGACGTCCTGCTGCACCGCGGGAAGGAGGTACGGGCGCACGAACAACGGGACCGCGATCAGCACGGCGGCGAGCACCACGAGGGTGACGGCCATGGCGGCCACGGTCCGCCGCAGCACCATCCCGACGGCGACGCCGAGCACGAGCCCGAAGACCGCGTAGCCGATCGGGACGATGCCGCGCGCGGCGAACACCACCGGCGAGATGCGGGACAGCGTTTCACCGTCGGTCGCCGAGGCCGAGAGCGTGTCGATCGGGGACGCCCACCACGTCACGCCCAGGCTCAGCAGCCCGGCCGCCAGCGCCGCGGCCGGCACGCCGACCGCGAGCTTGGTCGTGAGCCACCGCTTGCGGGTGATGGTCTGGTTCCAGACCAGGCTGTGCGTGCCGTGTTCCAGCTCCCGCGTGATCATCGGCGCGCCCCAGAACAGGCCGATCGCCGCGGGCAGCAGGTACAACGCGAGGATCGTGCCGCCGTAGAGCGTGTCCTGGTCCGAGAAGTTCGTGCGGCCCACCAGGTCCGGCCCGGTGATCGCGAGGACCACGCCGATCACGAGCAGGGCGGCGAACACGGCCAGGGCGGGGACGCGGAGCTGGCGCCAGGCCAACCAGGTCATCGGAGCACCTCCAGGGCGGGGCGGGCGGCGGACGGGTTGCTCATGTACTCGAGGACCAGGTCCTCCAGGCCGATCTGCCCGACCGTCCACACGGGATCGAGGATCGGCGCCTCGGTGCGGACGAGCACCGTGGTCTGCCGGTCGGTGTGCTTCGCGGAGACGACGTGCTGGTCCGACGGCAGCGTGCCGACGTCGCGCAGCGGCCCGGACAGGCGGTGGTGCGTGGCGAGCAGCTCGTCGACCTCGCCCATCACCCGGACCTGGGAGGCCACCAGCACGACGAGGTGGTCGCAGACCCGTTCGAGGTCGTTGACCAGGTGCGAGGACATCACGACGGACAGCCCGTCCTCCGCGACGGCCTCCATGAGATCCTGCAGGAACTCCCGGCGTGCCAGCGGGTCGAGGGCGGCGACCGGTTCGTCGAGCAGCAGCAGCTCGGGCCGCTTCGCGATGCCGAGGGTCAGCGCCAGCTGGGCGCGCTGCCCGCCGGACAGCTTGCCGGCGGGCTGTTTCGGGTCCAGGCCGAGCCGTTCGATCCGCTTCTTGGCGAGCGCGGTGTCCCAGCGCGGGTTGAGGTGGGCGCCGAACCGCAGGTGCTCTTCGATCGTCAGGCCCGGGTAGACGGGCGTGTTCTGGGCGACGTACCCGACCTTGGCCAGCTGGTCCGGCCCGGAGCCGGGCACCCCGCCGCACACCTCGATCGTGCCGGTGGTCGGCTCGAGCATGCCGGAGGCGATGTTCAGCAGGGTCGACTTGCCGGCGCCGTTGGGCCCGACGAGCCCGGTGACGTGACCGGCCTCGATCTCGAGCGTGCAGCCGGACAACGCCCAGGTGCGCTTGTACTTCTTGCCCAGTCCCTGGGCACGCAGGACGGTCACGCTATGTCCTCTCTTGCGGAGTCGCGAAACGTGGACATCAACAGGGCCTCGATGCTCTCCTCGTCGAGACCGGCCTTGCGGGCCTGGGAAAGCCAGCGGTTCAGGTCGCGGCGCAACGGCCCGAGCGCCGCGAACGACACGTTGCCGAGCGTCCCGGTCACGAACGTGCCGACACCGGGCCGGGCCGAGACGAGGCCGTCGTGCTCCAGCTCCCGGTAGGCCTTGAGCACGGTGTTCGGGTTGATCGCGAGGTCCGCGACCACGTCCTTGACCTTCGGGAGCTGGTCACCCTCGTCCAGCAGGCCCAGCCGCAGCGCGTGCCGCACCTGCTGGACCAGCTGCTGGTACGGCGACAGGCCCGACCGGGCGTCCAGGTGGAATTCGATCATCGGCAACTCCATTTAACTAGGTGCCTAGTACTATAGCTAAACAGGGCGCGCCGGGCCAGAGGGTCTTGTCTCAGATTGAGACCCGGGCACCGCGCCGACCTGTGCTGTGATCTCAGGAGTCGTGGAAGCCTTGCCGCACAAGGGAACGGGGGTGCCGGATGCCGGACACCATGCAGGAGATCCGCCAGGCCGTGGACGACGAGCGCCGTCCCGAACCCGCCGACGACACGCACCTGGCGTGCCTCGAACGCGCCCGCCTGACCCCGGCCCTCGCGGGCTGGCAGCTCGACACCGACACCGACAGCTGACTTCCCGCGGCCGTTTCGTGGTTCTCTGAGGGCATGACGAAGGCGGAGCGGTGGACTCGGTACTGGGACCGCAAGTCCGCGACGTACGACGCGGAGATGGGGATCTGGGACCGCCGCCTCTTCGGTGACTCGCGGGAGTGGGCCTGCGGGCAGGCGGCGGGCGAGGTGCTCGAGGTCGCCGTCGGGACCGGGCTGAACCTGCCCTGTTATCCCGCGGACGTCGTGCTGACCGGGCTCGACCTGAGCGCCGGGATGCTCGGCATCGCCCGGGAACGGGCGCGCGGGCTCGGCCGGGAAGTGACGCTGCGCGAGGGCAGTGCCGACGGGATGCCGTTCGCCGACGCGTCCTTCGACACGGTGGTGTGCACGTTCGGGCTCTGCGCGATACCGGACCACGTGACGGCGGTGGGGGAGATGGTCCGGGTCCTGCGGCCCGGTGGGCGGCTGATCCTGGTGGACCACGTCGCGGCTTCGCCGTGGGTGGTGCGGGTGATGCAGTGGCTGGTGGAGCTGGCGAGCGTGCCGCTGGCCGGCGAGCACTTCCGGCGCCGGCCGTCGAAGGAGGTCGAGGCCCGCGGGCTGCCGATCGAACAGCGGGAGCGGTTCAAGCTGGGCCTGGTGGAACGGCTGGTCGCGCGCAAGCCCGGCTAACGCGGCGGGATCGGCTCGGCCAGCGCGGCTCTCGCGGGTGAGGCCGGGAAGGGATCGGCGAAGTACTGCGTCTCGTGCGTCACGAAGCCGCCGGTGAACTCCATGACGCTCACCGAGTGGGTGGCCGCGCCGTCGTAGGTGATGACGCACTCGCTCACCCAGAAGTCGCCGCCGCCCGAGATCCGGGAGATCGTGAAGTGCCGCTCGGCCGGGTGCCCGCCGCGTTGCGCCCGGATCTTCGCCCGGCCCCGGAAGCGCTCCCCGGACTGGGGGTAGTCCAGGATCGCGTCCTCGGCGTAGATCGCGTGCTCGGTGTTGATGTCCCCGCGCTCGGACGACGTCCAGTGCTCCGCGATCCGAGCCCGTGTTTCGGCGTCGCTCACCAGGCGGTCCCGCTCAGCCGGTCGGCTTCGGTCGTCCACAACCAGGCCTTGTGCAGGGCCTCGATGAGCCGCTCGTCGTCCTCCTCGGAGGGGTCGTCGCCCATCGGCAGCCAGGTCTCCTCGACCGGCGCCCCGTCGTGCTTGCGCTCGAGGAGGATCCCGAGGTACTCGAATTCCTCCGCGGGGGCCTGTTCGGCGGTGTCGTCACCCTGGCCGTCCCCTAGGCTGACGTGACGGGGCTGGGCGGCCACTTCGACCCGCCGAGCTCGACGTTCGGTCATCGGCACCCCAGCCTTCTCCGCGCGATACTGGAAAGTCGCGGGAAGGCCGGGTGCCGTTACACCGATGACGGTCTAAATGCCCTCATCCGCATCGGATTCGTGGTGTATCAGCCGACCGGGAACTTCACCCCGGTGAGCTCCTCCGAGACGGTCCACAGCCGCCGCTGGATCGCGACGTCGTAGGACTGCGGGCTGGACGCGGCCACCTTCGGGTACCCGCGGGACTCGCCGAGGCCGTCCGGCCCGTAGTACTGGCCGCCGAGGGCGCCGGGGTCGGTGGCGGCCCGCAGGAGGGGCAGCGCGCCGTGCGCCGAGTCGTGGGTGAACAGGGGAGCGGCCACGGAGAAGAGCCCGCGCAGGACCGCGGGGGTGTTGCGCATCAGCTCGGTGCGGGCCACCCCGGGGTGGGCGGCGAGGGCGACCGTGGTGCCGAGCGGCGCGAGCCGGCGCTGCAGCTCGTAGCCGAACATCAGGTTGGCGAGCTTGGACTGCCCGTAGGCCGCGACCCGGTCGTAGGAGTTCTCCCACTGCAGGTCGTCGAAGTGGATCCCGGCGCGGATGCGGTGGGCCTGGCTGGCGACGGCCACCACCCGCGAGCCGGCGACCGGCAGCAGGAGATCCAGCAGCAGGCCGGTGAGCGCGAAGTGCCCGAGGTGGTTGGTGCCGAACTGCAGCTCGAACCCCTCGCGGGTGGTCTGGCGCGGCGGGTACATGACACCGGCGTTGTTGACCAGCAGGTCGATCTTCGGCAGCGCGGTGTGCAGGTCGGCCGCGGCGGCGCGGACCGAGTCGAGCGACGCCAGGTCCAGCTCCTGCACGGTGACGTCGGCGCCCGAGCCGAAGCGGGCCGCGGCCTGCTTGCCCTTTTCGACGTCGCGCACGGCCAGCACCACCGACGCCCCGCGCTCGGCGAGCACCCGGGCGGTCTCGAACCCCAGGCCGGTGTTGGCGCCGGTGACGACGGCCACCCGGCCGGTCTGGTCCGGGACGTCGCGGTCGGTCCAGTTCTTGCCCATGTCGGTTCCCCTTGGTCGGGTTCGGCCCTTGCGGACCGGCGGTCTGTTATGTCATCGACGTTAAGGAACCGACGGTCTATTGTCAAGAGACCGCCAGTCTTTAACTTTGGGCGTCCGGCGGTTACCCTGTGTGGCATGACGTTCCAGCGAGCGCGCAGCGCGGAGCAGCGGGAGGAGCGGCGCCGCACGATCCTCGACACGGCGCTCGGGATGCTCGACGAGATGCCGGTGGCCGAGGTGACCCTCAACGAGCTCAGCCGCCGGGTCGGGCTGGCCAAGTCGAACGTGCTGCGCTACTTCGAATCCCGCGAGGCCGTGCTGCTCGAACTGCTGGACCGCGCCCTCGGGAGCTGGCTCGCCGAAGTGGCCGTGGAGCTGGCCGACGGCGTCGACCCGAGCCTGTCCGTGCGGGAGCGGGGCGACCGGTTCTCGGCGGTCGCGGCCCGTTCGCTGGCCGGGCACGCGGTGCTGTGCGACCTCATCGGCGCGCAGGCCGGTGTCCTGGAACACAACGTGTCCGTCGACGTCGTCGTGCGCTTCAAGCGTTCCGCGCTCGCCGGTCTCGACGAGATGGCCGCGCTCGTGCACCGGTACGTGCCGGAGACGGGGGACGAGGCGAAGTCGGTGTGCTTCCTGGCGATGGTCATGACCGGTGGGCTGTGGACGCAGTGCCGGCCCTCGGCCAGCATGCTCGCCGCTTACGAGCTGGACCCGGCTTTGGCCGCGTTCCGCGTGGAGCTGGCGCCCGCGCTGGAGCACGGTCTCGCCACGCTGATCGCGGGAGCCGTCGCGCGGAACAGCTGACCCGCCCGACTGGCACGCCGGCGGTCCGCAGGTCGTAGCGGGCGGCTCGCCGAGTCCTAAGTGGACCCGGCGCCCGCCCCGGAATACGGCCTCGCGACGTTGATCGCGGGCGCCGTCGCGCGGAACAGCTGACCCGGCGGGTCAGGAAAGCCGGTGGCCCGCTGGCCATAGCGGGCGGCCGCCGAGTCCGAAGTGGACCCGGCGCCCGCCCCGGAACACAGCCTCGCGACGCTGATCGCGGTAGCAGCCGGCCCGGCGGGTCAGGACGCAGGCGGCCCGGCGGTGACGGTGCGCAGCTCGCCGAGCACGCTGTCCGCGATGTCGGCCAGCGAGCGCTCCTCGCCCTCGTGGATCCACTGTCCGAACGCGATCCCGAACACCGTCACCCCCGACTGTGCCGCGAGGGTGGCCGCGGGTTCGGTGACTCCGCGGGCCCGGAGCGCGTCGGCGAGGGTGGTGGCGAGGCTGGCCAGCTTGTGCAGCTCCCGTTCCTGCAGCGCCGGGTTCCGGTCGATCACGGACTGACGGGTGCGGGAGTACGGGCGGCGCTCGTCCGGGAAGAAGACCGTCGCGGCGTGCAGTGCGGCGACGATGACCTCCAGCGGGGACGCCTCCGGCGGCGCGGCGTCGACGCCGTCGAGGAACGCCTGGGCGAACAGCTGCTGCCCGTGGAAGAGGACCTCGCGCTTGTCGCTGAAATGGCGGAAGAAGGTGCGCTCGGTCAGGCCGACGGACTGCGCGATCTCCGCGGCGGTCGTCTCTTCGAAGCCGCGCTCGGCGTACAGCTCGAGCGCGGCCCGCTGCAGCCGTTCCGGGGTTCCCGGTTCCCAACGCACCATGTCCTCGAGTCTAGTGATGACAGCGGCTGACTTCAGGGCGTATGGTCGATGTCAGTGACCGACATCGGTCACTGACATCATCGAAGGAGCTCACCTCATGCGCGTTTTCGTCACCGGAGCCTCGGGCTGGATCGGCTCCGCCGTCGTCGACGACCTGCTCGCGACCGGCCACGAGGTCACCGGCCTGGCCAGGTCCGACGCGTCGGCCGCGGCCATCGAGGCGAAGGGCGCCCGCGTCCGCCGCGGCGATCTCGACGACCTGGACGGCATCCGCGCCGGCGCGGTGGACGCCGACGCCGTCATCCACCTGGCCAACAAGCACGACTTCGCGAACCAGGCCGTGTCGAACGCGGCCGAACGGGCCGCCGTCCAGACCATCGGCGAAGCCCTGGAAGGGACCGGACGCCCGTTCCTGCTGGCCTCCGGGATCGCCGCGCTCACCCAGGGCCGGCCGGCCACCGAGGACGACGCGTCCCCGTTCCACGGCCCGGACTCCCCGCGCGGCGGCGCCGAAAACCTCGCGCTCGAGTTCGCCGAACGCGGGGTGCACCCGGTGAGCCTGCGGTTCTCACCGACCGTTCACGGCACCGGCGACCACGGGTTCATCGCGATCCTCTCGGCGATCGCCCGCGAGAAGGGCGTCTCCGGGTACCCCGGCGACGGGACCAACCGCTGGGCCGCCGTGCACGTGGCCGACGCGGCCCGCCTCGTCACCCTCGGCCTCGAGAAGGCGCCCGCGGGCAGCCGCCTGCACGCCGTCGCCGAGCAGGGTGTGCCGACCCGCGAGATCGCGGAGGCCATCGGCCGCGCGTTCGACCTGCCGGTCGCCTCCATCGCGGCCGACGACGTCCAGGACCACTACGGCTGGATCGGCGGCTTCTTCGCCATGGACCTCCTCGCGTCCAGCGTCCGGACGCGCGAGCTGCTCGGCTGGGCGCCTGCCGGACCGACCCTCATCGAGGATCTCGACGCGGGCGCGTATTCGGGGCGGTGAAACGGCTTCCTGACGGCGTGACCCAGGGGGCCACGCCGTCAGGGGCCTTCAGTTCTTGACCAGCGCGGCGACGGCGTCGGCCGGCGGGGTCGTCGGACGCCCGATCAGGGCGCTCAGGTCGCCCGTGGTGGTGGCCAGTTCGCCGTCGCGGATGCCGCGGTCGGCGTCGACCAGCATGTCGGCCACCGGCTCGGGCAGGCCCGCCGCGACGAGCAGTTCCCGGTGCTGTGCCGGGGAAACGTCCTGGTAGGTCACCGGCTTCCCGGCGGCCTCGCTGATCGCCGCGGCGAACTCGGCGTAGCCGAACGGGGTGTCCCCGGCGAGCTCGTAGGTCTTCCCGGCGTGCCCGTCGCCGGTCAGGACGGCGACGGCCGCGTCCGCGAAGTCGGCCCGCGGGACCGCGCCCAGGCGGGCGTCACCGGCGCTGCCGGTGAACGATCCGGTGGCCAGCGCCTGCTGCACCGTCTGGGCGTAGTTCTCGGTGTACCAGCCGTTGCGCAGAAAGGTGAACGGGATGCCCGCGTCGCGGATCAGCTGCTCGGTCGCCTTGTGGTCGGGCGCGACGAACAGCTTCGTCGTGTCGGCGGCCAGCACGCTGGTGTAGACGAGGTGGCGCACACCCGCCTCCTGAGCGGCCTTGACGACCGCTTCGTGCTGGGCGAGCCGCTGACCGGGGGTGCTGCTCGAGATCAGCAGCACCTTCTCCGCGCCCGCGAAGGCGGTCGCGAGGGTCTCGGGCCGGTCGTAGTCGGCCTCGCGGACCTGCGCGCCCCGCGCCGCGAGGTCGTCGGCCTTGCGGGGGTCGCGCACGGCGGCGACGACCTGGCTGTTCCGGTCGAGCAGGCCGTCCACGACCAGTCGGCCGAGGTGTCCGGTGGCGCCGGTGACCACGATCATGCGTAGCTCCTCAAGTCGGTTGCTTACCTTGAGAGTGTACTAACTTTGAGAAAGTGCAAACCGATGGTGAGTACCGTCACTGGGGATTGTGCGGTGTGCCCGGTACCGTGGGAGGCATGACGGAAGCGCCGGAGTGGGTGGACGAGCACGGGCGGGTGCTGTTCGACGTCTTCGCGCAGGCGTGCACGTCCCGCTCCACGCTCGAGCACATCACCGGGCGGTGGGGGATCCTCGCGATGGCCGCCCTCTACGACGGCACGTTCCGGTTCAACGCGCTGCGCCGCCGTGTCTCGGGCGTCAGCGAGAAGATGCTGGCGCAGACCCTGCAGGCCCTGGAACGCGACGGTTTCGTGCTGCGCGAGGCGCAGCCGACCATCCCGCCGAAGGTCGAGTACAGCCTCACCCCGCGCGGCCGCCGCACCGCGGAGCTGCTCGTCGCGCTGATCCGCGACGTCGAGGGCCAGATGCCGGACGTGCTGACCGCGAACGAGGAGTACGACACCCGGCGTTCGGAAGCCTGACCGGCACCGTCCACTGTGGAGTCCGGGTGCGCGGTGGCGCGCTTCCCCCTACGATCGCGGCAAGGATGCCCGAGCGGGGGAGCGGAATGGACATCGGCGCCGGCACCTGGCTGGTCACCCTGGCCGTGATCCTCGGCCTGCTCGCCCTCGACCTGGTGCTCGCCGCCGTCCGGCCGCACAAGGTCGGGTTCCGCGAAGCGATCGCGTGGTCGGTTGGCTACATCCTCGTCGCGGTGGTGTTCGGGGTGTGGCTGACGCTGGCGCACGGCGGTGAGTTCGGCACCGAGTACTTCGCCGGCTACATCGTCGAGAAGAGCCTGTCGGTCGACAACCTGTTCGTGTTCGTCATCATCATGACCACGTTCGCCGTCCCGGAGGAGCACCAGCACAAGGTGCTCACCTTCGGGATCGTGCTCGCCCTGGTGATGCGCGGGATCTTCATCGCGGTCGGCGCGACGCTGCTTTCCCTGTTCTCGTTCATGTTCCTGCTGTTCGGCCTGCTGCTGATCTACACCGGTGTGCAGCTGTTCCGCCACCGCGACGAGGACCCCGACGTCGAGAACAACATCGTCGTCCGCACGGCCCGCCGGGTGCTGCCCCTGTCGGAGGACTACGACGGCGGCCGGCTGACGACGAAGGTGGCGGGCCGTCGGCTGGTGACGCCGCTCGTGGTGGTGCTCGTCGCGATCGGAGGGGTCGACCTGCTGTTCGCCCTGGACTCGATCCCGGCGGTCTTCGGCGTCACCGACGAGCCGTACATCGTCTTCGCCGCCAACGCGTTCGCGCTGCTGGGCCTGCGCGCGCTGTACTTCCTCGTCAAGGGGCTGCTCGACCGGCTCGTCTACCTCTCGACCGGGCTCGCGGTGATCCTCGCGTTCATCGGCGTGAAGCTGATCCTGCACTGGGCGCACGTCGACATCGACGACGGCTTCCCGGAGATCCCCACCCCGCTCAGCCTCGGCGTGATCCTCGGCATCCTCGCCGTGGTCACGGTGGCCAGCCTGCTCAAGACCCGCCGGGACCCGGGTGCGAAGGCGCACCCGGGATCCCTGCGGGGCTCGGATCCCGAACCCTGACCCTCAGCCGATCACGTGCGTGGTCCAGTTCTTCTCGTCGGGCCCGAGCAGGGTGATCCGGTCGAGCAGGCCCTGGAGGCCGCCGACCGACTCCAGTCCCGCGGCCGCCGGGCGGTCGACGGTGACGCACGCCTTCAGCCCGTTCTTCGTGGTGCACTTCGGCTTGCCCATCTTCGGCGGGAACCCGCCGGGCGGCGCGACCTCGATCACCACGTTCGCACCGTTCACCGAGTAGTAGAGCTGCAGCTTCCACGGGGTGCCGTCCTGGTCGGGCCGCCGCCACAGCTGCCCGTCGGCGAGGTGGAACCCCGGCGGCAGGCTGCTGACGTGCAGGGGCAGCGGCACGGCCTTGTTCCCGAAGGTGACTTCGCCCGCGACGCGCACCAGCGACTGCTGCACCTCCGGGAAGTCGAGGTAGTACCCGTGCAGCTCGGCCCAGCGGCCGTCCGCGGTCAGCCAGCGCAGGTAGGCGTCACCGCCGTTGATCGGGTCCTCGGGATTGGCGGTGACCCAGTAACCGGTCCGGTCGCCGATCCGCGCCGGAACGCTCACCGCGCGTCCGCCCAGCTGGTTCCGGTGGTCGAGCGGCGGTTCCTTGTCGTAGACGGTCAGCCAGATCATCGGCGCCAGGTCGCCCCGGCCGATGGCCAGCGAGTAGTCACCGTGCGCGCCGACGCCGTATTCGACGCCGGTGAACACGCTGGGCAGCCAGCCGAAGCTCGCCTTCGCGACCAGGGGGTCGTCGGTGGGCGCGGGCGCGATCGAGACCACCGGCGGCTGCGGCGGCCGGGCGACGGGCGCGTCGGGGGCGGGGGAACGGGTGAGCGTCACGGCGGTCAGGCCACCGGCGATCACGACCGCGGCGCACCCCGCGACCGTCGCGGCCGTGCGCAGCCGACGACGGCGGCCACCGACCCGGCGGGCCCGGTCGAGGTCGAGCACCATCGGCGGGGCGGGTTCTTCGGTGAGTTCCTTGAGGCGCACGGCCAGGTCGTCGACGGTCACGCGGTTGCCTCCGGGGTGCTGAGGGACTCGGTGGGCAGCAGGCCACGCAGCGTTTCCACGGCCCGGGAGGTCTGGCTCTTGACGGTGCCGGCGGAGCAGCCGAGGGTCTTCGCGACCTCCTCGACCGGCAGGTCGCAGAAGTACCGGAGCACGACGGTCGCCCGCTGCCGCGGCGGCAGCAGGTCGATCGCGGCCCGCAGGTCGAGCGCCGTCTCGACGTCGGAACGCGCCACAGGCGGCGGATCGTGGTCGGCCGAGCGCAGGTCGACCAGCCGCCACCACGACGTCCGCTGCTCGGCCAGGAAGGTGTTCACCAGCGTCCGGCGCGCGTAGCCGTCCAGGTTGTCGGCCCGGGCGGCGCGGTGCCAGTTCGTGTAGAGCCTGGTGACGGCCGTCTGGACCAGGTCGTCGGCCCGGTGCCAGTCCCCGCAGAGCAGGAAGGCGACCTTGCGCAGCCAGGGGGCCCGTTCCGCCACGTAGTCGGTGAACCCCGTGTCCACGGGCACCGCGCCCATCGGCGCCACCTCACTTCTTCTCGGCCTCGCTGCGCTCTGACACCCCTCTGATGCCGCGCGGTGCCGGGAAGGTTGCACGAGAGCGTCGAAGTGGCGCCGGTCACGGGGTCAGCTGCACCGTGACCGTCACACCCGCCTTCGGGTCCTCGCGGGCGATCGCGTGCCCGGAGCGGTCGCCGCCGTCCAGCTCGACGGTGATCGGGCCGCCTTCGCCGGTGAAGTTGCGCCACCAGTTCTTCTTGCCCGGGATGCGGACGCCGATCACGACCGTGTCGCCCGTGTGCCGGTAGCCCACCGGGATGCTGAACGTGCGGCCCGAGCGCCGTCCGGTGTAGGTCACGATCGTCAGGTGCCGCCGCACGGCCGCGCCCCAGCGGCGTGACGAGCGCAGCGCCACCACCCGTCGGTTGAACCCCTCGACCGCGCGGTCGACCAGCTGGCCGTTCGTCCTCATCGGACCTCCTTTTCGTTGTCCGCCAACGTAGCCGGACAATCGGACAGGTCTGTCCACTTGGCGTAAAGTGAGAAGGATGAGCGCGGACCCTTCTCACCCGGCGCCGCTGCGGCGGGACGCCCGGCTCAACCGCGAGCGCATCGTCGAGGTGGCCCACGACCTGTTCGCCCGCCGGGGCCTCGACGTGCCGATGGCGGCCGTCGCCCGGCACGCGGGGGTCGGGATGGCCACGCTGTACCGCCGCTTCCCGACCAAGGAGGCGCTGGTCGGCGAGGTGTTCTCGCACCAGTTCGACACCTGCGTCGCCGTCGTGGACGACGCCCTGGCCGATCCGGACCCGTGGCGCGGGTTCGTCACCGTCGTGGAGAAGGTGGGGGAGATGCAGGCGTGCGACCGCGGTTTCAGCGCCGCCGTCGCCGCCGCGTTCCCGGCCGCGACGGACGTCTCCGCGGAACGCGACCGGGCGGTCCGCCGCTTCGCCGAGCTGGTCGACCGCGCCAAGGCGGCGGGGAAGCTCCGGGCCGACTTCGCGCTCAGCGACCTGGAGCTGGTGCTGATGGCCAACGACGGCGTCGCGGCCGATGCGGGGGAGGCCACGCGGGTGGCGTCGCGGCGGCTGGTCGCCTACCTGCTGAACTCGTTCCGGGCCGAGCACGCCGGCACGCCGCTGCCGCCGCCCGCACCGCTGAGCGTGGTCAAGATCTGAGCGTCACGGCAGGTGGGCGGCGATGCCCGCCAGCACCCGTTCCAGCCCGGCTTCGAACCACCGGTCGCGGCGGTCGGCCGCGTGCGGCGTCTCGGCTTCGACCATCACCCGGGTGAGCCGTGGGTACCGGCCGCTGCCCATGATCATCGGCCCGTACTCGCCCTCGCGTTCCATCCACTGCTCGTGGTCGAGCCCCGAGAGCCGCGCCGCTTCCTGGTCGCCGAGCTCGCTCTGCACGTGACCGAGGACGAACGACGAGAGCGTGCCGAGGTTGGCGAGCAGCTCGTCGGTGCCGAGGTCGAGGCCGTCGAAGGCGGAGAGCGTCAGTTCCGTCCACCACAGGCTGTTCGGGCCGTGGTTGGGCCGGCCCGAGGCCAGCGCGGGGAACCACGGGTGCCGCAGCGCGGTCTCCCGCATCAGGCGGGCGATCGTGCGCAGCGCGTCCCGCCAGTCCGCGGGCAGCACGGTGCCGCGCAGCTCGCCGGTGACCTCGTCGCCCATCAGCTGCAGGATCTCGTCCTTTTTGGACACGTACCGGTAGAGCGACGTCGTGCCGGTGCCCAGGTCGGCGGCGATCCGCCGCATCGAGACGGCGTCGAGCCCCTCGGTGTCGGCGATCTTGATGCCGGCGGCGGCGACGTCGTGGCGGGTGTGGGCCGGTTTCGGCCCGCGTGTCCCGTATTCGGGACGCAGCCAGAGCGGCGGGCGGTCGTTCGCCGGCACAGGACCTCCTCGGATATTGCGAACACTGTACCCAGTTCGCTACGGTGGCGATACCGAGAACAGTGTTTCCGGGTTTCTGGGGGAGTTCATGGACTACGACGTCGTGATCGCGGGTGCCGGGCCGGTCGGCCTGATGCTGGCCTGCGAGCTGAGGCTGGGCGGGGTGCGGGTGCTGGTCGTCGAGCGCGAGGCGGAGACGCCGCGCTCACGGTTCGGCTCGATGGGCGCTCGCGCCCTCAACTCGCCGTCGGTGCACGCGCTGCACCTGCGCGGCCTGCTGCCCGCCGTCGAGAGCGCGGCCGCGATGTGGCTCGGCACGGACTTCGAGCCGCCGTCGTCGGAGCCGGGCGAGGCGGGGGAGCGGCCGGACGTCTTCGTCGGGCACTTCGCCGGGATCGGCATCCGCGCCGACCGGCTGCGCCCGCCAGGCCCGGGGGAAGAGTTCCTCGGGGCCGGGGTGATCGCCCAGGCCGACCTGGAGGCGATCTTCGAGCGCCGGGCGGCCGAGCTGGAGGTCGAGGTGCGGCGCGGGGTTTCCGTGACCGCATTCGAGTCCGATGTGGATAGTGTTACCGTCCACTTCGAACAGGATGTGATCCGAGCCGGGTGGCTGGTGGGCGCCGACGGCGGGCGCAGCACGGTGCGTCGGCTGGCCGGGATCGACTTCCCCGGTGTGGACCCGGTTTTCACCGGCCGCCAGGCTGTCGTCGACCTCGACGACCCGGGCAAGCTCGTCGCGGACGGCTGGCAGCAGAGCGAGCACGGGTCCTATGTGGTCGGTGGCTGGGCCGACGGCGACGGCCCGCCCCGGGTGCACACCGTCGAGTACACCCCGCCGCCCGACCGGGACGCGCCGGTGACGGCGGCGGAGATCCAGGACAGCCTGCGGCGGGTCAGCGGCACGGACGTGACCGTCACGCGGGTGCACGTCGCCACCCGTTACGCCGACACGACCCGGCAGGCCACGACGTACCGGCGGGGCCGGGTGCTGCTGTGCGGCGACGCGGCCCACGTGCACTCGCCGGCCGGCGGGCAGGGGCTCAACCTGGGCCTCGGCGACGCGGTCAACCTGGGGTGGAAGCTCGCGCTCGTCACGCGGGGCGCCGCGCCGGAGGAGCTGCTGGACACCTACACCGCCGAGCGGCACCCGATCGGGGCGTGGGTGCAGCGCTGGAGCCTGGCGCAGACGGCGCTGAGCGCGGGGCGGGGCCCGCGCGCGGACGCGCTGCGCGAGGTCGTGGCCGACCTGCTCGACACCCCCGACGGCGCCACGTACGTCGTGTCGAAGGTCGGCGGCGCCTGGCAGCACTACGACCTGCCGGGCGACTTCCCGCTGATCGGCCGTCGGGTGCCGGACCTGCCGCTGGACGACGGGACGACGCTGGCGCCCCGCTTCCGCGACGGCCGCGCGGTGCTGCTCGACACGGGCATGGGCGCCGCCGAGGTGGCGGCGGAGTGGGGCGACCGGATCGAGCTGGTGACGGCGAGCCCGCTGGCCTTCCCGGACCAGAAGCTGGCCGCGCTGATGCGCCCGGACGGCTACATGGCCTGGGCCGCCGTCGGCGGCGAGGTGCCCGGACTCCGCGAAGCGCTGACGACCTGGCTCGGCCCACCCGCTTGACCCGGGTTTCCCGCCGGTGCCAGCAAGTCCGTGAAGGCCACATCGAGGGACTCAGAGTCCCTCGATGTGGCCTTCACGGACATCGGCCGGGTGGGGGTCAGGTGCGCAGGGTGGCCAGCGTTGTCGGGCGGGTGCGGCCGCGCAGGGTGACGTCCTCGGACGCCTGCCAGCACGCCGCCTCGTCGGTCGCCGCCGACTCGACCGCCGCCCACGACGCCAGCAGGCGGCCGTCGGCGTTCTTCGCCAGCTCCGTCAAGCGAGCCGCCTCGTTGACCGGGTCGCCGATCACCGTGTACTCGAAACGGTGCGGGTCGCCGACGTTGCCCGCCACCGCGTCGCCCGTCGCGACGCCGATGCCCGCCGGGCAGTCCGGGACCTCGGCGGCCAGCCGGGCGGCGATCGCGCGGCCGGCGGCCAGCGCGCACGTCGCGTGGTCGTCCAGGGGCGTCGGCGCCCCGAAGATCGCCAGAACGGCGTCGCCGACGAACTTGTTGACCAGCCCGTGGTGGCGGTCGACCTCGTCGACGACCACCGCGAAGAACCGGTTGAGCAGCCCGACCACCTCCTCGGGCGGGCGGCTCGCGGCCAGCGCCGTCGAGCCGACGACGTCGACGAACAGCACCGAGACCGTGCGGACGGTGCCGCCGAGCTCGGCAGACGTCCGCATCGCTTCGACCGCGACCTCCCGGCCGACGTGCCTGCCGAACAGGTCCCGCATCCGCTCGCGTTCCCGCAGCCCGGCGGCCATCCCGTTGAACCCGGCCTGCAGCAGGCCGAGCTCGGTGCCGTCGTAGACCGGGATCTCGCCGCCGAAGTCGCCGGCCCGCACCCGGGCCAGCGCGTCCTGGACCGACCGGATCGGGTTCACGACGGCGCGGGCGGTGAACACCGTGACCAGCAGGCCGAAGCACAGCACCACCAGCCCGAGCGCGATCACCGACACGGCGAGCTTCGTGGTCGACACGTCGCCGCGCACCCAGGCCAGCACCGCGGTGACGACCAGCCCGGCGACCGGGACACCGGTGCCCAGGCACCAGAACAGCAGCATCCGCAGGTTGACGCCGCCGCTGAGCGGCCGCGCCGGGGTGGTGCCCGCCAGGGCCCGCGCCGCGTACGGCCGCAGGGCGAACTCGCCGAAGAGGTAGGCGATCGCGCAGACGACGACACTCGCGAACGCGACGACGAGGAACACGGTCAGCGCGACGCCGGGCTGCAGGAGCGCGGCCAGCCCGGCGAACACCACGGTCGCCACCCCCCACAGGACCGCCTGCATGAGCGTCAGGCGCAGGGGGACACGCAGGCTGGCGGCGCGCTCGGCGTCGCTCGGACGGCGTCCCTCGGCCGCCCAGCGGAGCGTCCGCAGGGCGCCCCGGGTGCCCCAGAGAGCGCCGACGACGACCGCGGACACGACGTAAGCGGGCACCGCGACCGCCGTGGCGTGCACGAGGTCGCCGGACAGGCCCGGAGCCGGCATGAGCAGGGCCGCGAGCCCGACCACGACCAGCGCCCCGATGACGTTGGTGGCGACCAGGGTGAGGGTGAGCAGCCGCTGGACGCGCCGGCGCAGCACGGAGACGTCCTGGTCGAGCGGCCCGAGCAGCCCGGAGCCGAAGGGCCCGGCTGGTGATTCGCTGGAGAGGTGCACCGGTTCCCGCCGATCGACACACGATTGAGTGAACGACTGTACACCGAAGTGCTGCCGGGATCTGGCGCGGCGCGCCCGGGTTCACGCCGACGGGTGGTTCAGATCAGGATGGTGGCCGGCGCCGCGTCCAGCAACCCGAGGTAGGCGATCGCGTGCGTGCGGTCCGGAGTGCCGCCGGGATCGGGTGTGGCGCGCGCGGGTTCACAGCAGGATGGTGACCAGCGCCGCGCCCAGCAACCCGAGGTAAGCCACGGCGTGCGCGCGGTCCGGGATGGCGGGCGACCACCGCCGCAGCAGGGCGATCGTCGGCAGCGAACCGGCGAGCAGCAGGCCTGCCGCGGCCGGGTCGATCGCCGGGGGGCCGGGCGAGGCCAGGTAGACGGCCGTCGCCACCGCGGCCACCGGGAGGCTGAGGGGGTTGGCCAGCGCGGTCGCGTCGCTCATCGGCAGGCCGCGCCGCCGCAGCAGCGGCACGGTCAGGACACTGCCGCCGACCCCCAGGAACGCCGCCACCGCACCGATTCCGAGGCCGCCGGCGGTGACCGTGGCCCGGCTCAGCGGCCGCCGCTCGCCGCCGCCGACGAAGCCGCGTCGCAGGAGGCTGTCGAGGATCGTCGCCGCCAGGTACGCCGCGAACAGCGCGTGCAGCACGCCGTCCGGGACGCTCGTCGCGGCCAGCGCGCCGAGGCCCGCGCCGGCGGCGACGAACGCGGCCAGCGGCCAGACGTACTCCCGGTGCAGCCGTCCCGCCCGCGCCACGGTGACCGTCGCGCCGAGTGAGTTGACGAGCATCACCGCGGCGGACGTCCCGATCGCGACGTGCATCGCGCCCGGGCCCGTCGCGGCCACGGCGTAGACCACCGGGACCGTCACGAAGCCGCCGCCGAAACCGAAGAGCGCCGTGGTGACGCCGCTGAGGACACCCAGTCCGAAAAGGAGCACGTCCCGGAACGCTACGGCGGGCGCGCCTGGCGGGCATTCGATGATCGGCCACCTCCTTCCGAGTTCCGGCCACCTAGGCTCGGACCCGTGCGCAACATCCACATCGACACCGTCGACGGCCTCGAGCGGGACGTCGTGGCCATCGGCACCGACTACCCGCCCGGCCACGTGCTCGCCGAACACCGGCACCGGCGGGCCCAGGTGCTCTACGGCGTGACCGGCTCGATGCGGGTCGAGACGGCCGACGGGGCGTGGATCGTGCCGCCGCACCGGGCCGTGCTGATCCCCGCCGGCACCCCGCACGCCGTGCGGATGGACGGGGTCAGCACCCGCAGCCTCTACGTGAAACCCCGTGCGGTGCCGTGGTTCCCGGGCCGCTGCCGGGTCGTCGAGGTGACGCCGCTGCTGCGGGAACTGCTGCGCGAAGCCGTCGACGTCGAACCGCGCTACGCCCTGCGCGGGCGCGACGCGGCGCTGCTGCAGCTGGTGCTCCACGAGCTGCGCCGGGCCGCTCCGCTGCCGCTCGACCTGCCGCTGCCCGCCGACCCGGCGCTGCGCCGGCTGTGCCAGGACTTCCTGGTGGACCCACGCATCGACGTCCGCCCGGCGGCCTGGGCGGCCCGGCTGCACGTCGCGGAACGGACGCTGCACCGCCGGTTCCGCGCCGAGACCGGGCTCGGCCTCGCCCCGTGGCGGCGCCGGGCCTGCGTGCTGCACGCATTGCCGCTGCTGGCGGCGGGCGCGCCGGTGGCCGAAGTGGCCGCCGGCCTGGGCTATTCCGGCCCGGGCGCGTTCACCACGATGTTCTCCCGCCTCCTCGGCGCGCCGCCGAGCGAGTTCCGCGACCGCTGATTCCGAGGACGGGTGTGCACTGGAACCAGTATGTGTTACGGTTGGTAACAGTAAACCGTGGTAACACCTGACGAGGAGGTCGGCCATGACGAGCATCGGCGAGCGCGAGCCGGAGGTTTCGGACCGCGAGACGATGGCGCGCCGGCTGCTGGACTCGTCGGAGCAGCTCTCGTACGACCCCGTCACGGAGGTCGACTGGGAGACCCCGCTCGACAAGGGCTTCCACGGCGCCAGCCCCGAGTGGAGCACGCTCTACGGGACGTCCTACTGGGACGAGATGACTCCCGAGCAGCAGCGCGAGCTGACCCGTCACGAGGCGGCGTCGGTGGCCAGCACCGGGATCTGGTTCGAGATGATCCTGCAGCAGATGATCCTGCGGGACTTCTACGCCAAGGACCCGACCGACCCGGCGTTCCAGTGGGCGCTGACCGAGATCGCCGACGAGTGCCGTCACTCGATCATGTTCGCCCGCGGTGCGGCCAAGCTGGGCGCGCCCGCCTACCGGCCGACCCGGTTCGTCGTCGAGATGGGCCGCACCTTCAAGGCGACCGCGACCGGGGAAGCCGCCTACGCGGCGATCCTCGTCGCCGAAGAGGTTCTCGACGTCATGCAGCGCGACTGGATGCGTGACGAGCGGGTCGTCCCGTTCGTCCGGACGATCAACAACATCCACGTGGTCGAGGAGTCGCGCCACATGAAGTTCGCCCGCGAGGAGACCCGCCAGCGGCTCGAAGGCGCCGGCTGGGTGCGGCGGCAGATTAACGCACTGGTCGTCTCGATCGCGTCCTACTTCATCGTCACGAGCATGGTGAACGCCAAGGTCTACGAGAACGCCGGGCTCGACGGCGAGCGCGCGCGGCGCGAGGCGAAGGCCAACCAGCACCACAAGTCGATGCTGCGCTCGAGCTGCTCCGGGCTGATGGAGTTCCTGCACTCCGCCGGGCTGCTGACCAAGCCGGCGCTGTGGTTCTACAAGCGCGCCAACCTGATCTGACGTCATGGCCTTCGCGATCACGCAGACCTGCTGCGCCGACGCCTCCTGCGTGTCGGTCTGCCCGGTCAACTGCATCCACCCGACACCGGACGAACCGGACTTCGGCCGCACCGAGATGCTCTACGTCGACCCGGACACCTGCATCGACTGCGGTGCCTGCGCCGACGCGTGCCCGGTCGACGCGATCTTCCCGGCCGGCGACCTGACCGGGCCGCTGCGGGTCTACCAGGAGATCAACGCCGAGTACTACGCCGGGCGGGACGTGCTGGCCGAGGCGACCACGGCACCGAACTTCCACCGGTGGGCGCCCCCGGCGTTCACCCGGGTGCTCCCGAGCGACTTCGCGCCGCTGGACGTCGCGGTCGTCGGCACCGGCCCGGCGGGCATGTACGCCGTCGAGGACCTGCTGCTGCACACCAACGCCCGGGTCACCCTGGTCGACCGCCTGCCGGTGGCCGGCGGCCTGATCCGCTACGGCGTCGCGCCCGACCACCCGTCGACGAAGAAGATCGGCGAGACGTTCGCGCGCTTCCACGACCACCCGCGGCTGCGGCTGCGGCTCGGGACCGAGGTCGGCCGCGACGTCACCGCGGCCGAGCTGGCGCGGCGGCACGACGCGGTGGTCTACGCGGTCGGCGCCACGGCGGCCCGCCCCCTCGGCGTTCCGGGGGAGGACCTGCCCGGCAGCCTCGCCGCGACGACCGTCGTGGGCTGGTACAACGGCCACCCGGACATCAAGCCCGGTGCCGTCGACCTCTCGGCGGAGCGGGTGGCCGTCGTCGGCACCGGCAACGTCGCCCTCGACGTCGCCCGCATCCTCACGGCCGACCCCGAGACCCTGGTCGGCACCGAGATCGCGCCGGCCGCGCTGGCCCGGCTGCGGTCGAGCAAGGTGCGCGAGGTCGTGCTGCTGGCCCGACGCGGTCCGGAGACCGCCGCGTACACCCGCTCGGAGCTGCTGGCCCTCGCCGGACGCGCCGGCGTCGACCTCGTGGTCGACACGCACGACCCGCGCGTCGCGGCGGCCGTCGACCAGGGGGAGGGCAAGGCGGCGTGGCTGCGCGGCCTGGGGCGGGAGGCCGTGGACTGGTCCGTGCCGCCGCCGGACGACCGCCGCCGGATCGTCCTGCGCTTCCACTCGGCGCCGGTCGCGTTCACCGGCGACACCGAGGTCCGGGGCGTGCGCGTCACCGGCCCCGGCGGCGACGTCGAGATCCTCGCGGGCCGGGTCGTGCGGGCCGCCGGGTTCCGCGGTGCCCCGGTGCCGGGCCTGCCGTTCGACGAGCCGTCCGGGCGCGTCCCGAACACCGCCGGCCGCGTCGACGGACTTCCGGGCACGTACGTCACGGGCTGGATCAAGCGCGGCCCGTCCGGCGGGATCGGGGCGAACCGGACGTGCGCCCGCGAGACGGTCGGCGCCCTGATCGAGGACGCCGTCGCCGGGCGCCTGCCCGCGCGCCGCCGGAAGCTGTTCGCCCGCCGCTGACCTCGTGCAGCCGCCCCGGTCTCCCCTCGGAGACCGGGGCGGTTTCGTGTGTGCGGCATCCCCCGGATGAGTGATGCGGTACCGCACCGAATCCGGTGCGGTACCGAAGAAATAAGGATGTCCATATCGGACAACTCCGGAAAGCCGCTCAATTGAGCGTAGCCCCCGTGTCGACTTTTCCGGGCCCCGGCCGGAATCCGCGACTTTCGTAGGGTTGCCCGCCCGCGGCGCCGGGCGTTCCGGGGCAGACATTCGTGGCTGGAGGGGCAGCCGGCGTGCGCGACCCGTATCCGCCGGGGCTCTGGCGCAGGGTGATGACCGGCAATGTCCGGTTCTGCCCGAGCGTTCGCACCGCTGTGTCCATAAGGGAACCGAGCCGCGCGAACCCCCGGATCCCTTCATACGATGACCGTGCTGTCTCCGTCAGGCTTTCACGTCTTCCGGCGTCGAGAGTGCCGGGCGGGGCGATGCCGGGGCTCTCGGAAATCCTTTGTGGATGGACGGTGCCCCACCCCGTTCCGGCAGGGCAGAACACACGGATTCGAGGAGGCGAAATGGCGGCTCAGAACGGCGCCAAGGTAGACACCGGGATCATGCGCCAAGGCGCTAGCACCATCACCGACACCGGTCAGGGCATCACGGGCGTGAACCGCCAGGTGGACTCCACGATGCAGGAGCTGCTGGGCACCTGGCGCTCGGACGCGGCCGTGGTGTTCCAGGAGGCGATGGGCACGTTCGACCGCACCGTGCAGACGATCGTCGAGCGGCTGAACACGCTTTCCCAGCACGTCACGACCGGCGCGAACGACTACGACCGCCAGGACGAGGACAACACCTCGAACGTGCGCCAGCAGGCCGCGACCATCGGCGGCCTCCCCGGCTTCTGACCGGTCTCCCTCTCCAGGAAAGGAAAACCCCATGGCTCTGGGTCAGTTCACCATCAGCTTCGCGCAGATGGAAGCCACGGTCGGGCGCGCGCAGCAGCAGTCGCAGCAGATCACCGAGCTGCTCGACCAGATGAACCGCACCATCACCGCGCAGCGCGAGCACTGGCTCGGCAGCGCGGCCGACGAGTTCCAGTCGACCTACGAGTGGTGCCGCCAGCAGGCGCAGACGCTGCCGCAGTCGCTCGACGCCGCCGGCCGCACGCTGGCGACGGTCAACGAGGGCACGTCGAGCACCGAGAGCGCCAACGCGACGCGGTTCGCGCAGCGCTGACTCCCCGCGCTCCGGCCGGGGCACGGCAGTCAGCCGCCGCGCCCCGGCCGGTTCGTCCGAACGCGACAGACCGGAAAGGACTCCTCCCGCCATGGCCTTCGACCCCGTGGTCTTCGAAACCGCCTCGATCGCGAACCCGAACAACCAGCACAGCGACACCCCGCCGTCGACGGAGGGCGCTTTCACCAGCCCGGGCCACCAGGACCCGGGTGACCAGGGCAACGTCTACATCCCGGTCGGTGACGTCTCCACCGCGCCGCCGGTCCCGGGCGGCGCGGACCACCCCGGCAAGGGCGTCACCGCGGTGAACACCCAGGCGATGCACACGTTCGCGCAGAACCTGCGCACGCTCGCCGACGGCCCGCTGGCGAAGCTGCCCGGCCAGCTCGACACCGTCAACATCAAGCCGGGCGTGTTCGCCACGGCGCACGACAAGCTCCTCCAGCCGATCGTCGGCGAGGGCGGGCTGCGCGACTCGACCCGCACCACCGTGCAGGACCTCATCACGGCGATGCACGACGCCGCGGACGCGGTCGACAAGGCGGCCAACGCCTACGACTCCGCCGACGAGGCCAACAAGATGACCACCGACGCCTACAACCAGTACTTCGGGCAGCTGAGCTCGGAGATCACCGGCGCCGGGTCCAAACAGCACTGATCGCGGACGGGGTTTTCGGCGGGCTGAGGCGAGCGAGGGACGATGGGCGACGACAACAACACCCACGGGTTCACCCAGGACGACAACGGCGTCTGGCCGGATTCCGGCAACACGCCGACGAACTCCACCGGTGACCCCGGCAAGGACTTCGACGGCCTGACCTGGAAGCAGATCGAGGCCGCGATCCTCGGTGGCGGGTCGATGGCGCCGGGCCAGGACCAGGCCGACCAGGCCTACTCCAACGTGAACTGGCAGTCCCTGCAAGCCGCCGCCGGCGTGTTCCAGACGACGCAGATGAGCCTGTCGGTCGTCGCCGAAGCGATCCAGAAACAGGTCCAGGCCCTCGCCGGGGACGACGGCCCGTGGAAGGGCACCGCGGCGACGAACTTCAAGGGCATGATGAACGACATGGCCGCGAAGTTCAGCGGCCTGGTGCACCAGATCACCGACGGCAGCAGCGGCGGGCGCAACATCCCGAACCAGCTGGCGAATTCGGCCGCGTACCTGCAGTGGGCGCAGAACACGTTGCGCTACATCGATTCCTACTACGCCCAGCAGGTCATCGCGCGCGGCAAGGTGCTCAACGACGGGCGCGCGTACATCTCGCAGTTCCCCGACGCCGTCGAGATGATGACGAACGACATGCGCCAGGTCGGCAACCAGCTGTCCGGCAAGTACCACTCGTTCTCCGTCGCCAGCTACACCGCGCCGCCGCCGGCCACCCCGCCGCCCGGCGCGGACGTGCCGCCGCCCCCGCCGCCGCCCGAGGCCCCGCCGCCCCCGGACATCCCGCCTCCCGCGGACGCGCCGCCCCCGCCCGCCATCCCGCCGCCGCCCGGCGGTGACACCGGTGGCGGTGGTGGTGGCGACGTGCCGCCTCCCGAACTCCCGCCCCCGCCCGGCGACACGGGTGGTGGCGGTGGCGGAGGCACGCCTCCGCCGTTGTCCAGCGCCGAAATCCCGCCGCCACCCGGTGGGGACCCCGGCGTGGGCGGGGGCGGCGGGGGCACACCCCCGCCGTTCCAGAGCCTCGCCGCGCTCTCGCAGCCGCCCGGCGGCTCGGACGGCCCCGGCGGTCTCGGCGACGTCCCCCCGCCGTCCTTGGACGGCCCGCCCGGCGACGTCGGCGCGGGCGGTGGCGCGGGTGGTGGCGCCCTGCCGCCGCTGACCTCGCCGAGCCTGACCCCGCCGCCGTCCGGCACCGGCGGTAAGGACGACCCGAAGGCCGGTGGCCTCGGGGACATCAAGCCGCCCGCGCTGGACGGCCCGCCCGGGGACACCGGCGCCGGCGGTCTCGGCGACATCAAGTCGCCGTCGTTCGACTCGGCACCGGGTGACGTCGGCGCCGGTGGCGGCGCCGGCGGTGTCAACGGCCTCGGCGACCTCAAGTCGCCCGCGCTGGGCAACCCGCCGGGTGCCGGTGGCCTGAACGGGCTGGGCGCGAACGCCCTCAACCCGGCCGACGTGCCGTCGTCGCTGCAGGACCCGAAGGCGGGTGGTGGTTTCACCTCGCCGATGGGCGGCGGCATGCCGATGATGCCGCCGGGTGGCATGGGCGGCGGGATGAACCCCGCCGGCTCGGAGCGCCCGGACTCGGCCGGCCTGCTCGGCGGCGTCGACAAGCCGTGGACCAGCAGCCTCCCGGACGGCCTCGGCGACCCCAGCGCCTTGACCGACGCCCCGGCGTTGAAGTCGGCCTCGTGGTCGGCGCCTCCGGGTGACGTCGGTGGTGCGGGCGGCGTCGGCGATGTCGGCGGCGCCGGTGGTGTCGGCGATGTGGGTGGCGTCGGCTCTGTCGATCCGGGTGGGATCAAGGGCCTGGACCCGAGTCAGCTGCAGGGGCCGGGCGACCTGTCGTCGTCGAACGGTGGTCAGCAGCAGGGCATGCCGGGTGCGGGCATGCCGATGATGCCGCCGGGTGGCATGGGCGGTGGCATGAACCCCACCAGCGCGGAGCGGCCGGATTCGGCCGGTCTGCTGGGTGGGGTGGACGCGCCGTGGGATTCGGCTCTGCCGGACGGCCTGGGCGACCCGAGTTCGTTCGGCGAGACGCCCGCGCTGGAGTCGGCCTCCTGGTCGGCGCCTCCCGGTGACGTCGGTGGCGCGGGTGGTGCAGGCGACATCGGCGGCGCGGGCGACCTCGGTGGCGGCTCCGTCGACCCGGGTGGCATCAAGGGCCTGGACCCGAGTCAGCTGCAGGCGCCCGGCGGTCTCTCGTCGTCGAACGGTGGTCAGCAGCAGGCAGTCCCGGGTGCGGGCATGCCGATGATGCCGCCGGGTGGCATGGGTGGCGGGATGAACCCCACCAGTGCGGAGCGGCCGGATTCGGCCGGTCTGCTGGGTGGTGTGGACGCGCCGTGGACGGCGGACGTCCCGGACGGTCTCGGCGACCCGAGTTCGTTCGGCGAGACTCCCGCGCTGGAGTCGGCCTCCTGGTCGGCCCCTCCCGGTGACGTCGGCACCGGTTCGGATGCGGCCGACCCGGGCAGCATCAAGGGCTTGGACGCGAACCAGCTGCAGGCGCCCGGTGGTCTTTCGTCGAACGGTGGTCAGCAGCAGGCGATCCCGGGTGCGGGCATGCCGATGATGCCGCCGGGTGGCATGGGCAGCGGCATGAACTCGCCGAGTGCGGAACGCCCGGATTCCGCCGGTCTGCTCGGAGGCATCGACGCACCCTGGACGCCGGACGTGCCCACCGGCGTCGGCGACCCCACCTCGGTCGGCGAGACCCCGGCGCTCGACGCGGCCTCGTGGTCATCACCGCCGACCTCGGGCAGTGGCATCGGCGAGACCCCGGACCTCGGGGCGGCCTCGTGGTCCTCCCCGGCCGGCGAGACTCCGGCCTCGTGGTCGGCACCGGTGCTCGGCTCACCGGTGACCTCGGGCAATGGCGACGGCGGGACCCCGGCCTCGTGGACTTCGCCCACCGGCGAAACTCCGGCCTCGTGGTCGTCGCCGGTGCCTGGCTCACCGGTGACCCCGCTCGGCGAGCCCCCGGCTGCCGGAACGCCGGTCACCCCGGCCAACGGCGTCGGCGGAACCCCATCTGCCGGAACGCCGGTCACCCCGGCCAACGGCATCGGCGGGACCCCGGCCGCCGGAATGCCCCCGACCCCGCCCGGTGGTGTGGGCGGCGGCGTCCCGACGAGCAGCGACCGTCCCGACTCCGCCGGTCTCCTCGGCGGCGTCGACACCCCGTGGACCCCGGAAGCCACCGCGTCCGGTGACCCGGTCACTGCCGGTGCCATGCCGATGATGCCGCCGCCGATGACCCCGCCCGACAACGGCACCGCCGCGGACCGCCCGGACTCCGCCGGGCTGCTGGGCGGCACCACCGAGGCCTGGGCCACCGACGGCACCCCGGGTGAACCCGACCCGGGCACCGGCACCCCGCGCGGCTGGGCGACCGCCGTCCCGGTCAGCGGCTGGGGCTCCGCTCCCGTCGAGAAGTCCACAAAGGACGATGACGTGCGCGTCGAGGTCGTACGGCCCGTCGACACGCACGAGGACACCTCCGCCTGGGACGTCGGCACCGCCGAGTTCCTGCCGGGCCTCCTGCCGTTCGCGCCGCCCGCCGAGGACGAGCAGGACGTCAGCACCGACCTCGTCGAACGCAGTGACGAGCCGTGGCGACCGGCCGAAGACGAGCCGCGCGGGACCTACCAGCGGATCAAGGTCGGCGACGGCGAGTTCATCCCGGACGAGCTGCCGACCTGCGGTGACGGCCCGGCGATGGAGACCGAAACCGAGGCGCCCGAGCCGGAACCCGAAGAGCCCGAAGAGGAAGAGGCCGAACGCACCATGGCGGACCTCCTGAGCCAGGACGACTCCGCCTGGGGCCGGTCCGCGAGCCGTCCGTCGGGGGTGCTGGAGTGAGCACGGAAACCGTCAAGCGCGGGCCGCGTGCGTCCGGCCCCGAGCTGCCCGAAGGCCAGGAAGAGCTGCAGGAGCCGCCCGTACTCGCCGAACCGGCGGCGCGGGACTTCAATTCCCTGCTCATGATGCTGCCGATGGGCATCGGGTCGATGGTCATGGTGCTGTCGTTCTCCGGCGTCGGCGGCAGCTCGCCGATGACGTACGTGCTCGGCGGCGGCATGGGACTGTCCATGATGGCCATGAGCGTCGGCCAGCTGACCCGCGCGGTGGGGGAGCGCAAGCGCAAGATGCGTGCCGAGCGCCGGGACTACCTGCGCTACATCGCGCAGGTCCGCACCCGGGCCCGCGCGACGGCCGAGCAGCAGCGCCGCGCCGTGGCGTGGAACAACCCGTCGCCGGACTCGCTGTGGTCGCTGTCGCTGGGCCGTCGCCTGTGGGAACGGCGGGTCAGCCACGACGACTTCGGCCGCGTCCGCATCGGCCTGGGCTCGCAGCAGTCGGCCCTCGAGCTGGTCCCGCCGGTCACCAAGCCGATCGAGGACCTCGAGCCGCTGTCGGCGATCTCCCTGCGCCGGTTCACCGAGACCTACCGGTCGCTGTCGGGCATCCCGACGGCGGTCGGCCTGCGCAGCTTCACCAGCGTCGAGTTCGACGGCGACCCCGAGGCCGCCGTCAGCCTGGTCCGGGCGATGCTCGCGCAGCTGGTCGTGTTCCACTCCCCGGACGAACTCCGCGTCGCCGTGCTCACCACCGAAGCCGCTCAGTCCCAGTGGGACTGGGTGAAGTGGCTGCCGCACAACCAGCACACCACCCTGCGCGACCCGGCCGGCCCGCTGCGGCTGCTCGCCGCCGACCACGACGAGCTGATGGACGTCCTCGGCCCGGACGTCGCCGACCGCGACGACCACGACAAGGCCGTCGGCCCGACCACGACCGAGCCGTTCGTGGTGATCGTCGCGCACCTGGCCACGATCCCCGAGTCGTCGCGGCTGCTCGGCGCGGGCCTGCGCAACGTCGTCCTGCTGGACGTCACCGGCGCGCTTCCCGGCGGCCCCAAGGTGTTGCGTCTGACCACAAAGGACGACCGGGTCGAGTTCCCGGCCGGCACCGGCGTCGGCTCGGCGGTCCGCGACGAGCTGTCCGTGACGCAGATCGAGGGCCTCGCGCGGCTGCTCTCGCCGAAGCGCACGAGCGGCACCCTGGAGATCACCGAGCAGCCGCTGGAAAGCGACTTCGGGCTGACCGCGCTGCTGGGCATCCGGGACGTCCACACCTTCGACATCACCGGCCAGTGGCGCCCGCGCGCCGTGCAGCGCGCGCGGATGTCGGTGCCGATCGGCGTCACCGAAGACGGCGAGATCGTCGAGCTGGACCTCAAGGAGTCCGCGCAGGGCGGCATGGGCCCGCACGGCATGCTCATCGGCGCCACCGGCTCCGGCAAGTCCGAGCTGCTGCGCACGCTGGTCCTCGGCCTCGCGGCGACGCACTCGTCGGAGATCCTCAACTTCGTCCTCGTCGACTTCAAGGGCGGCGCGACGTTCCTCGGCATGGACCGGCTGCCGCACACCTCGGCGATGATCACCAACCTCGCCGACGAGCTGCCGCTGGTCGACCGGATGCAGGACTCCCTCAACGGCGAGATGGTGCGCCGCCAGGAGCAGCTGCGCGCGAGCGGCCACCCGTCGCTGTTCGAGTACGAGAAGGCCCGCGCGGCCGGTGAGCAGCTGCCGCCGATGCCGACGCTCTTCCTGGTCGTCGACGAGTTCTCCGAGCTGCTGAGCGCCAAGCCGGAGTTCATGGAGCTGTTCGTCTCGGTCGGCCGGCTGGGCCGCAGCCTCGGCGTCCACCTGCTGCTCGCCTCGCAGCGGCTGGACGAGGGCCGCATCCACCGCGTCGAAGGCCACCTGTCGTACCGGATCGCGCTGCGGACGTTCTCCTCGATGGAGTCCCGCAGCGTCATCGGCGTCGGCAGCGCGTACGAGCTGCCGTCCGAACCCGGCAACGGCTACCTCAAGATCGACACCACGAACCTGGTGCGCTTCAAGGCCGCTTACGTCTCCGGGCCGGTCCCAGCGGGCGGCGGTGACGGCGTCAGCGACGTCGCCCGGGCGGGCGCCGAGGTCGTCCCGTTCTTCACCCAGGTCCGGCCGACCCGGTTCATCGTCCGCGACGACGAGCCGGACACGACGACCGAGAAGACCGCCCAGGAGGTCCTCGAAACCGCGCCGAGCGGCCCGACCCTGGCCGACGCGTTCGTCGAGCGGCTGACCGGCGCGGGCCCGGCGGCGCGGCAGGTGTGGCTGCCGCCGCTGGCCGAGTCGCCGAGTCTCGACGCGCTCCTGCCGGGCGTGCTGCCGGACGCCGTGCGCGGCATGACCGTGCAGGACCCGGCCCAGCTTGGCCGCCTGCGGGTGCCGCTGGGCATGATCGACCGGCCGTTCGAGCAGGTCCGTGAGCTGCTGACGGCCGATCTGTCCGGCGCGGCCGGGCACGTCGCCGTCGTCGGCGGCCCCCAGACCGGCAAGTCGACACTGCTGCGCACCCTCGTGCTGGCCCTGGCCATGACCCACACGCCGGAGGAGGTCCAGTTCTACGGGCTGGACTTCGGCGGCGGCGGGATCATGTCGATCAGCGGCCTGCCGCACGTCGGCTCGGTCGCCACCCGCCTCGAACGCGACCGCGTCGTGCGGACCATCGAAGAGATCTCGCAGGTCATGGAGTACCGCGAGAACGTCTTCTCCGAACGCGGCGTCGAGTCGATGGACGTCTACCGGCAGCTGCGCCGCCGCGGCCAGGTCGAGGACCCGTTCGGTGACGTCTTCCTGGTCGTCGACGGCTGGTTCTCGCTCAAGAACGACTACTCCGAGCTGGAGCAGAAGATCGGCGAGCTCGCCTCGCGCGGCCTGTCGTTCGGCATCCACGTCGTGATCGCGTCGACCCGCTGGTCGGAGATCCGGCCGTACCTGCGCGACCTGCTGCAGACCCGGTTCGAGCTGCGCCTGGGCGACCCGATGGAGTCCGAGATCGGCTCGCGCAAGGCCAAGACCGTGCCGAGCCAGCCGGGCCGCGGCCTCACCCCGGACGGCCTGCACTTCCTCGCCGGCCTGCCCCGGATGGACGGCAGCGCCGCGACCGACGACCTCGCCGCGGCGACCAAGGCCGTCGCCGAAGAGGTGCACACGTTCTGGCCGGGCCGCCGCGCCCCGGCCGTGCGGCTGCTGCCCTCGACGCTCCCGCTGTCCGAGCTGCCCCGCCCCGACGGCGACCTGCGGCTGGCGCTGGGCCAGGACGAGCAGCGGCTGCTGCCCGTGTGGCACGACTTCCGCGCCACCCCGCACCTGCTGGTGTTCGGCGACAACGAGACCGGCAAGACCAACATGCTGCGGCTGGTGCTGCGCTCGGTGCTGGCGCGGTACGGGCCGGGCGAGGCGAAGATCGTGCTCGCCGACCCGAGCCGTCAGCTCGACGCCGAGGTTCCCGAGGCCTACCGCGTCGGCTACGCGACGACGACCGAGGCACTGCAGGAACTGGCGACCCAGACGGGCGTCTCGCTGTCGCCGCGCGTGCCGGACCAGAGCGTCACCGCAGACCGGCTCAAGCGCCGTGACTGGTGGACCGGCCCCAGGCTGTTCCTCGTCGTCGACGACTACCAGCTGCTGACCGGCGGCATGGGCTCGCCGCTCGAGCCGCTGCTGTCGCTGCTCGCACAGGGCGCCTACATCGGCATGCACCTGGTCGTCGCGCGCAGCACGTCGGGCGCGATGCGGGCGCTGAGCGACCCGGTGATCCGCCGGCTGTGGGAGCTGGGCAGTCCCGGCGTCGTCTTCTCCTACCCGAAGGAGGAAGGCAAGTTCCTGGGCGAAGCGGCGCCGCGCAAGCTGCCGGCCGGGCGCGCCCAGGTCGTCACCCGCCGCGGCGTGAAGCTCGTCCAGACCGGGTTCGTCCCCGGTCCCGACCAGCAGCTCGTCGGCAGCACATTCGGCACTCTCGAAGGGAGCGGACGTTGACCGCCATGCAGCAGGGCGAGCTGTGCCGGATCACCGTGCACGGGCCGCAGGGCCGCGCCGACCTGGCCGTGCCGATGGGCATCCCGGTGACGAGCCTGCTGCCGGTGCTGCTGCGGCACACCGGCGGCCGTGAGGAGCTCGGCGACTCGTGGGTGCTGCAGCGTCTCGGCGAGGCGCCGCTCGACCCGGCGGGCACGCCGGAGTCGCTCGACTGGCAGGAGGGGGAGGAGTTCCACCTCCGTCCCCGGCTGGACCCGTTGCCGGAGCTGGACTTCGACGACATCGCCGACGGCATGGCCACCGCCGTCAGCCGCCAGGCCGGGCGCTGGAAGCCCGAGTTCAACCGGTTCCTGTTCCTCGGCTTCTCCATCGCGGCCCTGCTGGTACTGGCCCGGGTGCTGCTTTACCCGGGCACCCAAGGACTTTCCGCGATCGGCTGCGCCGTCGTCGCGTTAGGACTGCTGGTCGCGGCCGTCGGCTCGGGTGTCCGTTCCGACGACGAAGGCCTGATCACGCTGCTCGGCCTGGGCGGCTGCGGGTTCGCGTTCGTGGCGGGCTCGGTCGCCGTCGCGGGCTTCGGGCCGGCGTTCGACCTCCAGACCGCGCCGATGCTGTCCGGCTGCCTCTCCTTCGGCCTGGCGGGCGGGCTCATGCTCGGCGGCCGGGCCGCGTGGGCGCCGGTCACGCCGTTCGTCCCGTTCGGCACGGTCGTGGCCGTCGGGGCCGCCGGCGCGATCACGCTGTGGCTGCACTACGGCCCGGAGTTCTCGCCGGTGCAGTCGGCCGCGCTCGTGTCGGCCGTCCTCATCGGACTGCTGGTGTTCGCGCCGCGGATCGGCATCCGGTTCGCCCGCATCCGCGGCCCGCAGCTGCCGCGCACGGCCGACGAGCTGCAGTACGACATCGAGCCGGCGCCGGCGGAGAAGATGGTCGCGCAGACCGCGTACGCCGACGGCTACCTCACGATCGCCTGTGTCGCCTCGGCCGTGGTGTTCGCCTGCTCGTTCCCGTTCCTGGTCGGCCAGGGGCTGTTCCCCGGCATCCTGGCCGGACTGCTCGCGGCGGCCGTGCTGATGCGCTCGCGCAGCCTGCTCGGCGCGTGGCAGCGGGTGCCGCTGTCGGTCGCCGGCGCGCTGGGCCTGGTGCTGCTGGCGTTCTCGCTGATCGAACCGCTCACCCCGGACTGGCGCGGCGCGTCGGCGGCCGGCGTGGTGCTGGTGTTCTTCCTGCTGGTGCTGGCGATGCTGCGGCCCCCGCCGCGGCGGCTGCTGCCGATCTGGGGTCACCTGGCCAACTGGCTGGAGACGTTGAGCGCCGTCGCGATCCTCCCGATCCTGCTGCAGCTGTTCGGGACGTACGCGTGGGCCATCGGACTGACGGGCTGAAACCATGGTGCAGACGCAGAAGGACCACGTCGAGGCGTATTCGTTCCTCATTGGACGGATGACCTCGGCCCTCGTGCTCGGCGACGCGAGCCACCTCGACGTGCCCGCCAAGCGCACCTGGACCGGCCTGCTGGTCGGCGCGGCGCTGGCCGTGCTGATCGTGCTGGGGTTCTTCGTGTTCGGCCTGATCGCCCACCACACCGGGCACGCCGTCCAGGCGCCACCCCCGGTCCGCCGAGCCTGAAAGGGAGGGTCACCATGGATCTCTCGCTGACACGCCGCCGCGGCGGCCCGGACACCGATCTGGGCAAGCAGACGGTCGGCAACGCCCTGGTCGTCCACCCGGCCGCCGGGATGACGGAGGAGGCGCAGGCGCTCGCGCTGGGCGTCGCCGCCGACGACGAGCACGACCTCGTCGTCGTCGACCTGCCCGTGGACTCGCCGATCTCGCTGTGGGAATCGGTGGCCAAGGCGCTGCCGCGGCGACGTCGCGGAGTGCGTCTCGTCATCGGCGGGCGTTCGCGCGAGACGTCGGCGCTGGCCGGGCAGTGGCTGGCCGAGCGGATCGGCCGCCCGGTGCTGGCCCCGGACGGTTCGGTGATCCCGAGCGCGGGCGGCGCCCTGTTCGTCCACAGTGGACGTGGCAGCGGCTGGGTCCGGTTCCAGCCCGGCCGTCCGCCGAAGTGGGAGGCGAAGCGCTTTCCGCGTCCCTCTTGGGATTCCGGCGTCACGGCCGAACTGACGTCGACGAGCTCCCGCGGCGTGGCCGAGCCGCTGCCGGGCGGCCTCTGGATCCGCCCGGTGGGCTTCGACCGCCAGCTCGGCTACCACCGTTCGGCGCTGATCCGCGGCCTGCCAGCGCTGCCGGACACGATGACGATCGTCCTGGGCTGCCCGGGCTGCCCGCCCCTGACGATGGACGACGCGGCCAGGCTGTGGATGCGCCTGCCGGAGCCGGTGCGCCACAAGGCCCGGTTCGTCCAGTACGGCCCGATGTCGGTGCCGTCCGGGAGGACGCTGGGTCAGGCCCTGGCCGACCTGCTGAGCCGCGAAGTCGGGTTCTACAGTGGACTCCCGATCGGCGCCCCGCACGACCTCGACGTCTGGACGGTGCTCTACGACGGCGGCCTCGGCTGGGCGACGTTCGCCCGCGAGCTGGCGTACGTCCCGCGGCAGCCGCTGCCCCGGATGCTGGACCACCGCTCGCCGATCGAGGGCCTGAAGGAGATCGAGCCCGCAGTGTACTGGTACTCGCCGGACGCGGTGCTGGAGGTCGTCCAGTCGGGCCTGCTGCTGCGCCCGCCGACGGCCGGCCCGACGGTCGAGGCGTTGCGCGAGGTCACGCTGGACACGTCGGTGCACAACCTGACGTACGACGTCCCGGAAGAGGGCGCGGACGCGGTGGAGCGGATGCGCTTGCTGGCGGAGGACGTCCTGGCGAGGCTGGACGAGCACACCCGCCGCATCAGCAGAATCCTCCCCGCGGCGGCGCTGCTGGCGGAGCGGGCCAGGGTGACGATCCCGCGCCGTGCGCTGGCGGAGATCGAGGCCGCGTCGCCTTCGGCTCCGCCTGCTCCTGCGGTGCCCCCGGCCGCGGCCCCGACCCGGGTGGGCGGCACGGCCCCGGCGGAGGCCCCGCTGATGAGCATCTCGGAGCGCCTGGACCCGGGAGCGGTGATCGCGGCAACGATCACCACAGCCGCCCCGCCCCGGCTGCCGGCCTTGGGCGAGGAGCGCCCCACGGAGTCGGCGGTTTCGGGCCCGGCGATCAGCGCACCCCCCGCAGGCTCGCCGATCTCCGGCGGCCCGATCACGCTGCCGCCACTGGCGACCCCGCCCGCGGGCGTCGGCGGCCCGGTGATCACGAACGCACCGGAAACCCGCACGGTCGCCGTGGCGACTGCCACTCCGGCTGCGGTGGTCGGGCCGGAATCGTCTGAGAGCACGCTGTCGCCGACCGGCGTGGACGGCCAAACGGCTCGCGGCGGCATCGATGGCCTGGCCACCGACATCGATGTGGCCGGCGCCGGTGTCGTTGGCGTAGTCGAGCCCGATTCGCGGTCTGCTTCCCTCGGCCAGGCCACCCCGTCCCCCGCAGGCGTCGACGGCCCGGCCGCCACCCCACAGCCCGAAGTCCCGGCGAAGATCGCCGAAGCGGTCGCTGCGCCCGCACCCCTGCCTCCACCGGCGGTTCCCCTCGCCGGTGTCCGCGAGGCGGTAGCCGGTTCGGTGCTCTCAGCCGGGTCCGCCGCACCCCCGGCCAGTGGGGCCACGGACCTGCCCGCCAGTCCGCTCCCTGCGGTTCCACCGGCGGTGCCCACTGCCGGGCCTCCCGAAGTTCCGCCCGCCGGGACCATCAGCGGGCCATCCGCTCCGCCTGCCGGGATCGTCGGTGGGCCCGTCACTGCCGCGACTCCGCCTCCCGCGGTTCCGTCTGCCGGCGTCGTCGGTGGGCCCGCCACCGCCGCGACTCCGCCCCCTGCGGCTCCGCCTGCCGGGATCGTCAGCGAGCCGGCCGCTCCCGCGACCCCGCCTCCTGCGATTCCGCCTGCCGGCGTCATCGCAGGTTCGGCCGGCCCTGCGACCCCACCTCCTGCGGTGCCGCCCGCCGGAGCCATCAGCGGACCGGCCGCCCCCGCTACCCCGCCTGCCGGGGTCGCCAGCGGACCGATCACCCCCGCGGCCCCGCCTCCCGCAGTCCCGCCCGCTGGCGTCCTCAGCGGCCCGGCCGCCGAAGCTCCCACCCCGGAACCGAGCACTCCCCAGACCCCGCCGTCCGCGGCTTCGCCCTTCGAGGTCGCGGGCGGCGGTACCACCGCCGCCCGGCTCCAGCCCACCCCCGCCGCCGAGGCCAGCGCCCTCCTCCCCAAACGTGGAGTCGATAAGGAACGTGAGTGGCTGCGCAAGTCGCTCGGTGCCGAGTACGGCCTCATGTCCAACGCCGCCGCGCGGATCCTCTCCGAGCACCCTGGCTTCCAGGGCGCGCTCGCCGCGTCGGCGGCCGATGTGCTCACCGACGCCGTCGCCGTGCAGCTCTACCTTTCGGCCAAGGGCACGGCCATCGACGCCGGCCTGCGCGCCGGGCGCAACGGGCCGCACGTGCCGATCGCCCGCTGTGTCGTCGCCGGGCTCGGGCGGCTGCCGTCGCACCGGGGGCCCGCGTCGTTCGCGACCAGCCCGACCGCCGAGCAGTGGGCGCTCTACCGGACCCGCAAAGTCCTCACCGAGTGGGGTTTCCTCCACACGCAGACCACTCCGATGTCCACATCGGACGGTGACACGGACATCCTCGTCTGGTCGGTCACCGCGCGCCGGACGAAGCTGCTGGAACCGGCCGAAGGCGTCGCCAACCGCGCGCTCTTCGTCCCCGGCACCAGCTTCAAGGTCCTCGAGATCACCGAGCCGGCCGACACCAAGCGCGGGCTCGTGCTGCTGCGGGAACTGACCGTGAGCGAGGTCGACGAGACCGGCAAGGTCGCCGCCGATCGGATCTCGCTCGACGAACTGGCCCTCGAGTCGCTGCGGCGCGAGCTCGAGATGTGGGCCGAGACGGACGGCCGCGCACCGATCGGCCCGGCAGCCGCCGGACGGTTCGGCGTCGTGCCGGGGCTGGCGTGAGGGAGAGGCGGAACTGATGAACCGACAGGTGCTCACGGTCGGCGGCGAAGGCGCCTACCCCACGATCGGCGCCGCGCTCGCGCAGGCCCAGCCGGGCGCCACGATCAGTGTCCACTCCGGACGCTACGAGGAGAACCTCGTCGTGGACCGCATGGTCTCGCTGGTCGCGGAAGGGGACGTCGAGATCGTCGCCCGCGAAGGCAGCGTCCTCGTGGCCAACGCCGAAGCCGTCCAGCTGCGCGGCTTCACCCTCACCGGGCAGGACGACAAGCTCGTCGCGGTCGACGTCGTCCGCGGTGAGGCCGCCCTCGACGGCTGCCGCGTCACCGGCGCCTCCTGGGCGACACTCCTCGCGCGCCTCCACGGGTCCCTCGCCCTGCGCGGCTGCGCCGTGACCAGCACCGCCGGCGCCGGGATCGTCGTCGCGTCGTCGTCGCAGAGCACCATCGAGGACACCGAGATCAGCGGCACCGCGTCCTCGGGCGTCGTCGTCGCCGAGGTCGGTTCGGTCGTGCTGCGCCGGTGCGCGGTGCGGCAGCCGAAGGGCAACGGCGTGTGCGTGAACGGCGAGGCCGTCGCGGTGGTCGAGCAGTGCGAGATCACCGGCGCCGAGAAGCCCGCGATGGTCGTCGAGCAGCAGGGCCGCGCCACCATCACCGGCCTGACCGTGCGCGACAGTGCGAACGTCGATCTCTACCTGACCAGCGAAGGCCGGGTGTCCGTTGTGGACTCCCGGTTCCTCTCCGCGCCGATGCAGGCGGTGCACGTCGCCGCGTCGGCCGCGCCGGTACTGCGCGAATGCGCTTTCTCCGGTGCGGAACGCAACGCCGTGCAGGTCACCGGCAACGCGTCACCACACTTCGTCGACTGCACCTTCGAGGACTCGCCGGTCGCGATCCTCGCCGACGGCGAAGCCACGCCGAACTTCGAGCGCGCGACCGTGCGGCGCGCGACGCAGACCGGAGTGCTCGTCACCGGCGACTCGAAGGTCCGGATCGCCGGGCTGCGGCTCGCCGGTAAAGGCATCGTCCTTTCCGGACAGTCGCGTTTGGACGTCATGGACGCGTCGGTCGAGACCGGTCGTGACGCCGCCGTCGAGGTCACCGAGTCCTCGTGGCTGACCGGCACCGACCTCCACGTCCGGGGCAACGGCTTCCGGATCACCGGCACGGCCGAGCTGCAGGACTGCGAGATCGCCGACGAGGTCGTGGTCGCGCCCGGCGCCACGCTCACGGCGTCGCGCTGCCGCGTGCGTGACGGCATCTCGGCCGACGACGGCGCGAACGTGACGCTCACCGAGTGCGAAGGCGACGGTGCGACGAGCGCCGAACCGGAGGTGCTGTCGGCGGCCGAGCCCAGTGTCAGCGAGGCCTCGGGTGAGGTGCTCGACGGCCCGCTCGGCGAACTGGAGTCGCTGGTCGGCCTGGCCGGGGTGAAAAAAGAGGTCACCGGCCTGATCAACCTCATCCGGATGTCCCAGATGCGGGAGCGGATGGGGCTGCCGATGCCGCCGATGAGCCGTCACCTCGTCTTCGCGGGCCCTCCCGGCACCGGCAAGACGACGGTCGCGCGCCTCTACGGCACCGTCCTGGCCGAGCTGGGCATCCTGTCCAAGGGGCACATGGTCGAGGTCGCGCGGCAGGACCTCGTCGGCCAGTACATCGGCTCGACGGCGATCAAGACGACCGAGGTCGTCGAGAAGGCCATCGGCGGCGTGCTGTTCATCGACGAGGCGTACACACTCTCGGCCGGTTCCGGTGGCTCAGGTCCGGACTTCGGCCAGGAGGCCATCGACGCGCTGATGAAGATCATGGAGGACCAGCGCGATTCGCTCGTCGTGATCGTCGCGGGCTACTCCGAGCAGATGGACGTCTTCCTCGAGTCCAACCCCGGTCTGGCGTCGCGGTTCACGCGGACCATCGAGTTCCCGAACTACAGCGTCGACGAGCTGGTCACCATCACCCTCGGCCTGACCCGCAAGCACTACTACGAGCTGACCGACGACGCGCTGACGGCGCTGCGCGAGTACTTCGAGCGGGTGCCGAAGAACTCGACCTTCGGCAACGGCCGCGTCGCGCGGAAGCTGTTCGAGGCCATGGTGAACAACCAGGCGTCGCGCCTCGCGCTGCAGCCGCCGTCGAAGGACTCCGAGCTGAACCGCCTGACGGCCGAGGACCTGCGCGCCGAGCTGGCGAACCTGCCCGCGGCGGCGCAGGCCGCGGTGTCGGTGGGCACCGATCCGGCCGCGGCCGTCGGCGCGGCGAACAGCGTGCACCGGCTGCGCAAGCTCGTCGGCCAGAAGGCGGTGCGGGAGCACGCCGAACGCCTGCTGGTCCGGCTCGGCGGGCTCAAGCACGCACGTCAGCCGCTCGGCCAGGAGGCGAACGTCGTGCTCAGCGGCGAGCGCGGCTCGGGCCGGGCGGAGTTCGCGCGACTGTACGCCCGGGGGCTCGCCGAACTGGGCTTGGTCGGCGTCGGCCAGCTCGTCCGGCGATCGGTCGCGCAGGACCTGATGCCGCGCTGGCCGGGACAGGCCGAGCACCTGGTGCGCACCGCGCTGGACGACGCGAGCGGTGGTGTGCTCGTGCTCGATTTGGACGGTGAGTGGGAGTCCACAGTGCACACATCCGGCCACGAAGTCCTTGAGGCGCTGGCGGAAGCGGTCGGACGGCGTCCCGCCGACCCGGTCGTCGTGCTGACCGGCGAGCCGCGGCGCGTGCGCACGCTGGCCGGACTGGTGCCGTCGCTGCGTGACCGGTTCCCGGCGGTCTGGGAGCTGGGGGAGTACACAGTGGACGAACTCGGCGAGATCGCCGTACGCCTGCTGGTCCGCGGTGGTCACGAGGTCCCGGACGACGTCCGTGACGCGCTGGCGCACGAGCTGGCGGCGGCATCGGAACGGACGGTGCACGCCGCGCACGAACTCGCCCGCACGCTGTCGGCGACGGCGGCGTCCCGCACGCTGGCCGCGGCGGACCTGCGCGGCGTCCGCCCGCCGGACGTCGAACCCCTCGCCCTCGGGCAGGGACTGGCTTCGGTCGGCTGAAGGAGGAGTCATGGCATCGCCCTACGAGAAGATGCTGGAGGACGCGCTCGGCGCGTACCAGCGGCAACGCGAAAACCTGACCGCGGCCAAGGAACGGATCGACGAGGCCACCGGCACGGCGACCTCGGCGCGCCGTGAGGTGACCGCGACCGTCGGCCGCACCGGCGAGGTCACCGAGCTGACCTTCCCGACCAGCGCGTACAAGCGGATGGCGCCGGCCGAGCTGGCCGGGGTGATCGTCCGGACCATCGCGCAGGCGCGGCAGCAGGCGATCGACGCGTCGGCCGAAGAGCTGGCGCCGATGCTGCCGCCGGGGTTCTCCGCGCACGATCTGATGGCCGGGAAGGTCGACGTCGAAGCGTTGTTCGCCGCCCGCGTGCCGGGTTTCGAAGGAGGGACCGAGGATGACTGACCAGTTCTTCGTCGACGCCGACGGGCTCGACACCGGCCGCAACGGCTACCGCGAGAAGGCGACGGAGCTGGAGGCCCTGGTGCAGCGCATCCAGGCGCTCGGCAGCTCCGGGCGGGTCTCCGAGGCGGCGGGCAATGACAAGAACGGCAACGCGTTCGCCCAGACGCACATCAAGGCGGTGGGCGAGATCCGCGACGGCGTCCGCCTGTGGGCGAAGGCCGTGGACGGCACGTCGGACGCGATCGGCGACATGGCCGGCTCGTTCCGCGACGCCGACCAGGGCGCGTTCGACATGGCGCGCGACCTGCAGAAGAACTTCCTGCAGCTGCAGGAAGACGTCTCGAAGCCGCCGACGGCCTAGGTTCCGGAGCCCGCGATGAGCCTGATGGTGGATCCCAGCCTGAACTGGATCTTCTACATCATCGCGGGTGACGCCTGGCCGCAGGGCGACGAGGACAAGCTGCGCGAGCTGGCCGCGGAGTGGGACCAGGTGGCGCGCGACATCGCGGCGGCGGGCCAGGGTTTCAACCAGCTGTCACAGCACGTGACGGCGAACGTCGGCGGCGACGTCCAGCAGAACTTCGCTGGGTTTTCGCGCAACTTGAGCACGTTGGGCGCGGACTACGTACAGCGCGCGCGGGCGCAGGCGGCGTCGCTGCGGGAGCAGGCGCTGAACGTCGAGAACGCCAAGTACGGCATGCTGATCTCGATTGCCGTGACGGCCGCGGAAGTGTTGTGGGCACTGACAAACCCGTTCACGGCGCCGCTGGTCCCGGAGATCATGGCGGCCGGTCGCACGGCGGTGGTGACCGTGCAGCGGACGCTCGTCCAGCGTCTGACGAGCCTGCTGGCCCGTATCGCTCGCGAGGCGGCGCAGGAAGCGGCCGAAGAGGTGGCGGAAGACATGCTGGCGCAGTTCATCCAGATCGCCCAGGGCAACCGCAACGGCTTCGACTGGAAGTCCATCGGCCAGTCGGCGGCCCTGGGCGCGGTCGGTGGCGCGTTCGCGCACGTGGCGGGCAACGGTCTCGGGAAGATCGACGGCAAGTTCGGCACGAAGTTCTCGAAGAACGTCTGGGGCGAGGCGGGAAACGAAGCCGCGACGGAGGTCGTGGTAGGCCTGACCGGAGCCGCAGCCTTCGGCGGCGACCTGGACAGCCTGGGCTGGGGAGCCCTGAACGGAGGCCTCAGCGGCGCGGCGACGCACGGAGCCCACCACGCGGGGGAGTCGCTGCACGACAAGCTGACCGGGGGAGGGCCGGGTCCCGGGGATGCGGGGCCGAAGGACGTCGGTGACGTGGGGTTCGACAAGGCGAACATCGGCCCGATCGACGCACCTCCGGCGCCGGGTTCCGGCGGGTCTGGTTCCGGGTCCGGCTCCGGTTCGAATGGGGCAGGGACCGGTGGATCTGGTTCGAGCGGTGCCGGTACCGGTGGTTCCGGTTCGGATGGGGCGGGTTCTGGAGCGGGTGGTGCAGGTGCGAACGGGCCCGGCACAGGCGCCGGGACCGGCGGTGGTTCCGGTTCGAACGGTACGGGTTCTGGCGCTGGCACCGGAACGGGTGGTGCAGGTTCGAGCGGGGCTAGTTCGGGTGCAGGGACCGGTGGTTCTGGGGCGAATGGCGCGGGTTCTGGCGCTGGCACCGGAGCCGGTGGTTCAGGCTCGAACGGGGCTGTCACGGGCACGGGGACCGGCGGTAGTTCCGGGTCAAACGAGGCCGGCACTGGCACCGGTGGTCCGGGCTCGAACGGCGCCGGTACAGGCGCCGGGACCGACGGTGGTTCCGGGGCGGGCTCCGGTGCCGGAACAGGTTCCGTCGGACCGGCTTCAGGCGGGGTAGGTACGGGCACCGGAGGGTCGGGCTCGGGCGGCACGGATTCCGGTTCGGCCAGCTCCGGCAACCCGACTCCCGGCGGGGCGGGTACGGGTGGAACCGGTTCGGCCGGGACCGGAGCGAATGCCGGCACGGCTGGTTCCGGCGGGCCTGGCTCGACCGGGGCAGGTTCCGGTTCGAACAACCCCGGTCCCGGGGTTGGGACCGGCGCAGGTACGGGAGCCAGTGCACCCGCTCCGGGGGGAGTGAACGCCGGTTCCGGCACGCCGGGTGCGACCGGAGCAGGTCCGTCGAACGGTGCGCCGGGCGTGGGAGGAGTCGGCACGGGTGGTGCCGGCACCGGTCTCGGTCAGTCCGGCTCCGGGGGGACCGGTACGGGTCCGGGGACCGGCGCAGGACCGGGTCTGCCCGGCGCGGGGCAGGGCGCGGGTGGCTCCAGCGCGGGCGTTGATTCGAGTGGTTCCGGCGTCGGAACCGGAACGAGTTCGACCGGTGGGGTGGGTGGCCCGTCGGCACAAGGCCCGGGAGGAGGTGCGGTCGAGCAGGGTGCGACCGCACCTTCCCCCGGTGCCGCCGGCGGTTCAGGACCCGCCGCCGGGACTCAAGGGTCAGGCACCGGTTCCTCCGGGTCCGGTCCAGCGAGCCAAGGTCCCGGCACGGTGGGGACCGGCACCGGTTCCACATCGGCGGGCCAGAACACGGGTACCGGCCCGAGCGTGAACCCGGGCACTTCGGCCGGTCTGGGGCCGAACGGCTCAAGCGCTGTGACGCCCGTCGAAGCCCCGGGTACCGGCTCTCTGGACCAGAACGGAACGTCGAGCCCGGCACCACAAACTGCCGCCCACCCAGGGACCATCACGAATCCCGGCACCGGCGGCACGACCGCCGGAAGCTCGGGGACCAGCACGCCGAGTGCCGGCCTTGGCGCGAACGCGACAGGCACGAACCCGACCGCCGGAAGCTCGGGGACCAGCACGCCAAGTACCGGCCCTGGCGCGAACGGCGCAGGCACGAACCCGACCACCGGCGGCAACTCGAGCGTGAACGCGCCCAGTACGAACCCACCCGGGAGCGGGACGAGCAACACGTCGGGCGCCAGTCCCGGCAAGACCTCCACCGAGGGCCTGCCGGGCTTCTCCCAGCAGGGTTCGGCGAACCACACACGGCCGGATACGAACGCGCCGGTGGCAGGCAGCGTCGATGGGGCTTCCGTAGCGACCCCTGCTCCGCAGCAGCCGACCACGGAACCGGCGACCAGCAGCAACTCGGCGGACCCTCAGACCGGATCCGCCAAGGCAGCCCCGGAATCGAGCACCGGGACTGGGCCGGCCAAGAGCGATCCTCCGCCGACCACAGGAACCGGGCCGGCCAAGGACGGCTCCGCGCCACCGACCGGCACCGGACCGGTCAGGGGTGAGCCCGAGTCGACCAGTGCGGTGAGGCCCCACCTGACCCCAGAGACCGGGACGGCAAAGGCCGACGCCAGTCCGGCCACGACGACGGGAAATGCCAAGGCAAGCCCCGGACCGACCGGCGTCGGGCCGACCACGGTGCTTGGCACCGCCAAGACGGGCCCCGAGTCGAACACGGGGACCGGGTCGGCCAACGGAGGCCCGCAGCCGACCGGCGTCGGGCCGGTCACGGTGCTCGGTACCGCCAAGGCAGGTCCCGTGTCGAACGCAGGGATCGGGTCGACCGACGCAGGGCCGCAGCCGACCGGTGTCGGGCCGGCCAGGGTGCTTGGCACTGCCAAGACGGGTCCTGTGTCGAACGCAGGGACCGGGTCGACCGACGCAGGTCCGCAGCCGACCGGTGTCGGGCCGGCAAGGGTGCTTGGCACTGCCAAGACTGGTCCCGTGTCGAACGCGGGGACTGGGTCGGCCAACGGAGGTCCGCAGTCGACCGGTGTCGGGCCGGCCACCGTGCTCGGCGCCGCCAAGGCAGGGCCCGAGTCGAACACGGGGACCGGGTCGACCAATGCGGGCGCGCAGCCGACCGGGACCGGGCCGGCTACGGTGGTCGGCACTGCCAAGGCAGGCCCTGTGTCGAACGCGGGGATCGGGTCGGCCAACGTAGGTCCGCAGCCGACCGGCGTCGGGCCGGCCACGGTGCTTGGCGCCGCCAAGGCGGTCCCCGTGTCGAACACGGGGACCGAGGCGACCAGCGCAGGTCCGCAGCCGACCGGGAACGGGGGCGGCAAGGCCGATGCCGGGACAGGGACGTCCGGTCAGAAGTCCGGGTCCTTCGCCCCACCCAGGCCGATCAAGACCGACTCGGCACCTCCGGTGGTCAGCAGCGGCACCGACGCGAAGCCCCACCCCGGGAAGAAGGACGATTCGGGTTCGGCGAACCCCGCCCCCTCGAAGGGGCCGGCCAATGCGAAGACCCCAAAGGGGAATACGAGCACCGGCGAGGCGAAACCCAAGCCGGTCCGGACCGAAACCGCGGGGCCGAAGAAGCCCTCCCGTCACACCCCGGCCGCCGCGCCGCAAGCCAAGACCCAAGCCAAGACCCAGGCCAAGACCAGCACCACCGCTCCGAAAGCCGACGGCGGGAAGGCCGACTTCCACCAAGCCCGCAAGGACTTCTCCTTCACCTCCGTCCGCGAGACCGGCATCCTCGGCGACATCGGCCACCGAAACAAGAACAACCAGGACTCGATCGGCGTCGTTGCCACCGTCGCGGCCACTCCGGACGTTGACCTCACCGCACTCGCCGCGAAGTACGGGCAGGGGTTCGACGGCGACAACCACCGTGGCCGCTTCGGGCTGGTCATCGGGGTCAACGGCCGGGACGCCGCGCAGGTCGACCAAGCCGTCCGGAATTTCCAGAACAGCTGGGACGGCCGGTATCCCGTCGCCGTTGTCGGGTTCACCTGGCGGCACCCCACCTCCGACGTCAACGACCAGAAGACCATTCCCTACGGCGCCATCCGCGAAAGCATCGTCCGGCACCCCGTCACCACCGAGCTCACCAGCCAGATCACCGGGGACGTCTACCTCCACATCGGTGACGCCGACGTCGACAGCTTCACCACCGACCGTGGCCCGCTCTTCGACGCTGTTGATGCCTCGGTCAAGAACAACCCCGGCGGGCCGCCCGAGGTGCTCAGCGGCGGGTACCGGGTGCGGGACCAGGACGGACCGAACGCGAACGCCGCCGCCCAACTCGACCTCGACGTCCGCCACGCCATGGCCGGCGTCGACCCGCGCAGCGTCTACTTCCCCGAGCCCAACACCTTCGTCCGGCTCACCGGCCCCAAGCTCGAGAACGACGCCACCTTCGGCACCAAGAACCCCAACACCGGCCGCTTCGACTACGGCGCCAAGGAAGGCCAGGGCCTCCTCGACTCCGTCATCGCGCAGCGTAACGCCGACTGGAAGTACGGCGAGCACCCCACCGCCATCGCGAAGTTCGACACCGGACTCGCCGTCCGCACCGACGGCGGCCGCATCGCCGCGAAGGCCGGGCCGGATCCCGCGACGCTCACCCAGAGTCACGCCAACCCGACCACCTGGACCGACCAGGTCACTCACCACCTCGCGACGCACACCGCCGTCGACCCGAACCTCGCGCGCACCGCGGCGAAGATGGCCTTCCACGGCATCACCCCGAACGGCCCCAACCCGCCCAAACTGTCCGGCCCCGATCTGCTCAAGACGCTCTCGAAGGACGAACGCGCCGCCTTCACCGCCGCGGCCAAGGCCGACCCGGACGCTCGTGCACTCGCCAACCTGGCCGTCAAGACCCGTGACGCGCTGATCGACCACCGGCACCAGAACTCGGCCCAGGCGCCACCCAAGGTCCATACCGGACAGTCCACTCCGGACGTCCAAAAGACACTCGACACCAGCCGTCGCGACACCGCGCCGCCCGCGCGGCTGGTCTCCGAACGCTTCGATCCCGCGAAGTCCATCGCGCAGCAGTTCGAGGGTGACGGCCTCAAGGACGGCGAACTCGACGGCGCCATCACCCAGATCCGCTACGACGTCCGCCGATACCAGACCGCGAACGGCGACTGGGTGCGAGACTTCACCGTCCCGCTCGACCTGACGTCCAACTCCGGCTCGGTGACGCCCGAAGCTCGCGCCCAGCTCGCGCAAGACCTGCAGAAGCACCTCGACGCCACGGTCAACCAGGACAACCACCTGCCCGGCGGCGACAAGCTGCACGTCACGGTCGACGTGAAGACTCCACAAGGGACGGTCGACGACGACTGGCGGACCGACCACAGCCGCGGCGTCCCGGTCGACGTCCACGACTCCACAGTGGACGGGAGCAGGCCGACCGACCAGACCCACTGGGACGTCCACGACGCCAAGACCGGCCTCACCCACGAGGTCATGCACTACCTCGGCCTCGGCGAGGGCTACCACGACGACCACCTGCTGTTCCACCGCGTCGACCAGCCCGGCGTGATGGGCCCGGACGCCTGGACCGACTCGACGCTCACCGACCAGAACCTCGCCAAGATCCAGGAGATCTCGGACACCGCGCCGATCCGCGACCACCGCCTCGGCGACCCCGGCGTCACGCCTGCCCCGCGTCCCGAACCCCCGTCAGGGAACACGAAGCAGCCGTCGAGCCACCAAAGCCCGGCCAAGGCGCCCGTCACCGTGAACAGCGTCCGGATCGACGACCCGCACCCCGGCCAGGTCCTCGACCGCAGCGTCCTGCCCCCGCCGCAGCACACCCTTCTCGGTGTGCACGGCCTGGACCCGGTGCTCGTCGGCGGAGACACCCCGCACGACAACTTCCGCGAGGCCGTCGCCGTCAGCCTCGACGACAACGCGCCCAAGGAGCACGCTCGCATCACCGGCGCGCTCGACGCGAACAAGCACGAGACGAACCTCGACGCGCTCGCCCAGGCTGCCAACGTCCACGTACATGTGTTGGACACCCAGGGAAACTGGACCAGCCATGGCCCGGAGACCGGACGTCCGGTCCACATCGTCCGGACCGAGGTCGACGGCAAGCCGACTTACCTCGGCGCCAAAGAGAACGTCCACATCGGACGTCCACAAGTGAGCTACCCCGGCTCGACGGTCCTGCGCACCGAGGAGGGACGCAAGGTCGTCCACCGCGGCGAGTTCGAGATCGAAACGGTCAAGGGGCAGCACCACGTCCGCCTCTACACCGCGATCCTGACGCCGGCCGCGCGCGGCTCGGAGTTCAAGGACGTCCACCAGGACACCGACGGCACCGTCCACCCGTTCAGCGGTGACGGCAAGGAGGGCTCGAAGATCTTCTGGGTCGGCGGTGGCCGCCCGTTGCGGGCCCTGCAGTGGACCGCGAAGTACGAGCACGACATCAATCGCAAACCCGGCATGCAACCGGTCCTGCGGTCGTTCCTCGTCCCGCTCGACACCTTCACCAAGGTCAGCGAGCAGGCCACCGTCGAGGCGGAGTCACAGGGCAACAGCCTCTCGATGAACGTCGACCAGAACGGCGACACGAACCAGTTCGGCTTGCGGGGCAAGGACTTCGACGCGCTCCAGCAGCAGGCGCTCAAGGGTTCGTTGGTCACCTACACGCCGGGCGGTCACGACCACCAGATGCCGGACGTCGCGGGCCGCCAGGAGGATCTCGCCGACCTCTACCACCGGCTGGGCATCAGCCCGGACTTCGACTCCGCCGCGCTCGGCCGCGAGAACGACCCGTGGTTCAGCTGGACGCCGGACGGCCGCAAGTACTTCCGCAACGACCCCTCGGCGTTACGCGGGCTGGCCAAGACGCTCGGAAACCATTACCACACCTGGAAGAACTCGCCGGACCTGTTCTTCAGCCCGGCGGGGGACAGCATTCCCGACGTCATCACCAAGGAAGGCGCGGACAGCAAGGCGCGCCGCACCGAAGGCATGAACGTCTTCCTCAACACCCACGGCCCCGGCCGCGCCACCGTCGGGCAGCTCTCCGGCGGGATCGGCGCCGCGATCGACACCGCCGTCCGGCAGCACGCCCCGGACGGTGTCCCGGTGGGCCCGCAGGAACTGAAGGACACGATCCTCGGCGAGGTCAAGGACAGCCTCAAGCTCCCGAACCAGGTCCTGGCCGAGGCCACGCCGAACGCCCGGCGCGACACCCTGGACAACATCCGTGCCGCGATGACCGCCGACCCGCAGGTCTCGGCGAAGGCCGCGGACGTCGTAGCCAAGGCCGTCACCGACCGCCTGACCGGCGAACTCGGCGACACCGGGACGTTCGGGCCGGACGTCGCGAAGATCGTCCACCAGACCGTCCGCGAGCACTTCGACGCGCTCAAGACCGACCGAGGCACGCAGCTCGACCAGGTCCCGCAGGGCAAACGCGGCTACCTGAGCGGCCGGCGCGCCGAAGCCTTCACCAAGGGGATCGCCGACGACCTCGCCAAGAACCCCGACCTCAAGAAACTGCTCGCCAAGCCGGCCGTCACCATCGCCCCGGACGTCTTCGCCGCGCAGCTCAAGGCCCAGGTCGTCCCGAAAGCGATGCACCCGGTCACGAAGACGTCGCTGGTCGGTCTCGACGCCGACGCCCTGCGCGCCCACTTCCAGGTCAAGCAGAAAGAGGTCGCCGACGCCCTGACCAAGGAGCTGGGCCGCAAGAACGCGGGCAAGCTCGCCGACGCCGGCTTCCGCAAGACCCTCGTGAACGCGGTCGGCCCGGAGGTCCGCAACCCGGACCTGCTGCGGAACGCCCGGTTCGACCCGGTCACCCACGAAGACGCCGACACGTTCATGGACCGGCTGCCCGACTTCGCGACCCAGGCGGAGATCGGCTCGGCCATCGCCACCGACGAACGCCGGATCAAGGCCGACTTCGACACCCGCGAAACGGACCTGACCGACGACGCCGTCGAGGGCACGCCGTTCGCCAACGAGTTCGGCCGCTGGCAGGCCGAGCACACGCGCGGCTACACCCAGAAGAACGACCCGGCGGTGTTCGCCCGGCACCAGGCCGCGGGCCGCGACCTCACCTCGGCCATCCACGACGAGCTGGCTCGCCCGAACCCGGAGTCCGCCAAGAAGATCCTCGACCGTCTTGTGTCCGGTGTGGACCAGGAGACGGCGCGCAAGTTCGCCGAGACCGTCAAGCCGCAGGCTGATGGCCGCCCGGACCGAGCGCCGGGTCAGAACAAGCCGAACACCTTCGGCGAGCACGCCCAGATGGTGCTCAACCAGTACCTCAAGCTCACCCAGGGCCACCAGGACGCCGGCCGGTTCGTCTCGCGGGACGCGATCGCGAAGGCGATCCTGTTCCACGACGCCGACAAGGTCAACTCCAAGGTCCAGTACGGCGACGCGCAGGTCAGTCACGACCGCGAGCCGGAGCACCGCGGCGCGGTCCGCCAGATGAACCGTCACGAAGGGCTCTGGGCGAACCAGCGGGACTTCGAGATCGCCCGGCAGTTCGTCGACTCGGACCCGTTCGGCTTCTACTTCCGCGACATGGGAGTGTCCGCAAAGGACGTTCACGACTTCGTCAAGACGCTCGCCCACAAGGCTAAGACGCCGGACGGCCGTACGCCCAACGCCTCCGACGTGCGCGACCTGTTTCGTGAGTTCCACCAGTACTACCAGGCGGATTTCTCGTCCTACAGCCCGCAGGCGAAGTTCGTCAACGACACCACCGGCGAGGTCCAGGACGGCTACGACAAGCTGACCGGCCTGGCCGTCAAGGACGGCGATCACGTGCCGGTGCCGGGTGAGCATCGCTTCGCCTACTCGAACGAGCCCCGCGAAGGCGGGAAGGCGCCGTACGAGCAGAAGTACCAGGAACTGGCCAAGCTCTTCGACGACGCCGTGCACGACGGGACGGTGCTGGTCGGGGACAACGACCCGGACCCGGACGGCTCGGGCGTCGACCAGGACTCGGCCCGCGGTGTCCGCGCCGTCCACGAGACGAACCCGCAGGCCAAGCCCACCGTCCTGGCCCGGGTCAAGCCCCGCGACTTCACCGCCGACGAGACCCGCGCGATCGACGACGCCCTGAAGCACTACGCCCCGATCCTCGGCGAGCGCCGCGCGAACTCCAGCCGCGCGCACGCCGAGCAGGAGGTCAAGCACTTCGCCGCGGTGTCGTTCGGTGTCGAACGCGGCCAGATCGCGCCGACGGCCCGCGCGGAGTACCTCGCCTCGCACGGGACTGTGAACCTCTACGCGATGGGCGTGATCAACAAGGAGTTCGGCGGCGGCCACCGCGGTATCGAGGGCACGGTCACGCACGAGCTCGCCCACGGCCTGCTTTCCTACGCCCTCGACGACTACGGCAAGCACGTCGGCAGCTGGAACCCCGACGGCTCGCCGCACCGCAAGCCCGGTGGTGAGCCGCCGGCGGACCCGAAGATCCGCGACGACGTCGCCGACTTCAAGGCCGCCCTCAAGTCCCACCTGCTGGACCCGGACGGCTTCGCGACGCGCTCGCCGCGCCGTTCGGAGTTCGTGACGCAGCTGGCCCAGCAGAACCCGGACGTCTTCACGCGGCTCGAGAACGAGCTGTCCGGCAAGGCCGCCGAGCGGATCTTCAAGGCGCTGAAGGACAACCAGGCTGCGTTCAACGTCCACACCGGACACTGGGACGCCCACGGCTACCCGGCGTTCGACGGTGAACGCCCGATCAGCAAGTACGGCGCGACCAACGTCCACGAGGACATGGCCGAAACCGCCAAGTACTACTTCATGGACCCGGACCACCTGCGACAGCACGCGCCGCAACGCGCCGAGTTCTTCGACCAGCTGATCGCCGGCTGGGACCCGGGACACCGCGACGACGTCCTGGTCGACGACACCCCGGACACCCGGCCGCTCAAGGCCCGGCTGCCGGAGTACGCCCGTGACGGTCGCGCGCTCGGTGCCCTCGCCCCGGTCGACGTCCGGGGCGCCGAGGAGGTCGGCACGCGGATCGAGCAGCTGCTGAGCCCGCTGGCCGACGGCCGTCCCGAGGGTGTCGACGCCATCACCGCGTCCCTGAAGGGCGGCGGCTTCGAGTCGTTCCTCGGCTCGGGCAAGGCGTCGATGGTGCGGGTGGGGGAGAAGTGGTTCGAGGTCCGCGTCCAGGCCGAACCGAACCTGGCCTCGGTCGCCGCGGACCGGATCACCGACGCCGCACCCGCCACCGGCGACGTCACGAACAAGAACGAGACCACCCACGGCGACCCGAACGCCGACACCACGACCGGCAGCATCGCGACGTCCGCGTTCTGGCTGTTCCCGGCCGGGCCCTACGCCTCGGTCGGGGTGTCGGCACAGCTCGCGTCGCCCGCGATCGAGCACACCTCGACGAACACCGGCACCGAGCAGCGGGCGATCCGCTCGGCCGGTGACCTCCAGAACGCCGATGTCCCGGTGAAGTACCGGATCACCGTCACCACCCAGACCGGCGGGCAGACCGGGTCCGAAGTGGACGGCAGCGTCCGGCTCCTGGTGCCGACCGACCTCGCCGGTCTGGAGTCGCACGAAACCCCGGACGCGACCCCGCGCGACGACTGGGCCGAGCGTGTCGAGTTCCTCGCCCCGGAGGCCGTGCTCCTCGACGAGCAGGCGTTCTTCGACCAGGTCAGCGGCAAGCTGCACCCGTCGGTGACCAAGTTCGGCGCGCCGGGCCGCTCGGCGCTGCGCGAATTCGTCAGCGGCGGGGGCCTGCGGCAGGTCATCGGTACCGCCCTGTCCGGCTCGCCCGTGGTGTCGAACGACCTGTTCAGCCCGCACGGCAGCTACCGCGAGGCCGTCGAGCTGCGGGCGAAGCCGACCGACGTCGAGTTCCTCGGCACCGTTCCCGGCGACTCCGAGGTGAAGCTCACGGACTCCTCCGTCGCCGGTGGGAACACGTCGGCCGCGTCGAAGTCCGGCGGTGAGATCAACGGGATCTTCGGCGGCGGCGCCTACGTTCCCGGGGCGGTCGGCGGGGTCGCCGGGGTCAGCGGGAGTGCGTCGGCCAAGGTCACGCAGACGTCGCAGAGCGGCACGAGCGTCACCACCAAGACGAACCTGAACGCCAAGGGTGACATCGGGCTGTACAAGGTGACCGTCGATCTCGCGGTGACGACGTCGAGCGGTGAGACCGTCACCGTGCCGGCCACCGCGTATGTCCGAATGGGACTGCCGGAAGCGAAGGCGCAGGGTCTCCCGGTGCCGGAGGGCACCCGCGACAAGGTCACGCCGGGGGAGAAGCGGTTCGAGCCGCCGTACCTCGCCGCGGCCGCGGCGGCCGGGCACGTCCGCGCGGGCACCTTCACCCCCGCGGCGAAGGTCCAGGCCCAGATCGAGAACACCCTGCGCGAACGCCCGGGCTTCGCGAAGTTCCTGCCCCGTTTCGACAAGTTCCAGCGCGACGTCTCGAAGGGCTCCGGCGCCGACACCGCCGAACGCCTGAGCAACCTCCGCAAGATCACCGCGACGTTCTCGCCGGCCGCGCTGCGGTCCAAGATGGACGATCTACTCGGGCCGGGCGTTTCGGCGCAGCTCAAGCGGCGCGGCCTGTTCACCGACGAATACCTGAGCGTCACGGTCAAGGCGAAGCTGTCGCCGGGCCGCCACCTCGGCCAGGCCACCGGCCGCTCGGTCAAGGGCAGCACCGTGACGTCACCCACGCTGACCAGCAGCACGACGACCGAGAAGGGCTGGAGCGTCGGCCTCGAAGGCCGGATGATGATCCCGAAGACGACACCGCTGACGTCGCTCGGCATCAGCCCGACCGTCACGCCGGTGCAGTACTCCGACACCACGACCTGGAAGAACTCCGGCGGCCCGACCACCACCACGACCACCGGGATCGGCGGCAGCCCCGACGCGCAGGTGTTCGAGCACGACGTCGAGTTCGAGGTCGAGATCACCAGCCACACCCGTCACCGCCCGTGGGTGAAGAAGTTGACGCCGGGCTCGCCGTTCCGCCAGACGCCGCGGGTGTCCACAGTGGCCAAAACCGGCGACGGCCTGCCGAAGATCTCCGGCCAGGTCGACCTCTGGGTCAGCGACGGCTCGGCGCCGAAGACCGACCCGGCGCGGTTCGCGCCCGGCAAACCGTCGTCCACCGACTTGGACGCCGCGCCCGAACTGGACACCCTGCTCGGGGCCGACCGGCCGCCCGCGCCGAAGTTCCTGCACGTCGAAGCCGTCGCGAACACCGAAGCCCTGCGGGACGAGGCGCTGAGGCAGCTCGAACGCGCAGCGGGTGGCGACGGCGTGCTCGGCCTGCCCGGTGGCGAGGCTCGCAAGCGGATCGACCGGATGTTCTCACCCCAGACGTTCCGTTCCGGCTTGCCGCGCTTCCTGCAGCAAGGCGCGCGCTCGGGCGGGTTCCGCTACGAACGCCGCGTTGCCGACCGCGTCGGTGGCCTCGGGATGAACGTCGGGCTCAGCAATCCGAAGCTCGTCATGACGTCCGAGGCGGGCGGCAGCGACACGACGTTCGCCGGCGGTACCAAGGCGGGGTACGAGAAGTCGCGCAAGCAGGCGGTCGAGGGCAACGTCCAGTTCGGCATGACCGTCCGCCCCGACGGCGGCGACCCGCACGGCCAGGGTCAGCTGTACACCTCGGCCAAGTGGAGCCCGTGGAGCCGCACGAAGGGCACGTCGTCCGAGCTGAGCGCGAGTGTCGACCACGTCCGCCGCGCGCCGTCGGACAGCCGGACGGTGCTGGTGCAGTACGACGCCGACGTGCGGCTCGTCGCCGAGACGCGCCAGGAGAGCGTGGTCAACGGCGGCAAGTCGCGCGCCGGGGCCGACGTGAAGCTGCCGGGGGCGGTGTTCGTCCGGATGACCGAGGACCAGGCCCGCGAACAGGGGCTGCTCCCGCCGCTCGAGCCGCGCACCCCGGCGCCGGGCACGCTCACCGCGCCCGCGCTGGTCGGCGGCACGTCCAGCGCGCTGGGTGCGGCCGTCGTCGAGGACGCGCCGGACCTGAGCGGCCTCATCCGGAACGCGCGCGCGACGCTGGGCAAGACCGGCGACCGGCTGCTGCCGAAGTCCGTTTTGGACGATTCGATGAACAACCTGCAGCGGATGCTGGACACGGCGTCACCGGAGAGCGTCACGTCCCTTGTGGACGGCGCGCTCGACGGCGGCGTGCCGCTGGTCCTGCACGACCCGGGCGTCGTCACCACCGACACATATCAGGTGCTGCTCAAGGCGAAGATCACGGAAACCGAGTTCCTGGACGTCGCCCACGACGGCAGTGAAATCGACCACGCCACCAGCTCGACCGCGACGGCCAAGGAGACCGCGGGACACGGTTCGTCCTACGGCGGCCAGTTCCGCGGCGCCGGACGCGGTCTCTTCGCCGACAGCCACGCGAAGGTCAGCGGTTACGACGGTGTCTACAAGGGAGTGTCCGGGACCCGCACGAAGACCGATCAGACCACGGCCGCCGGCACCAAGACCACCTCGAAGACGGCGTCCTCGAGCGGCCCCTCGGTGCGGTACCGCGCGAAGGTGGAGTTCGAGCTGGTCGTCACTCGCGGCGAGAAGACGTTCCCGGTCACCTCGCAGGAGGCCGACCTGGTCGTCCGAGCGGCCGCCGATGACCAGAAGATCACCACCGGGTCCACGCTGAAGGACCACAACGCGGCGGCGACGAACGTCAAGGCCTTCACCGACGCCGACCTGAAGACCTGGCAGGACGGCGGGCACGGCTCGCTGCCGCCGTCGGCGACCACCGAGGGCCTGCGCGGCGCCGCCGACGTGCGTGCCGCGGCCCGGCAGGCGCTGCGGACCGCCGGGGCTCGCGACGGCCTGATCAGCAGCACGACGCTCGCGTCCGCCGTCACCAACGAGCTGCTCCAGGCGAACCTGCCGGACCTGGTCAAGGGGCCGCTGAACGTCCCTGACCTGCACGAAGCCGCGGTGCTGCGCAACGGCCACGGCACGGTCAAGGTGTACGCGCGGGTCGTCAACGCGAAGCTCGCCGGGCTGAGCGACACAGTGAAGCTGGAGCACTCCGCGACCGAGACGGCGACCTTCACCGGTGAGGCGAAGGCGACGTCGAGTTCCGAGCAGCAGCACAACCTCGGTGGTGGCGGGGTGACCGACCCCGGGCAGAACGCGCACTCGTGGGGCGGCCTCGACACCCGCTCGCCCGACCCGAGCACCGATCCGACGTCGTCGACGTCCGCCGGCGACCGGTCGGTGACCGGCAAGCCGAAGGGCCGCACCGGGCTGGTCGGCTTCGACGTCGAGTACCGCGTGGTCGCCGACCTGGGCGGCGGGCGGACCGCGGCGGTCGAGGTGAAGGTGCCGTCGTCGGCGCTGGTGCGGATGACCGACGCCGACGTCGAGGCGTTCCTGAAGGCGAAGCTGCCGGACACGCTGACCCAGGCCCAGGACGCCGTGAAGGACGCCGCCGAGGCGTGGCGCACCGCCGAGGAGGCCGTCGACCAGGCCCAGCGTGAGGCCGACGATCGGTGGCTGGACCAGCGTGAAGGCTCGCGTCAGTTGACCGAAGGCGGTCCTTCGCTCGGTGTCGACACTTCGGACGACGCCGTGCAGGCGCTGCGGGACGCGCTGGCCTCGGCGGAGGCGAATGCCCGTGACGCCGGGGCGCGGCTTCGCGCGGGCAACGCCGAGATCTCGCGCCTGAACGACGTCGCCGACCAGGCGCTTGCCCTGGCCGGGGCGGCCGAACCCGGCTCGGCCGAGCAGCGGGGGTTCCTCGCGACGCGGGGTTCGGCGCTGGAGCAGGCCGCCGCGATCCGCGCGGCGCAGCCGGAGCTGACCCGCGCTCGCGGCGCCGCGCAGGACCGCGCCGAGCGTCTCGCCGCCGTGCTCGACGACCACCGCAACGACCGCGCCGACCAGATCTCCCGTCGTGAAGCCGCGCTCGACGAGGTCGCCGAGGCTCGCCGTCGGGCCGATGACGCCCGGCAGGCGTGGTGGGACGCCAAACGGGAGCTGGACCGGCAGGTCGACGCGTTCGACCCGTCCACTGTGGACGCAGTGCTGGCGCAGGACACGGTCACCGGCGTCGACACCGGGACCGGCCTGCCGTACGACTTCGACGTCTCCCAGATCGAGGCCCGCCCGGTCACGGACCGGTCCGGCCGGGTCGTCGCGGTGTCGTTCCTGCCCGCCGCCGAGCACACCGCCGACATCGAGCGCGACTGGGCGGACGACCATTCCGACACCGTCGGGTCCCTGCCCGAAGGCACGACGCCAGAGCGGACGACGGCCCTGCTGCGCGACGGTGCGAAACCGGACCTGGACGGCCGTGCGTTCGGCGAGTGGGCTTCGAATAGCCCGGCGCCGTGGGACCCGGGGACGCTGTTCGTCATGGCTCACGGCCGGCCGCAGTCGGTGAAGCTCACGCTGCTGGGCGGGCGCACGGTGCGGGTCGACGGCGCGTCGTTCGCCAAGATCCTCACCGCGTCGAAACCGTTCGCGCAGGCGGCCGGGTCCGCGCGGCCGTCGATCACGCTCATCGCGTGCAGCACCGGCAAGCTCGACGGGCCGGGCGGTGTCGCCCACGACTTCCAGCGCGCGTTGTCCGAGCTGGGCGGGCCGCTGCAGGTGCACGCGCCGACCGAGCCCGCGCTGTTCGGCCGTCCGTCGGCGGCCTTGGGGCAGGCGACCGGCGCCACGCACGGCTTCACCACGGTGACCGGTGGCGGGCACTTCGCGACCTTCGGCGAGCAGCGGGCGTTCACCGGAGAACTGGCCGACCAGCCGGGGACGACTGTCGAATTCGACGCGCTCACGGCGACTCCGCTGCGGGACGCGTCCGGCGAGGTGCGCGGCGTCAGCTTCCTCGAGCCGGACGAGGCGGCGAAGGTGCAGGCCTGGTTGTCGCAGACCACAGGGGAGAACCTCATCGTGGAAGCCGCGCCGGACGAGATGCGTGAGTTCGCGTCCGGCGCGCAGCCGTCGTTGCGCGGTCGCGGGCCGGGGGAGGGCGGCGTGCTGGTGCGCGCGCCGTGGGCGGACGAACTGGCTCAGGGCAAGACGTTCCTCGTCACCGGGCACGGCGAAGAGACCCGGGCCAAGGTCTTCGCTCAGGTGAACGGTGTTCCGCGCGCCGTGTTCGTCGACGGTGCCACCCTGGCCCGGCTGGTCACGTCGTCTTTTGGTGCCACGAAACCGGAATCCGTGACGCTCTTCCCGTGCGCGGCGGGCCGCCGTCCCGGACCGGGCGGGGTTGCTTTCGACTTCCACGCGGCTTCCGGCCTGCCGGTGCACGCGGCGACGGACTCGGTGCTCGCCAACCGCCGGGACGACGACGAGCCCTCAGCGCCGCTGTTCGGCGCGACCGACGACGCGTTCACGGCCGTCGTCCGCGGCGGGCACTGGACGACGTTCGGGAAGCCCGCCGACACCGGCGCGGTGGTCGCGGAACTGGCCGAGGCCCTGGCCAAGGACTGGCAGTATGCGCGCCCGGAGCCCACCGCGGGCCTGGTGCCGCTGGCCGATCGCGCCCGGACCCTGGAGGTCGTGCGCGAAGCCGTCGCGACCACCCTCGCGCTGCGCGACCCCGGGCCGGTGCTGGCGCAACACGAACAACCCGGCGTCATCCGCGCGGTCGTCGACCGGCACCTCGGGCACCGCGACACGGATCTCGCCGCTGGAGCCCGTGAACTCGCGCAGGCGGTGCTCGTCGCCGACACCGGCGACGGTCCGCTGCCGGCCATCAGCCTTTCGGGCGCTGGTGCCGGTGCCGTCGCGAAGGCCTTGGCCGGCCATCTGGGTGAAGCGCTCGCGCGCGACGTCCTGGCGCGTGTCCCGGTGAAGATCCGTGGCGGCGGCAGCGGGCACGTCGAGATCTCGTTCGCCTCGACGCGGCTGCGGATCGATCCCGCGGTCACCGAGATCGTCGGGCGGCTTCGTTCGGGTCTGCCGGTTCTGCGGCTGGACAGCGTTGCGGACTCCGTGGAGTCGCACGAGAATCCCGGTCTGCTGTGGACTTCGGTGCTGGCGCGGGTCGCGACGTTCACCGGGGTCACGCACGTCGTCGACCGGCGGTTCGACGCGGCGTCGGGCAAGTGGCGGCCGGTCGGTCCGTCCATTCGGGACTTCTTCCCGGGCGTGGGCAAGGGCGAATGGCGGGATGGTCTGGTTTACCGGCCGGTCGTTCCTGGTGATTCGGGAGTGGACACGGCTCGTTCGCTCGCCGAGTCCATTGTGGAGCGCCTGGGCGACGGTTTGCCCGTGCCCGTGGTGCCCGAGGCTCTTGCGGCTCAGGTCCAAGCCGAACTCCGGGCGTTGACTCCGCCCGGTGCGGCTCCTTTTGTGGTCGACGACTCGTCGAGCCCGGCCGACGCGGCGGCCGTGGTCGGGCTGGCGGAGGAGTTCGCGCTGCTGCAGCTGCACGGCGTCACGGACACCGTCGTCGGGCGGGACGACGTCCTGGAGATCGCGGCCCGGGTGGCCGACGGCCTGGACGTCGGCGCCGCCGCGGACGCCATCGACGCCCTGGCCAGGCACGACGCGCTACGGCCGGGTCTGGTGACGGTCGCGATGGACGCCGTGCTGGCCGCGCCCGACGTCGAGACGCGGGCCGGCGAGGTCGCCGCCGTGCTCCGGGAACTGGCCGATGTGGACCTGCCCCTGGGGGTCGTGCGCGAGGCGGTGCGTGGCGCGGTGGACGATCCCGAGCCCACGCGGCGGGCGTTGTGGCTGATGCGGCGGTTCCGCGTCACGAACCTGGCGTGGCTCTACCGGTGGCGGATCGCGGAGGGCGTGCGACGCTACCAGGAGCAGGAGAAGGCCGCGTCGGAACGATCAGCCCGGTTGACGGCCGCGGTGGGAAGGGTGCGTGATGACGGCTGAGAAGTGGGTGCTGCTGGTGGACCCGGCGAGGGAGCCGCAGCCGTCGGCACCCGACCGGACCCACGTGGTCGGCGGCTGGCTGGCCCTGGCGGACGGCTCGATCGGCGACTTCGAGCCGAACCCGGAGTACGAGCCGTCGGGCCCGGACAGCCCGGCCGACCCCCTGGACGCGGTGCTCCGCCTCCTGGTCACGGGCGACGCCGAGTTCGAGCAGGTGGCAGCGGTGTTCCGCCTGGCAAAAACGGCGGTGGCGCTGGACGCGACGGGCGCACCCTTGACGGCGCCTTCGCCGGACGGCGTCCCGTGCCTGCTGGTGGCGACGGCCCCGGCCCACCGCGGCCGGGTCCGGACCGCGGGCTGGCGGGCGGTGGACGCGGGGGAGCTGGCGGCGTTGCTGGCGGCCAGCCCGGGCACGGACCTGCTGCTGAACCCGGGCGCGGCGGGCTGCACCCGCCTGCCGGCGGAGATGGTCCAAGAGCTGGCGGGCGCCTGAAGGCCGTGAAGGTCGCATCAAGGGACTCTGAGTCCCTCAAGGCGACCTTCACGGACTGGGCAGCGGCGTAGTTCAGCGCGGGTGGGCGTCGGCGGCGCGCTCCGGCAGGCACCAGTGCGTGCCGGTCGTCCAGCCGAGGAACCGCCGTCCCGCACCGTCGGCCGTGGTGCCGGACCCGGTGAAACGCCCACCCGCCACGACCTGCGCGAGACCCGCCACCGCCGGGCCGAAGCGGTCCTGCAGGCCCGCTCGCGCCACCTGCTCGCCGAGCCGGTCCACCGCCGCGCGCTGGGCCGGTTCGTCGCAGAAGCTCAGGAAGAACACGGCCTGCCGCCAGGCGTAGGCGGCGTTCTTCACCGTCTGCAGGGCCGCGTGGTGGTTGTCGACCCGCATCGCCAGGCGCCGGACCACCCAGGTGAGCACCTCGGCGGCCAGCTCCGGCGCGGACGCGCGGATCCGGGGGCGCAGCGCCAGCGTGTCCACCAGGACGGCGAGGTTCTGCGTCGTGAGGATCTGGCTCTGCTCGAGGACCGTGCCGTTGGCGGCCACGGAACCGAAGCCGCGCTTCGGCCGCGCCTCCTCCGCGCGGGCGACGCAGGCCGCGGCGAAGTCGTCCGCGGTCTGCTTGCCGAAGGCACGGGACCAGCGCGGGCGCGGGGCGGCCGTCCACGTCGACGGCAGGTCGTAGTAACGCGCGTACAGCGTGCCCGCCAGGGCACCGCCGGCGATCTCCGCCGCCGCGCGCCACTTCGCCGTGAACGTGCCCATGAAGATGTCCGCCGCGACCTCCTCCACCAGCGGCATCGGCGTTCCGGCCTGCTTCGCCAGTGCGCCCAGCTCCCGGACCAGCGTGTTCGGCAGGATCGCCTGCGGCCACGACCCGAGCGCCAGCAGCACCGTCTGCGTCAGCGTGTGGCGTGCCGCGCGGGTGGCGTCCGGGCGGTGCCCGCGCAGCGGTTCGAGCGCGCCGATCCACGGCAGCTCCTCGATGCGGACCTGGTGCTCCAGGTCGAGCAGCAGCAACCCGCGGCGGCGCCGGAACGCCGCGTACGTCTGTGCGTACAGCGCCGCCAGCCGGTCGTCCTCGAGGTTCGCCGCCAGCAGCTGCGCGGTGATCTGCGGCAGGACCGTCGCCAGCACGTCGCCCGAGGTGATGACGTCGCGCGCCACCAGTTCCTCGACCGGCGCTTCCAACGCCCGGGCGACCTTCGCGACCAGGTGCGGCGGAGCGTCCTCGACGACCACGTCGATCTCCGGGAGCCCGCCCTCGGCCGGGTAGCGGTCCAGCCGCTCGGCCAGCACGGCCGCCAGCTCGGCGTACGTCGGCCGCGCCGCGACCGACGCCTGCGCCGCACGCAACGCCGCGCGCGCCTCCGACCCCGGCGCACCGTGCTTGGTGACGGTGTTCGCCAGGGCGCGCCGGATCCAGCCGACGTCCCGTCCGGTCAGCTCCGCGCTGTCGTGTTCGCACGCCAGCAGCGCGCGGTGCAGCCGCGCGAAGTTGCTCTTCGGGTGCGTGTGGGCGGTGGACGCGGTGTGCCGCGCGCTCGCCGTCGTGTAGTCCGCCAGCCACTGCGCCCGCCGGCGAGCCCAGTCCTCCGGCCACTCGCGGCAGGGCCAGCCGCCGCTCACCGAGCCGCCGTCGGTCAACCGCGGCAGGTCACCGTCGACGGTGTCGCACCACAGCGCGACCAGCCGGTCGAAGAGCGGGTGCCACACCTTCAGCGTCTCCAGCATCGCCGCGATCGCGGGCTTGGTGGCGGCCCCGCGCAGCGTCTCCCGGACCTCGCCGACCGTGCTCAGCCGCACCAGCGACCCCGCCGGCCGCGGCGTCGCACCCGGCAGGGGCGCCAGGCGCAGGCGGTGCAGCAGCGGGCGCAGCTCGGCGACCAGGTCCAGCGCGGCCTCGGCGTGGCCGTGGTCGAGCAGCCACGCGACGGTCGGCAGCGCGGCGTCCTCCGGGACCTCGACGCGGTAGGACTCGGTGGCCAGCGCCGCGCGCAGCGTGGCGAGGCCGTCGTCGGTGAGGTACCAGAGGTTGAGCCGCTCGCGGTCCGTGGTGCCCGGCCCGTCGGCGGGCAGGGCCGCTTCGGCCGGGTCGAGCGGAACTTCGGCGAGGTAGCGGCCGGTGGCGAACCCGCCGTGCGCGACCTCGAGGGTCACCCACGCCGGGGTGTCGGCGACCGGCGTCCGCGAGCCGATCCGCAGCGTGCCGTCGGCCATCCCGGTCAGGACGTCCTGCCACCGCCCGGTCTTCGCCCGCGCACGGGCGCGCGTCGCGCTGTCCTTTGCGGACGCCGCGGTGCGCAGCGCCCGTTCGAGCTGCCCGTAGGCATACCCCATCGCCATGTGTTTTCCCCCTGTGGAGCCAAGACTTGGAGGCAGGGTTCGAACCTGCGCCCTCCCGGATAGGAGCCGGGTGTTCTTCCTGCTGAACTACTCCAAGGTGCGGGGGTGGACATGGAGGCGGGATTCGAACCCGCGCCCTCCCGGTCCCGAGCCGGGTGATCTGCCGCTGAGCTACTCCATGCCGCTGCCCGCGGGGGAAGCCTATTCCGCCTTACCGCCTGGTGCCAACGGCTTTCCCGCGAGTCGGTGCAGCACCGCGGCCGCCAGCGCCGTGCGCTCCAGCATCCCTGCCACGCTGATGTGCTCGTGCCGTGCGTGCGCGCCGTCACCGACCGCGCCGAAGCCGTCCAGTACCGGGTGGCCCAGCGCCGCCACGAAGTTGCCGTCGCTGGCCCCGCCCACCGAGCACTCCTCCAACGTCACGCCCAGCTCGGCCGCCGAAGACCGGGCCAAGCCGTACAACTCGGCGATCGCGTCCGAACGTTCCATCACCGGGCGGTTCCAGCCGCCCTCCACGGTGACCGTCGCCCGCGGGTCGTGGGCCGTCAGGGCGGCCAGGCCCGCGTCGATGCGGGCTGCCTCGGCCGAGCTTGACACGCGGACGTCGATGTCGCCCGATGCCGCTCCCGCGATCACGTTCTGCCTGGTCCCGCCCGTGATGACGCCGACGTTGACCGTCGTGCCGGCGGCCGGGTCGGACAGGCCGTGCAGGGCCAGGATCGCGCGGGCCAGCTCGTCGATCGCGCTCGCGCCCTTGGTCGGATCGAGCCCGGCGTGGGACTCGACGCCGGTGGCGCGCACGCGGAACAGGCCCACGCCCTTGCGTGCGGTCTTCACCGCGCCGGCCGCGCTCGCCTCGAACACCAGGGTCGCGCTCGTGCCCGTCGCGGCTTCCTCGATCACCGGGCGGGACGCCGGGCTGCCGATCTCCTCGTCGCCGTTCAGGACCAGCCGGACGGCCGGGCGGGGGAGGCCGGCCGCGTCCAGCGCGCGCAGTGCCCACACCGCGTGGACCAGGCCCGACTTCATGTCGAAGATCCCCGGGCCGGTCGCGCGGTCGCCGTCCACGGTGAACGGCCAGCCGGAGAGGGTGCCGAGCGGCCACACCGTGTCGTAGTGGGCCAGGATCAGGACCGGCGGGCCGGCGCCGGCGAAGTCGTAGACCTTGATGTCGCCGTGCACGCCGCCGTCGACGTCGCGCACCGACGCGGGCGCGCCCAGGCGTTCGCGCAGCCAGCCGTCCACCCAGGACAGTCCGCGTGCGAGGCATTCCTTGTCGTCACTGGGGGTTTCGATGCCGACGTACGCGGCGACGTCGGCCAGCAGCTCGTCGCGGTGCGCCCGCACCCACTCGTGCAACTCCCGGATCACAGGCTTCGCTCCAGTTCGCTCAGGTGATCTTCCGACATCGCCGCGGCGCCGGACTCGACGTCCCGCAGCCGCGCCAGCATCGCCCACAGCAACGGTACGTCCGCTTCCGCCAGTACGGGCGCGTAGTGGTGGTACACCTCGACCGGCCGGTGCCGGACGGCGATGTCGCGCCAGATGCCGCTGCGGTCCTTCGGCTGGGTCCGCAGCCACGCGACCAGCCGGTCGGTCGCCTCCTCGCGCCCGGACGCGCCGGGCAGGTAGGCCGCCGGGTCGAACTGGTCGAACGCCTCCAGCGTCCGGTCGCCGGCAGCCGTGAGCACCTCGGCGGTGAGCGCGTGCATCAGCGGGCGGTGCCGGTCGATCAGGTCGGCCATCGGCGCGTCGGCCAGCGCCGTCGTCGTCAGCATCGCGCCGAAGCCGAGCTTCGCCCACAGGTAGCCCTCGACGTTCGCCGTCGCCTTGGCCGGGCCCCAGGCCTGCAGGTCGGCGACGACCTCCTTGACGCGGTCGCTGATCCGCCCGTCCGGCTCGCCGACGACCAGCGCGCCCTGGCCGCCGTCCCGCACCACGCCGGGTTCGGCGACGTCGGCGAACAGGTTCACGAACGCGCCGACCGTCCGTTCCGCGCCGACGTAGGACGCGATCAGCGCCTCGTTCAGCCCGTTCTGCAGGGAGACGACGAACCCGTCGCGCGCGAGCCGCGGCTCCAGCCACTGCAGCACGGTCTCGGTCGCCTGGGCCTTGACGGCGAGCAGCACGCGGCCCAGCACCGGGGGAGCGGCGTCCGGCACGAAGGCGGGCAGGTCGACCGTCTCGTCGCCACCGGGGCGGCGCAGGGTGAGGCCACGGTCCGTGATCGCGGCCACGTGCGCGGCGTCCGTGTCCACAATGGACACGGCGTGGCCCGCGCGGGCGAGGTGGAAGGCGAGCGTGCCGCCGATCGCGCCGCCGCCGACCACGGTGTACGAACGCCGGTCAGGCATGTGCTTCCTCTCCGTTTTGGACGGCGGTGCCGCCGGCCCAGTGCAGGGGCAGCCCCGCCGCGCCCGCGGTGGAGCCGCCGTCGACGCGCAGGATCGCGCCGGTGATCCAGCCCGCCTCGGGTCCGGCGAGCCAGAACACGGCGTCGGCGATCTCGCGGGGTTCCCCGCGACGGCCGAGCGGGTTCACCGACACCGCCGCCGCGTACTCCTCGGTGACCGGGTTCGCGTCGCTGTCCACGGTGACGAAGCCGGGGCTGACGGCGTTAACGCGAATGCCGAGCCCGCCCAGCTCGACCGCGCACGCCTTGGTCAGCATCTCCAGCGCGGCCTTCGACGTCGCGTAGTGCGCCGCACCCGGCCGCGCACGGGTCGCCGCGCCGGAGGAGATGTTGACCACGGCGCCGGGCCGCCCGGCGCGTCCGAACGCGACAGTCGTCAGCAGCGCGGCGCGCACGTTCACGTCCTGGACCCGGTCCCACGTCGCCGCCGTCATCTCCAGCAGCGGTGTGGCGGGGTAGATGCCCGCGGCGTTGACCAGGACGTCCACCGCGCCCGCCCGAGTCACGAGCTGGGACGCGTGGTCCGCGTCCGCGAGATCCCCGGGCAGTTCGACGACCTCGACGCCGTGGTCCGCGCGCAGCCGTCCGGCCACTGTGGACAGTTCGACGAGGCGCAGGTCGGCCAGCACTAACCGATCGCCGGCGGCGGCGAACCGGTCGGCGATCGCGGCGCCGATCCCCCCGCCGGCGCCGGTGACGAGCACGTTGCGCACTACAGCTCCTTCCCCTTCGTCTCGGGCATCGTGAGGTACACCGCGACGCCGACCACGGCGGCGGCCGCGACGTAGACCCACACCAGGTTGCCGAGGTGGTTCGCGTTGAGCCAGGTCGTGACGTACGGCGCGGTCCCGCCGAAGATCGCCACGGCCAGTGCGTACGGCAGCCCGATCCCGGTGGTGCGCACCTCGGCCGGGAACTGCTCGGCCATGATCACCGCGCAGTTGGCGGAGTACCCGACGATCAGCACGAGCCCGATCAGCTCGATGACGAACACGCTCCAGAACCCGTTAGACAGGAAGTGGAACGCGGGCCAGGCGAACACCACGAACCCGGCGGCGAACGCCGTCATCGTCGGCTTGCGCCCGAGCCGGTCCGACAGCAGGCCGCCGAACGGCAGCAGCACGATGAACACGACCATGGCGAGCGTGTTGGCCAGCAGCGCCGTCTTGAGCGGGATGCCGGTCGACAGGTGCGCGTAGGTCGGCATGTACGTGACCCACACGTAGTAGATCAGCGTTCCCGCGATGGTCACGCCGGCGACGCGCAGCGCGGCACCCGGGTGGTCGCGGACCATCGCGACCACCGGGTTGCGCCGCCGCGGCTGCGCGGCGACCTTGGTGAACGCCTCCGTCTCGTGCACCGACTGACGCAGCCACAGGCCGACGAGACCGAGCAGCCCGGCGACGCCGAACGCGAGCCGCCAGCCCCAGCCGTGCAGGTCGGCGTCGGACAGCGTCGAGTTGAGGATGGTGCCCATCAACGCCGCGAGCAGCGAGCCGAGGCCGACCGAGACCTGCTGCCAGGACCCGGCGAACGCGCGCCGCCCGGCGGCGGCCGACTCGATGAGGAACGCCGACGACGAGCCGAACTCGCCGCCCGCGGAGAAGCCCTGCACCAGCCGGGCCAGCAGCAGCACGAGCGGCGCCAGCACGCCGATCTGGGTGTACGTCGGGCACAGCGCGATCACGATCGACGCCCCGGCCATCAGCGAGATGGTGAGCGTGAGGCCCTTCTTGCGGCCGCGACGGTCGGCGTACGCGCCGAGCACCGCGCCGCCGATGGGCCGCATGACGAACCCGACCGCGAACACGGCCAAAGTGGACAGCAGCGCCGCGGTGTCGTTGCCCCCGGCGAAGAACTGGCCGGCGAACACCGGGGCGAACGTCGCGTAGACGGCCCAGTCGACCCATTCCACGGTGTTGCCGACGGCGCCCGCGACGATCGCCTTGCGTTGGTTCGCGGTCAGCCGGTGGGAGACGTCCGAAGTGGACGAGACGGTGGTCATGGCCGCTCCCCGAGGACGTGGCCGACGACCTGGGCGTGCGTGGCGAACCAGACACCGTCGTGGCCGCTGATGTGGTCGAGCAGCTCGGTGAGGATCGCGATCCGCGAGCGGTGCCCGATGATGTGCGGGTGCATGGTGAGCTGGAACAGGCCGCCGTCGGCGTAGGCCGCGTCGAACTCGTCACGCCAGATCGAGAGCACCCCGCGCGGGGGTGTGTAGGGCCGCAGCGACGCGAAGCGGTCCATCATGAAATACGGCGCGTCGTCGCGAATCCACTCCACCGGCAGTTCGACGACGCCGGTGGGCTCGCCGTGCTCGAGCAGCTCGTAGCAGTCATCGTCGGCCATCAGCGACGAGTCGTACTCGAGCCCGAGTTCGCGGGTGATCGCCAGGGTGTGCGCGGAGAAGTCCCACGACGGCGTCCGGATGCCGACCGGCCGGGTGCCCGCGAGCCGCTCCAGGACGTCGGCCGCGCGGAAGGCCAGGTCGCGCTCTTCGGTCTCGGACAACGCCGTGTTGCGTTCGTGGATCCAGCCGTGTAGCGCAACTTCGTGCCCATTGTCCACATAGGACTTGACTTCGCCGTCGTGCAGGAGTGCCGACACGGCGGGCACGAAGAAGGACGACGGTGCGGAGTAGCGTTCGAGCAACCGCAGCAGCCGCGGCACACCGACGCGGGCGCCGTACTCACCCTGGGCCATCTTGCCGGGCAGCACGTCGCCGTCGCGCAGCGCGGGCGTCTCGTGGTCGGAGTCGAACGACAGCGCCACGGCGACCTTCGCGCCGCCGGGCCACGACTCGGGACGCAGCGAGCGTCCCGCCCGGACGTGCTCGACGTGCCCGCGCCACGTCTTTTCGTCCCACAGCCAGGGTTGTTCGGTCATGCGTCCTCCAAGCTGGCGGCGGGGGTCGGGGCCCACGCGCGCTTGAGCGTCGAAACCTGCAGGGTCACGTCGGCCTCCCGGAGCCCGGGCAGCGCGCCGACGACGTCGGTGGTGTGGCGGTAAAGCTCGCCGTAGTGGCGCAAAACGATCTGGCCCACCAGGTTGAACCGGCCGGTGGTGGCCGAGAGGTACTTGGTGCCGGGGTGCGCGGCGAGCTGCTGCCCGGCGCGGTCGAGCTCGCCGGGGACGACCGAAAGCCAGAGCATGAACTCCAGCGCGTACCCGAACATCGCGGGCTCGGCCAGGGTGCGGAAGCGCAGGCAGCCCCGGCGCACGAGGGAGTCGACCCGGCGGGCCACAGTGGACTCGCTGGTGCCGACCTGCCGTGAAACCTCCTTGAACGGCAGCCGGCCGTCCTCGCCGAGGGCCGCGCAGATGGCCAGGTCCAGCTCGTCGAGCTGCTCGGGCGGGCGCTCCCAGTGCTGCTCCTCGAACGGCCGCACGTCACCGCCGCGCAGGTCGGCGGCGGCTTCCGGGCTCAGCTCGCCGGAGTCCCAGTCGTGGTTGGAGGTGAAGGTGCGCATCACCGCGAACGTCTCGACGTCGTGGACGTCGCCGGCGGCCGGGAACCCGGCACGCTGCAGCCGCGCGATGTCGCCGTAGGAGGGCAGCACGAACTCGGCCGAGCAGTCGGCGCTGCCGGCCAGCACGGTCGCGTACCGCACCTCGGGCCGCGCGGCGAGCGCTTCGGCGACCCCGGCCGCCGTCCCGGGCCGGCACCGCAGCCGGGCGAGCACGGGCACGCCGAGCCCGCACCGCAGCACGTCGAGCACCGCGATCACCCGCAGCTGCCGGGTCTCGGTGAGCTGCGCGGCGCGGCGCAGCACGGTGGATTCGCTCGCGCCCACGTGCCGCGCGACGGCACCCCAGGAGGCCCGCCCGTTCAGCTGCAGGGCACCGACGATGCGCCGGTCCAGCTCGGTCGTCTTGACTTCGTTCTGCACAGAACGCATCCTGCGTGCAGGAAAACGTCAAGTCAAGGGGTCCGGATGCAAGAAAGCCTCAGATGACCGGCTGGACCAGCCCGGTGGTGACGTCGTAGACGAGGCCGGACACGTGGATGCCCGCAAGCCGGGTTTCCCCGCGCAGCACGGCGACGTCGTGGGTGACGGCCGCCCGCGGATCGCCGACGGAGACGCCCGGAAGGTCCCGCTCGTCGAGCCCGAAGTACGGGGCGAGCAGCTCGGGCCGGTCCTGGATCAGGGTGATGCCGCACTGGGTGTGGTGCAGGACGACGACCTCCCACCCGGCGCCGATGTCCCCGCCCGCGCCGCGCGCCACCTGGCGGAGCAGCACCAGCTCCTCCAGCAGGTGCGGGGTGACGCGCCCGCCGACGTTGCGCAGCACCACGAGCTGCCCCTGCTCGGCGCCGAGGACGACGGCCGGGTCGACCCGCGGGTCGAGACAGCCGATGACGATCGTGGTGCGGCTCGGCCGCATGGTGAGGTCGCCGCGGAAGCGGGTCGCGGCGAACTTCCGGTTGCCGTCGAGAAGAGCGTCCAGCACGAGATTCCTTCCGGAAGCCGGGGCGGGCCCGGTGCGAACACCGGGCCCGCGGGGATCAGGCGAGAGCGGGGTAGAGGGCCGTGACGGGCTGGGAGATCCCGGCGTGCACCTTCCTGGTCATCTCGTCGGTCAGCACCTCGAGCTCGCCCGCTTCGAGGGCGTCGAAGACGGCGGCGACGACGTCGGCCGGCTTGTTCATCCCGGCCCGGTCGCTGCCCGGCTGCATCGGCGTGTCGGTCGGGCCGGGGTAGGCGCCGAGCACCTGGACGCCGTCGGGTGCCAGTTCGAGCCGCAGCGCGTTCGTCGCCATCCACAGGCCCGCCTTCGAGACGCTGTGCGCCTTCCCGACGGCGAACCAGCTGAGCACCGAACCGACGTTGACCAGCGCGCCCTTGGCCGAGCGGAGCGCGGGCGCGAACGCACGGGTCAGCCGGATCGGGCCCATCAGGTTGGTCTCGAGGTTCGCCGTGATGTCGCCGAGCGGCGCGGTCAGCAGGTCACCGCGCGGGAAGATCGCCGCGTTGTTCACCAGGATCGTGGTGTCGCCGGCCAGCTCCGCGGCCCGGTCGATGGACGCCGGGTCGGTCACGTCCAGCCGCACTGGCACAACACGCTTGTCGTCCCAGTCCTGGGTGGACCGTGCCGCGGCGTACACGCGGCGGGCGCCGCGGTCGAGGGCGGTCTTGACGAACTCGGTGCCGAGCCCGCCGTTGGCGCCCGTCACGAAGACGGTCGCGTCCTTCAGGGATGTCATCTTCTTTTCCTTTCTGGGGAAGGTTCTAGGCCCTGCGGGTGGTGGCGACCACGCCGGCCAGGGCAGCGATCGCGAGGACGACGCCGAAGCCCGCCGCCACGGCCCTCACGCCGACCACGTCGACGAACAGGCCCGCGACGATCGCGGAGAGGCCCATCGCGAGGTAGGCGACGAGGTAGATCGCGGCGAACAGCCCGGCGCGTTCGTGCGGTTTCACCTCGGGCACGAGCCCGCGGGTGGTGCCGGCGAACGACGCGCCGAGGCCCGCGCCGCCGAGCACTGCGGCGGCCCAGACGAGCGGCAGCGCCCCGGCACCGACGCTCCCGACGAACAGGACCGCGCCGATCGTCATCGCGCCGGATCCGAGCACCCGCAGGCGGTGCGGGCGCACGGCACCGGTCACCGCGGAGACCACGGTCCCGGCGCCGAACGTGACGAACGCGGCCAGCGCGCCGACGAGCGGGTTCTTCACGGCGAACACCGACGCCAGCACGATCGGGACCAGGCCGAGGAACAGCGCCATGGTCATGAACGCGCTGATCGTCCCCGGCAGCGTCGACACGAAGAGCGTGCGCACCTGGGCCGGCACGGAAACCCGCGGGACGAGGGAGGCGAGCGCGCCCGGCTTGCGGGTGGACGTCTCCGGCGTGAACGCCGTGAAGAGCGTCCCGAGCGCCATGACCACCACGAGGACGAGCCACACCGCGAAAGCGGCGCCGGAGACGAACTGGGCGAGCAGGCCGGCGAAGAGTGCGCCAATGCCGAGGCCCGCCAGTGGCGCCATACCGGTCATGAGCGCGCCCAGCTTCTTGTGCCGCTCGGGCGCCAGTTCGACGACGGCCGCGCTGAGCGTGCTCGACGCCGCGCCGGTGGCGATGCCCTGGATGACGCGGGCGACGATCAGCCAGCCGATCGAAGGCGAGAAGAGGAACACCAGCATCGCGACCAGCTCGAGCCCGAGCGCGCCGATCATCAGCGGCCGCCGTCCGATGTGGTCGGACAGCGACCCGATCACGAGGATCGCGACCAGCAACGCGAGCGCGTAGACGCCGAACGCTAGCGTCAGGAGCCAAGGGGCGAAGCCCCACTCCTTCTCGTAGATCGGCAGCAGCGGGGTCGGTGCGCCGGCGGCGACGAGGATCGCCACCATCGCCGCGGAGACGCCCGCGAAGCCGGTGGCGCGGGACACGCGGGGAAAGCGCTTCCTGGTGCCGGGCTCGCTGTGGGGAAGGGTTTTCTCTCGGACGCTCACGGGAGCGCTCCTTCGCTGGTGGTGGTCACGGAGTGGAGGTCGAGGGTGATGAGGGGCCCGCCGGAGGTGGTGCCGTCCGGTTCCCGGCGCACCATGTACCGCCGGGTCGGGAACGTGAACCCGTCGAACGTGCGGTAGCCGCCGGTGTAGTGGGCCGTCAACGGGTTCCCGAGGATGTCGGGGCTGTAGTCGTGCCGGCGCAGCAGGTGGTCGTCGGCTCCGAAGTAGAGGGTCTGCACGCGGTTGTGGGTCGTGACGGTGCCGGGGAACTCGACGCGCAGCCGTCGCCAGGTCTCGCCGTTTTCCCGCCACGGCTCGATTTCGGCGGTTCCGACGCCGTCCCAGGCCAGCAGGAACGGGATGGTCAGGTAGGTCCAGAACGCGTAGCCGGCGAAGTACGCAGCTTGCAGCTCGTCCCAGAGCCGGCCCGGCGGGTGACCGTCGAACGCCCGCCGGGGTTCGTCCCGGGCGGCGAGCACGGTGCCGCCGGCGTCGAGGATCTCGACCCGGCCGGGGGTGTACCGGGCGCGGCGGTCCGGCGCCCCGAACGGCCGGAACTCCACACGCTGCGCGTGCGGGTCGAGGGTTCCGCCCGTGTCCGCCAGGAAGTCCGGGCGGGGCCAGGGGAGGATCCCGGCCGCCGAGGCGGTGAATCCCAGCCGTGTGAGCTGCCGCCACCGGGCCGGCCCGCCGTGGGCGTCGTGCACGAGTTCGAGGAGTTCCGCCGTCATGACAGCCAACATAACCACGGCGCTTCATTATTGCAAGTAAGCTTCGTTGGATGAAGTTTGCTACATTAGACGCGTGAAGCGACGTGAGTTCGGCCAGTACTGCGGTCTCGCCCGGGCACTGGAGCTGGTGGGGGAGCGCTGGGCGCTGCTGATCGTCCGCGACCTCTCGGTGCGCCCGCGCCGCTACACCGACCTGCTCGAAGGACTGCCGGGCATCCCCACGAACGTGCTGTCCACCCGGCTCAAGGAGCTCGAGCAGGCGGGCATCGTCGAGCGCCAGGTCGCGCCCGCGCCGGAGCGCGGGGTGCGCTACACCCTGACCGCCGCCGGCCACGAGCTCGAACCGGCCGTCCTCGCCCTCGGCCGCTGGGGCGCCACCCAGCTGGGCGACCCGCGGCCGGGTGAGATCGTCACCCCGGAGTCGGTGACCATGACCCTGCGGGCGGTGTTCGACGAGGCGGCCGCGGCGGGGCTCACCGCGTCCTGGGAGATCCGTGCCCCCGGCATGGTCGTGTACGCCGTCGTCACCGACGGCAAGCTCGACGCCGGCCCCGGCCCGGCCCCCGGTGCCGCCGACCTCGTGCTGACCGTTCCGGTGGTCGACGAGCTGCCGTCCTACCGGAACCTCATGCAGGCCATCAAGTGCGGCCTGGTCGAGCTGGCGGGGCGGCGCGAGCTGCTGGACACCTTCACCCGCGTGTTCCCCCCGCCGCGGTACGCGTAAGGGGTCAGCTCGCGCGGATCACGCCCAGCCCCAGCGGCGTGATCTCGTGGATCTGCGACTTGCCGACCCGCGCGCTGGTGATCAGCCCGCTGGCCCGCAGGATCGACGCGTGCTGGCTCGCCGTGGCCAGCGAGATGTCCGTCAGCTCCGCGAGCTCGCTCGTGTTGCAACGGGTGATCGCCACCGTCATGAGGACACGGGCGCGGGTCTGGCCGAGCAGCGCGGCCAGCGACGGGCCGGGTTCGGCGTCGCTGTCCAGGCTCGTGTGGCCGATCGAGTAGACGAGCACCGGCGGCAGCCCGGGGTCCTTGTACGCCGTCGGCATGCCGTGGGCGAAGAACGTCGGGAGCAGGCGCAGCCCGCGGCCGCCGAGGTGGAGCGTCTGCTCGACCGGGAAACGCACCCGCAGCACCGGCGGGCTCCACGTGATGTCCGGGTGCAGGGTCGAGAGCAGCAGCTGGGGCCCGCCGCGGTCGAGGCTCGACTGCAGCCGGCGGCGGTCGCGGGCCACGGTGCGGCGGATCGCCGGCCAGTCGGGGGCGAGGCACTGCCGGTAGTAGTCGTGCAGGGCCGTGCCCAGCCGGCGCAGCTCGCGCGTGTCACCGTCGCCGACACGGCGCAGCCACGGCGGGACGCGGGTGCCCTGCGCGGCGAGCTCGGCGACGTCGGCGGCCAGGATCCGCTGCGGGGTTTCGAGCACCGCCGCGATCCCGTCGCCGACCGTGCCGGCGCCGGGCGGGGTGAGGAAGTCCGGGCAGTACCCGTACGGCGGGACGGCCGTCATGAGCAGCCGCCCCGACTCGGGGACCGCGGAGCGTGACCCCCGCCGCCACCGGCCGAAGAAGGGCTCGCCCTCGGGTCGCCGGATCCGGTAGCTGCTCATCAGCAGCTCCCACATCGGGTCGGCGTCCTCGGCGATGGTCAGCTTCGCCAGGTCCGCGTCCGTGAAGTGAATTTCCAACATGCCGGGCGCACCCCTTTCGAAGGGAGAGTAGCGCTGGTCGGAGCCGGTTTCGGCGGGGGAGGCCGGGGTTGTACGTCACACGACGTTTCGGCCAGGTGCGAAACGTTTTCGAGCCGGTTGCCCCGCTCGCCCGCCGCTGGCACGTTCTGCTGGGCGGGACGGCCCGCAGCCGGCTGGGGGACGGCTGCGGGCACGTCCCGTGACCGGGGGACGGCGGGGCCGCGTGACGCGTGATGACGGGCCGTGACGGCGGCCGGCCCGCGACGCGCTCTAGTTCCGCCTGCTCCAGGCAGCGACCATCTTCTCCTGGCGACGGTGCAGATCGGCGCCGCCCCGGGCCGCCCATGGGGGAGCCCTCCGCGCGGCGGGTGACCAGGAGGTCGTGCGGTGGGTAGTCGTTGCCGCTGTCGGCCACGTCGAAGCCGGCGGCCGTGAGGATCCTGCGGAGCGTGTCCCGCATCGCCTCGGCGATCGCGGTGTTCTGCCGGGCGAACGCGGCGTACCCGGCGCCCTCGCCGAGCGGGTCGTCGGCCCAGGCGTTCTGCGCGGCGTCCAGCTGGTGGCCAGCACGTTCAGCCGGGAGCGCGTTTCCCGATCGTTTCCGGAGGACACCCGCCGATCCTGGCGCATCTGGGATCCTGGTGGCATGGCCCAGCCCGGCGACGACGATCCGGCCGTCCGCACGCAGATCCTGCTCGCCGAGTACGGCGCCCTCCGCACCGAGGTCGAGCGGCGCGCGACCGTGCAGTGGAACGTGTTCGCCCTGCAGCTGGCCTCCGCCGGCGCGATCGCCAGCGTTGCGATCTCCACGGCGAACTTCGCGCTGGTGCTGCTCATCCCGTTCGCCTCGTACCTGCTCGGCAGCCGGTACCTGCTGCACGACTTCCACATCAAGCTGATCCGGCGTTACCTGTGCGAGTCGCTGGCCGAGCGGTTGGCCGGCCACGTTCGGTGGGAGTCGTGGCGCACCTCGGCGCTGGCAGCGCCGGCCACGCGCGGCTGGTTCAGCGTCACCGGCTGGAACTTCGCGCACCCGACCCGGCTGGCGTTCGAGGGGGTCGGCTTCCTCGGCCTCGCCGCCGCGGCGCTGTCCGCGGGTTACCGCTGGTGGCGGCAGCCGGCGCCGTGGCCGTTGATCGCGGGCTTCGTGCTGGGCTGGCTGTTGGGCCTGACCGTCGTCGTCATGCTGGACCGGGCGTTCCGGGGCGCGTCGGATCTTTGACGGCTCAGCCGAGCCAGTGCGCCCTCGGCAGGGCCGGACGCCGTGGTTCGGTGGCGTACTGGCGTACTGGCGGAATCGGCGGGGCGGACGATGTTAACTTGGGGACAATCCTGGAGGAGGGACAGCGATGAGCGAACCCGGCCGGGTGGTGCCCGCGCGGCGCCGGGGGCTGGCCGACGAGGTCGCCGACCGGATCCGGGACGCCATCTTCGACGGGGCCTACCCGCCCGGCAGCCAGCTGCGCGAGGTCGAGCTGTCCGCCGCGCTCGGGGTCAGCCGCGGGCCGGTGCGGGAAGCTCTGCTGCGGCTCGAGCGGGAAGGCTTGGCGCGCAGTGAATGGCACCGCGGCGCCACCGTGACGAGCCTGTCGGACCAGGACGTCGCCGAGCTGGACACGCTGCGCGCGGCCCTCGAACAGCTCGCCGTCGCTCTGGTGATCGACCGCGCTCCGGAAGAGGGGCTCGCGGACGTCGACGCGGCCGTCGCCCGGATGGCGCGCGCGGCGGGCGAGCACGAGATGGTGCGCTGCGACATCGACTTCCACGACGCCGTGTACGCGGCCGCGGGCCACCGGCGTCTCCTGGAGGCGTGGCAGGCCATCCGCTCCCAGGTGCACCTGTTCCTGCTGACGCGTGTCGGCGTCGAGGCCGACGGTTACCTCGCCGCGATCCCGGAGGAGCACCGGCAGCTGGCCGCCGCGCTACGCGCCGGTGAGCGCGAGGCGGCGCTGGAGCTGTTCGCCACCCACCGCCGGCAAGCGTTCGACATCCTCACCGGCAAGTGACCCCTCAGCTTTCCGGCGACGGTTCGGCCGTGAGCGCGGCGTCGGCGAATCCCGCGGTCAGGGCCCGCAGGGCCGCGTCCAGGTAGACGGTCAGGTCGGCGTCGGCCCGGGCCGACCAGCGTTCGTAGGCCGCGCGGCACGCCGCCAGCACCGCCCGGCCCACGGCCAGCGGGTACAGCGAGTCCGCGGGCTGGCCGGTGCGCGCGCCGACGTAGGCGCTGACCGCGCGTTCCCACGCGTCGTAGTGGATCGTCGCGCTCGCGGCCAGCTCGGGCACCGAGCTGAGCAGGCTCATCCGCATCCGCAGCTCGGGGACGTCCTCGGCGCGGTAGTGGTTCGCGGCCAGCACCGCCTCGCGGACGGCGTCCATCACGGGCAGGTCCGCGGGCGCGTCGGCGAGCAGCTTGCGGATCGTCCCGACCTCGTTGTCGAACTCGTTCCACAGGACGTCGGACTTGGCGTCGTAGTACCGGAAGAACGTGCGGCGGCTGACCCCGGCGGTCGCGGCGATCTCGTCGACGGTCGTCTCGTGGAACCCCCGTTCGGTGAACAGGCGCAGGGCGATGACCTCCAGCTCACGGGCGCTGGTGCCCGGCGGACGGCCGCGGCGGGCGACGGGGGTCTGTTCGGTCATCCGAGTGCGGTTCCTTCGTGAGACTTGTTTCTGACACCGCGTGACATTACTCTGCCTGATATTCGTCACAGGGTGCCGAAAAGGAGCTGGTGATGCGACTCGCGGAATTGTCCTCGCCGGACGTCGCCGAGCGCGCGGCGGCCGGGGCGATCCTCGCGGTCCCGGTCGGCGCGACCGAGCAGCACGGCCCGCACCTGCCGCTGACCACCGACACGGACATCGCTTCGGCCCTGTGCGCCGGACTCGCCGCGGCCCGCCCGGATGTGCTGGTGGCGCCCCCGGTGGCGTACGGCTCCAGCGGCGAGCACGCGGGCTTCGCCGGGACGCTGTCGATCGGCCAGGAGACGACCGAGCTGCTGCTGGTGGAGCTGGGCCGCTCGGCCGCGGAGACGTTCAGCTGCCTGCTGTTCGTCTCGGCCCACGGCGGCAACACGGCTCCGGTCGCGCGGGCGGTCGCCCGGCTGCGGGCCGAGTCGCGTGACGTCGAGGTGTTCCAGCCGCGCTGGCCGGGAGATCCGCACGCCGGACGGCCGGAAACGGCCCTGCAGCTGGCGTTGCGGCCGGACGCGGTGCGGATGGACCGCGCGGAGCCGGGGGACCGGCGGCCGCTGGGGGAGGTGCTGCCGCTGTTGCGCGAGGGCGGCGTCCGCGCGGTGACGGCGACCGGAGTACTGGGCGACCCGACTTCGGCGACGGCGGAAGAAGGCCGGGAGCTGCTGGCGCGCCTGACCGAAGCCTTGGTGTCCCATGTGGACGCCTGGCACCCGGCGGTGGTCGCATGACTGCCGGTGTCCCCGGTGGACCAGCCGCGCGGCGTGCTACTGCACGGGAGGACCGCTGCCCGGCTGCTGCTGCCACGCGGGCGCGGGTGGCTGGATTCCCGGCGCCCGGTGGTGGCGCGATGACGGCGACTGCTCTTGCCCTCGGTCCACACTTCGCGCGCGCTGGATTCCCGGCGCCCGGTGGTGGCGCGATCGCCGAGCAGGAATGGCGTGGCGCTGTCACCGTCCTGCGCTCCGTGTGCACATCCGAACTGTCCCTTGTGGACACCACGGCGGTGGTCGCATGAGCATCCGCACCGCCCTCGTCACCGGCGCGGCTCGCGGGATCGGCGCCGCGACCGTTCTTCGCCTAGCCGAGCAGGGCTACGCCGTCCTCGCCGTCGACGTCACCGCTGACGATCCGGCCCTCCCGTACCCCCTGGGCACCGCCGCCGAACTGTCCACTGTGGTCGAAAAGGCGGGCGAGAACACCGCGGCATTCGTCGCCGACGTCCGCGACCCCGCAGCCATGACCGCCGCCGTCGCCGAGGCCGAGCGGCGCTGGGGTGGGCTCGACGTCGCGATCGCCGCCGCGGGCGTGATCGCCGGGGGAGTGCCGCTTTGGGAGGTCCCGGAAGAGCAGGAAAAGGCCGTCCTTGAAGTCAACTTGAATGGCGTCCTCCACCTCGCCCGGGCCGCCGTGCCCGCACTGCTTCGCCGGACCGAACCACGCGATGGGCGGTTTCTCGCCGTGGCCTCGGCCGCCGCGACGCGCGGCCTGCCGATGCTCGCCGCCTACTGCGCCGCCAAGGCCGGGGTCGCCGGGCTCATTCGCGCGCTCGGCGCCGAACTGGGCCGCAGCGGTGTCACCGCCAACGCCGTCAGCCCCGGCTCGACCGACACCCCGATCCTCGCCGAGAGCGCCCGGCTCTACGACCTGCCCGAGGCGGCCGCGTTCGCCGAGCAGCAACCCGCCGGACGGCTTCTCGACCCGGCGGAAGTCGCCGCCGTGCTGGCGTTCCTCGCCGGCGCTGACAGCGGCGGGATGACCGGCGCGGTCGTGCCGGTGGACGGAGGACTGTCCCTGTGACGCCGTTGCCGCCCGGGTTCCGCATCGCGCTGGACCAGGACACCCGCGAACTCTCCGACGGCCTCTGGTTCGGCGGCTCCCCGGCCCGCGTGCTGCGCCTGACCGAGGCGGGACGCAAAGCCTGGCAGGAGCTCGGCGACGGCCCGGTCACCTCCACCGCCACGGGCGCGCTCGCCCGGCGGCTCACCGACGCCGGTCTCGCGCACCCCGTGCCCCCGGAGCCCGAAGCGCCCGCGGACGTCACCGTCGTCGTCCCGGTCCGCGACCGCGCTGAGCTGCTCGACCGCTGCTTGGCCGGGCTCGACGGGAAGCATCCTGTCCTGGTCGTCGACGACGGGTCGGACGACGCCGCCGCGATCGCGGCCGTGGCCGCCGCGCACGGCGCGAAGCTCGTCCGCCGGGACGTCAACGGCGGCCCCGGCGCCGCGCGCAACACCGCGCTGGACCACGTCGGCACCGAGCTGATCGCCTTCCTGGACAGCGACTGCGTTCCCACAGCGGGCTGGGTCGACCGGCTCACGACGCACTTCGCCGACCCGCTGCTCGCCGCCGTCGCGCCCCGCGTGCGCGCACTGGCGCCGGACAGCTGGGCCGGCCGGTACACCCGCGCCGCGGGCAGCCTCGACCTCGGCGACCGGCCTGCGCGCGTTGCGCCCGGCACACGGACGTCGTACGTGCCGACCGCCGCGCTCGTCGTCCGCCGCAGCGCCTTGACGTCGGTCGCGATCGACGGCTCGGTCTTCGACCCGCGGCTGCGGGTCGGCGAGGACGTCGACCTCGTCTGGCGGCTGCACGAGGCCGGGTTCCGGGTCCGCTACGCCCCGGACGTCGCCGTCGACCACCACGAGCCGGAGACCTGGCGCGCCCTGCTCGGGCGCCGGGCCCGCTACGGCACGTCCGCCGCGCCACTGGCGTTGCGGCACCCGAAAGCGCTGGCGCCCTTGGGTTTGCACCCCTGGCCCGCGCTGACCGCCGGTGCGCTGCTGGCCCGCCGTCCGGTGCTCGCCGCGCTGGCGTTCGGCGGCTCGGTGGGCAGCATGCGCAAGCTCCTGCACGCCCACGACGTCCCGGACGCCGGGGTCGTGCGCGCGATGGCCACCGCCGTCCGGCAGACCTGGCTCGGCTGCGGCCGCTACGGCACCCAGTTCGCGGCCCCGCTCCTGGTCGCGCTGCTGGTCCCCGGCGGACGGCGGCGCTGGGGCCGCCGCGCCGCCGTCGCCTCGCTGCTGCTGGGCCCGCCGCTGACCGCGTGGGCGGGGCGGCGGCCGGAGCTGGATCCCGTCCGCTACACCGCGGCCGCGATCGCCGACGACATCGCCTACGGCACCGGCGTCTGGGCCGGGTGCCTGGCGCACCGCACCACGGTGCCGGTGCGCCCGGCGCTCGTCCGGCGCCCGCTCAAGATCGACCCGAAGGGACAACGATGACCTGGTTCGAATCGGTCGCCGAAGCGCAGCGACGCGCGAAGAAGCGTCTCCCCGGCTCCGTCTACTCGGCCCTGATCGCCGGTTCCGAAAAGGGCCTGACGCTGGCCGACAACGTCGCCGCGTTCGACGAGCTCGGGTTCGCGCCGCGCACGGCCGGCCACTTCGGCGAGCGCGACCTGAGCACGCACGTGCTCGGCCGCGACGTCGCGCTGCCGGTGCTGATCTCCCCGACCGGGGTGCAGGCGGTGCACCCGGACGGCGAGGTCGCCGTGGCCCGGGCCGCCGCCGCGCGCGGGACGTCGATGGGGCTCAGCTCGTTCGGCAGCAAGCCGATCGAGGAGGTCGTCGCGGCCAACCCGAACACGTACTTCCAGGTCTACTGGACGGGCAGCCGCGAGGACATCCAGCGCCGCCTCGAGCGCGCCCGCGCCGCCGGGGCCGTCGGCATCATCCTGACGCTGGACTGGTCGTTCTCGCACAGCCGCGACTGGGGCAGCCCGCACATCCCCGAACGGCTGACCTTCCGCGAGCTGCTGCGGTTCGCGCCGGAAGGCCTGACCCACCCGCGCTGGCTGATGGACTACGTGCGCACGCGCGCCCTGCCGGACCTCGGCGTCCCGAACATGGCCTCGCCCGGCGAACCGTCACCGACGTTCTTCGGCGCCTACGGCCAGTGGATGCAGACGCCGCCGCCGTCGTGGGAGGACGTGGCCTGGCTGCGGGCGCGGTGGGACGGCCCGTTCCTGCTCAAGGGCGTCATCCGGGTCGACGAGGCCCGCCGCGCGGTGGACGCCGGCGTCAGCGCGATCTCGGTGTCCAACCACGGTGGCAACAACCTCGACGGCACCCCGGCGACCATCCGCGCCCTCCCGGCCATCGCCGAGGCCGTCGGCGACCGGGTGGAGATCCTGCTGGACGGCGGCATCCGCCGCGGCAGCGACGTCGTCAAGGCCCTGGCACTGGGCGCGCGCGCCGTGCTGGTCGGCCGCGCGTACCTGTGGGGCCTGGCCGCGGCCGGCCAGACGGGCGTGGAGAACGTCCTGGACGTGCTCCGCAACGGCATCGACTCGACGCTGCTGGCACTGGGGAAGCGGAGCGTGGGCGAACTGAGCCGTTCGGACGTGCTCGTGCCGTCGGGTTTCGAGGCCGACCTGGGCGTCGCCGTCGGCTGAGCGACGTCCCGACGTCCGGGTCTTTGGTCGAATAGGGTGAAGTGCGAACCGTTCGATTGAAGTGCTTGCGTCGAATGCGTGTCTGAGCGTTACCCTGCACAGGGCACCGCTCCGCGGTGTCCTGGGAGTTCCCGACGCGGGAAAGCCGCTGGCTCCGGCAAGCCGCACGACTTCCCCGCATCTCCTTATGCCCGCTGAAGGACGAGGTACAGCACAGCTGTACCCAGTACCAGGGCCAGGATGGCGGCCCCGGTCACCTTGATCGTGACCGGGCCTGCCACCTTCACCGTGAGGTGAAAGCGTTTTGCCACCAGGGATCACCTCCCTCCTGTGGTGTGCTCGCCCTAGGTTCCTGCCAGCCGAGCACACCCTCGGCGAAGGTGCTGGGAGCACTTTAGCCATGGCGAAACCAAAAAGGGAACGACCGCCATCGGCGAAGATCATGTTCGCGGAGTGAAAAACCTGGCTCTGCGAGAGGAAGCCCGTCTTTGAAGCAGCTTTGACTCCGCACGGTGATGCTCTTCCTGACATCGCTCGGCTGAGTGGAGTTATCGTGCTGATCTGAATGGCACTGGGGATGCCGTAGGAGCTGGGCTTGATCGCCCGAACGAGTGATTCACGATGACTTTGTGTCATTGGTGTGGTCGTGGTTGGCCTCGACTCCGTGACCTGCGGGTATTGCGGAGCTCATTGAAATGGAGGCGTGCACTAGCGGACGATTCCGGTTTCCCTTGTGGCCGGAACGAATGCGTCGAGGAGGTTGGTGACGGCAGCGTCCCGACGTCCGGGTCTGGACCACCGGTACCCGATGCTGATAAGCCTCTGCGCGTGACGATGGACGCGATCGACCTGCACAGCATCAACCCGTGGGAAGTGTCGTTCCTGCGCGAGGAGGTGGGTGGCTACTTCGCCCACGGCATCGAGTTCGCGCCCGGCGCCACCGTTCTCGACGTCGGGGCCAACGTCGGCGTCTTCTCGGCGGCCGTCTACGAGCGGCTGGACGGTGACGTCCGGATCTTCGCGTTCGAGCCGATGCCGCCGCTCTTCGAGACGCTGGAGCGCAACGCCCGCGAGTTCTTCGGCGGCGCCTTGACCGCGCTGCCGTTCGGGTTGTCCTCGGGTGAGGACGACCTCGACTTCAGCTACTTCCCGGCGGCCACGATCTTCTCGTCTTCCTTGCGGGACGCGGGAAACGTCGAGGCCGAGCGCAAGCGCGTGACGGCGAGCATCGTCGAGATGATCCGCCGGGGCGGCCTCGGCTCCGCCGCGCGCCGGGTGCCGGCGCCGGTGCTGCGGGGAATCGTCGGGCGCAAGCTGCGGGTCATGCGGGAGCTGGAGACCCACCGCGTCCGCGTCCGGCCGTTGTCGGCGGTGCTCGACGAGCAGGGCATCGACCGCGTCGACCTGCTCAAGGTCGACGTCGAAGGCGCGGAACTCGACGTCCTGCACGGCATCGAAGACCGCCACTGGCCGCTCGTCCGGCAGGCGGTCGTCGAGGTCGAAGGCTGGCGGAGCCACCGGGACACGATCCGGGAAGTGTTCGAGGCGAAGGGTTTCACGGTCACCGCGGAGCAGGATCCGATCCAGGAAGCGGCGGACATCGGGATGGTGTTCGCGGTGCGCTAGCCGCGCCGCCGCCGGACGACCCAGAAGAACAGGAACGACGCGGCGGCCAGCACCGCGGAGAGCGCGGCGAGGAAGATCGCCGAGCCCGTGTAGTCCAAGGGATCCCGGACGTCCCAGAGGGTGGCGTCCGGGCGTTCGGGGTCGTACCCGACGCGGAGCCGGTCGCCGACCCCCAGGCCCGGGTCACGCGGGAAGTTCACGAGCCGGGCGGAGATCTCCCGGCCGTCCGCGGTGGTGAACCGGACCTGCACGTTGTAGCCGGACCTGTGCGGCAGGATCTCCGTGACCGTGGCCGGCGCTTCCTGCCCCGACGTGCTCAGCCGGCTCCCGGTCCGCTGCACCGCGACGGCCTCGAATGCGACGGCGAGGGCGAGCACGAGCCCGGCGGCGAGGATCCACGCGGCGACCCGGGTGGTCAGCCCGCGGCGCCGGTGCTCCCAGGCGGCGGGGACGGGCACGAGTTCGCTCACCTGTCCAGTATGGGCGAATGTCACGCTTCGCGGGTCAGGTCCAGCAGCTGCCGTTCCAGTCGCCGCGCCGCGCCGACGTTGATGCCGACGCCCCACAGCGGTGCCGTGCTCGCGCCGTCGGCCGCCGCGACGACCAGGGTCACCACGTCGGCGGGCAGGCCGTCCGCGTGGAGCTCGCGGTCCCAGCGCTCGGCGTCCGCGCGGGCCAGCTCGGCGACCTCGGGGATCGAGATCAGCTGGGCGATCAGCGCGATGTTCTCGCGGACCGCGACCTCGTCCTGCGACGTGTCCAGCGACGCCCGGACGTACGCGCGGGTCAGCCGCCCCGGGCCGGTGTCCGCCGGGTCGAGCGCGGCGGACACCTCGGCCCGGAAGGCGTCGAGGATGTCCTGGGCGAGCGCGCGCACCAGGGCGTCCTTCGCCGGGAAGTGGTAGAGCAGCCCGCCTTTCGAGACGCCGGCCTGCCGGGCGATGTCGTCCAGCGACGCGGACACCCCGCGGCCGCGGATCGTGGTCCCGGCGGCGTCGAGCAGGGCCCGGCGGGTGTCTTCCGGGCTGCGCCCGGCTTTGCGCGGCATGCTCAGTCCTTTCCGGACGGGATCGTACGCCAGGCGATCACCGCGGCGACGGCGGTGACGACCGCCGCCGTGACCGACGTGACCTGCATGGCGCCGGTGAACGCCTGCCGGGCCGCCTCGGCCTGCGGCGACACCGGGTCGAGCACGGTCACCGCCGACGCCAGCGACTCCCGGACCCCGGGGGCCGAGTCGGACGGCAGCAGGCCGCGGTAGACGAGCGTGACGACCGAGCCGAGCAGCGCGATGCCCAGCGCGGCACCCAGTTCGTACGCGGTTTCGGAGATCGCCGACGCCGAGCCCGCCTTGTCCCGTGGGACGGCGGACAGCACCGAGTCCACGGTCAGCGTCAGCGCCAGCCCGACACCGAGCCCGACCGGCACCAGCGTCAGGCCCAGCCAGAGGTACTGCGGCGCCTGCTCGGTGACCGCGACCAGCAGCAGCCCGGCCGCCGTGACGGCGAGGCTCACGGCGACCGCGCGTCCCCGGCCGAGCCGCGTGACGACCACGCCGACCGCGGCCACGACCGCGATCGAGGCGAGCGTCGCCGGCATCTCGGCCAGCCCGGCCTGCAGCGGGCTGAAACCGCGGACCAGCTGCAGGTACTGCGAGAAGAAGAACAGCAGGCCCATCAACGCGAAGACGGCGACGAAGTTGGCCACCACGGCCCCGCTGAACGCGCCGTTGCGGAACAGGGTGACGTCGATCAGCGGGTCGGCCGCCCGGCGCTGCCGGCGCACGAACAGGAAGCCCGAGACCATCCCGACGGCGGCCGTCAGCACCACCTGCGCGTCGACGCCGGAGCCGATCGCGTGCTTGACCGCGTAGACCAGCGGCACGATCGCGGCCATCGAGAGGGCGGCCGAGAGCAGGTCGAACCGGCCCGGGTTCGGGTCACGCGACTCCGGCAGCAGCCACGCGCCGGCGACGAGGAAGACGACGACGATCGGCACGTTGATCAGGAACACCGAACCCCACCAGTAGTGCTCCAGCAGCGCGCCGCCGACGAGCGGGCCGAGCGCGATGCCGCCGCCGGAGCCCGCCGACCAGATCGCGATGGCGCGGGTGCGCTCGCGGGGGTCGGTGAACAGCGTGCGGATGATCGACAGCGTCGAGGGCATGATCGTCGCCGCGGCGATCCCGAGCAGCAGCCGCGCCGCGACGAGCACCCCCGCGGTGGGGGAAAAGGCGGCCAGCGTGGACGCCACCCCGAACGCCGCGGTGCCGATGAGCAGCACCTTCTTGCGGCCGAACCGGTCGGCGAGGTTACCCGCCGTGACCAGCAGGCCGGCCAGGGCGAGCGAGTAGACGTCCCCGATCCAGAGGATCTCGGTGGCGCTGGGGGAGAGCTCGCGGGTCAGGGACGGCACGGCGAGGTACAGCACGGTGCCGTCGACGGCGAGCAGCAGCACGGCGCCGACCAGCACGCTCAGCGCCGCCCAGCGGCGGCGGTGGCTCAACGGTGCGGAGGTGGGCGCGTACGTGGTCATGCCCGTTACTGTACCGGCTGGACGGTACAGTAAGCCAGGTCAGACCGGTCACAATGCGCCACTGCGGTCCCAGTCGACGATCCGGCTCACGGACGGGTGAAGCCGGTCCTCCGCCGACGGTGCCGGTGTTCCCGGGTGTCGGCCGAGATCCGGCGTTCGGGCTGCTTCGCGCCCACTGCGGCCACGGCCCCGCGGCCGAGGACCGGTAGCCGCCGTGATCGGCTGCACGGCCTGCCACCACGGCCGACGCGGGTAGGCTGGAAAGGGCCGGAAGGAGGCGGATGTGACGCAGGAGGAACTGATCGTCGAGTTCGCCCTGACGCGCCTCGATCACCCGGACCTCGACCTCGAGGAGCTGGCCGCGCTCGTGGTGCGGCGGGGCGGGCCGGAGCGCGAGCTGGAGTTCGCGTCCCGGAACCTGGCCGACCGCGGCGAGCTGCGCGGGGCCGCGTTCCCGGCGGCCGTCGAGCACGTGCTGCGCGTGGTGCTGACCCTGCGCGGCCGCTCGGACTGACGCTCCGGTCCGAAGTGGACGCTAGGCCTCGCCCGCCGCGCGGCGCAGGCCGCGCCGGTCGAACACCAGGTCGCGAGCCGTGCCCAGGGCCGTCGCGATGGCGCCGGCCAGTACCGCGTCCTCGCCCAGCTGGCCGGCCACGATCTCCGGGACCACCGGCACCGTCGCGGCCAGTGCCCGCCGCATCGGCTCGGCCAGCAGGTCCGCGTTGCCGCCGATCCCGCCGCCCAGCACGATCAGCCGCGGGTCCAGCACCGCCGTCACCGCCGAGACGACGTACGCCAGCTTCTCCGCCTCGTCCTCGACCACCCGCAGCGCCCGCTCGTCGCCCTGGCGGGCCAGCCGGAAGACGTCCTTCGCCGAGCGCGCCTTGGTGAGCCCGTGCTCGCGGGCCGCGGCGACCACGGCCTGACCCGCCGCCGCCGTCTCCACCGGGCCGGGCCGGTGTGCGTCGGTGCCACCGGAGTCGGGGAGGGGCCCGAACGGCAGGTCGGCGATCTCGCCCGCCGCGCCGTGCGCGCCGCGGAACAGCCTGCCGTTGACCAGCAGCCCCATCCCGATGCCGGTGCCGACGGTCAGGCACACCAGCACGTCGACACCCAGCGCGGCGCCGAGCGCGTGCTCGCCGACCGCGCACAGGTTCGCGTCGTTCTCGACCACGACGTCCGACCCGGCCCCGGCCAGCGCGGCGACGAGCTCGTGCAGCAGCCCGCGGCGTTCCCAGCCCGGCAGGTTGGGCGCGCGGTGCACCGTCCCGGTCGCCGGGTCCGGGACGCCGGGGGTGCCGACGACGGTCGAGACGACCTCGTGCGGGTTCAGCCCGGCCGACGCGACCGCGCGTTCGACGGATTCGCTCACCGTGCGCACCAGTGCGCTCGCCGAGCGGCACCGGTTGGGCTCGTCGAGCCGCGCGACGATGCTGCCGTCGAGGTCGGCGACGGCGATGCGGATCGCGCGCCGCCCGATGTCGACGCCGACGACGTGCCCCGCGTCCGGCGCGGCCTGGTACACGACGGCCGCGCGCCCGGGGCCGGCCAGGCTGCGCCCGGTCGCCCGCACCAGGCCGTGCTGTTCGAGGTCGAGCAGTGCCTGCCCGACCGTGGGTTTCGACAACCCGGTGTCGGCCGCGATCTGCGGCCGGGTCGCTTCGCCGTGCGCGCGAAGCCTTTCCAGCACGAGGCGCTGGTTCAGCGCCCGCATGCTGGCCGGAGTCCCCACCTGCGGCCCGTTTTGGCCCACGACGTCCCCATCTCCTGTCCGCGTTGCCGCAAGTTTACCTACGGAACCCTTTCGACCCCGAGGGTTTTATGTTAAGAAACTTTACTAACTATCGGACGGAGGCACGTCGTGAGTTCACCCACTCGTTCAGGGGAGTCCGGGCCCGCGGTTTCCCCGCAGCCCGCCCTTGAGCGCAAGATCGGCCCGCTGCAGGCCACCGCGATCAACATGACCCAGATGTGCGGCATCGGCCCGTTCGTCACGATCCCCGCCATGGTCGCGACCATGGGCGGCCCGCAGGCGATGTTCGGCTGGATCATCGGGGCGATCGTCGCTCTGGCCGACGGGCTCATCTGGGCCGAACTCGGCGCGGCCATGCCGGGCGCCGGCGGCACCTACATCTACCTGCGTGAAGCGTTCCAGTACCGCACCGGGCGGCTGATGCCGTTTCTGTTCGTGTGGAGCGCGGTGCTGTTCATCCCGCTGATCATGTCGACCGGCATCATCGGCCTGGTCCAGTACCTCGGTTACCTGATCCCGGGCGTCACCGACGACGGCGGCGTCACCGCGCTGGGCAAGATCATCGGCATCGGCGTCACGCTGCTCATCGTGCTGGCGCTGTTCCGCAAGATCGGGCAGATCGGCAAGCTCACCACGGGGTTGTTCGTGGTCATGCTGGTCGCGGTGCTCACCACGATCGTCGCGGCCGCGACGCACTTCAGCGCCTCGCAGGCGTTCGCGTTCACGCCCGGCGCGTTCAGCTCGGCCGGCGAGGGCACGTTCTGGGGCGGCCTCGGCGCCGGCCTGATCATCGCCATCTACGACTACCTGGGCTACAACACCACCGCCTACCTCGGCGGCGAGGTCCGCACGCCGGGCCGCACCCTGCCGCGCTCGATCCTCTTCTCGATCGTGGGCATCATGGCGCTGTACTTCCTGCTGCAGGTCGGCGTGCTCGGCTCGGTGCCCCTGGAGGAGCTGAAGACGGCCACCTCGGTCGCCTCGACCGTCCTCGAGCAGGCGTGGGGCAGCGTGACGGCGAAGATCGTCACCGTCTTCATCGTCATCGCGGCCATCGGCTCGGTGTTCGCCGGCCTGCTCGGCGGCTCGCGCGTGCCGTTCGAAGCCGCGCGCGACAAGGTGTTCCTGTCGGTGTTCGCCAAGCTGCACCCGAAGCTCAACCTGCCGACCGCGGGCGTGCTCACCATGGGTGCCATCACGATCATCGGTTCGCTGTTCACCCTGACCGACGTGATCAACGCGGCCGTCGCCACCCTGGTGATCATCCAGTCGCTGGCCCAGGTCGCCGCCATCTGGGTGCTGCGCCGCCGGCAGCCGAACCTGAAGCGCCCGTACCGGCAGTGGCTCTACCCGTTCCCGACGCTGCTCGCGCTCGTCGGCTGGGTCTACATCTACGTCTCCGCGACCCCGCTGTCGATCGGGCTGTCGCTGGGCTGGCTCGTGCTCGGCGGCATCGCGTACCTGGTCTACGCGAAGACCGAGAAGACCTGGCCGTTCGGGCCGAAGGAGATCAAGGAAGCGTTCGCCGACACCGAAGGGGCTCACGCATGACGAAGTCGCCCAAGGCCAGGATCGCCGCCGTCGCGGCGCTGATCCTGGTGCCCGGGGTGCTGAGCGTGGCCGCGCCGGCCTCGGCTCAAGAACCCGCCCACCAGGAAGCCGCCCAGGCGCACGGCCTCAGCACGATCGGCGCGCAGGGCTGGCAGGTGCTGACCACCGCGAGCGTCAAGGACGGCGGGGACAAGGTCTCCACGCCCGGTTACGCCACCCGCGGCTGGCTGCCGGTGAAGCCGGACGACGCCGGCGCGCCCGGCACCGAGATCAACGCGCTGGTGCAGAACGGGAAGTGCCCGGACGTCTTCGTCTCGGACAACATGCGCAAGTGCTTCGGGTACGTCACCTCGGTCGGCCCGGTCGTCACCAAGCCGTTCTCCGACCCGTGGTGGTACCGCACCGACTTCGCTCCCGACTTCCGTCCGGGACAGAGCGCGAAGCTGACCATCCCGGGCATCGTCGGCGAGGGCGACGTCTGGGTGAACGGCAAGCTGGTGGCTTCGAAGGACATCGTGAGTGGCGCGTACGCCGGGCACACCTTCGACGTCTCGAAGCTGGTCAAGCCGGGCAAGAACACCCTGGCGATCAAGGTCTACCCGAACGACCCGTCGAAGATGTACACCCTCGACCAGGTCGACTGGGGCCAGATCCCGCCGGACAACAACACCGGCATCCAGTTCCCGCCGACCCTGCAGGTGTCCGACGCGCTCACCGGCGACAACGCGCACGTCGTGCAGGACAACGCCCCCGACCTGTCCAGCTCCTCGCTGACGGTGAAGGTCGACGTCACCAACAACGCGGCCGGCCCGCAGACCGGGGACGTCGCCGCGACGATCACCCCGCCCTCGGGCTCGCCGATCGTCGTCAAGCAGCGCGCGACGATCCCGGCGAACACCAAGCAGACCGTGACGTTCGCGCCGGTCAAGATCAGCAAGCCGAAGGTGTGGTGGCCCTATTCGATGGGCGACCAGCCGCTGTACACGCTGACCACCGCGGTCTCGCAGAACGGGACGCTGTCGACGTCGTCGAAGAGCACCTTCGGCATCCGGACGGTGACCTCGCGCCTGGTCGGGAAGTCGGTGCCGCTGCCCGACGGCGCGCGCCAGTTCTCCATCAACGGCAAGGACTTCGTCTTCCGCGGCGGCGGCTTCGCGCCGGACCTGTTCCTGCGCTACGACAAGGCCGACACCGCGCACCAGATCGCGCTGATCAAGAACATGGGCCTGTCCGGCGTCCGGCTCGAGGGTCACGACATGCCGCAGGACTTCTACGACCAGGCCGACCGCGCCGGGCTGCTCGTGATCGGCGGGTTCATCTGCTGTGACGCCTGGCAGCCCGAGGACGCCTCGACGCTGACCGAGCGCGACTACCGGATCATGCACGACTCGGCCTACACGATCGCGCAGATGGAGCGGAGCCACCCGAGCGTCTTCAACTACGGCTGGAGCGACAACGAGCCGGTGCCGCGCCAGGAGAGCGAGACGCTCAAGGCGTTCAAGGACGCCGACTTCCAGGTGCCGGTGATCGCCTCGGCGGAGTACAAGAGCACGCCGACCCTGGGCAATTCGGGCGAGAAGGAAGGCCCGTACGACTGGGTCCCGCCGTCCTACTGGTACGACACCTCGCACTTCGACGCGGACGACTCGTCGCGCACCAACGCGGGCGGCTCGTGGGGCTTCGCGAGCGAGCAGAGCGCCGGGCACACCGTGCCGACGCTCGACTCGATCAAGCGGTTCCTCTCGCCGACCGAGCAGGCGAAGCTGTGGCAGGACCCGGCGTACAACCAGTACCACGCCAACTTCGAGCCCGACCACGGCGGTTACGCGTTCGGCACGCTGTACACGCTCGACCAGTCGATCAGCCAGCGCTACGGCAAGTGGAACTCGCTCAAGTCCTATGTGGACCTCGCGAACATCGCGAACTACGAGAACACCCGCTCGCAGTTCGAGGCGTTCCTGCACCACTCGACCGACAAGGACAACCCGGCGACGGGTGTTGTCTACTGGCAGCTGAACAAGGGCTGGCCGACCCTGCTGTGGTCGCTCTACAACGACGACGGCGACCAGGCGGGCGCGTTCTTCGGCGCCAAGAAGGCGAACAAGCCGCTGCACGCGATCTACGGCTACGACAACGGTTCCGTGACCGTCGACAACCTCGGCGCCGGTACCCAGAACGGCCTTTCGGTGCAGGCTCGCGTGCTCGACACCGCGGGCAAGGTGCTGGACGACCAGACGGCGTCCGGGATTTCGCTGGGCTCGCAGGGCGTGAAGACCGGTGTCCTCAAGCCGAAGGTGCCCGCCGAGACCAAGGCGCCGGCTCCCGCGAAGGTGTATTTCGTCGAGCTGCAGGTGAAGCAGGGCGGCAAGGTCGTCGACCGCAACGTCTACTGGCTCTCCACGCAGAAGGACGTCGTCGACTGGGGCAAGACCCTGGGCAACCCGCAGGCGACGCTGTCGCAGTACAGCAACCTGCAGGCGCTGCAGGACCTGCCGAAGTCGCAGGTCGGCGCCGTCGCGTCGACGAAGCCGGGCCGCGGGCCGAACGGGGACGACACCGTCACGACCGTGACCGTCACCAACACGTCGAAGACCCCGGCGGTCGGCTTCTTCCTGCGGGCCGACGTCCGGCGCGGCACGCCGGACGGGCACGAGGCGGGTGGTGACAACCAGCTCGCGGCCGCGACCTGGGACGACAACGACATCACGCTGTGGCCGGGCCAGTCGCAGACGCTGACCGTCACCTACAAGGCGTCCGACCTGCGTGGCGCCGCGCCGGTGATCAGCGTCGACGGGTTCAACACCGGCCGGATCGTGGTGGGGGCGGCCGGCGGGCACGGCCACCACGGGGACGCGGCGGTGGCGCCGCAGATCGAGGGGACCAGGGAGTGACAAGCGAAGTGATTCTCGGGATCGACTTCGGCGGCACGAAGGTGGCGCTGGGGCTCGCCGACCACGACGGGAACCTGCTGGCCACCTGCCGGCTGGACACCGACGCGCAGGCGGGAGCCGACCAGGTGGTCGTGCGGGCGCTCGCCGGAGCCAGGGGGCTCTTGGCCGACGCGAGCGCCGTGCCTGCCGCGATCGGCGTCGTCAGCCCGGGGATCGTGCTGCCGGACCGGATCCTGCTCGCGCCGAACGTGCCGGGCTGGGAGCAGCTGCACCTGGCGGAGCTGGTGGCGGCGGAGTTCCCGGACGTGCCGATCTCGGTCGGGACCGACGCGAAGGCGGCAGCACTCGCGGAATGGCGGTGGGGCGCGCTGGCCGGGACCGATCCGGCCGTGTTCCTCTCGCTGGGCACCGGTATCGCCGCGGCGGTACTGGTCGGCGGCCGGTTGCTGACCGGCGCCAACGGAGCTGCGGGTGAGATCGGGTACAACCTGCTCTCACCGCAGGACACCGAGGGTTTCGCCAGCGGAGCGGCGCCGCTGGAGGAAGCCGTCGGTGGGCGTGGGCTGGGCGGCCGGGCGAGCAGTCTGCTCGGCCGCCCGGTCACCGCGGGCGAGCTGTTCGCCCTGGCCAAGGAGAACGCCGAGGCCAAGGAGCTGGTGACCGCGGCGCTCGACGAGCTGTCGATGCACGTGGCCAACCTGGCGCTGATGGTGGACCCCCAGCGCATCGCGGTCGGCGGCGGCCTGGTCCGCTCGGCGGACGTGCTGCTGCCGGCCCTGGCGGCCCGGCTGGCCCACGCGGTCCCGTTCCCCCCGGAACTGGTGGCGGCCCGCTTCGACCAGGACGCGGCGCTGCTGGGTGCGGTGGCCTTGGCTCTGGGAGATCAGTAACGACCGGGTGGCGTGCCGGTGCCCCGACCTGGCACGCCACCCGGTATCACCCGCGACGAGCCGGTTATCTTGGATGGCGTGGGGGAAGCACCGTTTCCGGAACTCGCCGACGCCGGTGGCCTCGAGGCCATGCTGCGGGCCGCGTGTCCCGGCTGCGACATCGAGATGAGCGACGCTCCAGGTGCCTTCGGCGGTTTCAAGGCCGTGGTGCGCAACGGTGACCGCGCCGTCTCCGTCATTCCGCTCACGGAGCTGCGGCTGTTCCGCGTCCGGCACCGGCTTCGCGGGCGGTACCTGAGCTGGCTGTCCACGACCGAACTGGCGGAGGTCACCGGAGCCACCGCGGCCTGGCTCGGTGGTGCCACCGCGCGTGACCTGGCCGCCGCGTGGCCGTTCGCCGACTTCGTCGCGGTCGCCGACGCGTACGAGAGCGGCGATCCGATCGAGCTGCGGTGGCAGCTGTACCGCGCGCACGACCTGGACGGCCTGGGCGGGTTCGTCGAGGCGGCGATGCGGGAGCCGAGGCTGCGGCGGATGTACCCGGTCAAGTCGGTGACCACGATGTCGTTCCGGCCGACCGCGGAGCCGTCCCGGGTGTCCGGCCCGTGGGTACGCCCGGCGGGCGGCGGCCGGTACCAGGTCTTCGAGCGCCGGGGCGAGGATCCGGCCGTCACCTGCGAGGCCGCGGAGGCGGTCCGGGTGTGCGTGGCCGCGCTGGACCGCCGCTGATCGTCGTCGTGCTCAGGCCCCGGCCGCCGCCAGTTCTTCGGTGCGGCGGAAGGCTTCCGGCGACAGCTGGAACCACACGAGGACCGCGCTGACCGCCTGGATCACCGCGACCATCACCCAGACGCCGCGCAGGCTCCAGTGGGCCGCGACCAGACCGCCGGTGAGCGCGCCCAGCGGCGTCAGGCCCCAGGCCAGCGCGCGGTGGCTGGTCAGCACCCGGCCGAGCAGCGGCGCGGGTGTGAAGCGCTGGCGGCTCGACTGCGAGCACACGTTCCAGACCAGCACCGTCGAGGTCATGAAGACCAGCACCAGCCCGATCAGGGCCGGCCACGGCGGGAGCACGGCCAGCAGCAGCGGCGCCACCGCGCCCAGGCCCTGCGCCAGCCGCATCGACCACGAATAGCCGAGCCGGTCGACGATCTTCTGCACCACGAACGACGACAGCACCCAGCCGATCGCGAGGCAGGCCAGCAGCATGCCGTAGCCGACCGAACCGACGTGCAGCACCTGCGTCGCGTACAGCACCAGCATCGAGCTGCCGGCGCTCGCGGCGAACGAGCCCAGCGCGACGTTGATCGTGATCGACCGCAGCAGCGGCGTGCGGACCAGGTGCGTGAGCCCGGCCGAGAGGTCGCGCAGCGGGTGGGTCCGCGCGGCCACGACCGACTCCGACGGGATCCGCCGCGCCAGCACCAGCGCGGCCAGCGCGAACCCGGCGGCCAGCCACGCGGGTACGCCGGTCCCGACGCCGATCAGGAAGCCGGTCGCCGGCGGGACGATGAACTGCACCACACCCCGGTCGATCACCGTCAGCCGCGCGTTGGCGTGGGCCAGCCGGTCCGGCTCGACCAGCTCGGGCACGAGCGCGCCGCTCGCGCCGTCCCCGAGCACCTGCGCGGAGGTGATGACGAACGCGATGACGAGCAGGGCGGGCAGCGTCAGCGCCCCGGCCGTCGTGATCGCGGCCAGCACCAGCGCGGTCCCGACCTGCACGGCGTAGGCCCAGGCGAGCACGGCGGTCCGCCGGACGCGGTCGATGAGTACCCCGGCGAACAGCGACAGCAGCAGCCACGGCGCCTGCCCGGCGACGTTGACCAGCGACACCTCACGCGGATCGGTCGTGATCGACACGGCCAGCAGGGGCAGCGCCGCCAGCAGCAGTCCTTCACAAGCCGAACCGGACACCGCTACGGCCTGGAGGCGCACCCATCTGCTGGTCATGATCGTTAGCATGCCTAACGATCGGGCGGGACTCAAACCATTTAGACGATCAGCGGCGCACGCGGGTCGACTCGCGGACCACCAGCTCCGGGGTGAACACGACAGCCTGGCGTTCCGCCTTCGTGTCCGCCGTCTCCGCCAGCAGCAGCTCCGCGGCGGTGCGCCCGAGGCGCCGGGCGGGCTGGCGGACCGAGGTCAGGGGGACCGCCGCCGCGCCCGCGAACTCGATGTCGTCGTACCCGACGATCGCCATCTCCTCCGGCACGCGCACGCCCGCGCCCACCATCGCCTGCAGCACACCCAGCGCGAGCAGGTCGTTGGCGCAGAACACCGCAGTCGGCCGGGGGCTCATGCCGAGCAGCCGGGAACCCGCGTCCCGGCCCGACTCGACGTCGAGGCCGAGCCCTTCCAGCACCGTCAGCTCGGCCGCCGAACCGGACAGCACCGACCGGACGCCCTGCTCGCGGTCGCGGCACTGGTCGAGGATGGCCGGGCCGTTGACGAAGGCGATCCGGTCGTGGCCGGTCTCCAGCAGGTGCCGGGCGCCGAGCGCGCCGCCGGCGACGTCGTCCACCGCGACCGAACTCGCTTCGCTCGTCGAGGCCTTGCGGTCGACGAAGACGTACGGCGTGCCGCTGCGCCGGAACGCGTGCAGCGCCTCGCTCGACGCCCCGACCGGGCTCAGCAGCACGCCGCGGACCCGCTGTTCGGCGAACATCGCCAGGTACGACGCTTCGAGGTCGGAACGCTGGCCGCTGTTGCAGGTGATGATGTTGAGGCCTTCGGCGTGGGCGGCCTGCTCGGCGCCGCGGGCGACGTCGACGAAGAACGGGTTCCCGAGGTCCAGCACCAGCAGTCCCAGGATCCGGCTGCTGCCGGCCCGCAGCTGCCGGGCGGACTCGTCGCGGACGTACCCGAGTTCCTCGATGACCGAAAGCACCCGGTTGCGGGTGGCGGTCGCGACCACGTGCGGCCGGTTGACCACATTGGACACCGTGCCGATCGAGACGCCGGCCCGTTTCGCGACGTCCTTGATGCCGACCACCGCACCCCCTCGCTGAGAAAAACCAAGCCTAGCACGATGATGAAACGTTTCACTGAAGGCTGTTTCCCACCATAAGTCGCATGATCGCGGTACTAGGATTCGACTCGCGTTTCCTGCCACTGGGAGGAGTCCGGGTGCGGATCTTCACGATCGTCCTGTCCCTGCTGCTGATGACCGCGGTGGGTGGGGGAATCGCCTCCGCCGATCCTGTTCTCGAGCACGACACCGACGATCCCGTGCTGGCCGCGCCCGCGGTGACGCGGCCCGACACGCCGCACTGCACCGTCACGCTCGCCGACGCCTTCCGCTCCAACGCCGCCGACGGCACCTCGCAGTTCTACCAAGGCACGCTCACGCCGCCGAAAGCGTGCGCCGGGCCGTGGGCGAAGGTCGTCATGGACCAGACCGTGACCGTCAGCGGGCGGCAGTACGACCGGATCGGCGACCTGAAGATCGGTGACGCCGAGGTCTGGTGGGGGACCACCGAAGAACCCAGCGGCGAGGGCAACCGCCCGATCACCTACCACTTCGACAAGGACCTCACGCCCTACAGCGCGCTGCTGCGCACCCCGCAGCCCTTCCGCGGCGGCATCGAGAACTTCACCTCCGACGTCTACACCGGCGTCTACGCCCAGACCGTGACGCTCACCTACTACCGCGCCGACCGGAAGCACCCCGCGCCCGACGTCGCCGACCACGTCACGGGGATGGGCCACGCCGACGCGACCCCCGCGGCGCCGACCGTCCACTTCACCGCGAAGGACCTGCCGCGCAACATCACCCGCGCGCAGCTGGAAGTGACGCTCGAAGGCCACGCGTGTGACGAGCAGTGGTTCGACGACGTCCCGGACGAGGTCTCGGCGAAGTACCCGGCGGCCGGGATGTGCGGCCACGGGCCCTACCGCGAGGCGAACTTCGCGATCGACGGGACGGCCGCCGGCTCGGCGTTCACCTTCCCGCACATCTACTCCGGCGGGATCGTGCCGCAGCTGTGGCGCCCGATCGTGGCGATCGACACCTTCAGCCTGCACTCCGAGACCTACGACGTGACGCCGTTCGTCGGCGAGCTCGTCGACGGCGGCGCGCACGACCTGTCGTTCACCGTGCCGGACATCGGCGGCGAGTGGACCGTCGTGCCCACCCTGCTGCTCTCCACCGACGACCACGCCGCGCGGACGTCCGGCGCGCTCACCCAGGACGACGTCGCGGCGGCCCCGGTGCGGCAGACGACGGTGAAGGACATCGCCGGCGGGGTCAACGCGACCGTCACGGCAAAACGCCTCGACGTCACCGCGGGGTACGTCGACACCTCGGCGGGGCGCGTCTACACCCGCGTCGAGCGCACCCGCGACTACCGCAACAGCGACGACGTCACCGGCGGCGGCTTCACCCAGCACGTCGTGCAGGCCGACGCGGGCCAGCAGACCTCGACGTCCACTGTGGACGGCCGGGTGCGGGCGGCGGACCGGCACACCTGGTCCTACCCGCTGACCACCGACGCGACCGCGAACATCACCGACGACCAGAACCTGCGGATCTCCGGCTCGGCCGAGATGACCAAGGTCCTCGGCGACCTGACCGGCGACGGCCGGAACTGGCGGCCGGTGCGCGCGTCCCGGGAATGGCTGACCGCGTCCGGCGTGCTGGCCCGTACCAACGGCGTCAACACCGAGGCCGACGGGAAGTCCCAGACGCTCTACACCGGCCCTGACGATCTGGGCCGGCCATACCTCCACTACATCGCGAGCGAACACGGGCGGATCACCCAGAACCGGGAGCTGCCGCCGCGGCGGTGAGGCTCAGGCCGGTTTGCGGCCCCACGCGGTGATCATCGGCGCGAGCATGAGGTCCAGGTCACCGCGCGCGAGGTTCGCGAGGTGCGTCCCGATCTCCTCGGGCGTCGCCAGGTCCGCGGCCAGGAGCTGGTCGCGGACGTGGCGGACCGTGGCCGCCTCCAGGACCGCGCACGCGCGTGCCGCGACGGGGAAGTAGGCCTCGGCGCGGACGTCGGTGAGGTCCGACTCGCGCAGCAGCCGGGGCAGCGTGCGGCCGTAGGCGAGGTCCGCGCCACGCTCGGCCATCAGCGTCCGGATCCGGGTGCGCAGCCGGTTCGCCAGCGCTTCGGCGGGGCCGCGTTCGTCCGGGCAGGCGAGGGGCTGCAGCGCCGGGTCGCCGTCCTCGATCACCAGCCAGCCGCCCGGCCGGAGCGCGTCGACCATGACCTGCATCGCGGCCGCGCGGTCCTTCAGGTGGACCAGGACCAGCCGGGCGTGGACCAGGTCGAACGTCTCCGCCGGCGGCGGGTCGCGGAGCACGTCGTGCCGTCGCACCTCGAGCGCGCCGCCGGCCGCGGGCCCGGCCCACGACACGTCGATGTCCGTGGCCAGCACCCGGCCGGTGCTCCCGACGCGCCCGGCCAGGCCGTGCGGCACCGAGACGCCGCCGGCACCGACCTCCCAGCACCGCCACCCCTCGCCGAGCCCCAGGTCGTCGAGGTGCCGGAAGGTCCACGGGTCGAACAGCTCGGCGAGCGCCGCGAACCGTTCGCCGGCCTCGGGGCTGCGGTTGTCGAGCAGGTAGCGGTTCATCGCCCCAGCATGGCCCGGCCGGCGCCGCGCGGGTACCCGTCCACTTCGGACACGTGCCGGCCGGCCAGGTTTCGGGCAGGTGAACCCCGTCTCGTGCCCGCTCACCCGATCGGGCTAGTGGGGTACTGTCGAAGACATGGGGAGTCTCCGCTCACGGGTCCTGGGCTGGGTCGGCCGACGCTACCTCGCGTGGCAGTCGAAAAAGGGCTTCGACCTCGAGAAGATGTCGTCCTTCCTGCCCGATTCGGCACTGCAGCCGCTCAAGCGCGACGGCCTCGACCCGGTCGCGGAGATCGGCGCGATCCGGGCCGAAGCCCCGATCAGCAAGCTCGATCTGCCGTTCGGGATGAACGCCTGGCTGGTCACGGGGTACGACGAGGCCAAGGCCGTGCTCGGCAAGGTGACGGAGTTCTCCACCGACTTCACCAACCTGGTCGGCAGCGCCGGGGTGACCGAGGACCAGAACCCGGGCGGCCTCGGCTTCGCGGACCCGCCGGTGCACACCCGCCTGCGCAAGCTGCTCACGCCCGAGTTCACCATGCGCCGGCTCAACCGGCTGACCCCGCGGATCGACGAGATCGTCGCCGAGCAGCTCGACGCGATGGCCGCCGCCGACGGCCCCGTGGACCTCTGGCAGGCGTTCGCGCTGCCGATCCCGTCGCTCACCATCTGCGAACTGCTCGGTGTGTCCTACGAGGACCGCGAAGACTTCCAGCGCCTGAGCACCGCCCGATTCGACCTCTTCGGTGGCGCGAGTGCCTCACTCGGCGCGATGTCCGAGTCGCTGACCTACCTGCTCGAAATCGTGAAGAAGCAGCGCGCGGAGCCCGGTGACGGCCTGCTCGGCATGCTGATCAAGGAGCACGGCGACGAGATCTCCGACCAGGAGCTGGCCGGGCTCGCCGACGGCGTGCTCACCGGCGGCCTGGAGACCACGGCGAGCATGCTCGCCCTCGGCGCGCTGGTGCTGCTGCGCGACGAAAAGGCGTTCGACGCCGTCCGCGGTGACGACGAGTCCGTGCACCGCTTCGTCGAGGAACTGCTGCGCTACCTGACCGTGGTGCAGATGGCGTTCCCGCGGTTCGCCAAGCAGGACATGGAGATCGCCGGCGTCCACATCAGCGAGGGCGACATCGTGCTGGTGTCGCTGTCGGCCGCGGACCGGGACACCAAGCTGGGCCCGGACATGGATACCTTCGACGCCACCCGCGAGCCGACGTCGCACCTCGCGTTCAGCTACGGCATCCACCGCTGCATCGGCGCCGAACTGGCCCGGATGGAGCTGCGCACGGCGTATCCCGCGCTTGTGCGCCGGTTCCCGAACCTGCGCCTGGCCGTACCGGCCGACGAGCTCTCGTTCCGCAAGGTGTCCATTGTGTACGGTCTGGACGAGCTGCCGGTCCTGGTCGGCTGAATCAAAGCGGCACGGCCGCCGCTTCGCGCGGTCGCGGTGCGCTTCGACGCGTGCCCGGTCGCTAGCGGACCCCGCGCGGCCGGAACTGGATGCTGATCCGCGGCCCGGCCGCACGATTCGTCTTCGGGATCGCGTGCTCCCAGGTGCGCTGGCACGAGCCACCCATGACGATCAGGTCGCCGTGGCCCAGCGCGTAGCGCCGGGACTCGCCGCCGCCGCGGGGGCGCAGCGCGAGCTGGCGCGCGGCACCGACCGAGACGATCGCGACCATCGTGTCCTCGGTGCTGCCGCGGCCGATCGTGTCACCGTGCCACGCGACGCTGTCGCGGCCGTCACGGTAGTAACACAGGCCGGCCGTGCGGAACGGCTCGCCCAGCTCGCCCGCGTAGTGCTCGCTCAGCGCGGCGCGCGCCTCGGCCAGCACGGGGTGGGGGAGCGGGGCGGCCTCGCGGTAGAAGCAGAGCAGCCGCGGGACGTCGACGAGCCGGTCGTACATCCGCCGCCGCTCCGCCTGCCACGGGACGCCGGTGACCAGCTCGCTGAACACCTCGTCGGCGCCGTCGAGCCAGCCGGGCTGCACGTCGACCCAGGCACCCGAGCCCAGCTCGGTGCGCCGGGGTGCGAGCGGGTGGAGGGTGACGGGGCCCGACTCACCGAACAGCGATGCCTGCAGTGCCGGTGTCGTCATGCCCCGACCGTACACCACAGTCGAACACTTGTTCTACTTCACGACGTCGTAGACGAGCTTCTGGATCCCGTTGCCGTACGCCTCGCTGCTGATGAGCTTGAGGTTCTGCTTGTCCTTGTCGGTCTCGCTGAACAGCCGCTTGCCCGCGCCGAGCAGGACCGGGAACAGCAGCAGGTGGTAGCGGTCGATCAGGCCGGCGTCGGCCATCGCCCGGTTCAGCGCGGCACTGCCGTTGACGATGATCGGGCCGCCCTCGGTCTCCTTGAGCGCGGCGACGTCGTCCAGCGAGCGGAGGATGGTCGTCTCGCCCCAGTTGGTCACCAGGTCGGACTCCTGCAGCGTGGTCGACACGACGTACTTCGGCATCGCGTTGTACCCGGCGAACTCGACGGTCATGCCCGGCCACACCGGCGCGAACACCTGGTAGCTGACCCGGCCGAGCAGCAGGGCCGTGGCCTCCTCCTGCTCGCTGCCCTTGATCTCGTAGGCGGCGGGGTCGAACTCGACGTCCTTGAAGGTCCAGCCCGAGTTGCGGTAGCCCGGCTCGCCGCCGGGTCCTTCGACGACGCCGTCGAGCGAGACGAACGAGGTGGAGATCAGGGTGCGCATGGGGTGCTCCTAGGTTGATCAAGCTTGCTTTCACCAGTGTGTCGAACGAGCTCCGCCGGATTCGACAACACACGCGGGAAAACTTCCGACGCACTCGTCCGGGCGGAAGTGGGTCTTGTCCACCGGGCACCCCGGCTCGTACAGTTGTTCCAAGCCGGACAAAGGTCTGAACCTGTGTCCCGTCACCGCCGCCTCTAGTCACACAGGAGGTTGGACGGTGCGCAGACTTCGCGGTGCGGGAGTGCTCGTGACGGTCGCGGCGGGGCTGGCGGTACTCGCCCCGACGGCGGAAGCCCAGGTCGGAGGCGGTACGTGGACCTCGGACTCGCCGGGCTACAAGACGCAGAACGTCGGCTGCGGCTCGACGTCCGGGCTCACCTTCAAGCTCACCTGCTCCAGCAGCAGCGGTGAGCAGCGGGCGGAACGCCGCTACGACACCTACACGGGCGGCACCCACCAGTTCGAGGGCTCGTTCAAGATCACCAGCATGACCGGCTCCCGGATCAGTCTCAAGCAGACCTTCCGGGACGGCTCGGACTCCGGGCCGTACTTCCTGCTGGCGGTCGAGAACGGCGGCCGCATGTACGCCGTGGAAGGCGGAGCAACGCTGGGCAGCGGCGCAACCGTCGGCACGTCGGTGCGAGTGAATACGATCAACCAGGTCGGCAGCTCGCACAAGGTGTACATCAACGGCTCGCTGAAGCAGACGATCTCCAGCCCGAGCGGCAGCTACTACGACAAGTTCGGCAGCTACCGCACCTCCAGCGGCGCAGGCCCGATCACCGTGACGTGGAGCGGCGTGAAGTTCTGGCACAAGTAGGGTAGATATGGCCTGACCTGCAGTTATGTAGCTTTTGATGGCGTCAGGCCGTCGCTAGGCCGTCTCGGGATTTTCAAGCCGTGCCGCCGCGGTGGCGCGGTTTGAAAATCCCGTCGGCTGCCTCTCGCGCCCGGCGATGACTTGACGGGACAAGGTGGGTATAGATCCGGAGCGTGTAGCCCGGGTCGTGGTGACCGAGGTACTCGGCCAGTTCCTTCACCGACACTCCGGACGCAAGGGCGACCGAGGCGTAGAAGTGCCGCATGCCGTGCATGCCGTCTCGTCGCGGGATGTAGTCCAGCCCGGCTGCAGCGTAGGCCGGCTTCCAGACGGCGAGGTTGTACTCGGGGCCGCTGATCATGCCACCGCCGGTTCGTTCGCCGCGGACGGCTCGGGCAGGCCGAGCAGGATCCGGTACTGGCCCTCGAAAGCGTTCAGGGCGCCGTCGAGGTCGTGGCCGGCGACGATGGCCCGGGACGCCTCGCCCATCCGTGGCCGGCGGCCGATCCTGGCCGCGGCAGGCGGTGGGCGAACGTCCACACCCGGCTCGGCGCGGCATTCGGCAAGCCCAAGCAGGGTCAGCCGCATATCCGGACGCTTCGGATGCCGTATCCTGTCGGTCGGTCAATCAAGGGTAAACGGCAGTGGACGGTGCGCGTGAGCACGCACGTCAAGAAGGGGATGCACGGTTCGCCATGGCATTGGGGACGGACGACCGGTCGGAGGAGTTCCTCGAGCATGCCCGCCGTGCCTATGGAGACCTCCGGAATCCGTACTACGGATTCTTCGCTGACGCGCTGGGAAACAACCCGTGGAAGTCGCTCCTGAACGGGTTCCGGGAGTTCCTCGTCGTCGAGGACTGGACTGACCCGCTGGACGTCAGTTTCTCGTATGTCCTGAACTCGCATCGCCGGAGCCGGTCGGGCTGGCTGCTGTGGCTGTCGGGGGTGGGGCCGTACGCGTTGCTCGCGTACGGCGGCGACCCCGATACGACATTGGCACGCGCCGACGTAGTCACCGATTTTGGTGAAGACAGGCCCGCGGAAGAAAGGCGCATCATCGAGATGCTCCGGGAAGCAGGGCTGACCTTGCTCAGCGCCGAAGAGATCGAGGCGACCGTAGATTTCCACCCGCCGGACGGTCGTTTCCCGGTGTCCACGTTCACGATGCTCTTCGGCGAGTCGGACGTGCCTTGGTGGCATGACGGATAGGCAGTTTCACGAAACGCAGTAGACCGGCAGAAGGGTTGTCTGTGAATTCCACTCGATGCGCCCGCTGACCGTGGCATTGGACAAACGGTCGCGATAGCTCCTTACGCGGAGGCTGATCCAGTTCAAGAGGGGCACTCGCAGAGGCTCTGCGCCATGCTCATCGGCCCGGCCCGGCGGGTGCCCACCCAGCACCCGGCGAGCAGCAGCGGCGATCTGGTCTCAGGGGCTTTCGCCGTCCTGGTTCAGAGGACGACTCGCAGGCCGGTCTCGACCACGTCGACGGCCACCGGGCCCCGGTGTAGATCATCAGCCCGTACGCCCAGCATGGCGTCGTCGACAGCCACTGCTACTCGCAGATCACGATGGTCCGGACGATCGAGCAGATCCTCGGGGGCAAGCCGATGAACCAGAAGGACAGCGCGGCGACGCCGATGAGCGCGGCCTTCACGCGGCAGCCGGACTACACGCCGTTCACCACGTTGCCGAACCGAACGTCACTGACGGCCGGCCTGGCGACCCAGCCGTCTGCGGCTGACCGGTCCGAACGCGGTCGCCGACTACGCCAACCCCGCGCAGATGAACCACTACACGTGGTATCAGGCGCACGGCTGGCAGGTGCCGTACCCGGGTGAGCAGCAGGTGGTCGCCCCGGACCAGGTCCCGGGCGCCTACATCCCGTCGGCGGACTCCGACGGCTGACCGGACACTTTCACGGGCACCTGGCCGGCGTCCCGGTCAGGTGCCCGCGACGTGCTGTTTGCGCGCGGAAAGGGTTTCCGACCGTGGCCCGCCGGTCACGGCGTTCATCCGGCCTTGTCGGCGGCCGGGGCCGCGGGTGCCGGGGTGGCGCTGAACCAGCCCTGCCAGCTGGCCGGCGCGCCGGAATCGCCGATGCGGTAGATGTCGTAGAACAGGATCACCACCAGGACAGCCAGGATCGCGTTCGGGCCGGAGCCGGTGATCATCGGAATGTGCCCGGCTCAACTTTCTTGTGCCGCCGGCAGCGGCGTGGCATTGAATCCTGGCTGTGGCACCCGACGTCTGGCCACTCGCCAGGCCGCCGGGCGCCGCAGTCACGTTGATACGCCGGCTGGCCGCGGGTCAGGCGTAGCCGCGTTTGAGCAGCATGCCCGCGGCCTTGTCGAACTCGGCGTCGGTCGGGATGGCGAAGCCCAGCGCGTTGGCGTAACGAGTGATGATGTTGAACACGGCTGCGACTGCGGCCGCGTCTTCGAGTTGTCGCCGGGTGACACCCGCGGCCAGCGCCGCTTGGATCTGATCACTTTGCAGTTCGTCCGGGCGCACGGTCATGGTTTCCAGCACGGCGAGCGTGGCGCGCAGGGGGGCCGAAATGGGCGCCGTGTGGTAGTCGGCGAGGGCGGCGTCGGCCACCGCCTTGTTCATCCCGTGCACGGCGATGGCGCGGTGCGCCCCGACGCAGAAGGGGCACGAGTTCCACTTGGCGACCATCGCGGCCATCAATTCCCGCTCCGCCACGGACCACTCGCTCGGCCCGCGCATCACGTCTTGCGTCCACGCGCCGAGGGCGGTGCCGACGAAACCCTTGTGGTAGAAGGCAACTCGGGCCGCGTCCGGGAGACGCGCACCCAACGCCATGGAGATGACCCGGATCAGCAACTTGCTGCGGAGACCGTCACCGTGTTCGACTTCAGGCAGGCGCATCGGTCGCCTCCTCGATGACCCGAACCGCGGTGTCCCAGCGGGCCAGGCCCGCCCCGATGCAGGCGGACATGACGACTTCGAACGCTGCCTTGTCGCTGCCTGCCGCCTGCCGGACGGCGGCGACCTCGGCGTCGGTCACCCGGTAGGAGGCTTCACCGATCTGCCGGGCCAGCTCGTCGTACGGCTCGGCAACCGGCGGTCCGCCAGCTGCCCGGGCGGCCACCGCGGTCCGGAGCGCTGCCTCGGTGACTCCGGTGTCGCCGCTGACCGCCGCGCGCAGTGTTCCCGCTCGGTCGCGGTGTGAGTCGTGGGTGCTCATGTGGCCTCCCCGCTGTCCAGGATCGGGTCCGGTGTGGACGGTATCCGGTTCAGGCCTCTGCGGCATCCCGTTGCGTGGTGGCGCGGAACCGGTCGAGGTACAGCGGCCAGCCCGAGCCGGAGCCGAGGTTCGAGAAGCTCTCCCAACCTTCACCGTGCCGGTCGAGGTGCCGGTGTTCGAGTGCGACCCGGGTGCGGTCGGCACCTTCGGCGGTGAACCGGATCTCCACCTCGCTGGTGTGGCCGGGGTCGGACTCCAGCTGCCATCGCGGGCTGATGTCCCAGCTGAGGACCAGACGGTCCGACGGCTCGTAGGCAAGGACCCGCGCCCAGGTGCACCGGCTGCCATCGGTGCCCACGTCGTACACGCTGCCGCCGGCCTTGGGCTCGAGAACTGTCCGCTCGATCGGCACCGCGAGCAGGTTGTGCTCGCGCGGCTTGACTTCGTCGAACCGATCGGTGAACACGCGGAAGGCGTGCTCGACGGGAACATCGACGACGATGTCGGCTTGAACTGAGGTCGGTGACGTGCTGCTCATGGAGTGGTGTCCTTTCGGCGAGTCGTCGGTTGACTCACCAGAGGACGAACAGCTGCCCGGCTTCTCGACATTTCATCGCTTCACTTTTCACTTTTTTCGAGCGCGTGGATGCGGCCGGCTAGGTAGCGCTGGTCGGCGGGGGTGGTGGCGAGGTCGTGGGCCCGCCGGTATGCCGTGGCCGCCTGGTCCGTGCGGCCGAGGCGTCGCAGGAGATCGGCGCGAGCGGCGTGCAGCAGGTGGTAGCCGTCGAGACCCTCGATCCGGTCGATCAAGGCCAGTCCTTCGACCGGGGTGGTGGCCATCGCGACCGCCACGGCGTGGTTGAGGGCGATCACCGGCGACGGCGTCAACTCGGACAGCTGCTCGTACACCGCGGCGATCGCGGGCCAGTTCGTGTCGTCGGCCGTCGGCGCCTGGGCGTGCAGGACCGCGATGGTCGCCTGCAGCAGGTAGGGCCCGGGCGCGCCGAAGCGCAGGGCCCGGTCCAGCAGGCGGACGGCTTCGGCGATCTCGGCGCGGTCCCAGAGTGACCGGTCCTGGTCGTCGAGCAGAACCAGGTCCCCGGTTGGCGTGAACCGGGTGGCCGAGCGCGAGTGGTGGGCCAGCAGCAGCGCGACCAGAGCGAGGGCTTCCGGTTCGTCGGGCATGAGGGTGGCGACGAGCTTGGCGAGCCGGATCGCCTCCTGCTGCAGCTCGCGGTAGTCCGGCTGGTCGCCGCCGGCGGTGTAGCCGCGGGTGAAGATCAGGTAGATCACGGCGAAGACGCCGGAGAGCCGCTCGGGCAGGAGGCGGTCGGTGGGGACTTCGAGGCTGATTCCCGCGTCGCGGATCTTGCGTTTGGCCCGCACGAGCCGTTGCGCCAGTGCCGGCTCGGTGACCAGGAAGGTCCGGGCGATCTGCCCGGCGGTCAGGCCGGCCACGGCCTGCAGCGTGAGGGCGACCCGCGTCTCCTCGGCCAAGGCTGGGTGGCAGCAGGTGAAGATGAGACTGAGCCGCTCGTCGCCGACGCTGAGCAGGCGATCCTCGTCGAATTCCACGTTCGCCGCCTCCGGTTGTCCTCCGAGCTGGGCGAGCTTTTCGCGACCTTGACGGGCACGCCGGAGCCGGTCGATCGCGGTGTTGCGGGCCGCGGTCAGCAGCCAGGCGACCGGGTCGTCGGGTGTCCGGTCCGCCCAGTTGCGCAGGGCGAGCGCGCAGGCGTCCTGCAGCGCGTCTTCGGCGAGTTCGAAGTCGCCCAGCACGCGGACCAGGGCGGCGAGCATCTTGGTGCGGTGTTCGCGGTAGGTCTCCAGCAGGATGGGCGCGGCTGTCATGCGCCCGTCGACGGGCGGTGGTCGAGGTCCGGGACTCCGGCGATCGGGCGGACCTCGATCGTGCCGTCGGCAGCCATCGGGCAGAGGGCGGCCAGCTCGAGGGCTTCGTCAAGGTTGCGGCAGTCTAGGACGTAAGTGCCGCCGAGGTGCTCGTGGGTCTCGGGGAACGGGCCGTCGGTGATCAGCGTCTTGCCGTCGCGGACGCTGACGGTCGTGGCGGTGTGCTCGCCCATGAGGGGGTGGCCGGAGACGAACGCGCCTCGTCGGCGGCATTCCTCGGCGAAGGCGTTGACCCTGGCCAGCGCGTCGGGGAAGGCCGGGTCGCCGGGTTCGGGGCGGTTGCAGTTGTAGATCAGCAGCATGTAGTGCACGTGTCCTCCAGCTCAGCGGTTCGGGTGCGTCAAAGAGGATGACGAGTGGAACGACCGTAACTCGACAGCACCTTCGAAGATTCAGGCTGAGTGTTGCGGAAGCTCGGTCGTAAGCCGCGGCGATGGGTGACGTGGCGCCTGTCGGCCGCAGCCGGCGGTCCCCGGTGACCGTCCGTCAGGATCGGGAACCGAGGACGTGGTCGACGGCCGCGTGCAGCGTCTCGGTTTCGGTGGCCAGGATCGAATCCTCGGACGGCAGGGCCCTCGCGATGGAAAGTCCGTTGAGGACGGTCACGAGGAACCTGGCCCGCCGCGGGTTGTCCCCTTCGGGAAGGGCGCCTTCGCCGCTCAGGACGGTCAGCCAGTACTCGACCCGGCGCTGCGCCTCCCGATCGATGGCGAGGTACGCCGCGCGGCTCGCCTCGGTCGGTTCGGGCTCGATGTAGCTCTTGAAGATCTGGCCCCACCCCGCCCGGGCCTGGTCGCCCACGCCGGCGAGGGAGAGGACTTGCCGGAGGCAGTCGATCAGCCGGTCCCGCGCGGACACCGATCGGTCGTGGATCCGGTCCTCGGGCGCGATCGCGTCGTAAATGCCGGTCAGCACGGCGTCCTGCAGGGCACGCTGCGTCGGGAAGTGGTACCGGAGCGAGCCGGTGCTCACGCCGGCCCGCGCCGCGACCGCCCGCACGCTGAGCCGCGCGCCCGGGTCCTCCCCGAACATCGCCATGGCCGCCCGAAGGACCATGTCCCGGCTGCCGGTACCCGTCTCCTGCTCAGCCATCAGCACCTCTCTAACACACTGTACTAGCACGCTGTGCTACTGTCGCCGCCGACCGCACTAGCACAGTGTATTAAAAGCGTGGTGAGGCGGTCGACACGGTTACCCGACGAACGAATGGACGTGAACCCATGGACCGCCTCCGCAGGCCGTTCCAGATCATCCGCGCCGACCTCCGGGCGTACCTCCTCGTCAACGTCTTCGTCTACGGAATGGTGCTCCTCGGCATGGCGCTGGGGCTGCTCTTCCCGGACCTGCACGCCTCGCGGGCCGCCTCGTTCGCGGGAGGCGGGCAGGGCGCGCTCGTCAACGCGGTGATCGGCAACGGGTGGGTGTTCGGCACGGTCATCTTCCTCGTCAACGTGTTCCCGACCGCGCTGCTGCTGATCACCCTCCCGTCGCTCGTGGTCCCCTTCGCGGGTCTCGTGGTCTTCGCGATCAAGACGCTCGACCTGGGCATCACGCTCGCTCCCGTCGACGCGACGTCGCGGCTGACTCTCATCCCGCATTCCCTCACGTTGCTCATCGAGTTCCAGGCCTACGTGCTCGTGATGTTCGGCGCCTACCTGCTCGGCCGGTCCTGGCTCCGGCCCGCGACGGTCGACGCACCTACTCGCCGGCAGGGATACCTGCGTGGTCTGGGACTGCTCGGCCGGCTCTGGCTCCCGGCGCTCGCGCTCTTCGTCGTCGGCGCCGTGTACGAGGCCGTCGAGATCTACTTCCTCGTGCCGCTGGTGCTCGGGTCCTGAACGCCGGGCGCCGGCGGCGCACGTACGGAATAGGCTGCCCGTGTGGTGATCCTCTCGCGGGACTCGAAGCTGTGGCGCGCCGGCGTGATCTGCTATCCCGTGGTCGCGCTAGCGCTCTTCGCCGGGTCCCTGCTGCCGGCCTTGCAGAGCCACGGGACGCAGTTCGGCGGTATGCCGTTTCGTCCTTACGACGCGCTGGCCCTAGCGGCGGTCGCCCTCCAATGCGTTCCCCTCACGGTGTGCCGGCGATGGCCGGTCGCCTGCTTCGTGCTGGTGTCGCTCGGCTTCGCACTCGACCAGCTTCGTGGTTACCACTCGTTCGCGGGCACCGCGCTCCCCATCGCCTTGCTGACCGCGGGACTGCTGCTGGAACGGCGCCGGCGCACCGCCGCGCTCGTGTTCTCCGCGGCGTACGTGGCGTTGGTGGCCGCGTTCGTCCTGCTCGGCGGAGACGAATCGCTGGACGGCTACGTGACTTTCTACCTCGCGCTGGTGCTCGCGTGGGGGATCGGGACGTGGCTGCGTTCCACTCGGGCCGCGGAGGCCGAACGCCGTCGTCGCATCGCCGAAGACACTCGCGCGGCCGAACGCGCCCGCATCGCCCGTGAACTCCACGACGTCGTGACCCACCACGTGACGACGATGGTCGTGCAGGCCGAGGCGGCTCGCTACCTGACCGCTGCGCCGGAGCGGCTCGACCGGAGCCTGGCCGCCATCGCCGGCACCGGGCGGCTGGCCGTCACCGATCTGCGTCATCTGCTCGACGTGCTCAACCCGGACCACGGAACCGCCGACGGGCTTCTCGCACTCGTGGAGCACACCCGCCGGGCCGGGCAGCCGGTCGAGTTCGTCGAGGAGGGCACGCCGTCGACGTCGCCCGCCGGTCCTGTTGCCTACCGGGTCGTGCAGGAAGCGTTGACGAACGCCCTCAAGCACGCCCACGGCAGCCCGACCTCGGTGCAGGTGCGGCACGGCGACCGGGAGATCACCGTGGAGGTCAGCACGGAGGGGTCCGGCCCGGGCACCGGGTCGCCCGGCGGGAGCGGACGGGGCCTCGCCGGTTTGCGCGAGCGGGTCGACGTCCTGGGCGGCGACTTCAGCGCGGGCGGGAAGACCGGCGGCGGGTTCTCCGTGCGGGCCCGCATTCCCGCGGGGAGCCCTTCGTGACCACACCGATCCGGGTCCTGGTCTGCGACGACCAGATGCTGGTCCGCACCGGGCTGGTGACGATCATCGACGCCCAGCCCGACCTCGAGGTGGCGGGCGAATGCGGGGACGGACGGGCCGCGGTCGACCTCGCCGCCCGCCTCCGCCCGGACGTCGTGGTGATGGATGTGCGGATGCCGGTGCTGGACGGCATCGAAGCCACCCGGCTGCTGGCCGGAGCCGGTGTGCCCCAGCCCAGCAAGGTGCTCGTGGTGACCACGTTCAACCTCGACGAGCACGTCTACCGGGCACTGCGCGCCGGGGCGAGCGGGTTCCTGCTCAAGGACGCGCCGCCCGACCGGCTGCTGGACGGGATCCGGACCGTGGCGACGGGCGCGGCTCTGCTCGATCCCGACGTGACGCGCCGGCTGGTGGGCAGGTACGCCGCCCGGATCCGGCCCGTCGACGACGACCCGGGCGACATCCCGCTGACCCCGAGGGAGCTCGAGGTGCTGCGGCTCATTGCGGACGGCTTCTCCAACAGCGAGATCGCCGCGACTCTCATGATCAGCCCGGAGACCGTCAAGACCTTCGTGTCGCGCATGCTCACGAAGCTCGGGCTCCGCGACCGCGTCCAAGCGGTCATCTACGCCTTCCGCCAGGGCCTGGTCACCTGACCGGCGTGGCCTGCAGGACGACGCGCCGGATCGCCTGGACGGCGAGGTCGGGCTGGTCGAGGTAGATGTAGTGCTCGCTGCCGGTCGCGGTGGTCAGGGAGCTGTGGCTGGAGATCGCGAGCCACTTCTTCTGGCCTTCGGCCCACGCCCGCTCCAGGGCCGGCCCGTACTCGGGAACGGCGGCGAGGTAGGGCTTCCCGTGCTGGATCACCTCCACCGGGATGTTCCCGGCGGACCGGACGTCACTGTCGGGAGCTGCCAGCTTCTCCGGGCCTTCCCCTTGCAGCACCGTCAGGGTTTGCGCACGCAGTTCGGCCGCTGTTCCGGTGGCGGAGTCCGGTATCCCGGCCCGGAGGTCGGCGGTCTGGGTCGGGGAGGTGGCGTCCATCAGGACGAGGCCCTTGACCCGGTCCTGGTGGTCGGGGGAGTACCGGGCGGCGATCAGCCCGCCCAGCGAGTGCCCGGCCAGCACGACCGGCTGGTCCCCGGCGACCCGGTCGACGACCGCGGTCAGGACCTTCCCGGTGCTTTCGAAGGTCTGCGGCCCGTCGGGCTGGTCGCTGGCGCCCGCGCCGAGCCGGTCGTAGGAGCAGACCCGGTCCTTGCCCGCGAGGGACTTCTGGAGGGCCGCCAGTTTGTCCAGCCCGTCGCCGCCACCGTGGAGCAGCACGACGACCGGATGTCCGTCGACCGGATCGCCCGAGCAGGACACGTTCACCGAACGGTCGCCGACCTTGATCTTCTCCGTGCCGGTAAAGGATGTGCTCGCAGGCGGAGCCGAGTCCGCGTCCGGCGCCTCGTCGCAGCCTGCCAGCGCCACTCCGGCCACGGCACAGCACAGGACGAGAGCCGCGGATGTCCTACGGGACATGATGTACTCCTGGTACGAAAGCGTTGCGCGTAAAGACTTACGCAGCGAAAGCTACGGATCAGGAGCTCTGGAGGCATCACCATTCGGTGGACACCTTCACGTAGCTCGCACGGGTGACGTCGACAGTCCGTTGCGGCACTTCGGGAACAGCCCGACGTGCCCGAGGGCACCACAGATGCGCCGGATCCTCTGGAAGTCGGTGGGCCCTGGTCATCGGGGTGCCGTGCAGGCGAGGCAGCCGGCAAAACGATGTCCCAGAGGACCTATTCGCCTTCAAGGGCCGTTGTGTGGCTATGGCAGCGGAACAACCGGCCGGCGGTGCCGAACCGGTGCCCCTTCGGGGGGTGTCCCTATGTGGTTGTCAAGCCGCAGCGGGAGCGGGTTCGGGGTGGCGGTAGTGGGTGTCATTGCGCAGCATCGCGTAGAGGACGTCGCAGCGTCGGCGGGCCAGACAGATGAGGGCGGCGTTGCGCTTCTTCCCCTCGGCCCTCTTCCTGTCGTAGTAGGCACTGCCGGTCGGGTCGGACAACGCGGCGAACGCGGCCAGGAAGAACGCGCGTTTGAGCTGGCGGTCGCCGGTCCGAGCGGGGTGCTCGCCCTTGATGCTGGTGCCGGAGCTGGGCGGCGCGCGGCCGGTGTTGTGGTGGGTTGGCGGGGTGTCACGTCCCCGGTGGGCGCGGTCGTCGGCGTCGTGGGGGACTAGTACCCGGTGCAGCGTAAAGCGGTGTTGTGACCTGCCGGTCCCGCTGAGCGGAGCCCTCCCCGACAGCGTAAGCGCCACCACCGACAATTCCGTGCGCCCGGAGCGTGCCCGGGACGTGTCGACCGCGATACGCATCGCGCGGCGCTACTGGTCGCCCGACGAGGTCGGTGTGCGAGCTACGCTGGAGACGGTCGTCCGGTAAGTCCTCATGCTCGGCAGCTCGGCGGAGGCCGGGCTCGAGCACCAAGGTTCCGAAGACCGTCGCCTCGCGGTCCGCGGCCGGGTCGGACGTTATCGGCGGCGCGATCGCGATCGGCGCCAGCTCGACAGCGAGTCGCGAGTGGTCCGCGAGCGCCGGGCCCCCGTGGCTGGTGTCGTGGGCAGCGCCTCCCTGCCGTTGACCGGTGCCTTCCACATATCCGCAGCCTATTCGAGCCGGCAGGGGTCTCGCCGGTACTTCGCTGTGCGGTCCAGCGTTTCAGAGGTTGATGTTGCCGTGGATGTCGCGCGCTTGCACCACTTTGCCGGTGACGTTTCCCGTGACCTGGTTGTGGACGCCGCCGTGAGTGCGGTCGATGTCCGGGAGCCTTTGCCACTCCGTCCGGAGGGCGTCGGCGAACGCCTTGTCGTCGGATTCGGCTTGGTGCAGTCGTTCGGCGAGTGCCTTGACCGGTTGCGGGTCGTCCTGAGCCGTCACGGCCGCCTCGAGGGCGGCGGTGCCGGCCGGATCCTTCGCGAACTTGCGTTTCACCAGGTCGTACAGGCTGGTCGCGCTCTTCGCGGCGAGTGTAGCGGCGATGGCGACCAGGATGGGTTCGGGCATGGGTTCAACTTAGCCGTGGCTGGGGCCGGGAGCCAGGTCGTTCACTGTCGCGCCAGCGGCTACCTGGAGCCGGATTCGGCGCAGGCTGCCTTATCTGCACGCAGCATCGCGAAGTAATCGCGGAGGAGGTAGTCGGGGTCTCCGGCGGCCATCGCCTCGCGGCGTAGTCGTCGGCCCAGTCGAGCAGACGCTGTCGGTAGCAGGTTAGCCTAGAACCCAGCATCGACCGAGCGTCGGCCAGGAGCTGTTCGTGCGTCAGCACATGGACGTCGAGACCGGACTGGCGGCGTTCGGGCGGCCGACGGGCGAAGCTGCGGCCGCTCGCGGTGTGCAGGCTGTCCTCGATCTGCCACTCCGAGAAAGCCTGTCAATTCGGCCAGGTCCGGCGTCGTGAGGCCGCCGGCGGTCGCTGTAAGCAGCCCGAGCAGGTCCTGCTCGATCGAAGAGCCGCGGAGTAGGCGTTTGAGATCGGGTTCTTTGGCGTCGCGCACCTTACGAGCCATCTTCGGATGGGGTGAGCCGGCGGACGATTGCCGGTTCGCGAAGCGGATGGCGGTCAGGCACGTCGTCAGGTAGAGCCGGGTTGTCGCGCCAGGAGACGATCACGCGCATCCCCGCGGGTGGTCTCATCGGGAGCAGGGCGGCGATGCTGTGCGCATCGGGGCTGCCATCAAGGCCAAGGTCTTCGTCCAGCCCATCAACGACCAGCGCGAGCCGTTCACCGCGCCAGCTGCAGTCCTGCGCCACTTCGGCCAGAAGCCCGAGCATGCCGACCTCCTTGGTCGACTCGGTGACCCGGGGAGCGGAGTCCCTCGGAGCGCGCAGAGCTGCTCGAGAAGGTTGTCCACGAATGCACGGCGATCGCTCTGATCGGGCTGGCTGCGCGTGATGAAGAACGCGATTATCCGGACTCCAGGGGGCGGATCGAGGACGAATGTGTGCTCGGCAATGCCGACTTGCCCGACCAGGCGTCCGCACGCCACCACACGTCGGTCCCCGCGGTGCCGGGCGAAGTGCAGAACCTGGCCAGTTCGGCGAGTTCCTCGTCGCGGTCGATCAAAGGGAGGGGAGCGAACGACTCGACCCGCGTCAGGTAGTAACTGCGCACTGGTTCGCCGTTGCCGACGTGCACGGGGCAGCCTGGATCACCGGACCGGCGACCTTGCCCGAAGCCGAGTTCTGTGTCACCTGGTCATCTTCCCGGACCGCGCCGGCGTCCCGGTCAGTTTACCCGGTCGGGACCGTGGTGGAACCCGCCGTGGAGGTGGCCCACCTGGATCGCCGTGCCGAACTCGCCGCCGCTGATCACGTTTGTCGTCGCCGGTACTTGAGACTGCGGGTCGGCCTTCGGCGCCGGCCTGGGGACGGCGCCCAAGCCGTGGCGCAGGAGGTCGCCGCTAGGGCATGGTACGTACAAGCGGACGGTGCCCGAGTACTCCTTCACCGTCACAGCCTGTGCCACCACCAGCGACGGTGGGAGCGGCGCGTACTCCGTCAAGACGACGTCTTCGTATACCCGCTCGGACAACGCCACTGCGAGGAATGTCTGTCCGGGGTCGGAACGTGTGAGGAGGTCGCGGACCTCAGGTGCATCGAGCAGCCGGTGAGTGGTGATCACCGCGCCGCCGACAGCGGCGGCTGAGCCACGGCCGGGGGCCAGAACGGGACCGACGTTCAAGCTTGCCCGCATCCGCATGCGCGCGTGACCGGGGCCGGACGACCGGGCGTCTCGTTCCGCCAGGACATCCTGCAGCGTGTCGAAGAGCCGCATCACCACCGTCGGCAGGTGCCGCGTGGCGAACCCGAGTCCGAATCCGTCGCCGGTACCGTGCGGGAAGAGCGCATCACCCCAGACGTGTGCCAGTCCCGCGCGTTCGAAAGCCAGCGCCAGCACACCGGGAATCTCCTCCGCGAGAACCGCCTGACCTCGGTCGGAGTGGCCGCCGAACCCCTTGGCGTCCACAACCAGCACGGCCCGGTATGGCGGTAGTTCGACCTCGCCCGTCATCCTGCTCCTAGCCTTGTCGTCGCGATTTCGGTCAGTATCGCCGCAGACCGCCCGCCGGGCACGCGATGTCCGCGAACTGTCACGTTCAGGGCGATGTGACCGTGGCGTCCTGCTGGCCCAGCCGACGGGCAAAGCGGACGCTTGCGATCGTTGGCTGCCAGTGCCTGGTCTACGAGTGACCGAGGTGGGGTCACGCTGGGCGCGGTGACAGTCGTCAGAGTGGGCGGCCGGCGTTTCGCCGATGTGGGCCAAGCTGGCTGCCGAGTTGCGGCTTGGCTCCGGGGCGGCGCCTACTGCGTGGACCGGGGCCGGCCGCGACGACGCCCTGACCGGACGATACAAATGACGGAAACATCAGCGGTGGCGGCAGTACATCACCTGATGGGGACCGCAATCGGTGCCGGAGTCGAAGCGGGGACGAGCGGCGGAAAGCCCAGAGGTCTCGGCCCCCTTCAGGGCTTGTACTCCCATGGCATCGAAGTGGAGCCATCCGGTTCCAGCCCGAACTCGGAGAGTTGGCGCCATGCTGAGAGATGTTGGAGGTGTCGTGCAAATTGGAGCAACGCGTCCGGCGAGCCGCCGTCGGCGCACTCCCGGGCAATGCGCTCTGCCGCTCTGCGGTCGCCGCCGCTCCATCGTTTCCGGGCAAGCCGGCTGAGGGGCTTGAATGAGCCGAGGTCGGCAGCTTGTAGTGCGAGGTGATCGGCGTCGTCTTCACTCTGCGACGAAAGCAGGGCCACCAGTCCGTCAGGGTGTCCTCCCGCCGCTGCGGCGAGTGCCAGCCGCCGAGCCTCGTCGCGATCGCCCTGCTCGACAAGCAGCGTGATTAGTGCAGCCAGAGCGCGGGTGCTTCCGGCGACCATCACCAAGTCTTTCAGGTCTCCAGTGCTGAACGGTCTTCTCTTCCCTTTACGGAGCAAGGCTATGCCGGAGAGTACTGCCAGGTCACCCGCATCAGCCGCGATGCGAGCAAGTCGTTCGGCCTCTCGATACCGGCCTGCCGCCTCCTGCCATCGAGCCAGCGTCCGGAGTGCTTCGCGTCGGTCGGTGCCTTCGACGAGGGACAAAACACGCTCGGCGCCGTCGTAGTCTCCCTTATCGCAGCGTAGGTCTATCAGCGTTGTCGCTGCAACGGTGCCTCCTGCGAGTACAGCCAGTCGAACAGTTTGCTCGGCCTCGGCGGGATTGCCCCTGGATTCGCATCGCTTGATCCAGTCGCGCTGAGCCAGCTGGTCGCCGGCGTGTGCGGCCGATCGAAGGAGCTCTTCGGCATGAGCCCTGCCCGCTGCCTCTCGCGTTCGGCCGAGTTCACCCAAGATTGACGGATGCCCCGCGTCGGCAGCTTGCCGGGCGAGTCGGATCGCGCTGTCGTGCTCACCCGTGCGTTCTCGTCTCTGTGTCAATTCGTTCAAGATGCGCGTGCAGCCTGCGTTGGCCGCGAGATGGGCGAGTCGCTCGGAGGTCTCCGTGTCACCGGACTCCTCGTGCAGGAGTGCCAGTTCTTCGAGGGCCTCGGAGTCGCCCGCGGCTACGGCACCCTTGAGGAATGTGATGGCCTTATCGTGGTCGCCTTTGCGGTGGTGCACCCGAGCCCGGATTCGCAGGACTGACGGGTGGTCGTTGCCGGCGACATGTCGAAGCGTGGCTTCGGCCTCGTCGTGACGGTTGGCGCGTTCGTGCGTGTGTGCGAGTTCCACGAGTGCGGGTATGTTGCCGGCAGCGGCCGCACCGCGTACGAATCGGTCGGCGTCTGCGATATGCCCTCGAGAGCGACGTACCCGTGCTACTTCGACCAGCGCGTCGGAATGCCCCATCTCGACAGCAAGATGGCCGAGACGTTCTGCGGTGCCGTGATCGCCAGCGGATTCTCGTAGCTGCGCGAGCCGACTGACCGAAGTCGCGTCGTTCGTAGAAGCCGCACGTTCAACCAGGATGCGTTCGGGCATGGGGCGGTTCGCTCCTGCCCGCATTCTCTCCAGCGCGATCAGAGCCGGCCCGTAGCCTGCGGCGCTTGATCGGTCCAGCAGGTCCGCCGCCAGCCGGAAGCGGAGCCGATTCCTGGCACTGTCCGCGAGAGCTGCCAGGTCGGCGGGACTGTCTGAATACCGCATGGTGGCATCCCAGAAGCCGGCTGGTGGCATGATCCTGTTTCGGCTGCGGCGGCCGTACTGGTCGATGTAGTCCGCGAGGCGGTACACGCGAGGATGGGAGTCGGGGGATGGGATGAGGAGCCTGCCTTTGGCGACGTGGGCCGCGGTAAGTTCGGTCAGTGCGTCGTCGAACCAGCCGGAGTCCAGCAGGTGCTCGCGTCGCTCGCGTTCATCCAGATTGGCCAGGGCTGCGTGCTCGAGCAGCAGCGCAGGGAGCCATTCGGAGTGACCAAGGCGGCGCGCGTCCATGGCGGCATGAATGACGGCACACGCGGGAGTGGTCAGCCAGATATAGCGATCGACGAGGTCCGGCGCGCCCGCCAATTCTTGTACGACCGCCCCGTCCTCGGCTCGCTGGACGGCTTCCCGCAGCCGATGGTCCGAGCTCGACCGTGCGGCAGTGAGTTCGTCGCCGCCGAACCTGTCCGGGACGCGGAGCGTGTGTCCGCGAATCAACGCTCGTGCAGAGTCGTGACGATCGATCGACTGTTGCGGTCTGCGCATGATTTCGTGGCGATATGCAGGCCACAGCGTGCCGAGGACCAAGATAGGAGCGCGGCCGCGGTCGACGAGCAGGCGCCTGAGCCCGTCAGCGATCGCTCGTGCGAGGTCGGGAGACGGGTCGAGCAGATACCTCTGGGCTTCGTTCAGCCAGACGACTGTCTTGGGGCCTACGAGAGGTAGTTCCGCAAGGAACTGCTCGGGGGCGAGAGGGTTGAGCGAGGGCCACAGACGCCACCCAGCTTTGGCAAGACTTGCTGTCGCGGGACCGTCGATGGGTCGATGGAGAGCCTCGAAGCATGCTCGAGTCTTACCCGACGTCGAGTCGCTCACCAGGACCACGATTCCGGACCGGGCTTCCGGACCACCTGCGGCACGGGCTGCCGCACGAAGTTCGACGTCATGCGCTCGCTCGATGTATGCGGTTAGCGTCTGCTGTCCACCGCGAGGTTCTACGGCTGGATGAACTCCGAGCTCATCCGCCGTCATGCCGCTAATAGGAGCACCGACGGCAGAAGGCATCTCGGAGGTCGGTGGGAGGTGGTAGTGAATCCCGCCGCTGATGGTCCCGGCCGTCACGACCGAACCGGAAACCGTTTCGGCGGACACTGCGTTGCGCACCGTCGATGCCGGAGACGGTGCGCCGTCATCCCTGCGGGGGTCAGGTGCGGCATCGAGTTCCGTCATCAACCCTCCCGATGCGTCGTATAGGCTTCATAGCTTAACGGCGTTGCTTCAACGACGTGCCAACGCGAACTATGTCCTGAAGTCCTGACCTACGGGCACGGTCCGCCAGGTGCGGGCTCTGCCTCGCTGCAGACCCGTGTGTCAAGTCCTGAAGGGCATTCGTCGCCGGCAGCCTGGCCTTTACCAGGTAGTAGGACGGTCTCTGAATCTCCGGTTCCCGCCTGCAGGATGAGGGTGCGGTAGGTTCAGCGCCGAGTTAGGGGAGCCGACCATGCCGCAGGACGCAGAACGACAATCGCATAACAGAGTTACGGGCGCGGTCTACGGCACCAGCTTCCAGGCCGGCGTCGTCTACGGAGACGTCCACCTGCACGAGCGGACCACGGGCTCTGCCATGACCGGATTGGGGCATGCAGTCGAATGCCTGTCCAGCAGCAACGTCGTGACCAGGATCGCCGGAGCTTCGCCAATTCGTCGTTGACGTGCTGTGCTCGTGCCTTCGTGTCGACGACCGGCTGCAGTAGGTTGACGATGAACGCAGAGTGCGCGCTACGGCGCAGCAGATCGTCAAGAAGCACCTCACCGAACCCAACGATGTCACGGCGAGGACATACTATTCGCTTCACGGGAACCGCGAGACCGACGACAAGTTCGGCAAGCAGTACTGGCCGGGGTTGACCGGCGACCTCACAGGGACGACTCTGGTCGACTTCGACGCGTCGGACTGCTGGATCGACGAGGTCGACTTCAGCAGAGCGCGCTTCACCGGTCAGATCACGAACTTCAGCGGAACCTACTTCTCGGCGAGCCCGAAGTTCGATCAGGCGAAGTTCACGATCAGAGCGGACTTTTCGCACTGTTACTTCAACAGTGGCGCGTCGTTCCAGCACACGCTCTTCGCCGCAGGAGCCTCCTTCCGTGAAGCTTATTTCACGGGGCCGTTCAGCCACGTGGGCGTGCACGACAGCGCGATGGACACCACTGGTCTGCGCAATTACTAAATGCGCTTCACCACGTGTCGGCGTTGGCATCGACTGTCTGCGCGTGCACGCCGGACCCGAGCAGCCGAGGAGGTCACAGATTGATGTTGCCGTGGACGTCGTCGGCTTGCACGACCTTGCCGGTGACGTTTCCAGTGACCTGGTTGTGGACGCCGACTTGGGTGGTACTGGCTTCTCGAAGCCTCCGCCACTCCGCACGGAGGACGCCGTCGGACATCTTGTCGTTCGCTTCGGCCTGGTGCAACCGTTCGGCGAGCGCCTTGATCGGCTGCGGGTTTTCCGGAGCGCAGATGCCGCATTGAGGCGGCTGTGGCTGCGGGTTCCTTGAGGTTCACCCCGAACGGTGGACAGGGGCTAACGAGGATTCAGGCAGCCGTGCGGAGTGACTGCTCGAAGTTGTCGGGGCTGAGCATCCCGATCGCGGAGTGCCGCCGCACATTTTTGTAGAAACGAACCCAATTGTCAACTGCGGCAACGAGTTCCGACTTCGTGGCGTACACGTGCCGGTAGTAGTGCTCGTGTTTGAACGTCGACCAGAACGTCTCTGCCGGGCTGTTGTCCCGGCAGATCCCGGTCGCGCCCATCGACCGGCGCAGCCCGTGACCGAAGCACGCCTCCGCCGTCAGATGCGCCGTGAAGTCCCCGCCATGGTCGGAATGTAGAATCGTCCCACGACATCTGCCACCACGGACGGCCACAGCAGCCTCGATGGCGTCGGTGACCATCGCAGCGCTGATATGGGCAGAGATGCTGTAGCCCAACTCTTTCCGGGAGTGTCCGTCCCGGACCGCGCACAAGAACATCTCGTCCTCACCGCACGTCAGATACGTGATGTCGGTTAACCAGACCTCGTCTGGCCGGCCCCGGTCGAAGTGCCGGTCGACCAGGTCCGGCGGGAACGACGCGGCCGGATCGACCACCGTCGTCTTCACCTTGAACGTGCGCGGACTGATGCCCTCGATCCCGATCGAGGCCATGATCTTGGCGACGGTCTTCGCCGTGACCACCTCGCCCTGATCACGCAGCTCGGCGGTGATCCGCGGCGACCCATAGGTGCCGCGGGAGTCCTGGTGCGCCTCGGTGATCTTCACCGCGAGATCGGCGCGGCGTTGGTGCCGCGGTGTCGGCACCGTCGCCGCGACGCGTTTCGCGTGCGCGTAATAACCCGACGTCGACACGCCCAGCAGCCGCGCCATCCGCCGGACCGAGAACCACGTGCGCTGCGGCGAGGTGACGCCGGCAGTCCCGGCGATGTTCGGCCCGCTCGGCCGCCTCCAGGGGTTTGTCGCCATGGACCTCGGCCGCGGTGATCCGGCGTCGTTCATCTTTGACCCAGACACTCAACATGCCCGCATCGATCCCGAGCTCACGGGCGATCTCGGAGATCGTCCGACCGGAATCGATCACGCGGTGAGCAGCCTCGACCTTGTACTCGGCCGTGTACGACCGGCGCTTGCGAGGAGGCATGAGGACATCCTTTCAGCAGGACGACGGGTCCTGCTAACTCGGTGTCCACTACCCGGGGTGAACCTCAGTTCGGCCAATACGACGCCTCCAGGATGGCTTGCCGGTCGGGCCCGGAGATCCGGTCCGCGTAGAAGCCACACGGCATTCAGGAGGTCGTCCTCGCGGATCCGGCCCGCGAGCTGCAGTTCGGGGCCGTGCCAGCTGTCGCTCAACATCCTCCGGACACAGGTGTAGACGACTCGTCCGTGAAAACAAGTCTGTGCACCGCGTGCCCGGATGCTTGCTCAGATCCGCGCCCTAGCGCGACTCCTGTCTTGCTTTCCGGTCGCCGTCGATGGCGTCTGAGGCATATCGCCGCAAGATGACTTAGGCTGGTCAGAACGTGCCACGATCAGGGGGCTGGGGATGAATGCACGGTCTGAGGACGAAAACCGTTCGGCGGTACCTCTTCGCAGTGTCGACAATTCGATCAGCGGCGACGTCTTCGGTTTGGCGGTGCAGGCAGGCGCGATCAACGGCCCGATCACGGTAACGGTTGCCGGTGCGGTGTCGGTACCGCTCGACGATGCGGTCTGTGATCTGGAGCCTGTGCTGGCAGCGGTCCTCGACCATCGATTCACCGGTCGTGAGTGGTTGATCGCCGAGATCGACCAGTTCGTTCAGCGGCGGCGATGTGGCTATCTGTGGATTGAAGCCCAGGCCGGACTGGGTAAGTCCGCTCTGGCAGCACATCTGGTTCGCGAGCGTGCCTGGATCGGGCACTTCTCCCGGGTCAGCCGGGGCGGCACGACCCAGGTCGGACTGCAGAACCTGGCCGGTCAACTGGTAAAACGTTATGAGCTGTGGGATTCGGCGCCCGGTCGGATGTTACCCGAACGGGCGTTCACGCCGGAGGGGTTCGAGCGCATCCTGGGCAGGGCTGCTCGTTGTGCCCGAGAAGAAGGCAAGCCTCTCGTGCTCGTCGTGGACGGCGCGAACGAGACCGAGCAGGCTGACGGGATGCAGCCCTGGGGCTTGCCGGTCGACTTGCCGGTGGGCGTGTTCGTGGTCGGGACCTACCGCACAGGATTTGTTCTCCCTCCTGCTCGGCCGTCCCGGATCATGCGTATCGAGGCTGAAGACCCGCGTAACCATGAGGACGTCGCGCAGCACCTTGACGCTGTGCTGCGCGACGAAGACTTCGTCAGGCGCCTGAAACTGGCTGGCTTGACGCGACAGCAGTTCGGGGCCGATCTCGCCGAGCGGTGCGGTGGGGTCTGGGTGTATCTGCGTTACGTCCTGGATGAGATCCGATACGGATTGCGTGATCCGGGACAGCTGGACAGTTTACCTGCCGATCTGACTTCCTACTACACATCGTCGTTGGAGCAGTGGAGCGGCCATCCGCGTTGGCACGACGAGATTCTCCCGTTGCTCGCCACTTTGGCGGTCGCCGGAGAACCGCTTTCGACCGGAATGTTGACCGCTGTGTCGGGAGTGGGAGAGTCCGCGGTGAGGCTGTGGTGTCACGGCGTCCTCAGACCGTTCCTGGCGGCCACAAGGCACACGTCGCTCTCGGCATCCGAGGGCTCGCCCAAGGCCGAGCACGCCAAGTCACGGGGCTTTGCGATCTACCATGCGAGCATGCGGGAGTTGCTCACCGGCATCCTGCAGCACGACCGAGATGCGGACCGCAGCTGGATGTGGTCGGAGTTGTTGCGGTCCGCCACAACCCTCGCGCACCAGCGCATCATCGAATACTACGTCGGGTTGTTCGGCGGCTGGGATGGCGATCTGGCCCTTCTGGCCGATGATCCGGGTCTGGCGGCCCGTGACGGCGGCTATGCATTGCGTCACCTCGCCCGGCATCTCGTCCGTGCCGGCCGAGGCGCGGATTTGCATCGTCTGCTGCGGGTTGAGCGGCCCATCGGGCGGAATCGCGCGACGAACCTTTGGTTTGCCGCGCATGATGCCGTGGACACCATCGACCAGTATCTCGCTGATGTCGCCACCGCACGGCAGGATTGCCAGTACCAGACCGAACTCGCCCTGGATGCCGACCGCCCTGCGCCAAGCTTGGCCGGCGAGCTGCGCTACTGGTTGATCGCTGCCTCTGTTGTCAGTCATACCACGAACGTCCCGATCGTGCTGTTGCAGAGTTTGGTGCGGCATCAGGTTTGGACTGTGGATCGCGCGCTGGCCCACGCCCGCCGGCTTCCCACGGCAGAAACTCGCTCGGACGCTCTTGCCGCGATCTTCCGGTATATTTCCGTGGAGCAGCAAGCTCTGGTGCTGACCGAGGTACTGACAGAGCTCACGGCGGTCTCAGACGCCTCTGCTCGCGTCCGGACGCTTGCTGACCTGATTCCTCACCTCGCCGTGGAAGAGCGTGCTGCCAGGCTCATCGATGCTTTCGCCGATGCGGTCACCATCGCCGACACAAATCGCCGGGCCGGGGCTTTGAGGGAGCTCATGCCACACGTACCGGGTGACAAGTTCGCCGAGGCACTCGCCGCTGCCACTGCTGAGGGGCCGGAGCGGCTCCGAGTGCTCGTCCAGATGACTCAGCACGTGGCGAACAGGCACCGCAAGCTGCTCGACGTCATCGCCTCCATCGTCTTCGGTGAGGACCGTGCTCCGGTGGTGGCGGCGCGATTCGATCTGAACCTTCCTGCGGGTGAACAGCTCGAGGTAGTGGCCCAGGCGCTCGCCGCTGCCATCGCGGTCACTTTTGGCTCGTACTACGTTCTGCCGCTGGCCGAGGTCCTTCCGCAGTTGCCGGCAAAACGGCGGGTTACCGTACTGGACCGTGTGCTCCCTCAAGCTGTCGCCGTGGCCGACGAGGCCGCTCGGGCACGCATACTGGCCGAATTGCTGCCGCATGCGCTTGCGACTCAGCGGCATGATGTGTTTGCCCTGGCACTGACCGCGGCACTTTCCGTCCGCAGTGAATCGCAGCGCGCAGGCGCCTTGGCCAGGCTCGCCCCCCACCTTCCGCCTGGGCGCCACGTCGACGTCCTAGCCGCCGCTGATGAGATGTTCGATGAGGCGGCACGCGTTCAGGTGCTGGTGGGAATGCTCCCGCACCTGTCGGATGAGCAGCGACCGAAGGCGCTGACCCGAACGCTGACCACCGCCGAGGGCATCGAAGATGAAGTGGTCCGGGTTCAGGCTTTGGTCAGTCTGCTTCCGCTCCTGCCCGTCGATCAGCAGCCGACAGTGCTGGGGGAGGCCATGGCGACCGGTTGCGCCATCACCAACGAGGCCCTGCGCATTTTCGCGTTGGCCGAACTCGTTCCGTCGGTTCCGGCTGGGCGCTTGGTCGAAGTCCTGGCCGCGGTAACCACCTTCACCGATGGGCTCGCCCGGTTCGATGCGTTGCTCGGCCTGCTGCCGTATGTGGATAACCAGGCCGGCCCGGCGGCGAGGGCCGAGGCTTGGGCTGCCGCAACGGCCGCTGATGAATACGTCGGTATTCTGCGATTGGTGGACCTGGCTCCGCACCTGTCCGCCGAACAGGTCGCCGAGCTCGTAACCATGATCGTCGAGTTCGAAACCGAGGATGCGCAGGCCGGATCGTTTGTTGAACTGGCCCCGTACCTCTCCGTCGAGCAAATGGCCGAGGTGATGGCCACTACGTTGGGCATGACCGACCATGCGTCTCGTCTGCGGGCACTGACCCGCTTGTTTCCGTTCATGTCGCCCGAGCAGCAGCGTGTGGTGATGGCAAGCATCTCGGCGGTCGATGGCGAGACCATCCGGTCGCGAGCGCCAACCAGAGTGGAAAGGTCTCTGTCCGATGACCGGTCCACCACTGTCTCGAGCGCAGTCCTGAACCAGGCTGGAACAGTACATGCGGTCGCCCCGGAGCCCGGCGAACAGGCTGCTGGTGTGGACGTCCGGGTGCTGCGTGCACGATTTCAAGGAGTCGATAGAGCTGCCGCTCTCCACGCACTCGTGCCTCTTGTTCCCGCACTGCAGTCCGTGGCGGGACACGGATTTGCCGGACAAGTCGTGATGGTCATGCGCGACGTATACCGTTGGTGGGCGTAGCGAACACAGTTCGTCGGCGCGGACGGGCCCAACGCTGGGACGTTGTCTTCGATCTGTGCGAACTGTCGGTTGGTGGACGCCGGTGCCTGGTCGATCGAATCGGAGCAGTCCAGGATCGAATTGGGCACGCTGCGGTTGCGCGGCTGGCATGTCACGGCCGTGCAGCCTGCGGGCGCCGGAAACGCTGTCGTGGGTGCTGACCAGCCGGTTCGTGGAGTGTGGGCGGGTGGTTGATGGAGTGACGATGCCCGTGGTTCATGATCACGTGCTGTGATCATGAGGTTGATGTATCTGCTGGTGGCGCGAGTATTCGGGTGGCTGGTGCTGTTCGCGAACTGATGGCGCCAAAGACGTGGAGATCCTGGTGCTGCGTCATCAGGTCGCCGTGCTTCGGCGTCAGGTGGCGCGGGCCGCATTTGTCTTGGGCTGATCGCGCGGTATTGGCGGCGCTGGTGCGGCTGGTGCCGAACTGGCGTCGGTTGCGGTTGATCGTGTCGCCGCGCACGATCCTGCGGTGGCACGCGACACTGGTGCGACGCCGGTGGACCTACCGGCGCCGCCCGGGGCGGCCACGCGCTGACCTGGCGATCCGCAGGTTGGTGGCGGAAATGGCCAGGGACGACCCGTGGTGGGGTTACCGGCGAATCCACGGCGAACTTGTCGGGCTGGGGCACGCGATCGCGGCGTCGACGGTCTGGAAGATCCTTAAGGACGCCGGATTGGACCCGGCGCCGCGCCGATCGGGGCCTACGTGGAAGCAGTTCCTCACGACCCAGGCCAAGGGCATCTTGGCGGTCGACTTCTTCCACGTGGACACAGTGTTGCTGCGTCGGCTGTACGTATTGTTTGTCGTGGAGCACGATCGTCGCCGGGTGCGCATCGTTGGGGTGACGGCTCATCCGACTGCGGAGTGGGTGGTGCAGCGGATCCAGAACTTGCTGGTGGAGCTTGGTGATCGAGTGGAGAGCTTGCGGTTTCTGATCCGTGACCGCGATGCGAAGTTCACTGCCGCGTTCGATGCGGTGTTCGAGTCGGTCGGCATCGATATCCTGCGCAGCCCCGTTCGAGCACCGCGTGCGAACGCGATCGCTGAGCGTTGGGTGGGCAGCGTGCGTCGCGAGTGTCTGGATCGGATGCTGGTCGTCAACCGGCGTCATCTGGAGCAGGTGTTGGCCGAGTACGTCGATCACTTCAACCAGCATCGACCTCATCGCTCTTTGGGCCAACGAGCGCCCGATCAGGTGCTGGTTCCTGTCCGAATGACTGGCGTCGGGCGGGTTCGTCGGTGTGATCGGCTCGGTGGACTGATCCACGAGTATCAGCAGGTCGCATGATGTGACACAGTTTTTGGCACCCACAGGTTGCCGCCGGCATGACGACCTCCGAGAGGGTATCGGGGAATGCGAAGTTCCAGATCGCAGCCTTTGGGTGTCGCTATGACGCTTACGCGGAGTCGAGGCGTTGGCGAAGCTCTGGAGCCAGGGAAATTTCCAGCGCGCCAAGGCATTCTTCGAGTTGTGGCACGGAGCTGACGCTGAAGATGGGGATGATCGAGGGTTCACTACCCAGGATCCAGGCGAGAATCACCTGGTTCGGAGTTGCGCCCAGTTCGTCGGACACCTCGTCGAGCACGGCCAGACGCCGCCAGCTTGATTCGTGGTCCCATGCGGTGCCGGCCACCTCGAGGCGGCGCCAGTTCGAGATGAAATTCGTCGCGTGTGACGGCGGCTGGTTCCGGCGTGAGTAGTAGCCCGCGAACAAGGGAGAGTAGCCGAGCAAGGTCACATCGGCGTGGGCGCCGACGTAGTCCACCATTTCGTCGCCGACGACGTACAGTTGTTCGAGCCCGGGGCGTGGCCACAGGTAGGTATGCATCTGCTGCACGCAGGTGTACGGCGCCCAACCGCGTCCTACGGCGAGTTGGCGTGCTTCGGCGAGCCGCCACGCGGTGATGTTGCTGGCGCCGATGAGTCCGGCGACGCCCTCGGCGGCGAGTTCGGCGAACGAGCCGGCGGACTCTTCGAGCGGCACTCCGCGTTCGTCGATGTGAGCGTAGTAGAGGTCCAGTCGCTCGGTGCCCAGCCGATGCAGGGAACCCTCCGCCGCCTTGCGGATCGCGGCGGAGGTGAGCCCCTCCCAATGCTCCCGGCCGACGTCGCCGGATACGGTCGTGCGCGCGCCTGCTTTCGTGGCGACCACCGTGGAGTTCACGGCCTTACGTGAGCAGAGCCAGCGCCCGATCAGGGCCTCGCTCTCCCCGCCGTCCCCGTTGTCGAGCCACTGGTTGTAGTTGTTCGCGGTGTCGAGAAAAGTTCCGCCAGCGTCACGGAACCGGTCGAGGATGGCGAGTGAAGTCGCCTCGTCGGTACGGGTCCCGAAATTCATCGTGCCCAGGCAGAGGCCGCTGACGGTCAACCGCAGGCGTTCGTCCCCGATGGTGCGTACCAGCATATATTCACGGTATCACACCAATGGTGCGAAAAAGAATGTGTCCCGGCGGGAGAAACTGCCGTCGGACTGGAAAGTGAAGAAGTCGGCGAAGCGCACGTCGACCTCGTTCCCGTCGTGGAGCATCCCGCGGAACGACCCGTGCACCGCGACTTCGTCGTCCGAGGCGATCACCGTGTCGAGATCGTGGCGTCCATCCCGGATCACGCGGTCTTCCAGGTAGAAGTGGCGTAGTTCCTCGTGTCCGTGCAACGGCTGGTACCCCGGCCGGTGGTAGACGGCGTCGGTGTCGAACAGTGCGATCAGGCCCTCCACGTCGCCGCGGTCCACCAGTCGGTAGTAGTGCCGCACCGAGTCTTCCCTGGCGATGGGCTCGCTGTCCTTCGTGCGTGAATCCGACATGGTTCATCTCCTTTTCGTTCTTTCGTTCTTTCGTTCACCCGACAGTCGACATCCAGTGGTGCAAGTCGGGTGCTTGACCTCGCTGAATGGCCACGAGGGCGTCGCGAAGCGCGACCGTGACGTCGCCTGGTTCACCATTTCCGACGGTCCAATCACCTTCCTCGTCGTGGACCCGGCCGACCGGCGTCACCACGGCGGCTGTGCCGCAGGCGAACGATTCCGTCATGACGCCCGAGCGGCATTCGGTTCGCCACTGGTCGAGGGAAACCCGCTCTTCCGCTGGTGCGTACCCGAGGTCCGTGGCGAGGACCAGCAAGGAGTCCCTGGTGATGCCGGGCAGCAGTGTGCCGGTCAAGGTGGGCGTGACGACCGTGGCGTCCGGTCCCGATCCGCGGACGAAGAAGAGGTTCGTCGCACCCAGTTCCTCGACCCAGCGTCGCTCGGCCGCGTCGAGCCAGACGACCTGCTTGCAGCCGGCGGCTTCGGCCTCGAGCTGCGCGAGATACGAAGCAGCGTAGTTGCCCGCGCTCTTGGCATGCCCGGTTCCGCCGGGCGCGGCGCGGCTGTAGCGCCGGCTGACCATGACCGGCACCGGCTCCGGGCGGGTTCCGAAGAACCCGCCGGTGACGAAGGCGAGCAGCACGAACTGGTACTCCCGCGCCGGGCGCAGCGCGAGGCAGGGTTCGGCCGCGAACAGCACCGGACGCAGGTACAAGCTGAGCGCGGGATCGTCGGGCAGGTGGTGGCCGTCTTCGCGGACGAGATCCTCGGCAGCGCGCCGGAACAGGTCTTCCGGCAGTTCGGGCATCGCCAGGCGACGGGCGGAGCGCTGGAAGCGGTGCGCGTGCATTCCCGGTCGGAAGAGCGCGATCGATCCGTCGGTCTGCCGGTGTGCCTTGAGGCCTTCGAAGACGACTTGGCCGTAGTGGAGTCCCACCATGGCGGGGTTCACGGTGAGGTCGCCGTACGGACGCACTTTCGGAGTGGTCCAGCCGGTGTCGGCGGCCCAGCTGAGGGTGACCATGTGGTCGGTGAAGGCTTCGCCGAAACCAGGGATCCCGGTCTCCGGGACTGTCGAAGGACGGTTCACTGGAAGGTCCTTTCCGCGAGGGACGTCATCAGGTCGGTGGCCACGGTGCGGATGACCTCGTCCGTGTGCTCCAGCAGGTAGAAGTGGCCGCCGGAGAAGCGCCGTGCGGAGAAGGCCCGGCTGGTCAGTTCCGCCCACGCCCCGAGCCGTTCGGCGGTAGCCGTGGTGTCGTCGACGCCCCCGAGCGCCGTGATCGGCACGGGCAGGGGAGGCCGGCCGGACCAGCGGTAGGTCTCGCACACCGCGAAGTCCGCGCGCATGGTGGGGAGGAGCACCTTCATCAGATCCGGCCGATCGAGCACCTCGGCCGGTGTGCCCGCGAGTTCGCCGAGGTGCGACGTCAGCTCGGGATCGGGCAGCAGGTGCACGTGCGGGAGATCCGGTGACGGCGGCAGGTGCGGTGCGCCGAACCCGGAGACGAACAGGTGTACCGGGGGTCGCGTTCGCCGGGCGGCGGCATGGGCCAGTTCGAACGCCAGCAGCGCGCCCATGCTATGCCCGAACAGGGCGAAGGGGCGGTCGGCGCGGGCGAGCAGTGGTTCGAGAAGCAGGCCGACGAGCTCGACCGCGGACGGCACCGCGGGCTCCGCGAACCGCGCCTCCCGTCCGGGAAACTGGACGGGAACGGCTGCCACCTCGGGGGGAAACCGGCCGGCCCACGGCCGGTAGGTACTCGCGCCGACGCCCGCGTGCGGCAGGCAAAACAGCTGGACGACGCTGGTCGGCGTGCCGCTGGCTAGGGGGAACCAGGAGTTCAGTGTTGTCGTGTCGATCGCGGATCACCTCTCGGATCGGCTCAGGCCGGAAGGCTCCGCCACACTGCTTCCGGCTGCCGGGGCGGTCGCCTGCGGCGCGGCGGCGATCTGACGCAGTGCGTGGAGAACGAGTTCGCCGAGACGGGGCCCCAGTCCCGCGGCGGGGCTGCCGACGCTCGCCGTCACCTTGACGGTGCGGCTGCCGGATCGCGGTGAACGTGTTACCTCGACCATGAGCGGGAAGCTGTGCCGGTCGGAGAACCACCATTCGAGCGGCTGCACCTTTTCCAGCCGGCCGAGGTCGTCGAAGACGTGGAAGTCCGTGTAGTTGAAGACCACGTCGAACAGCGTCCGATCGCGGCCCGCGAGTACCTGGATCCGGGCGAGCGGGCATCGGCGGTACGGCTGGATCCGCCGTTCCGCCGCGAAGCCGGCTCGGACCAGATCCGCCCAAGTGCCCGCGGCCGGGGGAAGCTTGATCGGCACGATGTTCAGCAGCAGGCCCAGCAGCCGGTCCGCGCCTTCCCGTTCGGGCCGGCCGTTGACCTGCATTCCGCTGGTGACGCCGGGGTCGCCGCTGAGCTCCCGCAACGCCCACATGTGAGCGGCGAAGAAGACGCTCTTGAGCGGGAGGCCGAGTTCCGTGGCCACGCGGCGCAGACCGGACTCGAGCTCGGCGGGGAGCACGGCGGTGAAGTCCGGCTCGTCACCGGTCCCGGCGGCGTACGGCTCCGGGAGCGGGCAGGTGGGCGCCGAGCCGATCTGCTCCTGCCAGAAGTCGCGGGCGGCGGCGCTGCCGGCGGCGGCTTGCTCGGCGGCGACGAAGTCCCGGTAACGGGCCGCGGGCGCGGCCGGCACCGCGGACGAGCCGCCGGCTTCGCGGTCGTAGTCCAGTAGCAGGTCGGTCATCAGCTGCGCGAAACTCCAGCCGTCCATGACGATGTGGTGCACCGAGACGGAGAGGTGGAAGGACTCGTCCTCCCGGAGGAGCACGTGACAGCGGATGAGCGGCGGTCGGCCGAGGTCGAACGGGTCGGCGAGCTCTCGGCGCCACCACGCCTCAAGCGCCGCCTGGTAACCCTCTTCGTCGAGGACACCGGCGGGGTGTTCGACCGTGACCGGCACCCGGACTTCGCGGTGTACGAACTGCATCGGCTCTCGGAACGCCCCGATGTCGAAAGAGGTCCGGAGGATCTCGTGCCGGGCGCACAGCGCGGCCAGAGCCCGGTCGAGCGCGTCCGGGGCGAACTGCCCGGCCAGGTGGACGCTGCTCAGGTCGTGGTACAGCCCGGTCATTTCGGCGAGCTCGCACTCGAACAAGATGCCCAGCTGCATCGCAGCGGTGGGATAGGCGTCGACGATGCCGGGCGGCACTGCGGCCGGATCGAGATCCGGCAGCGAAGTCGTCAACGTGTGTTCAACGGCCGGCACCGGGTCCTCCTGCACCTGGTCGCAGGCGGCGGCGAGCTCGGCGATGGTCGGGTGCAGGAAGAGCCGTTCGATGGTGACCGGCAGCCCCGCGGCCCTGGCCATGACGCCCAGGCGGATGGCGATGATCGAATCGCCCCCGGCCGCGAAGAAGTTGTCCCCCACGTCCGGCTCGTCGATCCCGAGCACCTCTGACCACACCTCGGCGAGCGCATGCTCCGCCGGAGTCCGCGGCCGGGTCCGTGATCCGGCGCGAGGAGTGCCCTGGCCGGACGGGACGGGCAGCCGCGCCCGGTCGAGCTTTCCGTTGGCGGAGAGCGGAAGACTCGGCAGCTCCTCGAAGGACGCCGGGACCATGTGGCCAGGAAGCCACTTCTGCAGGGCGGCTCGGACGTCGACCGGGTCCGCCGGGCCGTCGGGGACTGGCACCAGGTACGCGACGAGCCGTGGCGCTCCAAGACTGTCTTCACGAAGCACGCACGCCGCGTCACGGACGCCCGGCTGGTCCAGCAGCAGACGCTCGATCTCTCCCAGCTCGATGCGGAAACCGTGCAGCTTGACCTGGTCGTCCGCCCGGCCGCGGAACTCCAGCTCGCCGTCCGGATGCCGCACCGCGAGGTCCCCGGTCCGGTACAGCCGGGCCCCTGGTGGACCGAACGGGTCCGGCACGAACCGCTCCGCGGACAATGCGGCCCGGTGCAGGTAGCCGCGTGACACCCCGCGGCCACCGACGTACATCTCGCCTTCGACGCCGGATGGCCGCTCCGCCATGGTGTCGTCGAGGACGTGGACGCGGAGGTCGCCGATCGGCCGGCCGATCGGGCTGCCGGACCCCGTGAGGTCGTCGAAGCCGAGCGGCCGCACGGTCACGTGCACGGTGGTCTCGGTGATCCCGTACATGTTGACCAGACGTGGCCGGGTGGCGCCGTAGCCCTCGAACCACCCGCGCAGCGTCGCCGGTTCGAGGGCTTCACCACCGAAGACGACGGTACGCAGGGCGAGCGGCGGATGGCCGGCTTCCGCCGCGGCGCTCGCGAGCTGCCGGAAGGCGGTCGGTGTCTGGTTGAGCACGGTGACCCGCTCCGCCTGCAGCAGTTCGAGGAAGGCGACCGGGTCCCGGCTGGTCAGGTGGGAGACCACGACAAGCCGGGCGCCGGACAGCAGCGCTCCCCAGAGCTCCCACACCGAGAAGTCGAAAGCGATCGAGTGGAAGAGCGTCCACACGTCGCCGGACCCGAACGCGAACGAGGCTTCGGTGGCGGTGAACAGCCGGACGGCATTGGCGTGGGTCACGACCACGCCTTTGGGCTTGCCGGTCGAACCCGAGGTGTAGATCACGTAGGCGGCGTTGCCGGGACGCGCGTCCGAGGCCGGCGCGTCGCTGGGTTCCTCGGCCGGGGGCTCATCCAGCGGGACCAGTACCCGTCCGGTGCGCACCAGGGGCGCGCAGAGCTCGGCGTCACCCAGCAGGAGCCGGCATCCCGCGTCGGTCAGCGTCCCGTCGAGGCGAGCCGGCGGGTGCCGGGGGTCCAGGGGCAGGTACGCGGCGCTGGCCTTGAGGACGGCGAGCACACCGACGACCAGCTCGGCCCGGCGTTCCGCGCACAGCCCGACGAGCTGCTCCGGTCCGGCTCCCAGGCCGCGCAGCCGGTGGGCGAGGTAGTTGGCTGCGCGGTCCAGCTCGGCGTAGGTCAGGCTCCGGGTGCCGTCGGTGACCGCGATCCGGTCCGGCCACCGCGCGGCGGTGTCCGCGAAGACCTCGTGCAGGCAGCGCGGGTCCGGTGCGGGCTCGGCGGGGAGAACCTGCCGGTCGGCCGGGGCAGGATCGCCGACGGCCGCCGTCAGCACCGTCACGAACCGGTCGAGCAAAGCTCCGGCACGGACGGGCTCGAACAGGTCCGTGCAGTACTCGACGGTCACCTCGACGTCGTCGCCGGCTTCGGCGACTTCGATGGTCAGGTCGAACTTCGCGGTGCCGTTGTCCAGCGGCACGGGGGCGACGGTCAGGCCCGCGAGGGCCGCATGAGGCCGTCGCGGTCCTTGGTGGACGAACGCGACCTGGGCCAGCGGTGGCCGGGAAAGGTCCCCGGCCGGAGCGAACCGGCCTACCAGGTCCTCGAAGGGGACGTACTGGTGCTCAAGGGCGTCCAGTGTCGTGCGGTGTACTGCCCTGACCAGATCCCGGAAAGTGCCGGCTCCGTCCGGGCGGAGCCGGAGCAGGACGGTGTTGGCGAAGAACCCCGCCACGTCCTCCAGTTCCGGAGCCGGCCGTCCGGCCGAGGGGGAAGCGACCACGAGGTCCGATTTGCCGGTCACTTCCCGCAGCAGGGTGCCGAAGGCCGCGAGGCAGACCGCGTAGTGCGTGGTCCGGGTTTCGGCGGCCAGCTCTCGGATCGCTTCCGAAAGCCCTGCGGGGGCGGTCCGGGTGAGACGTCGGCCTCGGTGGCTTCGCACGGCGGGCCGGACGTGATCGGCCGGCAGGTCCAGCACCGCCGGGGCGCCGGCCAGCTGCCCGGTCCAGTGTTCCAGCGCGGCCTCGCCGGCCACCGATTCCGTGAACTCCCGGTGCCACTGCGCGAAATCGCGGTAGCCGAGCGGGTGCCCGGCCGGTTCGGTCCGCGTGCTGTCGACCCGCGCCCGGTAGGCGCCGGCCAGCTCACGATCGAAGATGCCGACTGTCCACCCATCGGCGACCATGTGGTGGAGCACGGTCGTCATGAGGTGGTCTTCGGGGCCCAGCCGGAAGATCGCGCAGCGCACCAGCGGAGCGTGCCCGAGGTCGAAGTGCTCGCGAGCCAGGCCGGCGGCCTGGCGCAGGGCTTCCTGCTCCGCGTCCGGGGCGGCGCCGAGGTCGACGACCCTCACGGTCGGCGCGCGGTTTTCGACCCGTGTGCGAAGCCTGGTCCCGTCGAGGACGAAGGACGTCCGGAGCTGTTCGTGGTGCAGCACGACATCAGTTACGGCTCCCTGCAGCGCGGCCAGGTCCAGCCGGCCCCGGATCCGAGTGGTTACCGGCACGTTGTAGGCGACTCCGGCGGCGGGGCTCAAGTGGTCCAAGAACCACAACCGCCGCTGCCCCGGTGACAGCAGGGTGGCGTCCGTTTCGGGGTCCGCACGGACGCGGACCGGAGCAGATCCGGGTGCACGTCGTCCGTCGACCAAGCGGGCGAGTGCGCGGACGGTCCCAGCGGCGAACAGCTCCCGCAGCGACAGGTCCGTTCCGTAGCGGGCCCGGATCCGGGCGAGGACCCGGGCGGCGTGCAACGAGTTCCCGCCGAGCTGGACGACGTCGACGTCACGGCCGATCGCGTCGAGACCGAGGACCTGCCCCCACATCGCGGCCAAGCCAGCTTCGAGTCCGACCCGGGCCGCCTCGCCGGAGACCGCGAGCACCGGTTCGGGGAGGGCCCCGCGGTCCAGCTTCCCGTGCACCGACAACGGTAGCTCCGAGATCGGGACGCACATCGCCGGAACTGTGTGCGCGGGCAGGGTTTCCGCCAGCCGCGCGCGCAGCTTCGCCGGGTTCGCGTCGCCGACGTAGTAGGCGATGAGTTTGGCGTCTTCGCCGACGCCGTGGACTTTAACGGCCGACGCCTGGACGTCCGGTTGCGCGGTCAGCGCCGCCTCGACCTCGCCCGGCTCGATGCGCACGCCGCGCAGCTTCACCTGGTCGTCTAGCCTGCCGAGGAATTCGTACGTGCCGTCCGGCCGGGACCGGGCGCGGTCGCCCGTGCGGTACAGCCGGGCGCCGGGGACGGATGAGAAGGGATCCGGCACGAATCTCTCCGCTGTCAGGCCCGGCCGTCCGAGGTAGCCGCGCCCGACCTGGACACCGCCGATGTACACCTCGCCATCGGTGCCCTCGTGTACCGGCCGGCGTCGGTCGTCCAGCAGATGGATCCGTGTGTTGTCGATCGGGCGGCCGATGGGCACGGCCTGCTCGGGCCAGTCCGGACGGCAGCGCCAGTGGGTGACGTCGATGACTGCCTCGGCGGGCCCGTAAAGGTTGTCCAGGCCCGCCCGCAGGCCGCTGGAGAAGAACCGGCGGTGCAGATCGGCTGTCAGCGTTTCGCCACCGACCAGCACCTGGCGGAGCGAACCGCAGGTCGTCAGGTCGGCGGTGTCCAGGAACACCCGCAGCACGGACGGCACGAAGTGCGCCAGCGTGACGTGTTCGGCCGCGATCAACCCGGCCAGGTAGCCGGCGTCGGCTTGGCCACCGGGCCGGGCGACGACGGTGCGTGCTCCGGCGAGCAGCGGCCAGAAGGTCTCCCAGATCGAGACGTCGAACCCTACCGGGGTCTTCTGCAGGACGGCGTCCTCGGCGGTCAGGCGGTAGGTCCGTTGTTTCCAGAGCAGCCGGTTGAGCAGTCCCTGGCGGGTGTTCATGGCGCCCTTGGGGCGGCCGGTCGACCCAGAGGTGAAGACCACGTAGGCGAGATCGCCGGGGGCCGCTGTCGTTCCGGGAGGTGTCGTGGGCTGCGAAGCGAAGAGATGGGAGTCGCGGTCGAGCAAGACCGAGGTCTGGGGGAGCCCGGGGATCGAGCCGGCCAGATCGGAGCGAGTGACCAGCAGCGGCGTGCGTGCGTCGTCGAGCATGATCGACAGGCGCTGTGCCGGATACGACGGATCCAGCGGCAGGTAGGCGCTCCCCGCAGTCAGCACGGCCAGGGCCGCGACCAGCTGGTCGACGGAGCGGTCGAGGAGCACGGCCACAGTCGAGCCGGGACCTGCGCCGATCGCGAGGAGGTGGTGCGCGAGCCGGCTCGCGCGATCGGCGAACTCCCGGTAGCTCGTCCGGGTTCCTTCCGACACCACGGCGGTGGCGTCCGGTGTCGTCGCGGCCTGCCGGAAGATCAGCGCCGCCACGTCGAGCGTGTCGGTGGCCTCGGTGCTCATCACGGGGCTCCCAGGAACGGGACGGACCGGTCGGCCGTCGGTCCGGATCGCAGGCTGTGCGGCCGCATGTCGGTCCAAACGGTGCCGATGTGCTCGAGGCACTCGGCTTTGGTGCCGGTCGTGCCATCACCGCGCCAGCCGGCGGGCGGTGGCTCGTGCTCCGGCCAGATCGAGTACTGCTCCTCGTGGTTGACCACGACCTGGTAGCGCGTCATCGCGGCAGCTTCTTCTCGAACCGCACCGGAAGCGTCTCGACGCCCCGGCTGGTGGAACTGTCCTCCAGCCAGGCCAGCTCTTCGGGCGCGACGGTGAGCTCCAGCCCGCGCAGCCGGCGGAGCAGGGTCGGGAAGGCGACTTGCCCTTCGAGCCGGGCGAGCGGAGCACCCGGGCAGAAGTGGGCGCCGAACCCGAACGCCATGTGGTGGTTGGGCGTGCGGGTGATGTCGAACCGGTCGGGGTCCTCGAACACGGCCGGGTCGCGGTCCGCGGAACAGACCGACAGGTGGACGAAGCTCTGTTTCGGGATGTCGACTCCACCGAGCCGGACGTCTTCCGTAGTGACGCGAAGGGAGGCCCGGTCCACCGAACCCTCGTACCGCAGGAATTCCTCGACCGCGGTTTCCACCAGCCCCGGGTCCGACCGGAGCAGGTCGAACTGTTCCTTGTGGGTCAGGAGGAGCACTGTTCCGTTGCCGATCAGGTTGGCCGTGGTCTTGTGGCCGGCGATGATCAGGAACGTCGTCGTCGTGATGAGCTCCTCCGGGGTGTACCTCCCGTCCGCGTCGGCGGTCCTGATCAGGTCGCTCATCAGGTCGTCACCCAGCGCGGCCCGTCGCTCCCGCAGCGTCCGGCCGAAGTACTCGTCGACCTCGTCGTTGACCTCCTTGCGCCGGCGGTCTGCGTCGCCCAGCTGGTTGGGTGACTGGGACAGCACCCGGCCCCACGCCTCGAACAATGGCCGGTCCGCGAACGGGACTCCGAGGGATTCGCAGATCACCGTCAGGGGTAGCGGGATCGCGAAGGCGTCCATCAGGTCGACTTCGCCGGATTCGGGCAACGAGTCGATGAGGTCGTCGGTGATCTCCTGGATCCGGGGCCGCAGCGCTTCGATCCGACGCGGGAGGAAGGCCCGGCTCACCAGCTTCCGCAGCCGCGTGTGCTCGGGCGGATCGCTGACCAGGAGATTCCGGGTCATGACCGGGCTGTTGGCCAGTGCGCGCTCGCGGTACCAGCCGGGCGCGTTGTCGACCCGTTTCGACAGCCGGGGATCACTGAACGCGCTGTTGACGTGCTCGTAGTCCATGACCAGGTAGGCCTCGGCTCCTGCCGGGTAGTCGACCTTGTGCACCGGGCAACGGGAGCGCAGCTCGGCGTTGGCCGGGTGGGGGTCCGGCCCGGGCTTCAGGATGAATTCGGTCGGCAACGGCTCGGACATCGCAGCTCCTTCGAGATCGGTCACGCGGCCAGTTGTTCCGGGGCGGGCAGCTTGCGGATGCGACGGGTCAACGTGGGCAGGGCCGCCAGCGCCGAGATGACGCCCATCGCGACGAACACCCAAGTCGGGCCGCCGAGATCGAAGAGCGAGCCGACGGCGAAGATGCCGATCGTCGGCCCGATGTAGGCCGCGAACATGACGGCACCGAGCACCCGTCCCTGCAGCTCGTCGGGGACCAGCACGGCGACATAGGCGAAGAACAGCGCATTGGCGACCGGGCCGCGCACGAACACGACGGCGAGCAGGATGCCCTGGGTGAGTGTGCCGGGAAGGGTGATCAGCAGGATCGCGACGACGGGGCCCACCCAGGCGGCGAACAGGAGGATCGTCGACGGGCGCAGGCGCTTGATGGCCCAGGTGGCGAACAGCGCGCCCACGAGCCCGCCGCAGCCCGCGATCGACAACGCCGCGCCGATCAGCGGATCCGACGCGCCATGGCTCTTCCCGGTGGCGATCACCGCGAGGAACGCCCCGGTGTGCCCGAAAGCCATGTTCGCACCCAGGATCCAAATGGTCCAGACCAAGATGATCGGTTCACGCCGGATGAGCCGGATGCCTGCGACCATCCCGCCCCGCGACCCGGACGCTGTGGCAGGCGGTTGCATCGGACGCTTGATGAACAGCAGCAGCGGGGCGGAGATCACGAAAGTCAGCGCGGTACCGAGGAACGGGATCGCCTGACCGAGACCGAACAGCGAGGTGCCGATGGGGGAGCCGACGACGGTCGCGCCCAGCGGCCGGATCTGGTTCTGCGCGGTCGCCCGGGTCAGCTGGGATGGTGGCACGAGCTGTTTGATCGCCGCCAGTGCCGGCGGGTTCGAGATGCCGAGGCATGCCGAAGAGATGATCGCGGTCGTGAAGACGAAGAAGATGTTCGACTGTCCTAAAAGGATCAATACGCCGAACAGGGCGAGCAGAACGGCCCGGACGACGTCGCAGGCCAGCAGCAGTTTCCGCCGGTCGAACCGGTCCGCGAGGCTGCCCGCCGGGATGGACACGAGCCCGACCGTGAGCACCTGGACGGAGCCGACCGCGCCGGCGTACATCGCCGACCCGGTGGTGGCGAGGATGAGCAGCGGGTAGGCGACGTCGGCCGCCTCCTTGCCGATGGCGGCGAAGGTCCGGCTGATCCACAAAGCCTGGAAATTCCCGTTGCGCAGCAACGGCACGCTCTCCGGCGGACTGGTGTCTTCGAGCGGTGCGGTGGAATCCACGGGGTTAGCGGACATCATGCTCCTCACTGCGTTCCGGAAGATCCGGGGGTTCGGACGTCGGGATCCCGGGGACCGGCGTCGCCAGCACGGCGGCCAGCGATCGCACGGTCGGCGTGAGGTAGAGCTGGCGCAGGGCCAGCTCCGGCAGCCCGCGGGCCCGCATCGCGGTGCGCACTCGCACCGCAGCCAGGGAGTTGCCGCCGAGCCGGAAGAAGTTGTCATCGAAGCCGACCGGGACACCGAGCACGGTCTGCCAGACTTCGGTCAGGATGGCGGCCGGGTCGTCCGGCTCCCCTGCGACCGGCCGGTGCGGGAAAGGCGGACCGGCCCGGTCGAGGGCCGGCGGTGGCAGCCTGGCGGTGTCGAGCTTGCCGTTGACGGTGAGGGGCAGCTCCGGGACCGCGGTGAAGGTCGCGGGGATCATGTGGTCCGGCAGCAGTCTCCCGGTGTGCCCGCGAAGCGCCGCCGTCCAGCCGGCGCCCGGGTCGCCTGTGCGCACCACATAGGCGTCAAGCCGGGTTCGCGCGACGTCGCCGTCCGGTCCGCCCAGGACCACCGCCGCCGCGGTGACCGCCGGATCCTGCAGGAGCACGGCACGGATCTCGTCGAGTTCGATGCGGAATCCGCGCAGTTTCACCTGGTTGTCGAGCCGGCCGAGGTGTTCGATCCGCCCGTCCGGGAGGAAGCGGCCGGCGTCACCGCTGCGGTACATCCGGCCACCGCAGAACGGGTCGGCGGCGAAGCGCTCGGCCGTGAGTCCCGGCCGGCCGGCGTACCCGAGAGCCACGCCCTCGCCGCCCACGTGGATCTCGCCGGGGACCCCGGCCGCCACGGGACGCCCTCGCTCGTCGAGCACGTGGACGTGCCAGCCGGGGATCGGCCTGCCGACCGAGCGGGTACCGGCGAGCGCTTCGCGGCGGGTGACGGTCTGCGCGGTGACGTGGACCGTCGTCTCGGTGATCCCGTACATGTTCACCAGGCGGCACCGATGCTCCGGGTAGCGGTCGAACCAGCCGGTCAGCGTCCGGGTGTCCAGCTGCTCACCACCGAAGACGACCAGCCGCAACGGCGGTTTGCGATCCTGCTGCCGGTCGGCCTCGGCGAGCTGGCCGAAGGCCGAGGGTGTCTGGTTGAGGACGGTGACGCGTTCGCGGACCAGCAGCGCGTGGAAGTCGTCCGGTGACCTGGTGACCCAGTACGGCACCACGACGAGCCGGGCGCCGGTGAGGAGCGCGCCCCAGATCTCCCAGACCGAGAAGTCGAAAGCGCTGGAATGGAACAACGTCCACGTGTCCTCGGGGACGAGCCCGAAGTCCGTGCGGGTGGCGGCGAGCAGCGCGAGGACGTTGCGGTGGGGCACCTCGACGCCCTTGGGGCGGCCGGTCGAGCCGGAGGTGTAGATGACGTAGGCGGGTTCCTCCGGCCCGCGCCGCGGCTCGGGTACCGCGGTCCGGGCGGCCGCGGCGAGTTCGCCGGTCCGGACGATCCGGGTTCCCTCCGCAGCGGGGAAGGTCTCCAGGTCGCCGACGACGAGCCGGAGTGCCGCGTCCGCTGCGGTGAACCCGAGCCGGTTGGCCGGGTACGCCGGATCCATCGGCACGTAGACCGCGTCGGCTTTCAGGACGGCGAGCAGGGCCACCACCAAGTCCGCCGACCGGTCCAGGCAGACACCGATCCGGTCGCCCGGCCGCGCGCCGGACGCGATCAGGCCGGCTGCCATCCGGTCCGAGCTCTCGTCGAGTTCGCGGTAGGTCATCGTCCGATCTTCGAACGCGAGGGCGATCGCGTCGGGCCGCATGGTGGCCGTCTCCCGGAACGCGACGTCGATTCGGCGCGGCTGCCACGGCGGCGCCGATGTCGAGGGGCGGCCGAGCGCCAGTGTTTCCTTCAGTTCGGCCGCGTCCAGCAGCTCGACGTCGTCACTCCTCAGATCCGCCCCGCGGTCTCGCAGCCGGCCGAAGACGTGGGCGACGTGGCCCGCGAACCGGCGTGCGGTGGCCGTGTCGATCTCGTTCAGCGTGTGGTGGACCTCGAGTACGAGCTGCTCGCCGGACAACCGGGGTACCAGGGTCAGCGGCCAGGGTGGCGACTGCGCGGGCACGGCCCGGCCGGGCCGCACGTCCAGGGCGTCGGCGAGGATACCGATCGCCGGAAGTTCGTCCGCCACCTGGCTCGAAGCCACCTCGGCGAGCAGTTCCGTGACGGACCGGGTGACGTCGAGCTGGACGACCGTGCCGGTCGCCGACGCGCTGAGCTGGCGGCCGGGGCCGGCCGGGGTGATGGCCGGCACGCTGATGGCAGGGGACCGCCCGTGCCGATAGCGGCTGACGACCAGGCTCACCGCCGCCGCCAGGTACGGCACGAGGGCCTCGGAACCACCGGGAAGGGATGTCTCCACGACGCCCGCCCGACCTTCGGCCCCGGCGTCTCCGGCCGCCCAGTCGAGGTGGCCGTGATCGGTGTGCGTGACGGCTTCGACGGGTGCGGAAGGGCTCAGCGTCTCGATGGGGACAGCTCCGGTCACCGCTTCGGCGATCAGCTGCAACGACCCGGAGTCCAGTGCCGATCGACGCGCGACCAGCACAAGATCGGCGGCGCCGTCGCCATAGTGCAGCGCCACCGCGCGCAGCGGCGGAACGCCTTCGCCCAGCGGCCGGTACAGCTCGCGCCGGAGCCGTGCTGTGGCCAGGGTTCCGTCCGCCGCGCCGCGGACCGGTTCGCTCCACAATCGTGGTTTGAGCTGCGGGTTCGCGCCCCACCAGTGGAGGATGGCCTCGTCGAATCGCCGGCCGAGGCTCTGCGTGTCGGCGGGGCCGGCCAGCCGCAGGCAGTAGGCGTGGGAAGTCTGCACGTTTGCGCTCTCCAGATCAGCGGGCGGTGAAGCCGCCGTCGATGGTCAGGACGCCGCCGGTCATCTGGCGCGAATCCGCGCCGGCGAGCCACACGGCGGCTCGGGCCACCTCCGCCGGCTCGATCAGGGAGTTCATGGGCTGTGCCTGAACGAACGTCGCTTCGTGCTCGGCGACCACGACGTCCAGGGCCCGGGCGATCTCGGCCAGCATCCGGCTTTCGTGTTCGGGGTCGTCGCGGACCGAGCCGGGGCACAGGGCGTTGACCCGGACCTGGTGCGGCGCGTAGTCCAGCGCGGCGGCCTTGGTGAGGCCGATCAGGCCGTGTTTTGCCGCCACGTACCCCGCGAAATGCCGGTAGCCCACCTGGCCCGCGGTGGAAGCGATGTTGATGATGCTCCCGGATCGCCGTCGGATCATGTGTTCGCCGACGGCGCGGATCGCCCGCCAAGCGCCCGACAGGTCCACGTCGATCATCACCCGCCACTCGTCCTCGTCGATTTCGTGGACCGCCTTTCCCGACGGAGCCGCGATACCAGCGTTGTTGACCAGGACGTCGAGCGCGCCGAACCGGGCCCAGGTATCGGTCACCACGGATGCGAGCGCGGCCGAGTCCCGGACGTCGGCGTGCCCGACGAGCACACAGGCCCCCGCGTCCCGGCAGAGCTCAGCGGTGAACTCCAGCTGGCTCTCCGACCCGAGCGGGTACGGCACCTCGGGCAGGTCCCTCGCCACGTCGACCAGCGCCAGATCCGCGCCCTCGCGTGCGAACGCGACGGCGCAGGCACGGCCCAGACCGCGAGCAGCGCCGGTGATCAACGCGGTCCTCCCCGCCAGCTGCCCGGTCATCGCGTCCGCGCCGGCTCGAGGCGGGCGCCGATCAGCGCCAGCAGTGCGCCCGGGTGCTCCGTCAGGTACATGTGACCGCCGTCGAGCTCGGCCGTCTCGAACCGCGCGGTGGTGGCCCGGCGCCACCCGGCGCTGTCCTCCGGCGTGACGAGTTCGTCGTCCCGGCCGCGGAAGACGGTGACGGGAACGCCGAGCGGCTCGGCGCGAGAGGGCCGGTAGTTCTCGTGCATTTCGACGTCGGCCCGGAGCAGCGGCAGGACCAGCTCGCGGACCTCGGCGTCGGCGAGCGCGGGGTGGGTGTAACCGGCGAACGACTCGACCCGCGCCACGAACTCGTCGTCGGCCAGTCCGGTGGCGCATTCGGTCCGTCCGTTCCACGGATCGGGGGATCCGCTGACGAACAAGCCTGCGACCTCCCGTTCCCCGGTGAGCCGGTGGGCCAGTTCGTAGGCAAGCACCGCGCCCAGGCTGTGGCCGAACAGGGCGACACGTGTCCCGCCCGGGAGGTCGGTGTGCAGCCGGCGCCATACGTCGTCGACAGCAAGACCGACGTCGGCGAGGAGCGGTTCGACGAACCGCTCTTCGCGACCCGGCAGTTGCACCGGCAGGATCGTGCATCCCGCCGGCGCGCCGGCTTGCCAGCCGCGGAAGAACGAGGCTCCCGCTCCGCTGAACGGCAGGCAGATCAGCGTGGTCTCAGCCACCGGTCGGCACTCCTTCTCGTACGGGCAACGCTTCCCGAAGGCGCGCTGCGAGGTCTTGGACGTGCGGCTCCTGCAACATCGACCAGTGCCCGCCGCCCACGATGCCGAGCTGTACCCCACCACCGTACAAAGTGGACAGTCGCGTCAGCCGTCGCGCCGTTCTCCGTCGCGCTCCCGCCTCGAACAGGACCGCTGGGCAAGGAACCGGCCGGGGCCGGTACCGCAGCGCGGCCCGGATGTTGGCCGTGAACACCCAGCGGAGCCCGGGCGCCCGGGCCAGGAGTTCGCCGACGGCTCCGGTGCCCCGCGCCGCGTGGAGCTGCAGGCGGATTCCCTCGACGAGCAGCGGGAAATCCGGGAGCAGCCCTCTCGGCGAGACGAAGCCGTCGAGGCAGATGAGCGCGTCGACGCGGTCGCCGCGCCGGGTGAGCTGGTAGGCGACTTCGTGCGCCACAACGGCACCGAACGACCAGCCGCAGAGCGTGTACGGCCCCGATGGCTGAGCTCGGACGACGGTTTCGACATGCTGGCGGGCGATGTCCTCGATCCGGTGTGCCCGGGCCACCGGCTCCAGCCCGTAGCCGGGCCGGTCGCCCAGCAGGGACGCGAGTTCCCGGTAACTCGTGGCGGTATCCATCGCGTCCGCGACGAAGAACAATGGCCTGCCATGGCCACCGGCCTGGAGTTCGACCAGCCCGGGAGGGTCCGGGGCGTCTCGCGACGCCAGCTCGACCAGCCGGCCGAACGTGGGCGTCGCGGTGAAGACGGTGACCGGCACGGTGACACCGGTGCGCTCGCGGACCTGGTGGATGAGGCTCACCACCATGAGCGATTCACCGCCGAGGGCGAAGAAGTCGTCTTGAGCCGCCACCGACGGCACGCCGAGCGCCGCGCACCACAGCTGTTCGAGCACCGGATCCTGGGTTGCCGCGGAAGGCCGGGGCTCTGTCGTGGTGCGCGCCGGCTGCGAGGCGGGATCCGGATCGCGGCCGGCGAAGGGATGCGGCGGCAGGGCGCACCGGATCGGCCGCGATGCCTCGAGCAGATGCTCCAGCGGCGCCTCGATGCCGCGTTCCCACAGGAAACCCAGGACCCGCAGGAGCGTCCTCTCGGCGTCGTCCGCGGACCTGCCGAGCATCGGCAAGGCGGCCCGGCCGACGGTCCAGCCACGGTGCCTGCGAAAACCGCCCAGCATCGAACTGCCCGGGCCCAGCTCGACGTAGGTATCGCACTCCGCGGTCAGCAGGGCGCTCATCGCTTCGTCCAGCAAGACGGGGCGTCGCACCTGGTCGGCCCAGTAGTCCGCCTCGCCCAGGTGATCAGGATCGACCCAGGTACCGGACACCCCGGACACCATGCGGGATGCCGGTCGCTCGTGGGGGACGGACCGGGCCGCGTTCCGCACAATGGCCGCCGCGGAGTCCATCGAGGGGGAGTGGAACGCCCGCCGGGTTTCCAGCAACCGGACCTCCAGCCCGGTCAAGGCACGACCGGCGAGGAGGCCGGTCATGGCCGGTTCACCGCCGGAGAGCACGACCCTGCCGGGACCGGCGACCGCGATCGTGACCGCGCTCTCGGGACCCAGCCGGCGACGGACCTCGCCGGCTCCGGCATCGACCGCTGCCATCAGCCCGGGTTCGGTGTCCCGCATCGCGCGTGCTCGCTCGTAGACGAGCGCTACGGCGTCCGCCGGGCTCCATAACCCGGCCAGCGCGGCCGCGGCGTATTCGCCGATGCTGTTGCCCAGCATGGCTGCCGGTTCGATGCCCCAGGCACCGAGCTGACGGCCGAGTGCGTAGCCGAGGGCGAACAGGCCCAGCTGTTGGTGCACGGTGTCGGCGAACCACTCCGGGGATTCGCCGGTCTCCGACACCACCGGCGCCAGGTCGGGACCGCCCAGCTCCCGGACCGCGTCGGCAACCTCGTCGAAGGGTTCCGCGAAGCCGGTGAACAGCCGGTGGACGGCGGCGCCCGCTGGGCCGCGCAACGTCCCCTGGCCCGGGAAGAGGAACGCGACCCGGCCGACCGGCTCCGGCGAAGCGGCCGCCGTTGCGCTTCGCAGGGCTGTCGCGGCCTCGTCCACGTTCGCCGCGACGATCGCTTGCCGATGATTGAACCGCCGGCGGCCGGCCAGCGTCCGGGAAGCTTCGGGCAGCACGACCCCGGCTCGCGACCGCAGGTGGTCCGCGAGGTTCCGGCGCATCTGGACGAGACCCTCCGCCGACGCGGACGACACGGCGAGCACGGTCGCCGTGGTCGCCGAGGCCGGCCGGGTACGACGGGGCGGTCCTTGAACGATGACGTGGGCGTTGGTGCCTCCCACCCCGAAGGCGCTGACGGCGGCGAGCGGCGTGCCTCGATCCGGCCACGGCTGCCGTTCCGTGCAGACCCGGAACGGCGTCGACTCCAGCTGCAGCATGGGGTTCGGGCGGCTGTAGTGAAGCGTCGGCACGAGCTCGCCGTGCTGCAGCATCAGTACCGTCTTGATCAGGCCGGCGACGCCGGAGGCGGCTCCGGTGTGGCCGATGTTGCTCTTGACCGCGCCGAGCCGGCACCAGCCCGTCGAGTCCGAGGCCGGCCCGAACACGTCGGTCAGCGCCTGCACCTCGACGGGGTCACCCATCCGGGTGGCCGTGCCGTGCGTTTCGACGTGATCGACGTCCGCGGGGTCGACCCCCGCGACCTTCTGCGCCAGGCGGATCACGTCGCGCTGCCCCGGAATCGCCGGAGCGGTGTAGCCGATCTTGTCTCCGCCATCGTTGTTCACGGCCGAGCCGAGGATGATCGCCGCGATCCGGTCGCCGTCACGAAGCGCGTCTTCAGCCCGCTTCAAGACGACGATGCCGACACCTTCGCTGGGTACGGTCCCGGCCGCGTGTTCGTCGAAGGGGCGGCAATGCCCGTCGGGGGAAAGGATTCCGCCTTCGCGGTAGAGGTAGCCCCGTTCGGTCCGCGGGCCCACGGCGACCCCGCCGGCCAAAGCCGCGTCGCACTCGTACCCGAGCAGGCTCTGCGTCGCCATGTGGACCGCGGTCAGGCCGGTCGAACACGCGGTCTGCACGGTGATCGCGGGTCCGCGGAAGCCGAGCTTGTAGGCGACCCTGGTGGTCAGGAAGTCTTTGTCCTGCCCGATCACCTGGCTGAGCGACTCGGCTTCGCCGGCCCGGCCGCTGACCCAGTCCGCCCCGGCGTAGACGCCGATCCAGCCCGGGAAGCGCGCGGGGTCGATTCCCGCGTCGTCGATGGCCGCCGACGCGCATTCGAGGAAGACCCGCTGCTGCGGATCGATGCCGGCCGCTTCGGCACGGCTGTACCCGAAGAACGTCCAGTCGAAGTCGTACGCCCCGGCGAGCACCCCTCTGGCCGGGACGAAGTGCGGATCCCGGACCAGGTCCGGATCCACGCCGTGGGCCAGCAGGTCATCGAGCCGGTGGTGGGTGATGCCTTCGGCGCCCGACCGCAGTGCGGTCCAGAAACCGGGGACATCGGGCGCGCCGGGGAGCCGGCAGGCCATGCCGATGATCGCGACCGCGTCTTCCATCGGCACCGTCACCGCCCTCCGGCTCGGCGTTGCCGTCGATCGCGCCGCGCTGTCCCGCGCTGGCCTGCATCGAGGGAGTCCGGGCGCGTCGTGTCACCGGAGGATCCTTCGAGCACCAGCGCGATGGTGTGGACCGTGGAGCTCTCGAACAGCCGCTGGATCGGCAGGTCGGCCGAGAACTCCCGGCACAGTTCGGCGTGCAGGGCGACCAGCTTGAGCGAGTTGCCTCCCACGTCGAAGAAGTTGTCGTGCGGATCGCACCGGTCGAGTTCCAGCAGCGACGACCAGATCGCCGCGACCCGCTGCTCCACGGTGCTCCCAGGTACGCGGGCTGGCTCTTCGGCCTCCAGTGCGGGGACTCGGTCGCCCTCGTCCGGGTGGTGGTGACCGGCTTCGACCACCACGGCATTTCGGTCATCGAGCACGACGTCGAACATCGAGGCGAACAGCTGCGCCAGCTCCGAGGCCGTCTCGGCGGAAAGCCGGTCGCCCCGGTACAGCAGCGCACCGGACATCCGGTCCCCGGCGACGACGAGGGACAGGGAGACGGTGAACTTCCCGACCGAGCCCGTGGTGCCGCGAACGAGGTCCAGCGGGATCAGGCTGGAGCCGCCGACGACCGGTGGCTCCGCCGGCTCCGTCCGCGGCGCGAGTACCACGTCCAGGTAGGGCGTAGATCCGTTTCTGCGCAGCGGGTTCAACGCGTCGACGATCGCGTCGAAGGGAACGTCCCGATCGTCGATGGCCGCGAGTACCTCGTCACGGACCGCGGCCAGCAGCTCGGCGACGGTGGTCGTGGCGTCACAGGTGGACCGCACCACGACGGTGTTGAGGCACGGGCCGATCACTTCGGCGAACTCATCACCGGACCGCGTGTCGGCGGGGAACCCGAAGGTCACGTCGCAGGTCCCGGTCCATCGGTGCATGGTGGCCGCCAGTGCCGCGGCGGCCACCATGAACCACGACATCCCCATGGCGGACTGCACCGGCAGCATCCGTCGCAGAAGGTCGCCTGGCAGGTCTAGGGGGATGACCCCGTGGGACTCCGGCCGGGCCGGGACCGCCATCCGCAGCTGGCCGGGGGCGCCACGCAACTGGTCGACCCGGCGCCGGAGGCCTGCGGGGTCGACCGCCGGGTGGGCCGCGAGAAGGTCGCGGTACTGCCGGGGGAGCGGATCCTCACCGCGCTCGTCGCGGTAATGCCGATCCAGCTCGTCGAGCAGCACCTGGACGGAGGTGACGTCGAAAACGATGTGGTGCACGGTGATCGCCAGTACCTGCCCGTCCGGGGTCTCGACGAGCGAGACCCTCATCAGAGGGCCGGCGGCGAGGTCGAAGGGCTGGTCGGCTTCGGCGCGGAGCCGGTCGGCGAGGCCGTCTTCGGAATCGCAGAAGTGCGAACCGATCTCCGGTTTCCACGGCCGGCCGACGACCTGCCGGAGCGCACCGCCGCGTTCGGCGAAGGTCGTCCGCAGGGCCTCGTGGCGTTCGACGACCTTGGCCAGCGCCGACGCCAGGCGTTCGGGCGCGAGTCGGCCGGACACCCGCCAGGCCATAGGCACGTTGTAGAGACCGTCTTCCGGCAGGAGCTTCTCGGCGAGCCAGATGCGTTGCTGGAAACTGGAGACCGCAGGCTCCGGCCGCTTGTCACCGCGCACCGCGATGGCGGCGTCCTCGGTCTTGGCCGCGCCGATGAATTCGGCCAGGCGGCCGAGGTGTGGCTGGCGGAACAGGTCGCGCAGCGGCAGGCGCACTCCGAACCGTTCGCGGATCCGGGCGATCAGTGTGACGCCGAGCAGGGAATGCCCGCCCAGTTCCCAGAACGACGCGTCGGCGGAATCCACCGGGACGTCGAGCAGATCGGTCCAGAGGTCGGCCAGACCTTGCTCGATCTCGGCCCGCGAAGCGTACGGCTGCTCGGTGTGGCTGTCCGGCTCGAGGACGATCTCGCTGAGGTGGCAGCCCGGCTGTGCGGTCACCGCTCGGAGAAGCCGAACCGATCCCTGTGCGAGGGCTCGCGCTGTGTCGTAGGTGAACAGGTCCCGGCTGAACTCCACCACACCGCTGATCCCGCCGGGTGCTTCGCCGTCGCATTGCTTGCCGCGGAAGGCGAAGGTGAGATCGAAGGGCGTGTGGCCCGCGGTGACGCTCAGCGCCTCGGCCCGCGCACCGTCCAGATCAGTCACTGGGTCGGTGGTCTCCGCGACGTCGAGCAGTACCTGGAACAGGGGGTCGCGCCTGCCGAGCCGCTCGGCCAGGAACCGTAACGGAACGTCGGCGTTTTCCGCCGCGGCGATCCGCGTGGTTCGCACCCGCTCGAGGAGTTCGGTGAAGAGCGGATCCCCGGACGTGTCGATGCGCAGGACGACGTGGTTCGTGAACCACCCCACGACCTCGTCGAACGCGCTGTCCGGCCGGCTGGGGACCGCGGTCCCGAGGGGTATGTCGGCGCCCGCGCCGACCCGCGTCAGCAGGGTGGCGACCGCGGCCTGCAGAACCACGGGGAGCGTCGAGGCTGTCCTGTCCGCCAACGTCAGCAGGGCCCGGTGCAGGCCGGGGCCGATCTCGAAACGAGCCTCTCCGGCCCGGTGGGTCGGCGTGGCCGGCCGTGGATGATCGGCCGGCAGCGGAAGTTCCGCCGGCAGGCCGTCGAGGGCCGAGAGCCAATGGGCGACCTGCCTGCTGAACGCACTTCCCGGGTCGTCGCCGGAGCCCAGATTCCGGGTGCGCCACCGGGGGAAGTCCGAGTACCGGACGAGTGGCCGATCCCAGTCAGGGCTGCGGCCGGTCAGCCTCGCCGAGTAGGCGGTCCGCAGGTCGGCGCCGACGATCTTCAGTGACGTCCGGTCGCCGGCGCCTGGGCGGAGCACCAGCACGAGAACGTGTTCGGTTTCCGACAGCTCGAGCAGGTGGGCGCGCAGCGGCAGCTCGGACTCCGGCTCGAAGTTCCGGCGGGACACGTCCGCCAGCGCCTTGGGCAGGTGAGCCTCGGTCGTGTGCACGACGTCGAGCCGGGTGCCGTTGTGGCCAGGCGGGATGCGCAGGCTCTGGTGCCGTGCGACCACGTCGCCCAATGCGGTTCGGAGCGAGCTGATGTCCACCGGCCCGGTGACCCTGACGGCCGCCGAGAGGGCGTGGTACTGCGGCGTTCCCGGCTGTGGCGGTAGCTGTCGGACCGTGCGCCGCGCGGCCTCGAGGTCCAGGACGATGTCCGCCAGGAGCGGACGGTCCACTTTCCCGTGGGCGGTCAGCGGGACGGTGTCCAAGATCGCGATCTCGGCCGGGAGCATGTACTTCGGCAGCTGCCCGGCAAGGTGTTCGTGGAGCGGCGCTTCGTCGAGCACTGCGGTGGGTTCCGCCACGACGCAGGCCACGATGTGTCCGCCGCCGTCGTCGGACTTCCGCACGATCACCGCGGACCGGGCGACGCCGGCGTGCGCCTCCAGTGCCGCTTCGATCTCGGCCGGCTCGATCCGGAAACCGTTGATCTTCACCTGGCCGTCGGCTCGGCCGAGGAAAGAGAGATTGCCGTCCTCGTCCCACTTCGCCAGATCGCCGGTGGCGTACATCCGGTCGCCCGTGGCGCCGAACGGATCGGGGAGAAAGCGTTCTTCGGTCAGGCCGGGCTGCCCGGCGTAGCCGTCGGCAACGCCGAGACCAGCCACGTACAGCTGCCCGCTCGCGCCCGGCGGGACCAAGCGGAGCCGCTCGTCGAGGACGTAGACCCGCGTGTTGTCCATCGGCGTGCCGATCGGCACGGAACCCGCGGCCGGTTTCGGCCCGATGGCGTGGCGTGTGGCGAAAACCGTGGTCTCGACCGGGCCGTAGCCGTTGAACACCTCGAGATCGGGACACGCGGCCATGACGCGCGCGACCGCACGCGGCGATACCGTGTCGCCACCGGTCCAAACCTCACGTGCACCGGCCAGGCACGACGGATCGCCCTCAGCCAGCGCGCCGAAGAGCCCGGCGGTAAGCCAGAGAACCGTGACGCGTCCCGCGCCGATGAGCCTCCTCAGCGCCACCGCGTTGACGTCTTCCGAAAGCACCACCACTCGTCCGCCGACGAGCAAGGGGACCAGCACCTCCAAGGTGCACGCGTCCCACGCGTGCGGCGAATGGAACAGCATGCGGTGGCCGGTACCGCCCCGCCAGACTCGATCGAGGGCGAGCTTGACGACGTTCCGGTGCGTGATCCGGACCCCCTTCGGCACCCCCGTCGAGCCGGAGGTGTGGATGATGTGCAGTGGTGCGCCGGGGTCAGAGGTTCCGTCCGGAAGGGATCCGGAGCCGGTGTGCCCGGAGGCGCCGGCGCGGAGCACCTGCCGTCCGGAGGTCACCTCGTGGGCCACGGTCGTCTCGTCGACGACCACCAGCGCGGCGCCGACGTGGTCGAGGATCGCGCGCATCCGTTCCACCGGGTAACGAAGATCCAGGGGCACGCAGGCGGCGCCGGACCTGGCGACGGCGAGCAGCGTCACCACCAGCTCGGCGGAACGCTTCATCAGCACACCGACCGCGTCTCCGGGCTGCACCCCGGCGCCGGAAAGGCTTCGGGCGAGCTGAGCGCTGCGGAGGCTCAACTGTGCGTACGACATCGTATCGGTGTCTGCGTCGACGGCCACGGCGTCCGGTGCTTCGGCGACTCGCTTTTCGAACAGCTCCGGAACGGTCAGGTCCGGGAACGGCATCGCCGTGTCGTTCCAGGTTCGGATGATGCGCTCTTCGTCCCGCTCGGTGGTCAGGGCGGCATCGCCGACCAGGTCGCCGGGGTGTGCGACCGCCTCGGTGAGCAGGCGGCCGAGCCTGCTCTGGTGGTCCGCCACGATCGCCGCGTCGTGCTCGAAGCCTGCCTCGACCGCGAACGATAGCCCGCCGTCATCAGCGGGCCGGCATCGCAGCGAGAGGTCGGTGGTCAGCTCGGTTCCGATGTGACGCAGCGAGGTGCGCGTGCCGGTAAAGCCGCGAGACAGCCGAGGAAGAACCGCGACGACCGGTCCGGGGAACAGCCCGGTACCCGGGTCACGCGGAATGTGTTCTCCTCGATAACTCCGATGTGTCTGGAGTTCGTCGAGGTCGTCGACGGCAACGGTGCGAAGGTCGGTCCAGGTGGCGTCGGGCGAAATGGACAGCCGGACTGGAAGGATGTTTGCCGCCCGCATCGGCACAGTTCGTGACAACGGCGTGCTTCGGCCGTCCACCGCCAGGCCGACCACCACTTCGTCGAGGTTTTGCATTCGGGCTGCGTAGACCGCGAGAGCCGAAACCGGAATTTCTGCTCCGGTCGAAGAGAGCGAGTCCGCCGATGGCGGGATGTGGTGCCAGTCGTCGCCGGACGTGCGCGATGGGGTGCGGGGCGCGGTGGAATGGTCGAGGTTGTCGGGTGGCAACAGGCGAGCTGGAACCGGCTGGTCGGTTCTGCGCCGGGAAAAATAGTTCTGTGCTTGGGTGAATTCCGTCGATCTGGCCTGATTCGCGTCGTCGGCCAGGAAGTCCGGAAAGGAACCGAACGGGGTCGGTCCCGCCTCGGAGCCGCTGGTCAGTGCGGCGTAGATGTCGGCACAGCGGTCGGCGAACAGCGTGACCCCCTCGGGGTCGAGCGCCAGCTGGTGATAGCCGAGGTAGAGGGTCCACCGCTCGGTCGCCAGGCGGAGGAGGGCGAAGTCGAAGAGGGGGCCTTGGGCTAGGTCGTAGGAGCGTCCGAGCCGCCCCCGGATCCACGCTTCTACGTGTTCGTCCGGCGCGTTCTCGCTGCTGAAATCGATTTCCGGCAGGTCCCAAAGGTTGAGGGGGTCGATCTGCTGCGCCGGCCCGGTGCCGGTGGCGACCAGGCGTACCCGTAGGGCGGATGTCTCTTCGAGAGTGCGTCGCAGTGCGAGCACGAGCGACGTCCGGTTCAGGTGGCCGTGAATGTCCAGCCGGCAGGCCTCTCCGAGCCTGCTGCGCACGGACTCCGAAGATGTGGAATGCCAGACTGCCCGCTGCGCGAACGACAACGGAAGATCGACTTGTGCATGTGAAGAATTCATTCAAGGCCCTCGCGGTGACGTATTTCGCGTGATGTCGCGAATAGTTGGCGGCCGTGCTGAATGTGAGACGGTTGGCCATCGTCGAACGATTAGCTACTTTGAAATCGCTGCCTGGCGCGATTATTCGATCGCATCAAATGGCAAGCGCGTGGTCCCATGTTCTCCTCCCCCGAGGTCGATATGGATTAGAACGGACTTTCCGTTGGAAGGTCAAGCCGTGTCACCCGGTCGGCGGACCGCGTCATCGGTGGATTAGTCCAGATCCGTGGTGTTCTGAGGATAAAACTGTCAAGCGACAGGGCCGTCGTTTCGATGAATCCAGGGGTGAGCCTGGCGGCTGTGGGGTGAATCGGAAGTTTGATCATCGGTTCCTTTCGAAACCTGCGGCCGGTCCGCTCTTTGGCACGGATCTCACGCTTTTGTCGTTGACTTGGCGGATACGGTAAGTGTGAGCTTCGCGTGAAGAAGACAATCCTCGCGCCTGATGCGGGCGGTGCCGGACGAACGTCGAGCCACGCTCGGTACGACCAGGACGCAGATCGGGGAAGCGGTACCTGGCACTTGTGGTCACAGGGGCTGAGCCGCGCGTCGAGTCGGTGTCATCGATGTGGGTCCTCTCGTCGGATGGTCGTCTCGGGGCGGTCGAGGCACTCACGGCCTGCTGGGGCAGGCGGTTGGGCCCACGGTGCGGTATTCACTCGAATGGCTGCATCCAAGACAATTTTTCCCAAGCAGGCGATAACGGCTGGGGCGCTCTTCGCTTCGGGTGGCTGCGACAGCAGTTTGCTGTGGCTTTGGAGAGACTGTGCACGAGCTTTGCAGTGGGAACGGCTGAGGCGGCTGCTGACCGGGAAGCGTGACGTCGACCCTGGCCGAAGCTGACGTCGTTCCGCTCGGTTCGGGGTTGTCCCTTACCTAAGGGCCTGTTCGGGCTGATGTACAACAGCAGCGGCGTTACTCACGGCAGCGCCGGCGTGCTGCCCGGGGCAGTCACGGGTGCCGCCAGCGCGGCGCACACGCCGATTGCGACCGCCGGCGCCGAGATGACCACGGTTGCCGAGGCGACGAAGGACGGGCGTCGGCTCGGAACCGCGGTCGAATTCATGTCGAGGGTTTCCTGGCGTCGGTGGTGATCGGGACCAGGACGGCCAAGATCGTGTTCGGGCCGGTGACCCGTGTCCGCTGGACTAATATCATTAGTGGTCTGGACCTTTTATGGTGAACGGGTGACCCTGGCCCGGGTTCCGGCGGAGTGCCGGCACCTGTTGTGGCCGGTGAGGAGACCCGATGAGAAGATCCGCCACCGCTGTCAAGCTCACGTCGATCATCGCCTTGGCGGTGGGCGTCGTCGTCTGCGGGCCCACCGCGCAAGCCGCCCCTGATGCCTTCCGGATGGGCGCCTTCGCCGGTGACGCGACCGCGGGCTCCTACGTGGACGAATCCGGGCAGCTCGTCGTCACGGTGACCGACGCGGCGGCGGCTGAGAAGGCGAAGGCGGCCGGCGTGCGAGTTCGCGTCGTCAAGCACAGTGCCGCGACGCTCGAGGCCGGCACGGCGACGCTGAGCCGCGAGGCGACGATCCCCGGCACCTCCTGGGGCATCGACCCGGTCGGCAACCAGGTGGTCGTGTCGGCCGACGCAACCGTGACCGGGACGACGCTCGCCCGGCTGAAGACCGTGGTCGCGGGCCTCGGCGACGCGGCGCGGCTGGAGCAGGTCGCCGGCTCGTTCCGGACCACCATCGCCGGTGGCGACGCCATCCTCGGTGGCGGCGTCCGCTGCTCGCTCGGCTTCAACGTCAAGAAGCCCGGCTCCAGCGCCGGCTACCTGCTGACCGCCGGTCACTGCGGCAACGTCGCGAGTACCTGGGCCACCTCGAGCGGCCAGGTAATAGCGTCCCGGGTGGGAACCAGTTTCCCGGGCAACGACTACTCGCTGTTCCAGTACACGAGCAGCATCAGCCGGCCCGGCGAGGTGAACCTGTACGACGGGACGCAGCGCGACATCGCCACCGCGGGCAATGCGGTCGTCGGTCAGACGGTCGGCCGCAGCGGCAGCACCACCGGGCTGCACCGGGCACGGTCAAAGCCCTGAACGTCACGGTGAACTACGTCGACGGCACCACCGTCACCGGCATGATTTCGACGACGGTCTGCGTCCAGGGCGGTGACAGCGGCGGACCGCTGTTCGCGGGGAACACCGCGCTGGGCCTGACTTCGGGCGGCAGCGGCGACTGCGCCAGTGGCGGGCAGTCGTTCTACCAGCCGGTCACCGAAGCGCTCAACGCGTACGGCGTGACCGTCTACTGAGGACAATATCCCGAAAGGAATGCGTGTGATGAAGCTGAGTCGTGTTCTCCGGGCTGCGGTGATCGCGGTCTTCGCGGGTGCTGTCGCGGCCACGGTGGCGCCCGTGACGGCGTCGGCCGCGACGTTCGTTGTCTCGGAGAGCCAGTTCAAGCAGATGTTCCCGAGCCGGAACTCGTTCTACACCTACAGCGGGCTCACGAGCGCGATGAGCGCGTTCCCGGCCTTCGCGACGACCGGGTCCGACACGGTGAAGAAGCAGGAGGCGGCCGCGTTTCTGGCCAACGTCAGCCACGAAACCGGCGGGCTCGTCTACATCAGGGAAACGAACACCGCGAACTACCCGCACTACTGCGACACGAGCCAGTCCTACGGGTGCCCGGCCGGTACCGCCGCCTACTACGGTCGCGGCCCGTTGCAGCTGAGCTGGAACTTCGACTACAAGGCCGCGGGGGACTTCCTCAAGATCGACCTGCTGCACAGCCCGGACCTCGTCGCGACCAACGCGACGGTGAGCTGGAAGAGCGCGTTGTGGTTCTGGAACGGCTCGAAGGGTGCCAGCACCATCACCTCCCACGGCGCGATCATCTACGGCAAGGGGTTCGGGCAGACGATCCGCACCATCAACGGAGCCGTCGAGTGCGACGGCAAGGCGCCCGCCCAGGTGCAGCACCGCGTCGACCTGTACAAGAAGTTCGCCGGCGTCCTCGGGGTGAGCCCGGGCGGGAACCTCACCTGCTGACCGGTCACGTGCTGCCGGGCGCCGGGCCGACGGTCGCGCCGGCGACCGGGGGACAGCTGAGCAGGACCTGGGCGGGCGACCTGCGGGCACCGGGGCCCGCCAGGTCGGTGAGCAGGCGTACCGCTGCCTGCCCATCTCCCGGCGGGGCACCTCGAAACCGGTGACCACCGGACGCGTGTCGCGGGGTGGCCGTCCGAGAACGGCGAGCGAAAGTTCTCCGGGAACGGCCACCCCGCCGGTGCGCAGCGCGTCGGCGACGGCGGTGAAGGCCGCGTTCGTGTCGGTTTCCTCGACCACGACCGCGGTGACCCCGCTGTCCTGCCAGTGCCGGATCCGTCGCGGATCCAACCCGTCGTCGCCGAGGCGCACGACAACGTCCCGCAGGTTCAGGCCGGCAGCAGCGAGGGCTTCGAGGACACCCCGCTCCCGATCCGTGGAGGACGGCGCCTCGTCCGCCTCCCGGACGTAGCGGAAGCGGCGATGCCCCAGGCCGATGAGCCGGTCGGCGACCGCCTTCGACGCCGACACGTAATCGGCACCTACGTAGGGGATCCGTCCGTTCAGCTCGTCGCGGCGTCCGATGTGGACGAGCGGGAAGCCGTCCTCGATCAGCCGCGCGACCGGCGCCGGGGGCACGTGACGGCCGAGGAAGAGACAGCCGTCGGCGAGGCGGGTGGAGCGGATGCGCGCGTGCGCGGCTCCGCGGGTGCCGGAACCGGTGAACAGGAGCAGGTCGTGTCCGAGGTCGGTCGCGGCCTCTTCGATTCCGGAAAGAATGGGGCGGTAGGCGTCGGAGAACCGGACGGGAAAGGTCGGGGCGAAGGTGTAGATGCCGAAAAGGCTGTTGCGCGTTTCCGCCGATTTCGCCACGGGTGGATCCGGCACGTAGCCGAGCGACTCGGCCACCGCCAGGACGCGGGCGCGCGTCGCCTCGGACAAGTGCACCCCCGCTCGGCTGCCGCTCAGCGTGACCGAGACGGTCGCCTGCGAGACCCCCGCGGCCTTGGCGATGTCGGTCTGTGTCGGTGCCCGGCGAATCCGGCCCACGGAACCTCCTGTCTGCGTCGCTGCATCATGTTCCGGGCCGAGCCGGCTGTCACTGTGGTAGGACCGCAATGCCGAGCGATCCCAAGTTGTCTAGACCAAATTGCGGTGATCTGTTGACAGTCGCCGGGCCCAGGGCTCAATCTGAATACGGCCCACATCGAGGCCGATTCGCATTCGACGGCGACGATTCGTCATGCCGGAAATGATTTCGACGCGGTTCGTCGCGGCTTCGGCCGGACGCCTTGTCGACGCGCGACTGGAGGCACGAACGTGAAGACGATCCTCACCGCCGGTGCGTTGCTGGCGGGCCTGCTCGCACCGGTGACGGCGCCGTCCGCGACTCCCTCGGCGCCGGCCACCACGCAGGCCGCCGTCTGCAACAAACTCTGCGACGGCGCCGACCCGGCGAACTCGCCCGGCGACCGGAAACCGTTGTCGGCGACGCTGTTCTCGCGGACGATCGTCCTGCACTTCGACGACTCGGACGCGATGGGCTGGGCGTCGATCGGGAACGGGACCGCGGGCGACGAGGTCTGGCTCGACCGGTCCTTCGACGGCGGCCGCACGTGGGCTTCGGGCAGCAGGCTCGGCGACACGAAGATCCCGGCGGCCAACGCCGGCTGGCGCACCTTCATGTACAACGTGGACGACTGGAACAACTCCGGCGTCGGCGCGCTGCGGGCGTGCGGGAAGGCGGGGGACCGAGCCGACATCGGCTGCACGGCGTGGGCCCGGACCACCTGGAACGCGGCCGACCGCCGGACCGCCGCGGCCACCGCCCAGATGATGTTCTACAACAACACGACCGGCCTGTTCGACACCACCGGCTGGTGGAACGCGGCGAACGCGCTCACGGCCCTGATCCGCAACGCCCAGGTCACCGGCTTGGGCAGCTACCGGTACGCGATCGGGCGCACCTACGACAAGAACGTCAACGCGGCCCAGGGCCAGTTCCGCAACGACTACCTCGACGATACGGGGTGGTGGGGCCTGGCGTGGGTGGCGGCCTACGACCTGACCGGCGACAGCCGTTATCTGTCCACCGCCCGCGCCGACGCGGACCACATGGCGTCCTACTGGGACAGCACGTGCGGAGGCGGTGTCTGGTGGAACACCGCGCGCAAGACCAAGAACGCCATCCCGAACTCGCTCTACATCCAGCTCAACGCCGCGCTGCACAACCGGATCGGCGGCGACAGCACGTATCTGAACCGGGCGAAGAGCGGGTGGACGTGGTTCCAGGGCACCGGCCTGGTGAACGGCTCGTCGCTGGTCAACGACGGGATCGACATGGGGACCTGCCGCAACAACGGCAGTACGGTCTGGTCGTACAACCAGGGTGTGCTGATCAACGCACTGACCGAGCTGAACCGCGCGACCGGCGACGCCGGGGTGCTCTCGACCGCGCGCCGGCTGGGCGACGCCAACACCACGTCGACGTCGCTCAACACGGCGGACGGCATCCTGCGCGACCCGTGCGAGAGCGGGGACTGCGGCGGCGACGGCCCGTCGTTCAAGGGCGCCGACGTCCGCGGGCTGGCGGCGCTGAACGCGGCGTTGAGCGATCACCCGTACACGACCTACCTGCACCGGCAGGCCGACCGGGCGTACTCGTCCGATCGCAACGCTCTCGACCAGTACGGCCTGCGGTGGTCCGGCCCGGTGGACAAGATCGACGCCGCTCGCCAGCAGAGCGCGCTGGACCTCGTCAACGCGGCGTCCTGAGCGGGCCGGATGATCGGAATCAGCCGGGCTCGACATCGTTGACAGCCCGTTGACCTGCGCTTAGAGTCCCGGAGCGGACGTTCGGTGTCCGTCGATGTGCGTTGTGTGACGAAATGAGTCGCGTGATGGGCGTAGCCGAGACCTCGAAGTCCGGCCCGGAACAGCTGGGCGCCGTGCGCCATCGGCGGCGCCGGCTGCTCGGGCAAGGGCGGTGGCGTGAGGCGGACGAGACCGTCCGGACCGCCACCGAGGCCGCCCTCGACCAGAGCACCGGCGCCACCGGTCCGGAGCTCGGTGACCTCGTCTACGCCGCGGGCGGGCCGCGGGCCGACACCCCGGTCTGCGCCGGTCTCGAACGGCAGAAGCTGCCCGTACAGCGCCGGCACGCCATGGCCGCGATCCAGCTCGCGAACCGAGGCGTCGACCGCGAGGAGGCCGTCCGGCTGGCGAACACCCTGCTCGCCTCGCCTGGCCGGGAAGAGACCGGATCCCTCTGGTACTCGCTCCTGGCCTTGGCCTACGCCGGTGAGACCGGCCGGGCCGTGGCGGAAGCCCGGCAGGCGTTGCGGTCGTGCAGGCCGGATGCCGTGGCCCGCCACCGCGACGCGCTGACCGTCCTGCGAGCGCGGCTCACCTGGCTGAGCGGCGCGCCGGCGGAGGCCGCGACCACGCTGGCCGAGGTGAGCGAACGTGGTGTCTATCCGCAGCTGACGGGCGTCACGGTCGCGTGGCGGGTGGCGGCGATGATCGACCTCGGGGACCTGGAGGGTGCGCGGTCCGTGCTGTTCGGCAACGGGTTCGGCGGCCCCCTGGCGGACGCCGCGGACGGCCCCGAACTGCTGATGGCGCGCGGCGAACTGCACATCGCCACCGGGAAGTACACCTTCGCCCGTGACGACTTCCGGGAGTGCGGCCGGCTCCTCGCGGAGTTCGGCGTCGTCAACCCCGCCGTGCTCCCGTGGCGGTCGCGCCAAGCGATCTGCGAACACGAACTCGGCCGCCCCGAGATCGCGTCCGCGCTCGCGAACCAGGAGTTCGCGGCGGCCCGGCGCTGGGGCAGCGCCCGTGCCGTGGGAGTCGCGGCGCACGCGGTCGCCGTCACCGGCGGTCGCGATCCCGGCGCCCTGCTCGCCGCGACCACGCACCTGCGGCACGCCGAGGCGACCGGGGAGCTGCTGCGGGTCAGGTACGACCTGGCCCTGGCACTCGAGGCGGCCGGCAAGCCCGCCGCGGCCCGCACCGCGCTGGCCGAGGTCGGCCGGGCCGCCCGGTCGGCGGGGTACACGCGCCTGGCCGCACAGGCCGGCTGCATCGGCGGGACGTGGGCCACCGGGACGCTGACCCCGCAGGAACGGAAGATAGCGGCGCTGGCACGCGCCGGCCGCAGCAACCGGCAGATCGCGCAGACCGAGTCCGTGACGCTGCGGACCGTCGAGTTCCACCTCACGAGCGCGTACCGCAAACTCGGCATCCGCGGCCGGCGCGAACTCGGCGTCCTGCAGGGACTGGTGCTGTGACCGCGAAGACGCACCACGATTGCGAGGCGGACCGGGCATTCACCAGGATGAGCGCCGGGGTCGAGTGGACGCTCGCGGTCCAGGAAGCGGAAGCCGCGGTGGTCTCGGCGCCCTGCCGACGTGATGCCCGGTGCGTCCTGCGGGCGCTGTGGGTGCTCGTGTATGCGGGCGAGCTGGTGGCGGCCGACGCCGTGACCGGTGTCGCCGCCGAAGTCGCCGCCCGAGGCGATCAGCACGTGGCCGACCAGTTCGGCCTGGTACGCGCCTACAGTGCGCTGCTCTGCGGCGGCCTCGACCGGGCGTGGGAGCTGAGCCGGCACGTGCTGGAAGGCACCGCCGGGAACGACGCCCGGCTGGGGGCGACGGCCGTCGGGGTCCGCGTCCGGCTCGGCCGCGGCGCCGTCGACCAGGCGCGAAGTATGGCGTGGCGCGCCGGACTTGCCGCCGGTGCCGCCACCGACTCGCGGTACCGGCCGTTGCTCTTCGACGCGCTGGGCGCGCTGGCGATGGCCGACGGTGACTTCGACGCCGCGGAACGGGCGTTTCTCGCTTGCGGGCGGGAGCTGGCCGACCGGGGGATCGTGAACCCGGCGATCCTCCGCTGGCAAGGTCAGGCCGCATTGGCCGCGCACGCCGCCGGGCGGAGCGAAGCCGCCCGCCGCACGGCACACGATGCGCACGCCGCGGCGGCGTGCTGGGGATCGTTGCGGGCCCTGGGGCAGGCGACGCTGGTGTCGGCGACCGTCGCCGCCGGCGGACCCGATCCCGGGCTGCTGGCCGACGCCGTCGAGCTGCTGGAACCATCGTGGGCGCCGGCCGACCTCGCCGAAGCGCGGCTCCTGCTCGGTTCGCGCCACGCCGACGCGGGTGAAGACGGGAAAGCCCGGCGCGAGCTGGCACGGGCTCGCGTGCAGTTCGAGGCGCTGCGCAATGTGCCGCGTGTGGACCGGATCGACGCCACGTTGCGGCGGTTGCGCACAACGGAGCGGCCCGCGTTGACCGACCGGGAACTCGAGGCGGCGCAGCTCGCGTACGCCGACTGCACCAACAAGGAGATCGCCGCACGCCTGTTCGTCAGCGTGCGTACGGTGGAGTACACGCTTTCGCGCGTCTACGACAAGCTCGGTGTTCCCGGCCGGGACGGGCTCGCCGACGTCATCGGCGACCTCCCGCTTCGCCCGGTGACCGTGCCCGGTCACTGACCGCTGTGGAAGGTCACGGTGAACCCGCGACAGGAGCCGCACTGGTACATGGTCTGGTCCCGGGTTCGGTGTCCTGTTTGGACCAGGCGTAGGCCTTTGGGCAGTGGGCCTTGATCGTGTCGCTGTAGCTCGTCGGCGCGTCACGGTTCGGGTTGACACAGTTGACGGGAGCGCCGTCGGGGCCGTGCCGGAGATCGGCGGCGGGACAGAACGGCAGGAGGTCGTCCACGCAGCCGGCGGTGCCGCACGACGACGAGCCGGGCGGCACGGTCGCGTCGACGGGTTCGATGGTGATCGGCAGGGAGAAGGAGTTGACGTAGCTGACGTCGTACCAGGGCGCGAGGGCGTCGCCGGGATCGAAGTTGAACTCGGCGAGGCTGGCCGGCTGTTCGCCGGTCGCGCAGTGGTCGGGGTAGGTCCCGCAATCGCCGACGAGGCAGTGGAAGTCCTGGCCGGACGTACCTGTGCAGCGTTGGCGGCCGAAGAACTTCCCCCGCCAGTGACCCGGTTCGGCTGACTCCGGAATCGTCACCGTCGCCGACTGGCCGTCGGCCAGCGTGGGCAGGCCGGTGAAGTTCACCGACCCGTCGGCGTTCACGCTGCTGCCCACCCAGAGCGTCTGCCCGGACCGGTTGACGAAGGTGACGGTGTGGTCGCTCGCCGCGACGGCGGGGCCGGCCGTCAGCGTCGCCGAGAGCACCACGGCGACCAGCAGAAGACGTTTGACCGCAACGGGAAGCATGATCCTCCTCGGTTCAGGCGGCCCGGTAGGCGACGCCGCTCGCGTTCGGAGTGGTGCCGGTGTAGAGCCCGGTCGGCGTGGTCGACGTCGACAGCGAGAACCAGGCGTAGCGCTCGACGAACGACAGGCCGTTGAGCATCGCCGTCGAGTGGCTGACGAAGTCGGCCTGCTGGGCCGAAGACGGGTACCGCGGGGTCGAGCCGGAGAAGTCGATGAGGGCGTATTCGGTGACCCAGATCGGGAGGTGGTAACGGTTGTAGACGGCCTGGACGTAGGACTGCAGCTGCCCGGCGGCGGCCGTCGAGAAGTCGCCGCCGTACCAGTGCAGCGGGATGAAGTCGACGCGGTAGCCGCGTGCCTTCACGCCGCTCATGAACCGGTCGAGCCAGCCGCCGGCGACGTCGCCGCCGTACGCCACCGCCGGCGCGCCCAGGCGCATCCCGGTGTTCTGCAGCTGGGGCCACAGGTTCAGCGCGGTGTCGATGGGCATGGCCGCCTGCCCGGCCAGGTCCGGCTCGTTGAAGCCAAGCAACGTCGTGCCGTTCGCCTTCGCCTGCGCGAGCTGCGCCGCGGTCACGGATCCGCTGCCCCAGATCATCGGGACGAACTCGGTGCCGGCCGGCGCGGTGATGCCCTGCTTGTCGGAAGCCCAGGTGTAGAACCACTTCGCGCCGACGTCGCTCAACGCCGTCGTCACGCCGGAAAAGGAGGCGGCGCTGACGCCCTTCTTGGTGCCGGCGGCGGTCGCCGGCGTGGCCAGGCCGCCGAGCGCGGCGACGACGACCGCCGCGGTGACGAGGATCTTCCTGAGACGCATGGGGTCCTCCAGGTCAAGAGCGCACGAACGACCAGGTCACCGGGATGGTCCCCAGGCCGGTGTCGGCCAGCCGGGAGAACGCCGGAGCACTGAGGTCCACGTGTGTGCTGTCACAGCTCGGGCACTTGTCGACGACCGGCACGGTGATGCTCCGGCCGTTGTAGGACACCTGGACGGAAACGCCCTGGCACAGCGGGTCGTTGTTCGGGTTGGCCGTGGTCCAGTACGCGGCCGGCGCAGCGGCCAGCAGTTGCGCCGAGGCGTCGATCTGCGTGCCGCAGGCGCCGTAGCCGACGTCGGTGTAGTAGGTGGCGTTGCCGGTGATCGGCTGGTCGAACGGGATGTCGGCCCAAGCTGTGCCGGTGGCCGCGGAGGAAAGCATGACCGCGGCAGCCAGCACGCCGAAGGACTTGACGGTATTCCGCATTCTCGTTCCCTTTCCTCGTGGTCCGGGATGCCCCATCTTCTCACGTTTTCCGTTGCGAGTCCCTGTGGTTACCCCGCAAAGACCAGTGCCGACAGCGGAATCGCAAGTTGTCCAGACAAGATTTGTCACGGCTGTTGACACGGCACGCGGAACTGCTCAACCTGAAACGCACTCAGCGTGCTTCCGGAATTCCCACGGCGCGGCGGCGCCTCGCGAAGCCCTGTCGATTCTGGAGGTTTCCCTTGTTACGCCGTCTCTTCGTCGTCCTCGCCCTGCTCGCCTCCGCTGTCGTCCTGGTGCCCGCGGCGTCCGCCGCCGCACTCGGTCCCGCGGTGCGGGTCATGCCGCTCGGCGACTCGATCACCTGGGGCGTGGGCAGTGCGACCACGTCGTCCTACCGGGCGCCGCTGTCGCGGCTGCTGGCCGCGCAGTCGCGGTATTCGGCGCGGTTCGTCGGGACGCAGGCGTCGGGAAGCCTGCCCGGTCCGGCCAACGAGGGCCACAGCGGCTACACGATCGACCAGCTGACGGCGGGGATCGACGGCTGGCTCGCGTTCGACCGCCCGGACGTCGTGCTGCTGCACGTCGGGATCAACGACCTGGCCCGCGGTATCGACGTCGCCGGTGCGCCGCAACGGTTGCGGACGCTCGCCGACCGGATCTTCGCGGACCGGCCCGGCGTGGCGCTGCTGTTCCTGGGCCTGATCCCGACCACGCCGGGCCTGGAGAGCGCGACGGCGTCGTTCAACAGCAGCGTGAAGGCGATGCAGGGGAGTGAACAGCAGGCGGGGCACCGGTTCCGCTACGTCGACCCGCCGGCGTTGACGTCGGCGGAGATGGCGGACAACCTGCACCCGAACGACGCGGGCTACCAGCGGATGGCGCAGAGCCTGTACGGGCCGCTGGACCAGGCGTACACGGACGGCTGGATCGCGTCCCGCCCCGCGCTCGGCGCGGCCACCGAAGCCGGCGGTTCCGGCAAGGTGCGCTGGGCGGACTTCGACGGTGACGGCCGCGCGGATTACCTGACGGTGGCGAGCACTGGTGCGGTGTCGGCGTACCTGAACCGGGGCGGCGACGGCCGTGGTGGCTGGTCGGTCCTGGGGCAGATCGCGAGCGGCACGACGACGGGTGCCACGCGGGCGAGGTTCGCGGACTTCGACGGTGACGGCCGAGCGGACTATCTGACGATCGCGAGCAACGGCGCGGTCTCGGCGATCCTGAACCGCGGTGGGGACGGGCACGGGGGCTGGTCGGTCTTGGGACAGGTGGCGACCGGCACCACAACGGATCCGGCGCGGGTCCGGTTCGCGGATTTCGACGGTGACGGCCGGACGGACTATCTGACGATCGGGAGCAACGGCGCGGTGTCGGCGATCCTGAACCGGGGTGGTGACGGGCACGGCGGCTGGCTGGGCCTGGGCCAGGTGGCGACGGGGACCACCACCGACCCGTCTCAGGTCCGGTTCGCCGACTTCGACGGTGACGGCGCCGCCGACTACGCGGTGGTCGCCGCCTCCGGGGCTGTGTCGGTGTACTTGAACCGGGGCGGTGACGGCCACGGCGGTTGGCTGTCCTACGGCCAGGTCGCCACGGGCCTGACCACGACGGCCGACCGCGTGGCGTTCGCCGACTTCACCGGCGGCGGCAACGCGGACTACGTCCTGGCCGACCCGGCCACGAACGCCGCGACGGTGTACGCCTGGCAGGGCGGTGACGGCCACGGCGGCTGGACCGACCTCGGGAAGGTCGCGAGCGGAGTCCCCATCGGTTGACGGTGAGATTCGCGCGGACGGCCTGGCCACCTCCGTGGTCGCGGTCTCGTGCCGGAGTACGTCCAAGCCGCGCACCGCCACCTCGGTGCCGAGGCGCCGGGGTTCCTGGCCCGGCTGCTGGACATGCGCGCCGACCGCTGACCCTGGGGGAGCAGGTCCTCGAACTCGTCGACCGAGACGACGTAACCCTGCTGGGGGAAGACTTTCCGGGTGAGGACGTCGTGGACTTCGGCGTCGACGTCCGCGCTGGCGTCTTCGAGGACGTAGATCACGTAGTCGCGATCCGCCGCCTCGCGCACGGTGGTCAGGACCACGCCTCCGGTCCGGATACCGGCGAGGACCACGGTGTGCAGGGCGGAGCCGGTACTGGCTCCGGGGTGATCCCCGTTCGCGATGGCGCTCTGCCGGCGGCGGGACGGCGGCAAGACCGCTAATTCCTGGCATCGCAACGCCAAGCATTATTCCGGACTGGAGTCCTAGTTCGGCACAGGACGTATTGGGCGCGAATGCCCACGACCCTGAGCAACCCCGGGACGTGGCGTCCGCGATCCTCATGCGGAAACTGCTTCGTCGAGGGTCCCGAATGTGCGCGCGACAGCGGCGTGGGTCGCGACCGGTTTCCGCCGCCGGGACCACACTCGTTGATAACCGAGCTTCGTCACCGCAGCACGTCGCCCACTCCGGTGGAGAGGGCGACGTGCTGCGGTGGATGGGTACCCGACAGCTAGACCACGACGATCTTGCCCGTGTTTTGGGGGAAGATCGGATCGTTGTAGAAGAACTCGCCCGTCTTCGTGAACGTGTGCTTGGCCGACTGGCCGGGCATCAGCGTGCCGGTGTCGAACTCGTACTCGAAGAACGAGACCGCGCCGTGTGCGAAAGCATTGCCCTGAGGGTTCACGAACGTGATCTCCGTGCCCACCGGGACCGTCAGGTTCTGCGGTGACATCGCGTTCTGCGCCACCGTGTTTTCGGCCGCGCCGGGAGCGCCTGCGGCGGTGTCCCAGATCCGGCCGAGTGTCACCGTGTTCTTCGCGGCCGCGGCGGCCACCGCGGCAACGCGAATCTGGTTGCGCTTCGACGGCGGCGTGGGTGTCGGGGCCGGGCCCACTTTGCCGCCGAGCTTGAACGCCCACAGGTGGTCGCCCTTGGGGATGTCGGGGTAGGGCAGCCCGTTGCCGCCGGCGAAGACCGCCAGGTACTGGTCGCCGTCGATCTCATAGCTGATCGGGCTGGTGTGGACGCCCGCGCCACACTGGAAGCGCCACAGCTCGCGGCCGTCGACGTCGTTCATCGCCACCAGGTTGCCGTCCGGGCCGCCCTGGAACATCACGCCGCCGTCGGTGGTCAGGATGCCGTTGCCATGGGCCAGGGACCACTCGCTGTCCTTGCTCCACACCAGTTTGTTGGTGCGCGGATCGACGGCGGCGATGCCGCCCGCGAAGTACTCGCCGTACGGGCGGGCGGTGTTGACGCGCCCGCCGGTGGTGTTCGAGTAAGCGGAGTTGATGAGGCCGTAGCCGACGTACACCCAGCCGGTCGCGGGGTTGAACGAGACGTGGGCCCAGTCGGCGCCGCCACCGGCGCCGGGGAAGATGATCGTCGCACGGTCCCAGTGCGTCGCGAACAGACCGCCGGTGGGGTAGAAGGGCACCGGCCGCGTCGCGTTGTCCAGCCGAGGTTCCTGCGGGACGAACGCATCGCCGGCGGGGAAGGGCTGCGTGGGCGACGTCTTGTGCCGCGGGTCCTGCGGCACCGGGCGTTCGGTCACGCCCTGAACCGGTTTGCCGTTGGTGCGGTCGAGGATGTAGTACATGCCGACCTTGCTGCCGTAGACCACGACCTTGCGCAACCTGCCGTCGATGCGCAGGTCGATCAGGACCGGCGCCATGACGTTGTCGTAGTCCCAGATGTCGTGGTGCACGGACTGGAAGTGCCAACGCCGCTTTCCGGTCTTCGCGTCGATCGCGACGATCGTGTTGGCGAAGAGGTTGTCACCGCCGCGGGTCGAGCCGTTGGTGCGGGGGTAGGGGTTCCCGAAGGTCCAGTAGACGAGGCCCAGTTCGGGGTCGACCGCGGGGTGGATCCACGGCACGGCGCCGCCGGTCTTCCAGGATTCGCCTTCCCAGGTGTCGTGGCCGAATTCGCCCGGACCGGGGACGGCCCAGAAGGTCCAGGCGATCTTTCCGGTGGCGGCGTCGAGGGCGTAGGCCCGGCCGCGGGCCCCGGCGGTGCTGCCCTGCATGCCGACGTAGATGAGCCCGTCGGAGTAGACGACCGCGCCGGCGAGGCTGCCGATGCTGCCACCGCACTGGCCGTTCGCCGGATCGCACGGCTCGGGAGTGCCCTGCGAGGCGTCCTCGGTCAGCAACTGGGTCTTCCAGGCGACGGCGCCGGTCTTCTGGTCGAGCGCGTACAGGATGTTGGCGCCCGAGGTCGAGAACACCTTGCCCTGCCCCAGCGCCACCCCGCGCATGTTGGTGGTTTCGGTGCCGAGGTTCGTCTTCCAGCGCACCGCGCCGGTGCGGCCGTCGACGGCGAAGACGTTTTGCTGGGTGGTCTGGACGTAGAGGACACCGTTCTGGGCGACGATCGTGCTCTGCTGCGCGCGGGAGGTGTCCCCGCCTTCGAGGTTGACGTGCCAGGTGCCGCCCAGGCGGTTGACGTTCTGCCGGGTGATCTGGTGCAGGGGCGTGTGGTTCTGGTTGCCGAGGTCGCCGCCGACCTTGGTGAAGTCGCGTCCCGGCCGGCCGAAGGCGTCGGGCTGGCGTGGGGTGTCCACCGTGGCGGGCGCCGCGACGGCGGGCGTGGCGGCGAGCACGGTCCCCGCCACGGCGGCTCCCGTCGCGCCGGTCAGGAATTTGCGTCGATCCATCGGTTGGGCCCTCTCTTCGTTGAGGAAAGCGCGGCGGCGAAATGATCTAAATAGAGGTAGGTCCATCTAGTGGTACTCTTGGACCGCTCGACGGTTGAGTCTAAGGCGGGGTCGTGGGGGTGACAAGAGTGTTCGCCTCTTGTTCGACGCGCCCCGGTGGAGGTACGGTCGCGGAACACTAGGCGGACCAGTAGGACCGCTGCGTGGACCATAAGCCTGTTACTCGAAGAGGAGTGCCGGTATGCCTGTATTGATGGAAACCGTTGTGCTGCAGGGGGATGATCGAATCCTTCCCCAGTGGACCGACCCGGTGATCGAGTGCTACGAGACCCGCCCTGAAGTCACCGCGTACGCCGGCGAGAGCGGGCCGTGGCGAGGCCGCTGAGCCAGGCGGAGCTGACCGACGCCCTGCTCCGCCTCGAGAAGCGCTACTGGGCCCACCACCCGTTCCACCTCCGGCTGCACGAAGGTGGGTGCACCGAGGCGGATCTGCGCCGGTGGGTGGCCAACCGCTGGTACTACCAGAAGTGCCTGCCGCAGAAGAACGCCGCGATCGTCGCGGCGTGCCCGCTGCCCGAGGTGCGCCGCGCCTGGGTCGACCGGATCGTCTTCCACGACGGGGCGAGCGCGGGCGAAGGGGGCATGGAGCAGTGGCTGGTCCTGGCGGAGGCTGTCGGGCTGAGCAGGGCCGAGGTCCTCGACGAGCGGCACGTGCTGCCTGGCGTGCGGTTCGCCGTCGACGGGTACCTGCACTTCTGCCGCACGAAGCCGTGGATCGAAAGCGTCGCGGCCGCCTGCACCGAACTGTTCTCGCCGGGGCACATGACCGACCGCGTGAACGCGTGGCGCGAACACTACGACTGGATCCGGCTGGAGGGCTTCGCCTACTTCGACCGCCGGATCCCCGCGGCACGCGAGGACAGCGCCATGACCCTCCGGCTCGTGCTCGACCACTGCGTCACCGCCGAGCAGCAGGATGCCGCGATCCGCGCGCTGACCTTCAAGTGCGACGTGTTGTGGGCCGTGCTGGACGCGGTGGACTACGCGAGGATGCCATGAGCGTGACCGCCGGCAGCAGGCTCGGATTGCGTCGCGGGGTGCGGCTGGAGTTCGACGCCGTGCGCGGCCGTCCGGTGCTGCTGTTCCCCGAAGGAGTGCTCCTGCTCAACCAGACCGCGGCGGCGGTGCTGTGGCGCTGCGACACCCGGCGGTCAGTCGGGGAGATCGTTGACGATCTCGCCGGCGAGTACGCCGGCGTGACGACCGAGTCGGTGCTCCGGACGCTGGCGGACTTCGAAAGCCGCGGGGTGGTGGGAGAGGCGCCGGACGCCCGCCCGGCACCGACGTCGCCGATCGGGTCGGAAACGCCGACGCGGCAACGCTCACCGGTCCCGCTGGGCCTGCTCGCCGAGCTGACCTACCGCTGCCCGCTCCAGTGCACGTACTGCGCCAACCCGCTGAACCTCGCCGACTACCGCGACGAGCTGGACACGGCCACCTGGCTGGACGTCTTCAGCCAGGCCCGGGACCTCGGAGTCCTGCAACTGCACCTGTCCGGCGGTGAACCCGGGCTCCGCCGCGATCTGACCACCCTCGTCACGGCCGCGAACGGCCTTGGCCTGTACACGAACCTCGTCACCAGCGGGATTTCCCTGAATGAGACCAGGATCGCCGGACTCGCCGCGGCCGGCCTCGACCACTTCCAGCTGTCCCTGCAAGACGCCGAAGCGGCCCCCGGAGACCGAGTCGCGGGGCGGGTGGCGCACGAGCGGAAGCTGGCCGTCGCCGAAGCCGTCCGGGGTGTCGGGCTGCCCTTGACGATCAACGTGGTGCTGCACCGCGGCAACGTCGGCCGCATCCCGGCGATCGCCGAGCTGGCCGGCCGCCTGGGTGCCGATCGCCTGGAGCTGGCCCACACCCAGTTCTACGGCTGGGCGTTGCGCAACCGCGCCGCGCTCATGCCGAGCCGCGACCAGGTCGACCAGGCAGCCGAAGACGTCGCCGACGCCCGGGAACGGTACGGCTTCGAGATCGTGCACGTCGCCGCCGACTACTACGACCCTCGTCCCAAGCCGTGCAACTACGGCTGGGGCGCGCGGCAGCTGACCGTCACCCCCAACGGGCATGTGCTGCCGTGCCTGGCCGCGGAGACGCTGCCTGGTCTGGAAATCCCGACGGTGCGTTCGGATTCGCTCGCGCGGATCTGGTACGAGTCGTCGGCCTTCCGGAGATTCCGGGGCACGGACTGGCTGCCGGACCCGTGCGCGAGTTGCGCGCTCAAGGAGATCGACTTCGGCGGCTGCCGCTGCCAGGCCTACCAGCTGACCGGCGACGCCACCGTGACCGACCCCGTCTGCGACCTCTCCGAGCACCACGGCCTCGTACTGGACGGGGTCGCGGAGCCGGTGCCCGAACCCGCGATACCCCGGCGGATGTGATGAAGGTCCGGTTTCTCGGGACCGCCGCAGGCGGCGGTGCGCCGCAGTGGAACTGCGCGTGCCCGGTGTGCGAGCAGGCCCGCGCCGCCGGGGTGTCGCGGACCCAGGACGGTGTGGCCGTCAGCGGGGATGGCGCCGCGTGGTACCTCGTCAATGCGTCCCCGGACCTGCGAGCGCAGCTGCTGGCGACCCCGGACCTGCGCCCGCCCGCCGGGACGCGCCGGACCCCGGTGCGGGGAATCCTCTTCACCAGCGCCGAGCTCGACCACACCCTTGGGCTGCTCGGCCTGCGTGAGGCCGCCGAGCTCGACGTCTACGCGACCGCCTGGGTGCACGACGCCCTCACGACCGCGTTCCCGCTGCAGGCCGTCCTTTCCGGCTACACCCGGGTGCGACGGCACGACCTCCGCGACGGCGAGCCGATCGAGCTCGCCGGTGGCCTGCGGGTCACGGCGACCGTCCTGGGCAGCAAGCGACCTCGTTTCGCCGGCGATCTGGTGCCGGGTGACGCGGTGAGCGCCCTCCGGTTCGAGACCGCCGGGCGTTCCTTCGTCTACGCACCCGGTCTCGCTGCCTGGACTCCGTCTTTCGAGAGGGCGATCGCCGGCGCCGACGTCGTCGCGCTCGACGGAACCTTCTTCACCGAGGACGAGATGGGCGCGACCCGCCCGGCCTCGGGCATGGGACACCTGGCCGTCCGCGAGCAGCTCCCGTTGATCGCGGGACACCCGGGACCGCGTTTCCTGTTCACCCACCTCAACAACACGAACCCGCTCGTCCTGCCGGACGCGCCGCAGCTGGCCGAAGTCACCGCCGCGGGCGCGGCAGTGGCCGCCGACGGCCAGTCGCTCGAGCTGTAACCGGCACGCTCCTCCCCATGGACCCCGTGGCACCGCCGTGCCCGGAGAAAGGTCGGAACACCATGAAAAAGAGATCAACGACGCTGTTGACGATGCTTGGAAGCGCGGTGACCGCGGCGCTGACCACGGCCGCCCTGATCGGGATGCCCGCCTCGGCCCACGACGGGAAGAACCAGCAGGGCGCCCAGGCGCTCGGCGACCCCGACTACGGCGTGTGCCGCGGCCTCGACTCCCGCTGCTACCACAACTGGGGCAACTTCGACCTCAGCAAGGGCGTGAAGGTGCTCGTCTACTCGCGTACCGCCGGCCCGCGCCACGCGAACCTGGGGCCGGCACTCGGACCGGGCCTGAACCCGCCGCTGACGGCGGCGAACGTCGCGCAGAACGGGCTGATCGAACTCGGCAAGAAGAACGGGTTCGCCGTCGACTGGACCGAAGACGTCACGCAGCTCGCCAGCCCGAACACCCTGTTCAAGTACAACGCGGTCATCTTCATGAGCACCACCCGTGACGCGCTGGACGACTCGGCCCAGACGTCCCTGCGGCAGTACATCCGGGGCGGCGGTGGGTTCGTCGGCATCCACAACGCCTTCGGCACGGAGTACAACTTCCCGTGGTACGAGGGACTGCTCGGCGGGGCGAACTACTACGACCACGGCCCTGCGCAAGCCGGTGTGGTGCAGACGGTGGATCGTAACGACGTGTCGACGAAGGGGCTGCCGAACCGGTGGGCCTTCACCGACGAGTGGTACAACCTCGTCCCGTTCCCGACCGACGTCCGGTTCCTGGCCAAGGTCGACGAGTCCACGCTCACCAGGGGCGTGAAGGGCTCGATGGGACACCCGGGACACGGGGACAATCACCCGGTCGCGTGGTGCCAGTACTACGACGGCGGCCGGTCGTGGGTGACCACCCTCGGCCACGAGAGCTGGGCGTTCACCAACACGTCCACTTCGGACGGCGCGGCGTACTTCCAGACGCTGATCGCGAACGGCATCAAGTCCGCCGCCGGTGCGGCTCCGTTCTGCCGCTGATCCTCTGGATGCGGGACGCCCGGCCACGAGACAGGCTGGGCGTCCCGTGTTGCTCAGAGCGTTGGCGGTCCTAGCTCTGTTTGACGATCGAGACCGACGCCGTTTCGCGGCAGCCAGCGGGCAGTGCCGGATACACGATGTCGCCTTCGGCGTTCGGTGTTGCCGTGTCCAGCGTGCCGTTGCACGACGGATCGGCCACCGTGACGACCAGCGTGAACGCGTGCCCGTTGTCGTCCGGCGTCGACGATCCGACCTGGGGGTCGAAGAAACTCCACCTGCCATTCGCGATCGGCACGGACTCCCCGGTGATCAGGTAGTACTTGTGGTCGTCGGCCAGGTCGAAGATCCTCAACTGCTTCCCGTCGATATGCTCCGCTGTCCCGGTGAGCTGAACGCCCTGGTGCCCGACGACGCCCTGGCCCGGTGTCGGGGATGTGATCGCAATCGACTCGACCGGCGACGTCGACGGCGCCGACGGCGGTGACGACGTGGTCGGAGCGGTGGCCAGGACGGAACTGGTGCTGCCGGCGCCTGCGTTCGAGTCCTTCGAGGTGGTGATGATCGTGCCGATGATGCCTCCGACAGCGGTGATCATGGCGACGACAACGGCCACAACGGCTTGAGTCGAGTGTCCTTTCTTGTCCGGCGTCGGGTTGCCTGGCACGTTGTCCGCGTTCACGTGGTCCGTCTCCTGGCTGTGTGCGATCGGCAGGGTTCGGCACCACAGTCGGCCCGGAGTCGTGAGCTGTTACGTCGTCGGCAACAAGCTGTGCAACTGCCACCATGAGTGTGAGTCAGCTGTCGATGTGCAGCTCTTCGCGGATGGCATCATTGAACCTGATCAGGTACTCGGCGCAAGTTTGGCGTAGAACACCTTCCTCGTCCTTGCTGATATCTCGCTCTCTTATTCGCTGAACAAGTCATTTGTCTGCCCGGGAGGTGGCACCTGCGTTCGCGGGTCCACGCTCGTTCAGGCGCTCGATGACTGCGTTCGAGTGCTTGATGTACGCCACGTATACTTCGCGCCTGCGGTCCTGCCATCCTCGCGCGAGCTCATTGAGATGACTGGCCTTGAGCCGCTTCACCTCCCTGCTCCACTGTATTCGTTCTCGCCTTTCCTCAAGCTCAGCTCGCTTCTCTTCGCGGCGCAAGGCGATGAGCTGTCCGCCCCAACTGCCACCCAGAGCGCCGATGAATCCCAGTATTGCTGCCCACCAGGTCATGGCAGGAGAGCGCAACGAAGCCGGGGCGCCGAGACGGTTGATCGTGCGACGGCATGGAAACGCCCGGTCGTGGCAAGCACGGCCGGGCGATTCGACATCCCCGGCTAGAGTCCGAGGTAGATCTGCCGGACCAGCGGATCGTGCGCGAGGTCCGCCGAACTGCCCATCATCGCGATCCGGCCGTTCTCCATGACCACGCACGTCTCGGTCGCCTCGAACGTCAGTTTCGCGTTCTGCTCCACCAGCAACAGCCCGAGCCCCGACGCGGACAGCCGCTGCAGGGTGCCGAGGATCTCCTCGACCAGCTTCGGGGACAGGCCCATCGACGGCTCGTCCAGCAGTACCAGCCGGGGTTCGGACATCAGCGCGCGGCCGATGGCGAGCATCTGCTGCTGACCACCCGACAGCGCGCCCGCCAGGCGGTGCTGCATCTCGCCCAGCACCGGGAACATCTCGTAGATCTCCCGAAGCTTCTCCTGCGTCCGGCCCTTCCACGAACGCAGGTACGCGCCGAGCAGCAGGTTCTTCTCCACGGTCAGTCCGGTGAACACGTGCCGGCCCTCCGGGACGTACCCGATGCCGTGACGCACGATGTCCTTCGGCTTGACCTTGGTGAGGTCGCGGTCGCCGAGGCGGAGTGTGCCGACCTTGCGGGGCACCAGGCCCATCAGCGCCTTCAACGTCGACGTCTTCCCGGCGCCGTTCGCCCCGATGATGCCGAGGCAGCGGCCGGCGCCGACGGTGAACGACACCGAGTTGACCGCCTGGACCCCGCCGTAGTGCACGGCGAGGTCCTCCACGACCAGGTCGTCCTGTGTCTCGGGGTTCACTGCGACACCTCCGTCTCCACGGCTTCCACGACCTCGGCCGTGCTGAACGAATCACCGAGGTAGGCCTCGATGACCTCGGGTTGGACCGCGACCTCCGCCGGGGTGCCTTCGGCGATCACCCGCCCGCTGGCGAGCACCGTGACCCGGTCGCACAGCGACATGACCAGGCCCATGTTGTGCTCGATCAGCACCACCGTCACGCCGCTGTCACGGATGGACCGCACGATGTCCTGCAGTTGCCCGACCTCCTGGCCGTTGAGCCCGGCGGCGGGTTCGTCGAGCAGCAGCAGGCTGGGTTCGGCGGCCATGGCCCGGGCCAGTTCGACGCGACGTTGGATGCCGTAGGGGAGTGACGTCGGTGCGGCCTGGGCGAAGCCGGTCAGGCCGAACCGATCGAGCAGGTCCGCCGCGGACCGGCGGAGCCGGTGCTCGTGCCGCCAGACGCCGATCGGCCACACGACGTACCGCCACGCCGCGCGCATCGGCGTGCGGTCGAGGGCGACCAGGAGGTTCTCCTCGACCGTCATCTGCCCGAACAGCCGCAGGTTCTGGAACGTCCGCGACATCCCCTGGTGCGAGAGCTGGTGCGGCCGCCGCCCCACGAGCGACCTTCCGTCGAAGCTCGCCGTGCCGCCGCTCGCGGTGTAGATCCCGCTGATCACGTTGAACAGCGTGGTCTTTCCGGAGCCGTTGGGGCCGACGATGCCGCGGATCTCGCCCGGTTCGACCGACAGCGTCACGCCGTCGAGGGCACGCAGTCCGCGGAACTGCTTGCTGACGCCGGAGATCTCCAGGGAACCCGAGCCACCGGACTCCGCGGCGGGTTCGTACGGGCGGAACGCGCCGAGCACGCCCGCCTCCCGGTGGCGCCGGCGCTGGATCGCCGCCCGGACCCGCTGGGGGAGACCGGCCAGGCCGGTCGGGGCGAACACGACCATCAGCACCACGACGGAGCCGTAACCCAGCTGCGCGTAGATGGAGAAGTCGACCAGCGCCTCCCGCACCAGGGCGAGCGCGATCGCGCCGATGACGCAGCCGATGATGCTCTGCCGTCCGCCGATGATGACCATCGCCAGCAGCAGGAACATGTTGGCCACGCTGAAGGACTCGGGGGCGATGTAGTGGATCAGCCCGGCGTAGAGCACCCCGGCGGCCCCGCCGTAGACGCTCGAGGCAAGGAATGCCGTCATCCGCAGCAGCGGAACCGGGGCACCGACCGCGCCCGCGGCCAGCGAGTCGTCACGCATGGCCCGCAACCGCCTGCCCAGCGCGGTGCGGACGAGGAAGAGCGCGAACCCGATGGCGAGCGCGAAGACGATCAGCTCGAAGTAGTAGTACAGGTACTCGTTGGTCAGGTCGATGCCGAGCAACGGCGGAGCCGGGATCCCGTTGATGCCCGACGCGCCCCCGGCGACCTGGGCGTTGGTGACCCAGTTGGTGAAGGCCAGTGCGAGGCCGAGGGTGACGATGCCGAGGTAGTGCGACTGGACCCGCAGCGCCGGGATGCCGACGAAGAGCCCGGCCAGTGCGGTGGCGAGCATCGCAAGCACGGCCGAGACCCAGAAGCCGAGACCTGAGTTCGTCGTAAAGATCGCCAGGGCGTAGGAGCCGATTCCGAAGAACGCGACCTGGGCGAGGTTGATCTGCCCGGCCACGCCCATGGCCAGGCCGAGGCCGATGGCCAGCAGCGCGAAGACCACGGCGATGTTGATGACGTGGATGCCGTAGGTATCCAGGCCGTAGGGCAGGAACCAGGCGGCGACGGCGATCGCGGCGGCCGCGATCGCTTTGACCGCCACCGGCTTGCGCAGGAGGGACCTCATGCCCGGTTCACCGTCCGTTCGCCGAAGAACCCGGTGGGCCGGATCATGATGATGACCGTGAAGGCGAGGAACACGACCAGGTCGGAGTAGCCCTGGAACTGCCCGGAGGCGTACGAGTCGAGCAGGCCGATGGCGAGCCCGCCCGCGATCGCGCCGCCGATGTTGCCGAAGCCGCCGAGGATGGCCGCGGCGAATCCTTTGATGCCGAGGGTGCCGCCGAGGGTGGGGCTGACGTAGAGCAGCGGGCCGACCAGGCCGCCGGCGAGGGCGGCCAGGCCCGCGCCGATCGCGAAGGCGATGGCGTTGCTGCGTCCGACGTGGATGCCGACGGCCGTCGCGGCTTCGTGGTCCATGGCCACCGCCTGCATCGCGGCGCCGCGCTTGGTGCGCTGCAGGAACAGCAGGAGCAGAACGGTCGCGGCGGCGGCGATGCCGAGTACCACGAGGTTGTACGTGCGCACGCGCACGCCGAACAGGTCCAGGGGCCCCGTCTCCACGGGCGTGGGCACAGCGTGCCCGGTCGCGCCCCAGATGATCGTGGCCAGCGATTCGAGTACCACGCCGAAGCCGATGGTACCGATCAGCATGAGGTCGAAATCCTTGTTCTCAAACGGGCGCAGCACGCGCTCCATGACCAGCGCGATGAGCCCGGTCACCACCATGGCGACGACGATGGCGAGGATGAACGGAAGCCGTGAGGACATGTAGAAAGTCGATGCCGCGTATGCGCCGACCATGACCACCTGCCCGTGGGCGAAGTTCACCAGGCCCATGGTGCGGTAGACGATCGAGAAGCCCATCGCGACGAGGGCGTAGACGGCACCGAAGCTGAGCCCGCCGACGAGGGTCTGGAGCAGAACTTGCATGAAGGGGTCCTTTCACCGGCAGGGGGCCGCGCGGGACGGCGCGGCCCCCTGGGGGCGGTTCAGCTGGCGGGAGCCGCGACGAGCTTGCCGCCGGTGATGACGCCGATCGACGTGGCGTGGATGCCGACCCCGGTCTGGTCGAACGTGAAGTTGCCCAGCAGCCCGGGGTACTTCGTGCCGCGGATGGCGTCGGCCAGTTGCCGGCCGGTGGCGCCGTTCGACGCCTTCAGCGCGGTGAGGAAGATGCTGGTGCCGTCGAAGCCCTTGGCTCCGTGCAGCTCGGCGTCCTCGTTGTAGGCGGCCTTGTAGGCCTGGGCGAACTGGCGGGCGGCGTCGCTGGTCTCGTTGCTCAGGTAGGGGCTGCTCACGACGGTGCCTTCAGCGTTGCTCGCGCCGGCCGTGCTGAGGTATACCGTCGTACCCATCGGCGCGGCACCGGCGATCGTTGCGGTGATGCCGAGTTCACGGGCCTGTTTGACGATCAGGCCCGCCTCGACCTCCTCGGTCCCGACGAACAGCACCTGCGGGTTCTTCTGCCTGATCGAGGTCAGTGCGGCGCTGAAGTCCTTCTGATCGGTGGTGACGATTTGGTCGTCCACCGGCGTGACCCCGCGCTGGGAGAGCACTTTGCCGAACGCGTCGTGTTCACCCTTGCCGTAGGAGCCGTTGTTCGTGATGAACGCGATGCTCTTCTGGCCTTTCTGATCGACCAGGTACTTCGCGAGTGTCTCGTCGTAGGTGGTGCTGGTCGGTCCGTTGAGGAACTGGAACGGGCTCTTGACCGCGATGATCGACGGCGACTGCCCGGAGGTGATGCTCGGGATCTTGGACTGCTGCAGCACCGGCGCCATCGCCACGGTAACGGCGCTCTCGGCGGTGCCGATCATCGCGATGTAGCCCTCGCTGGAGATCTTGCGCGCCAGGTTGGTGCCCACGGTCGGGTCACCGGCGTCGTCGAACACGTCGAGCTGGATCTTGCGGCCGTTCACCCCGCCTTTGGCGTTCCACTGGTCGACCGCCAGCTTCGCGCCTTTGTACTCCCAGGCACCCAGCGAACTGAGCTGTCCGCTCTGGGCGTTGACCACGGCCATCTTGATCGGGCCGCTGTTGTCGGAGGTGGACGGCGACGAGCCGCCGGGTGCACTGCACGCGGCAGTTGCCCCTGCGGCGAGCAAGGTCATCGAGGCCAGCAGACGTCTGATTCCGGGTCGCTTCATCGGGGACACTCCATTGTGTGCGGTTGCTGGGTCATTCGAAGACGCCTTGGTAGATGTCGTTGATGTTCCAGTGCCCCGGGGTCGGCACCGGTTCGTTGACCATGGGGACGTCGAGCACGGCCGGGCGTCGGTTCGCGATCGCCTCGCGCAGTGCGGTGGCGAGATCTTCGGGGCGTTCGACGGTGTAGCCGTCGGCGCCGCAGGACCGGCCGAAAGCGGCGAAGTCGGGGGAGAAGGGGTTGCCGTCTTGGTCGCGGAATTCGCAGCCGAAACTCTGGCCGAAGTTGTGGGCCTGCAGGTCTGCGATGGTGCCGTGCGCCTTGTTGTTCATCACCACGAACAGCACGGGCAGCCCCTGCTCGACAGCGAGCGGCACGGCGGGCAGCTGGGCGCTCATGCCACCGTCGCCGACGAGCGCGACGACGACGCGGTCGGGCTGGGCCAGCTGCACGCCGACCGCGGCGGCCGGGCCGAAGCCCATCGTGGACGCGCCGCCCGGGGTGATGAATCGGCCCTCTTCGGGCAGCTCGTAGCACTGGGCGACGCCGTTCTTGTTCCAGCCGACGTCGGTGACCAGCACAGCGTCCGCGGGGAGCGTCGTGCGCAAGTCTTCGAGGATGCGTTCGGGGCGCAGAGGGAAGTCGGTGCTGCGGCCGCGTTCCTGGCTGGCCGAGAAGAGGTCCGCGCGGACGGTGCCGATCTGCTTGCGGAGGTCGGCCCGCTCGACCGGTTCGGCCACCAAACCCTTGACGGCCGCCGCGATCGCCGGGACGGCGTGGTTCACGTCGGCGACCGCTCCGATTTCGGCGGGGTAGTTGCGGCCGATCTCGGCGGTGTCGAGGTCGATCTGGATCAGCCGGCCCGGGGGAAAGGCCCAGGTGTACTCGGAGTTCCACGAGCTGGCGTCGGTCTCGGCGAACCTGGTCGCGAGGGCGAGGACGACATCGGCTTTGCGGGTGTACTCGTTGGTGAGCTCGAGGCCCCAGAAGCCGGTCATGCCCATGACCAGGGGGTGGCGGTCAGGCAGCGTGCCCTTGGCCATCAGGGAGTGGGCGACCGGGATGTCGAGGTGCTCGACGAGCTCGAGCAGGGCCGCGCGGCCTTCCGGCGAGCGCAGGCCGCCACCGAGGTAGACGAGCGGGTGTTCGGCGCCGGCCAGTGCCTGCGCGATGCGCTGGGCGTCGGCGTCCGACAGTGCGGGCTTCGCCGCGTGCGCGACGAGCGGGTATTCGACGAGGGGCACTTCGCGCGAGAAGTGGTCCATCGGGACGTTGAGGAGGACGGCGCCGGGACGGCCCGAGGTCGCCGTCCAAAACGCGCGTTCGGTGAACCGGGCGAGGTCTTCGGCGCGGTGCACGTGCCAGGCTCGCTTGACGAAGGGGCGATAGATGGCGGTCTGGTCGGCGTCAGCGTGCAGGTTGACTTCTTGGTGTGGGTGCCTGCCGTGGTAGTAGGACGGGATGTCGCCGGAGATCGTGATCAGCGGCACCGAGTCGAAAGCCGCGGTGGCCACGCCGGTGACCGCGTTCATCATGCCGGGGCCGACGTGCACCAGCAGGACGCCGGGCTTGCCGGTGGCGCGGGCGTAGCCGTCGGCGGCGTGGGCGGCCGCCTGCTCGTGCCGCGCCATGACGAACTTGATGCGGCTGCGGCCCAGCGCGTCAAGGAAGGCGATGTTGGTGTGCCCGCACAGGCCGAAGACGTACTCGACGCCGTAGGACTCCAGCTGGCGGACGAGCGCGTCGGCGGCGGTGATGGTCGGGGCGGGCTGGGTCATCGAAGTCGAACTCCTCGGTCGCTCGGCGGTTTCGGTCACTGTTCGCCCCAGATGGACTGGTTGCGCAGCACGAGGGTCTTGACGACGGTGTAGTCGTCGATCATGTGGGCAGGGGATTCACGGCCGAAGCCGGAGTCCTTGACTCCGCCGAAAGGCACGTGGTCGAGCCGGAAGTTCGACGACCCGTTGACGATCAAGCCACCGACCTGCAGTTCCCGCCAGGCGGTGAAGATCGTCCCGATGTCCTGGGTGAAGATTCCGGCCTGGAGGCCGAACCGGCTGGTGTTGCACGAGGCGATGACGGCGTCGAGGCCGTCGAAGGGCAGCACGGCGACCAAGGCACCGAACACCTCTTCGACGACCACGGTCGCGTCCGGCGCGGGGTCCGCGACGATGGTGGGCAGCAGCGTTGCGCCGTCGCGGGTACCGCCCAGCAGGACCCGGGCGCCACCGGCTGCGGCCTCGGAGGCCCATTTTTCAACGCGGGCCGCGGCCTCTTCGTCGACCATCGACCCGACGTCCGTGACCGGATCGAGCGGATCGCCGACCCGGAGGCCCTCGACCTCGGCACGGAACGCGGTGAGGAAGTCTTCGAAGCGGCTGCGGTGCACATACACCCGTTGCACGGAGATGCAGCTCTGGCCGGAGTTGCTGTAGCCGGTGCGGGCGCAGGTCCGTGCCGCGAGGGCGATGTCGGCGTCCGCGCACACCAGCGTCGCGGCGTTGCCGCCGAGCTCGAGGACCAGCCGCTTCGCGCCGGCCGCCCGGGCGACCGCGTTGCCGGTCTCCGCGCTGCCGGTGAAGCTGATGACGGCGACTTCGCGGGCCGCGCACAGGGCCGCGCCGACGTCCCCGCCGCCGTGCAGCAGCTGCACTGCTTCCGGCGGCATCCCCGCCTCCAGCAAGAGCGCCACCACGGCGGCCGTCGTGGCCGGCGCCTGCGGAGGGGCCTTGACGAGCGTGGTGTTGCCTGCGGCGAAAGAGGCGCCGAGCTTGTGCGCGAGGAGGTTCGCCGGCGCGTTGAACGGCGTGATCGCCAAGGCCACGCCGGCCGGCGCGCGGTAGGTCAGGGCCGTGTTGCCGACCCCGCGTTCCCAGCCGGCGACCGGCAGGTTCTTCCCGCCGATGTGGCGGGTTTCCGCGGCGCAGACGGCGAAGGTGTCCGCGACGCGGTCGAGTTCACCCCGCCCGTCCTTGACCGGCTTCCCCAGCTCGAGGGCGATCAGCCGGGCGATGTCTTCACGGTGGTCCTGGGCCAGCCCCGAGGCGCGCTCCAGGATCGCCGCGCGGGTGGCCGGCGCGAGCCGGGCGACGGCCGGTGCGGAGGCGGCCGCGTACCGGACCGCGGACGCCACCTGCGCGTCGTCCGCGACGAAGGACGTGGTGACCACTTTTCGCTGGTAGGGGCCGACGCGCTCGGCCACCGAACCGGCACGGGACCACTGCCCGGCGACGAATGCCGCGGCCACGGCCGGGGTATCGGATTTTGCGGCTTCGAGGATCTGCTCCAGCACCGCCACACTCCCTTGTGAACCATCAAACGGCACATCTGGACCGCTCTGCGGACTCCGTGTAACGTACGGTCAGCCGCCTGCCGGTGGCAAGAGCCGGATCTGAAACTGTTGCGATCTGGTCCGCCGGCCGGGGGCCGCAACGCGACGAAGGGTGTGGGAGATGAAGGCTGACGGGGCCGAGGAGCGCGACGGCTCGTCCGGCGAAGGGGGCGTGCGTAGTGTCCAGCGCGCGCTGGACATCCTCGGGCTGCTGACCGACGAGCGCCCGACCGTGACGATCTCTGACATCGTGAAGGCGACCGGACTGGCGAAGACGACGGCGATCCGGCTGGCGCAGACCCTGGAGCTGAACGGGCTGCTGTGGGCGACCAGCAAGGGTTACATGGCGGGGCCGGGGTTGTGGCGGTGGGCGCACCTCGCGCGTCAGACGTGGGAGCTGCCGGCGGAGATGAAGCAGCTCATGCGTGAGCTCGGTGATCGCCAGCGGGAGACGGTCAACCTGTACGTCATGCGGGACATGTACCGGGTTTGCGTGGCCCAGCAGGAAAGCCCGCAGCCACTGCGGCACGTGGTGCGGGTGGGTGACGAGCTGCCGCTGTGGGGCGGCGCGTCGTCGAAAGTCTTGCTCCGTGGCGCTTCTCCTGCTTTGCTGAAGAGGATCGCGCGCAGTTCCCCTTACGGTATGGACCATGCGGACAGCCTCCACAAAGGACTGACCGAGGCGGCCGACCAGGGGTATGCGGTGAGTCACGGCGAACGTGAAGCGGGCCTGTCGGCGGTGGCGGTTCCCGTGCTCGGCAAGAGCGGTTCCGTCGCCGCGGCGTTGTCGCTGAGCGGCCCCACCGTTCGATTCTCCGAAGACCAGGTTGCGAAGTTCGTCGCCGACCTCACCGAGTCCGCTTCGCGGATGAGCGAGCGGGGCTTCGACCATCCGTTCGCCGGCTGACTCCGGCAGGGGCGCGTCCGTCTGCAACAAGGAGAGGGAATGACGAAAAGACCGCTTCGCGGTATCCGGGTCCTCGACCTGACCAACGTCCTCGCCGGACCGTACTGCAGCTACCAGCTCATGCTGTTCGGCGCCGAAGTCGTCAAGATCGAGCTGCCCGGATCGGGCGACCTCGCCCGGAACCTGGGACCGGACGCGGTTCTCAACCGCGCCGGGATCGGCACGTCGTTCCTCGCGCAGAACGCCGGCAAGAAGTCCATCGAGCTGAACCTCAAGGACGCCGGGCAGCGAGAGCTGTTCGAAGATCTGGTTCGTGGCGCGGACGTCGTCCTCGAGAACTACCGCGCGGGCGTGCTCGACCGGCTCGGCTTCGGCTGGAACCAGTTGCGGGCCCTCAACTCCGGGCTGGTTTACTGCGCCATCTCGGGGTTCGGGCAGGGCGGCCCGATGAGCCAGGCCCCGGCTTACGACCAGATCATCCAAGGCCTGTCGGGGATGATGAGCGTGACCGGGACGCCCGAGACCGCGCCGCTGCGTGTGGGGTTCCCGGTCTCGGACACCGTCGGCGGTCTCATGGCAGCGCTCGCGATCTCGGCGGCTCTCGTCGGCCGCGACCGCACGGGAGAAGGGAGTTTTCTCGACCTGTCGATGCTCGAAGCGTCCATTTCGGCCATGGGCTGGGCGGTATCGAACTATGTCATCAGCGGCATCGCGCCGGTGCCGATGGGCCGGGACAACGCGACGGCGGCGCCCTCGGGCACGTTCTTCGCCGCGGACGGGCCGCTGAACATCGCGGCGAACCGGCAGGAGCAGTTCGTCACCTTGTGCACGCTGGTGGGGCGGCCCGACCTGGTTACGGATGCCCGCTTCGCCGACCGGGAAGACCGCAAGGCCAACCGCGCGGATCTCGACGCGGAGCTGAACCAGGCCCTGGGAGCCCAGTCCGCCCTGGAATGGGAACGGCTGCTTTCCGACGCGGGCGTTCCGGCGGCCAGGATCCTCACGGTGCCGCAGGCTCTCGAATCCGAGCAGCTCGCGCACCGCGGCTTCTTCACGGAACTGCCGTTCCCCGGACAGGCCGAGCGCACCTTGCGCGCCAGCGGAAACGGTGTCCTGATTGACGGAGAACCGCTTCGCCCGAGCACACGGCCACCGCTGCTGGGGGAACACAACGACGAAGCGGTCAAGCTGGCCCGCCGGTGGAACGCCGATACGCCCATTCCGCGGCCGGCGCCGGAACCATCGCTCGCGCCCGCGGACAAGGACTGACATGGACAGCAACGCAACCGCCGGCGACGTGGCGGACTGGTGGGCCACCGCGATCTGCCGGATGGCACCCGGCGTGGTCGAGCTGCGCGGAACGCCCGTGCAGGACCTGATCGGCTCGCACGGCTTCGTCGCCACGATCTGGCTGATGGTGCGCGGAACGAGCCCCGATCCGCGGGAAGCCGCGCTGCTCGAAGCCGCGATGGTCGCTTCGGTCGACCACGGCCCGCAAGCCCCGTCCATCGCGATCGCCCGGATGACCGCGACCTGCGGCGTCGGCCTCAACAACGCGATGGCCTCCGGGGTGAACGCTCTGGGCGATTCCCACGGCGGTGCCGGCGAGCAGTGCGTGGAGCTGCTGACGGCGATCGTCGAGCGCGAAGCCACCGGGGAGCCGCTGGTGGCGGCCACCGAGGCCGTCGTGGCGGACTTCCGGAAGAACAGCCGCTACCTGCCCGGCTTCGGCCACCGTTTCCACCCGCGCGATCCGCGTCGCGACCCGTTGCTGGCGCTGGTGGACGAGTCCGTCGCCGCCGGGGTCGTCGAGGGTAAGTACCTGAGTGCTGCGCTCGCCGTCGAAACGCTGCTGAACGCCGGACGGACGAAGCCCGTGCCGATGAACATCGACGGCGCGACCGCGGTGATCTACGCAGAGCTGGGCTTCCCGGCGCCGCTGGCGCGCGGGTTGTTCGTGCTCAGCCGCAGCGTCGGCATCCTCGCCCACGCCTGGGAAGAGACGACGCAGGGCCGGCGCAACAAGGGGCCGATGCCGACGTCGATCCTGCCGACCGTGCTCGCGGCCGGATCGTGACCGCCGGCGACCACGAGACCGACCTCCTCGTCCTGGGTTCCGGCGCGGCGGGCCTGACCGCGGCCCTGGTCGCGGCCGCGGAGGGCCTTTCCGTTCTGGTGCTGGAAAAGACGGAGTGGCTCGGCGGCACGAGCGCGTACTCGGCGGGCACCTGCTGGATTCCCGGACACCGGCACCAAGCCGACCCGGTCGCCGACGTCGCCGCGGCGGGGGAGTACCTCGACGCTCTCGTCGGCGACCGCGCGCCGCGCGAACTGCGCGAGGCTTACCTGCGGCACGGGCCGGAGGTGATCGACCACCTCGAGCGGCTCGGGATCGGCTTCTGGCACTCGGCAAGTGTGGTCGACTACCACCCGGAGCTGCCCGGCTCCGGGGTCGGCCGGGCGCTCGAGCCGCGTGTGTTCGACGCTCGGCGGCTGGCCCGCGAACACTTCGAACGTGTCCGCTGGCCGGTGCGCGAGTTCGCGCTGTTCGGCGGGACGCTCATGCTGCGCAGGCGCGAAGCCGACCAGCTGGTGAAGGTGTTCGACGGTTCGGTGCGCGGAATGGCCGTCGCGCTCCGCCTCGGCGGACGGTGGGCGCTCGACCGGCTCCGCCGCCGTCGGGGGACCCGCTTGACGATGGGCAACGCGCTCGTCGCCGCCCTCTACGACCAGCTCGTCCGCCGAGGCGGCGACGTGTGGTTCACGGCCGGCACCACGGAGTTGCTGACCGATGGCGCCCGCGGAGTGACCGGCGCTGTCGTGTCCCATCGCGGGCGTACGGTGCACATCGCGGCCCGCCACGGCGTCGTTCTGGCCGGCGGGGGATTCTCCGCGAGCCCGGAGCTGCGTGCCGAGAACCTGCCGTCACCGGTGGCACAGTTCACCCCGGCGAGTGAAGGCGCCACCGGCGACACGCTCGCGCTGGCTCGATCGGTCGGCGCCGCTCTGGCCGAACCACGCGATGACAACGCCCTGTGGTTCCCGAGTTCGATCGGCCGCCGGAGGGACGGGTCCACGTCGGTGTTCCCGCATATCTGGGACCGCGCCAAACCCGGCATCGTGGCGGTGAACGCCGCAGGCCGGCGGTTCGTGGACGAGTCCGTCTCCTACCACCGGTTCACCCGGGCGATGTACGCCGGACGGGACGCGATCCCGGCGTGGCTGGTGCTCGACGCGCACACGCTCAAGCGGTACGGGCTGGGCATGATCCGGCCCCACGCGCGTGAAGCTGTGCTCCGCCGCTACACCGACCAGGGCTACCTGTATGTGGGGCCGACCATGCGGGCACTGGCCGAGGTGATCGGCGTCGATCCGGACGGTCTGGAAAGGACAGTTTCCGAGACGAACCGGTCCGCCCGCACAGGAACCGACGAGACATTCGGCAAGGGAAAGAGCCCGTACGGCCGCCAGTACGGCGATCCGGCCCACCGGCCCAACGCGAACCTCGGCCCGGTGGAGAAGCCGCCCTTCTACGCGATCGCCGTGGTCCCGACCCCGTTGGCGACGGCCTTGGGGCTTCGCACCAGTATCGACGCTCAAGTCCTGGACGAGGTCGGCGTTCCGGTGCCCAGGCTCTACGCGTGCGGCAACGACGCGGCATCGATGACCGCTTCGGAGTACCCCGGCGCGGGCTGCCAAATCGGTGGGGGCCTGGTCTTCGGCTACCTGGCGGCGCGACATGCGCGAGCAGCGATGACCTCCGGGTCATTCTGACACCGCGAACGTGGGCCCTTCCGCTTACCGAACGTGCCAGATGGTTTCCCACCCGCGGCTGGTCGCCCGCGCCTACGTCGACTCCGGACAAGCCGAGCACGCAGGCACGCGGCGGCTTCAGAGGACGGAGCTGGCAACGGATGCAACCGCTGCTCGAGACCAACCTGGTCGAGCACCAGCATATAGCCGCCCAAGCCGGGCACTTTGCCGCGTTCGGAACGGTTTCCGCCCCGGTGTTGCTGCTGCGTGGCGGCCGCACCACAATCGGGGCCGGGTCACGGCCCTCTCCGCGACACTCTGCCGAACGCCACGCTCGAGACCATCGAAGGGCTCGATCGCTTCGGTCCCGAAGGAAAGAGCGCTCCGCTCGCTGCCCAACGGGCGCTGGACTTTCTCGTCGGGAGCCGGACCGGTGAACTCGCGTAATCTGCGACCGCGAGTTCTTGATGACCCACGTGATGTCCGGCGTGAAAGGCGCTGAGGATTCGAAGCCCGAGACCGGTCTGGAGGAGCAACTCGTGGCGCAGCTGACCAAGCGGCTGGTGGGGTCCGCGCTCGAAGGTGAGGTCACCGACCATCTCGGCTGTGACAAGCGCGACCCGGCTGGCCGCGGGACGGGCAACTCACGCAACAGACCCTGGACGCGGGCGGGATGCGGGCGTACTCCCGTGACAGCCGCGGCCACGTCCTCCTGCAGCTCCACCGCCATGCCGACGCGCTGGACGACTTCCGCGACGCTCACCACGCCGCTGTCGAACTGGGTGAATGGCGTTTGGAGGCCGAAGCCCTGATCGGCGCCGGGCAGGTGCTGCACGTCCAGGGCCGCACCGGCCAGGCGCACCAGACGTGGGCGAAGACCCTGGGCGTGTATGGACGTGGAGGCCCATACGGCGGCTGCGGGGCTGCGCGACGCTGGGGGCATGCTGCGCTTCGACGGCGGCCTCCTGACCTGATCTGGAGACGGGCGCAGTTGCCCGGTCCCAGGAGTCCGTAACCCCACAGTTCAGCCGGCGGCGCCGGCCGGGCGGCACCATGGCCATCGCGGTGCGCAGGATCAGCTACCGGGCGCCGGGCGGACGGCCCGGATCTGCAGCGCGGTGTACGCCCCGCGGCCGTCCAGCCGCATTTCTCCGACCGGCTGGTCGACCCAGCTGCCGGGCACCTTCTGGAAGGACAGGTAGGCGATCCGGGTCAGCGGGAGGCCGTCGAAGGAGAAGTGACCCGTCGCGTCCGTGACGGCGACGGTGTCCGCGGTCGTTCCGACTCCGAGGAAGTGTGCCTCGGCGCCGGCCAGTGCTTCGCCTGGTGACGGCAGGCCGTCGCCGTTGGCGTCTCCGTACAGCACGCCCGCGACGCGCTCGGTGCCGCGCGCCATGGGCAGGATGGCCAGCTGGATGTTGTCGCTGTAGTCGGCGTCCTGCCCGGCGTACACCTCGATGTGCACGACGGAATCGCCGTTGAACGTGCCCAACTGCCCGGTCAGGTGGAGCACTCGGGTCTCGCCCTGGGCGATGGTCGCGCCGTCCGAGAGGTCGCCCCACTGGTCCTGGTCGCCCCAGAAGTCCGTTCCGGACTCGGAGTAGGCGGTGCCGAAGACGCCGACGGCGGCGGCGTCACCGATGTTGCTTACCGTCACGTCGAGCCCGGCGATGTCGCCCGACAGCCAGTGGCCCTGCTCGGCGACGGCGGTGACCTCGAGGTCCGGGCCGGAAGCGGCCGACGCGGGCACGGCCGCCAGTCCCGCCATGACGAGCGCCGCGGTCAGCACGGAGCCTGGGCGGAGGAATCTGGTGGTGAGCATGGTTCTTCCCTTCGTGTTTCCGGCGAATTCGTCAAGCTGAGCCAGCGCGCGGCTTTCGCCCGAACGCGGGGACCGCGTACGGCTGGCGCGAGCTGCCTCGGAAGAAGAGGACGACCATGTCCGGGCCCGAACCGCCCGCCCAGGCCGGCTGTGCGGGCTGGTGCCGAAGAAACGTGCTGCCGTGGCAGGAGATCGAGGCCCGCAGTTCGGCACGGCTGCCGTCCCGGTACTCGACGAGAAGATCCGGCAAGTGCCGGTTTCTGCCGAAACTGTGGTCGGGCCGCACAGTGACCAGAGCCGGTCGCCAGCCGGTCCGCAGCACTGCCGCGTGCCGTCGTCGCCAGCGGACGGAAGCGACCAGGCTCACGCCGGCGAACGTCAGCACGAACAGACCGAGGATCCAGAACAGGGCGGATACCCGCGGATCCAGGCGGTCTTCCAGCGTCGTACGCGCCCGGGACGGGGCCGCCGGGTCGTAGATCACCGTCAGGGGCCGGCCTGCGGTGTAGTGCCGTCCCGAGCTCACCGGAATGGTAGCGTGGTAGAGCTCGCCCCGCACGTCGTAGGAGACCCGGATTGCCGGCGGGTGGTCGTCGAACCATGTCACCGTCCCGGTGACGTGGACACCGTCACGCAGGAGTTCGCCGGCGGGGTACCGGTAGGCGATCAAGCCGGCGAACACCCCGCAGGAGGCGACCAGCCAAGCCACCATGATAATCAGTGCACGCCGACCCAGCACGCGCAGTTTGCGGGTCGGCGCGCCCAGATCGGTGGTGTCGTGTTCGACCGTGTCTTCGATCGGCGGTAGCCACGTCGTTTCTTCCGGCAATTGTCCAGCCTTCCCGCGCGTAGTGCCTAGAGTCGCTCGCCGAGCAGTTGTGCGAGGTTCACGTAGACGCTTTCACGGATCCGGTGCAGGTCAAGAATTCCTGCCCGGGTTCCGTCGTGGCTGGTCTTGGCGACGAAAACTCGCGTTTGCTGCTCTGGCAACCCATCGATGTCTTGGTCGGGACCGTTGCAGTAGTAGGCACTGTTGCCGGCGTCGGGGATGGCCACCGCGGGCGTCCTGCAGGTCTTCGCCACCTGATCGGTCACCGCCCGTGGCGTTTTGCCGCTCGGCACGAGGATACGCAGCTGGAACGCCGCGGCGTTGTGGAACTTGCTCTGGTAGGTGCAGAGGAACGAGCCTCCCTGTGACGGCTTTTCGATTGCGGTGGCCGCCCAGGCTCCACCCACCGCCTGCATGATGTCCGGAACCGTCACGAAGGGGCACGCTGCGGTGATCTTCGCGGGCGTCACGAACGCCGGCGTCGGCGCGACTGAGGTGGTGCGCGGAGTCGCTGTCGTGCGGGTCGTCACCACCGGTGTCGTGACGGCGGTCGCCGGTGGCCCGGAACAGGCGGACAGGCAGGCCAGCAGGCCTGCCGCAGCCAGCCCCCTCGAAAGTTGCATCATCGAAATCTAGACCATTGCTCTTTCTATTCGCTGTCTTGTCGCTTTCGTGACATTGTCGCGGGCTTCGGCTTGGTGCCGAGGCTGCCGAATTACTTCCAGCCCTGAGATGACAGCAGAGTGAAAGGACCTTGAAAGAACTCTGAGTTACTTTCCGCACACGGAAGTGCACAAGCTGGGCCGGGATGGATCAGCGCCAGGCTGAAGGAGTCGTGATGGACATCGTCGACCGCGCCACGTTCCAAGCCGAGCTGGATCGCTTGCGCACCAGGGAAAAGGCCCACACGCACGAAGGCGACGCGATCGCCGCGGCCCGCCGCCGGCTGCCGATGGTCGAGGTGGACGCCGGTCTCGAGCTGCTCGGCCCGGACGGCCCGGTCACCCTGCTCGACGCGTTCGAGGGACGCCGTCAGCTGATCGCCTACTACTTCATGTGGAACCCCGGCCGTCCCGCCTCCGAGCAGTGCGAGGGCTGCACGTTCTACACCAACCAGGTCGCCGAGCTGGCCAACCTGCACTCGCGTGACATCACGTTCGCGGTCTTTTCCCAGGGCCGCAACGTCTCGACCGCCCCGGCCGATGCCGGGACGTCGTACGCCGAAAGCCTGCGCTACCGCGACTTCATGGACTGGCACATGCCCTGGTACTCGGCGCAGCCGTCGCTCGACACGCTGCTCGTCGGGCGCGAGCAGGGACTCTTCCACCTGGTCTGCTACCTGCGGGAGGGCAACCGCGTCTTCGAGACGTACTGGACGAAACGCCGTGGTGTGGAAGCGATGGACACCAGCTACGCGCTGATGGACCTGACGATCTACGGCCGCCAGGAGTCCTGGGAGGACTCACCGGATGGCTGGCCACGGAACCGCGCGAGCATGCGGACCGGAGCAGGCGCACCAGGCTGGCCGCCGCCGGGCACCGAGCTGGGCCGCCCCATCGCGCAGTGGCCGCGGATCGCCGCCGGCCGCTCGGACGACCTCGGTGCGACCACGGCAGGTCCGCCGTCGTCTCGGCGGTGCCACTGAAGTCCCGGCCGCGGCGCATGGGTTCGTCGTTGCCGGCTCGCCTGCTGAACAGAACACCACCATTCAAGCGCGGGCTGGTCCGATCTGAGCAATACTGTTCGGATGGCACGAAGCTTCCGCATTCTCGGCCCGGTTGAGGCCACCGTGGGCGGACAGTCGCTGTCCGTCACGGGACGGCTGCTGACGCTGCTGACGGGATTGCTCGTGCACGCCAACACGACCGTGTCGAACGGCCGCATCGAGCAGTGGCTGTGGGACGACGATGCCACCGCGCCCAAACAGGCAAAAGCCGCTATTCAGACCTATATGACGCGCCTGCGGCGGGTTTTGGGCGACGATCAGGTCATCCGCACGGTGGTCGGCGGCTACCGGCTGGAAGCCGACGAGTCCGTTTTGGACCTGCTGCGGTTCGAGTCACTGGTCTCGCGCGGCGATGTCGCATCGCTCAAGGAGGCGGTCGGGCTGTGGCGGGGTTTTCCCCTCGACGGGGTCGCTTCCGACAATTTGCACCGTGATGAGGTTCCCCGGCTCTCCGCGAAGTACCTCGACGCGTGGGAACGGCTCGCCGACATGCTGCTCGAGCTCGGCGACCCGCCGGTGGCCGAGCTGCAGGAACTGACCGCGCAGTACCCGTTGCACGAACGGTTCTGGGAGCAGCTCATGGTGGCGCTGTACCGGTCCGGCAGGCAGGTGGAGGCACTGGCCGCGTACCGGCAGGTCGCGTCCATCTTGGCCGAGGAGGCCGGGCTCGATCCGGGTCCGGGCCTGCGGGCGGTGCAGCAGCAGGTACTGGCCGGCGAACCGATCGCCTCCACCGCAACGTCGCGCGCCACGGCGACCGGCTGGTCGGCGCCGCACCAGCTGCCGAACGATGTCGCGGGGTTCGCCGGGCGGTGCGCCGAACTTGCCGCGTTGCCCGCCGATCCGGGGCTGGTCGTCGTCGAGGGCACGGCCGGAGTGGGCAAGACGTCGCTCATGGTGCACTTCGCACACCGGGTCGCGGACGGGTTTCCCGACGGGCAGATTTACCTCAATCTGCGCGGCTACGGTCCCGGCGAACCGATGTCGCGGAATTCGTCGCTGGATTTGCTGCTGCAGGCGATCGGGCTGCGGCCGGACCAGCTGCCGGCGGACGTCGGCGCGCGCGAGGCCTTGTGGCGGTCCAGGACCGCGGGGCGGCGAATGATCGTCGTGCTGGACAACGCGCGCAGCACCACCCAGATCCGGCCGTTGCTCCCCGGGCCCGGAAGTCTCGTGTTGATCACCAGCCGCGCCGAGCTGCGCGGGCTCATCGCCCGCGAGGGCGCAACCCGGATGAGCCTGACACGGATGGCTCCTGACGAGGCACGGGCCGTGCTCGCCAAGGCGATCGGTGAAGCGCGGACAGAGGCCGACCCGCACGGCGTGGACGAATTCCTCAGCCGCTGCGCCTACCTCCCCCTGGCCATCCGCGTTCTCGGTGAGCGGGCGAGCCGGTTCGAGACCATGCCGCTGTCCCGCTTCCTATCCGAATTCATGCCTGCCGGTCTCGACGGTTTCGACCTCGACGACGATGTGGAAACGAACCTGCGAGCCGTGTTCGCTCCGTCCTACGACGCGTTGTGCGAGGCGGCGGCCGGGCTGTTCCGGCAACTGGGCGCCCATCCCGGCCCGGACTTCGGTGCCGGTCTCGCGAGCGCGCTGGCCGACGTGCCGGAAGAGCGCGCCGCATTCCTGCTTGACGAACTGGTCCGAGCGCACCTGCTGGAACGGCCGGAGCCGCGTCGATACCAGTTCCACGACCTTCTGCGGGAGTACGCGACCGAATTGCTCGGGGACGAGGGCGGCAACGGGGTGATCGACTGGTACGCCGGCGCGGCGCGGGCGGCATTCCAGCGGTATTTTCCGCACGGCAATCTCGCCGGCCTCGACATCGAGCCGACCATCGAACTGGCTGACAGCGCGGCGGCAACCCGGTGGTACGAGGACGAATGGGAAAACGCTGTCGCCTGCGTGCGTCACGCTTTCACTGGCCGGCGAGACCGGCAGGCGTGGCAGCTCACCCGGCTGCTGCAGCCGTTCCTCGGCGCGAGGGGCAAGCTGACGGACCTGCTCGCGACCCACGAGGCCGGGCTCGCGGCCGCGCGCCGGCTGGACGACCCGCAAGCCATCGGCTACATGGTGAACGGGATCGGCATCATCCGCGCCCGGCAAGGCCGTTACGACGAAGCGATCAGGTATTTCGAAGAGCGTCTCGTCCTGGCCCGGGCGGTCGGCGACCAGGCGGGGGAGCGAGCCGCGCTGGCCAACCTGATTCTCCCGTACCAGAAGGTGGGCCGTTACCGCGCGGCGCTCCGGGCCGCGCGGCAGGCGCCGCTGGCCGACCAGAACGCCTGTGCCGGCAAGACCGCGATCACGCTCAACAACCTGGCCGAGGCGTACTTGCTGGCCGGGCAACCGGAACGGGCGCTGGCCGAGTCCCGTCGCGCCCAGGAGCTCGTCCCGCACGGTGCGTCGCTACGCGTGCTGGGCCTGGCCCACGAGGCACTCGGCGACCTGCAGGTGAGCGCTTCCCACCTCGAGGGCGCCGTCGAATTCTTCAAGGCGAGAGGTGCCGAGCTGGACGAGGCGGAACTGCTGCGCCATCTCGGCCGGATCCGCCGGCTCCTGGGTGACGCCAACGGGGCCAGGAAAGCGCTGACCGCCGCGATGGTCCGCTATCGCCGGCTCGGCTACGCCGAGGCGGACGAGGTGCTGGCGGAGATTTCCGGTCTCACGGAAGCGATACTGCAGCAAGACGCTTGAGCGCGAAGACGGTGGTTCGGGCTTCCGGTCACGAGTGCGCGGCCGCGTCATTCAAGCTTGCGGGGGAGAGGTCAGGCCCATGAGGTCCGATTGCAGTGCGCCGCCGATTCCCCATCCTTCCGGCGGGATCTCCTGCAGGGCAACCCAAACGCCGTCGGCGGTGCCGCCGCAGGTCTCCACGAACGCCGCGGTGAGCCGGCTGACGAGCTCGCGCTTTTGTTCGATGGTGCGGCCGGTGCGCAGGGCCACGGTGATGACAGGCATGAACTCTCTCCATTCGGCAGGACAACGGCGAGAGGCAGGATCACATGCGGTGGCGCGAGCGGACTTGAACGGATGTGCTCGTCGCTCTGCTGTGGCGGCCGGCTCGGCGGTGTCTAGGCTGGAACCATGACTTTCGAGAGTCACTGGTGTGCGGGTGAGCCGGTCAGCTGGCGCCAGGAAAGTGCCGCTGCGGCCGGTGAAGCCGTTCTGCTGCTGCCGCTGCGGGGTGCGTGGCGAGAACGGGACGGGGACAGCTTCAGCACGCTCGTGGATCGCGTGAGCGTCTCGTTCCGGATCCCGGATCGGCGTACCTGGGTCTCACACCTGGGCGTCGATCGGTTCGACGTCGTCGCGTTTCCCGATTCCACGCCGGGTTTCGCGCAGCACCCCCACCCGGCGTTGATTTCCATACCGACGGCGGTGGCTCACGGTGAGCTCATCGCGGCCCGTCGGCGACGGCTGCCGCCTGCCGAGGTGTCCGCGCGAGCGCGCCGGCTGGCCGTCAGCGCCGGTCGTGACCTTCTCCTCGCCCACACTCCCGCGGACGAGATCCCGCCGTCGCAGCGCAAGGTCGTGGAGGTGGCCCGGCTGGCTCTTTCACGCGGTACCGCGGTGGCGCCAGGCGTGTCGCGAAGTCATGCCAGCCGCGCTTTTCATCGACTCACCGGGCTCACCATGACGCAGTACCAGCGGCGCATGCGGCTGGTGACCGCGATTCGTGCCATCGCGTCGGTGGACCGCGGTTTCGCGAACATCGCCGCGGCCAGCGGCTTCGCCGACCACGCTCACCTCACCCGGTCCGTACGCGACGCCATCGGCTTAACGCCTGCACAGCTACGGGACAGGTTCCGCGCAGGATGAGCGGCGGGCCTCATTCCTCGCCGGCGGCTCGATCGAGATGCTCCCGCAGCGCGGCCAGGGGCGAGTCCCAGTCCCGCACCAGCGCCGCCAAGAACTGCTGCGCGATCCGCATAGGCGCCGATTCCAGGCGGTATCGGATCCGTCGCCGTTCACCGGGTTCGGCCTTCACGAGCCCGGCTTCGGCGAGCAACCCGAGGTGCTTGGCGATCGCCTGCCGGCTGATCGGCAGCCGGTCGGCCAGGTCCGTCGCCGTGGCCGGGCCCAGGGCCGTCAGCTGGGAGAGCAGCGCCCGCCGGCTGGGGTCCGCCAACGCCGCGAAGACCTGTTCCGCGACTGCCTCGACGTCCGGGTTGTCAGGCGGCATCGAGGTACTCGGCCAGTTCGCCCAGCTCCCGGGTCCAGCCTTCGTTGTGCGAGGCGAACCCTGTCTTGTAGCCGTTCTCGGGCAGCTGGGCGAAGCCCGTCTCCAGCACTCGCAGCCGGGTGCCGCCGTCGGTCGGCTCGAGCGTGAACTCGACGTACGTGCGGCGGGGATCGTCCTCGGGCATGCCGTCGATGCGCCAGGTGAAGCCGAACACGCTCGGCTCTTCCACGCGCTCCACGCGCAGGTCGACGGGCGGGCCGCCATCCCAGGTCACCTGGGCCAGGCCGCCGGGCCGCAGGTCGATCGCGGCGGTGTTGCCGAACCACGCGCCGAGCCCTTCGGCCGTCGTGATCGCGTCCCACACCTTCTTCGGCGGGTGCGCGACCTCCATGACCCGCTCGATGTGATCGGGGAATCCCACAAGAGCCTCCACTCGGGTCAGTCGGCGACGTTCACCAGATCACGACGATTATCGGCCTCGGCGGCGGGACCGTGCTCGCCGGTGGCTCGCAGCCGGGTCCAGACCAGCGCGACACTCGCGAGGATCAGCACCACGGCGACCGTCAGCCCCAGGTGGATACCGGTCAGCCGGCCGGCCTGCGTGGCGGCGACGGCACTCAGCAGGGGGATGCCGACGGTGACCCCGGCCTGCTGCGTCATCGAGGTCAGGCCGGTGGCCAGGCCCTGTTCCCGGTCCGGCAGGTCCGATGTCGCGGTCACCGTGAACGCGACGATGGCGGACACGTGCCCGAAGAACCCGACGAACAGCGACGGGATCAGCACGAGCAGCGCCGCGTGGCCGGTGCCGAGGAAGATCAGCGGAACGATCACCAGGCCCTGCACGGCCATGCCCGCGGCGAGCACGGTCCGGCTGCCGAAGCGGCCGATGAACCGGCCGGCCAGCACTCCCGCGAACATCGACGCGATGCCGGGGATCCCGAAGATCAGGCCGGTGAGCAGCGGCGAGAGGTGCAGCTCCTGCTGCAGGTAAAGCGTCATCAGGAAGATCATCCCGGGCTCGACCACGAAGATGACCAGGCCCGCGTAGTTGCCCCACTTCACCGACGGCTTGCGGAGGATGCGCATCGGAGCGAGCGGCGCGGCGGCCCGCAGCTCGATCGCCCAGAAGGCACCCAGCAGCACGACGCCGAGCCCGCCGACCGCCAGGTCGTGTTCGATGATCGCGTAGATCACGGCGAGCAGGCCTCCCGTCACGGTGACCGCGCCGGGCACGTCCAGCTTGACCCGGCCGTCGCGGGTGCTCTCGGCGATGACGAACGGGGTGGCCAGCAGGATCACCGCGGCGACCGGGACGTTGATGAAGAACGCGGCCCGCCAGCCGAGCGCGGTGACCAGTGCGCCTCCCGCCAGCGCGCCGGCGGAGAAGCCGCCGGAGAGCAGCGCGCCGTTGAGACCGAGCACCCGCCGGCGCTGCGAGCTGTCGGTGAACGTGGTGGTCAGCAGCGACAGCGCGGTCGGGATGGTCATCGCGGTCGCCAGGCCCTGGAACAGGCGGCTGACCAGCAGCATGGCCGGATTGGCGGCGAACCCGCCGAGCAGCGACGCCCCGAAGAGCAACGCGAGGCCGGTCATGAAGAGCCTGCGACGGCCGAACAGGTCGGCGAGCCGGCCGAACAGCAGGGTGAAGCCCGCCGCGGGCAGGGCGTACGCCGAAGTGATCCACGGCAGCCCGGTCGGCCCGAGCCCGATGCCCGCACCCACTTCGGGCAGAGCGACGTTCAGGATCGAGAAGTCGACCGAGAGCATGAACCCGGCGCCGAGCAGCACCAGCAGGACGACCCGTTGCTTACCGGTGAAGCGCGGCGAGCCGGTTACCTCCGAGGCTTGCATGTCGGACCTCCCAAGTTGTAGCAACCCGTTGGTTGCGACAGTATGGCAATCAACGGGTTGCGTCAAACGCGGTGTTGCGCCGATCCGCTGCAAGGGGGGCCTGGTCGACCGGCTCATGGCGACGCGCCGGTTGACAGCGACCGGAAAGGAAGGTGAAAGGGTCTTCTGCTGCACTCATCACACCGTTGAGCGAGTGTGGCAGACCGCTTGGTGAGAACGCCCGAGCCCGGAATGGCCGCACTGGTCGGATTCCGATGTGTCGGCTGATTCGAGCCGGCCGGATTCTCGGAGGTAGGGGGATGCTGTCACGCGTCGCGGTCGTCACCGGCGGCGGTTCGGGCATTGGTGCCGGGGTCGCGCGAGCTTTGGCGAACCAAGGGCATCGAGTCGCCGTGTGGGATCGGGTCGAGCAGGCCGGCCGTGGCGTGGTCGACCAGATCCGCGAATCAGGTGGGTCGGGGATGCCGGTGTGCGCGGATGTGAGTGATCGCGGCGCTGTCGGCCGAGCCGTCGACGAGGTGACGGCTGCGTTCGGGCCCGTGAACATCGTCGTCAACAACGCGGGTTTCACCAGGGACGACATGGTCCTGGACATGTCCGTCGACGACTGGGACGCGGTGATGGCCACCCACTTGCGGGGCAGCTTCCTGGTGCTCAAGGCGACCGCACCGGCAATGCGTTCGGCCGGTTGGGGTCGCATCGTCAACATTTCGAGCATCTCCGCGCTCGGTGACCACGACCGCGCCAACTACGTCGCCGCCAAAGCGGGACTCGAGGGACTGACCCGCGCCGCTGCGCTCGACCTCGCGCCCTTCGGGATCACTGTCAACGCAGTCGGACCAGGTGTCGTGCACACCGCCATCACCGCTGTGAGCGCGGCTCGTGCCGGGCGGACGTTGGAACAACACTTGCAGATCGAGGCGAAATCGATTCCTCGCGGCCGGGTCGGTACGCCCCAGGACATCGCTCGCGCGGTCTTGTTCTTCACCGCCGACGATGCCGACTTCGTGACCGGCCAAGTCCTTTACGTCAGCGGCGGACCGCACGGCTGACCGCGCCGGCGATGGGGGTGCCCTGATCTGCCCGCCTCGGAAATGCTGACCGCTATGGAAGGGGAACCATGGACGAAAGACGGTTCTGGCCGGCGATCACCTGCGTGGTGCTGGGGATGACGGCGGTGACGCTGGCGCTGATCGCTGAAAGCGCTGCGCAGGTCACCTGGGCGATCGCGTGCCTTGTGGTGGTGGGCGGGGTGGCCGGGCTGGTGCTGGTGAGGCTGCGAAAGGCGAGCGTCCAGTGGGTCGCGATCGGTCTGGTCGCGGTCGCGGTGGCCGGGTGCGTGTGGCTTGAGGTGTCGTTGCGTCCGGTCACCATTCGGTATGAGGTGTCCGGGGACGCCCCCTATGTCGCCGACCTCGAGTATGTGTCGGAGTTCGGCGACTACGGCGACGCGCGGCACGAACTGGTGGTTTCCGGCGTGCCGGTTCCGTGGTCGTTCGAAGTGCGGGCGACTCGAAGCCGGGACGGGGTCGAGTTGGTCGGGAGGGCGCCCAGCGGCACCCTCACCTGCCGGGTCTTCGTCGACGGCCGACTCGCGAAGGAGGCGGCCGGGAAGACCGCCGACTGTGGCGGCGCGTAGCCGCCGGGAAGTCGACATCGGCAGGTCGAACAACCAGGTTGCCGCGGTGGGGATGATCTTCACGCAGCTCGAACGACCGCGGCCGCCGGTTCACCCAGCACCGCCATTCCCGGTTCGGCCGCGCAACCGGGCGAGCTGCTGGGGCGATTCCCGTCGTGCCGTTTGCCCGTAACTGAGTGATAGCGACTTTCCGGACAAACAAGACGGTTTTCGATAATGCGCAAAGCGCGTGACCGGCTCGCTGATAATGAGCGCATGGCCGCCGTGGAATGCCGGGTGCTGGGACCGGTCGAGATACGCGTCGACGACGTCGTGGTGCCGCTCGGTGGCGGCAAGATCGTCGTCGTGCTGGCCGGTCTGCTGCTCCGCGCCAACGAAGTGGTCACGCCCGGCCAGCTGGGACGCTGGCTCTGGGACGACGACGGCCCCGCGCATCCCCGAGCAGCCATCCAGACCTATGTCGCCCGGGCGCGTCGGATACTCGGTGCGGCGGTGCCGATCGTGACCGAGCACGGGGGCTACCGAGCACAGATCGATCCCGAGTCGCTCGATCTGGCCGTGTTCCACCGGCTGCGAGATTCGGCGAGCCGGGCCGCCGCCGAGGGAGATCCGGCTCGTGCCTCGACGCTGTACTGGGAAGCTCTCGAGCTCTGGCACGGCTCCGCACTGGCGTCCGTGGACTCGAGTGCACTGCACCGCGAGGAAATTCCCGGCCTGGAGCAGCTGCGCCGCCAAACCCAGCAGGACTGGGCCGCCGCGACGATCGAAGAAGGGCGACCGGCGGCCGCGGTTCCGCTGCTGACCGAGCTGGTCGAGCGGGACCCCCTGCAGGAGCGCTGTGCCGAACTGCTGATGCTGGCTCTGTACCGGTCGGGGCGGCGGGCCGAGGCGCTCGAAAGCTACGGACGGGCCGCGGCGGCCTTGGCCGACCAGCTGGGGCTGGACCCGGGGCAGGCGCTGGTCGACCTGCACCTGGGCATCCTCAACGACCAGCAGCCACCGCCCCGCCTCCTGGACCTGCGCACGCCGACAACAACAGTGCCCGCGGATGATCCCGTCCCGAGCCAGCTCCCCGCGCTCGCCCCGCACTTCATCGGGCGCATTGTCGAGCTCGCCGTCTTCGACCGGCTGATGGCCTCCGATCAGCGCCCTCGGACGGTGACCGTGGACGGCATCGGCGGCGCCGGGAAAACGGCGTTCACCCTGCAGTGCGCCCATCGGCTCGCTCCCGCCTTTCCCGGCGGGCAGTACTTCGTCGACCTCCGAGGTGTCGGCCCCGAACCCCCGGTCGACCCGGCGACCGCGCTCGAAGACCTGCTGTGGGCCTCCGGCGTCCGCGGAGCGGACCTGCCACCCGGCCTCGACGCGCGGCAAGCGCTGTGGCGGGAGCGGACCAACGAGCGGAAAGTGCTCGTCGTCCTGGACAACGCGCGCTCCAGCGCCCAAGTGCGGCCGTTGCTGCCCGGCCAAGGCGGCTTCACCCTGATCACCAGCAGACGCCGGCTCGGCAGCCTCGGGGTGCACGAGGACGCACACCGCATCGCCCTCGGCGCCCTCTCCCCGGCCGACGCGCTCACGGTGCTGGCGAACGCGGCCGGACTGTCCGGGCTGGAGGACGCCGCGCAGGCGGCAGCCGAACTGGCTGAGGCCTGCGCCCGACTCCCGCTGGCGCTGCGGATCCTCGGCCAGCGCATCCGCCGGCAGCCCACGTCCTTGCCCGACGTCGTCACCGAGCTGCGCCGGGAACACGGCCGCCTGGCCGCGCTCGTCCTCGACGACGAGGACGACACCGACCTGCGCGCGGTCTTCGCGCGGTCGCTCGACCTCCTGTCCGCGGACGCGGCCCGTTTGTTCCGGCGGCTCGGCCTGCACCCGGGCCCGTTCGTCGACGTGGACATCGCCACGGTGCTCGGCGGCCACGACCGGACGCGGACGGCGACCCTGCTGCGGGAGCTCACCACCGCCAACCTCCTGGAGCACCGCGACCGCGGCCGGTGGGCGTTCCACGACCTCCTGCGTGACTTCGCGGCCGCCGAATGCGAGCGCGTGGAGCCCGCCGCGGCCCGCACCGAGGCCCTCGACCAGCTCCTCGGCTGGTACACCGCGGCCGCCTTCAACGCTTCGAAGGCGGCTCGGCCGTTCCGGCGCTACAACATCCTCACGCTGCCCGCCGAGGTCCCGGACGCGCCGGTCTTCACCTCCCACGCCGAGGCGATCGCCTGGCTGAGCGCTCATGAGGCCAACCTGGCCGCCGCCGTCCGGTGGGCGAGCAGGCACGCCCGGCCGACGGCCGCGTGGCAGCTGCCGTACCTGATGATGGTGAGGTTCATCGCCAGCTCACGGTTCGCCGTCTGGCAGGAGACCTTCGAAATCGGGCTCGCGGCGGCCCGGTCCATTCCGAACCGGCACGCCGAGTCCACGATGCTCAGCGGTCTCGGCACGATGCACGGGCTTTCCGGCGGCCGCGAACCCGCACTCCGGGCGATCGAGGCGGCGCTGGAGATCAACCGCGAACTTGACGACCCGGAGGGGGAGCTCCGCGCCCTGTTCAACCTCGGCCTCGAGTTCAACTCCGCCGACCGGCCGGAGGAGGCGAAGGTCCACCTTTCCCACGCTGTCGAGCTCGCCCGGCGGCTGGGCTCGGGTCTCTCGAAGCCGACTCCCTCGAGCAGCTCGCCGATTCGTGCAACCGGACCGGCGAGTATGCCGCGGCACTCCGTCTGGCCGAGGAAGCCCTGGCGATCTGGGACCGGCTCGGCCGGCACAACCAGCGCTTGTTCGCGCTGCAGAGCCGCGGCCGCGCGCGTGTCGCGCTCGGCGACTACGCCGGCGGAATCGCCGACTGCGCTGCCGTTGTGGAGTTGTTCGAGCAGAACGGCGAACACTTCGACGAAGCCTTCGCCTGCGATGACCTGGGTGACGCCCACCTGGTCGCCGGCGACCTCGAGAGCGCCATCACGGCGTGGCGGCGTGCCCATGCCGTCTTCGCTCGGCTGGGGCACCCCGCCGCCGCGACGGTCGCCTCGAAGCTCGCCGCCCACGATCGGGCGTTGACGTCCTGACCGGTGCCCGGTCGGGAAACAAGCGCAGTCAGCGGACGGAAAGCGAGGTGAAAGGGGGTTGTGCTCCACTGAACCCGCGTACGGTGATCTCTGGACCCCGAGGATTCGCGTTGGCTGACTTGAACTCTCTTCTCGCGAGCGAAACCGCGACCGCCGAGGGCACGCTGCCTGAGCCGCGCAGCCAGGGCAGACTGGTCCTGCGCAAGTTCCTGCACCACAAGCTGGCGATGGCCTCGTCCGCGGTGCTCGTCCTGATCGTGCTGCTCAGCATCGTGCTGCCGCTGATCTGGAAGCACAACTACGAAGACAGCTCGGGTCCTCCGTTCGCGAAGCCGAGCGGGGACTTCCCGCTGGGCACGACGCAGGTCGGCAAGGACATGGTGTCGCAGGTGCTGCGCGGCACGCAGTATTCGCTGCTCATCGCGCTCACGGTGTCGATCCTGGCCACCGTCATCGGTGTGGTGTTCGGTGCGGTCGCCGGGTACCTGCGCGGGTTCTCCGACTCGGCGATCTCGCGGGTGACGGACCTGTTCCTGATCATCCCGCAGATCGCCGCGGCGGCCATCCTGGCCAAGGTGTTCGGCGGTGGTTCCTGGTACATCGTCGCGCTGGTGCTGGCGGCCTTCGGGTGGATGCAGATCGCCCGGATCACCCGGGCCGAGGCGATGTCGTTGTCCCAGCGTGAGTTCGTGGACGCGGCTCGCGCTTCGGGTGCCGGGACGTTCCGGATCATCTTCAAGCACCTGGTGCCGAACATGGTCGGCAGCATCACGGTCAACGCGACTCTCGCGGTCGCCCAGGCCGTGCTGGCGGAAGCCGCGCTGTCGTTCATCGGCTTGGGTGTGCAGTTGCCGGACACCTCGCTCGGCCGGGTCATCCTGGAGAACTACGCGCAGCTGCAGACGCGGCCGGCGTTGTTCTTCGGGCCGTTCGTCGTGCTGGTGCTGATTTCGCTGACGATCAACTTCATCGGTGACGGTCTGCGCGACGCCTTCGACCCGCGTCAGCGGAGGATGAAGGCCTGATCACGGACGCTGCGCGATGATCTCGATTTCGACCGTGGCGCCGAGCGGCAGGGCGGCCACGCCGATGGTCGTCCGTGCGGGATGAGGTTCCGCGAACGCCTCCGCGTACACGGCGTTCATCTCGGCAAAACTCGCCATGTCGGTGAGGAAGACGGTGCACTTCACCACGTCGTCGGGCGTCAGCCCGGCGGCGTCGAGCACGGCGAACAAGTTGGCCAGGCATTGCCTGGTCTGGGCGGCGGTTCCGCCCTCGACCAGCGCGCCGGTGTGTCCGTCCAAAGGGGTCTGCCCGGACAGCAACACCAGGTTCCCGGCTTCCACCGCGTGTGAGTACGGCCCGACGGCGATCGCCCCCGGCGCGGTGATGGCGCTTCTTGGCACTGAAGGTCCCCGATCGTGTAGTGGATGTGGACTCTTCCGCCATTATGGCCGATCGCGGAGTCCGAGCTGATCGTTTGACGGCGTTCACAGGCCTGCGGCGTCCGGGTCGTTGCCGATGTGGCCTGGGTAGGCGACTGCCTGTCCGTGTTGCTCGCCCAGGGTGCGTCGCCACCTCCGCTGTACACCACGAAGTTGCCAACACCCTGGTAAGTGGCGTAACCGCCGGGCTCCATTGGTGTTGGACGCCCAGCACGCCCACCCGCTACCACCGGTGGTCAGCACGTCCCCTCTGAGGAGGTAGGTGCCGTGGTAGGTCCGGGGGGGGGGGGGCGCACCGGAGCGGCATTCGTGGTCGCCGTCGTCAGTGGATTCATCAGCAGAGTACGGAGCGCGGCGATTCCCGTCATTCGGGTGATCGGGTTTTTCGCATGAGCTATCCCTTCGGCGGCCGACGCAGCCTTTCCACGGTCGTCGAAACGCTCCGCCACCGGCGGCTTGTATCCGCCGGCCGCTGTCGCGAGTGCTGTCACCGAGGATGGGTGAGCGCGCCAACTCGCTCCTCAAGACCGCCCTTGCGCGACTCGATCAACGCCGCCCCGGCGCTGCGGATACCGCCGTGACCACCGCACTTTCCTGTCCGCCGGCCGTCGCAGAAAGAGATGTGAAAGGAGGCTGAGGTCTAATCACCTGCCGAGGCCGTCGTCGGATGGACGGCGGCCAAGAGCGGGGACGGTGCGGATGGCGGACGGACAAGGGTATGCGGTCGACTTGGACGCGTTCCAGCGGACTTTGCACGAACACGTCGACCCTGCGGTCGAACACCTCCGTGCGGGCGCGGATCGCCTGCGGCCGGTTCGCGACATCCGTACCGGGGAGATGGTCGGCCCGGATCCGAATGGTGTCTACGGCGACTTCGCGAACTCGGCCGATTTGCTGCAGGGCAAGATCGTTTCGGCGCATGACGGTCTGCGAGATTCGTTGCAGCAGCTCAGTGAAGCGCTGTGGGAGGCCTACCGTGTCTATTCCCAGACCGAACAGGCCCATGCGTCGCGGTTGATGTCGGTCTACGAACGCTGAGGACGGAATGGTCAACACCGATCCCGGATTCTTCGCCGGGCTGGCGGAGGAGTTCTTCGCCGACAACGGCATCCGCCTGCTCACCGACGTCGCCAACTGGGCCGACCTGTGTACCGCGCCCCGGGGCACACCGGTGCAGCACCCGGACTCGGGAATCAACAACCACGTCTTCGACGAGAACCCGGCGTTCGGTCACCAGTCGCAGTCCCTGACCGACAACCGGCCGGGCAACCTGCCGATGGCGAACGTGGCCATCGACCGGTTCTTCACCGCCGCGCGAGCGTTGTCGGGCCCGGAGATCGGCAAGTTCGCGGCGCCCAACGCTCCGCACCTGCTGCTGCAGGACGGGTTCCGGAACCTGGGGAGCAACCTGACCAACAAGCCCGGCGGCGAGAACGACGCCGAGGGCGGGCTGATGGGCCTGCACGATGCCCTGGACCGGCTGTTCGAGAACTGGCGGGGCAGCGGCGCCGACGCGTGCCGCGACTACGCCGGCTCCGTCTACACCTTCATGTCCCACGAGCTCGAGGTGATCGGCGGTCTGGTCGACGCGATCACCGCGTACTGCTCGGTGATCGTCGCGGCCCGGCGCCGGCTGATCGGCTTGATGCGCGCGTTCGTCGGGGCGATGAAGGCCAAGGAGGCCGAGGACGTCGCCGAAGACCAGCAGTTTCCGTGGGGACTGCTGGCCGCCGGCCTGGCCACGGTGGTCAGCATGGGGTTCGGTCTGGCGGCGCTGGCCGCCGAGGCGACCGCGGTCGAGATCGCCGACGCGGTCCTCCCGCCTCTGGCAGGTATGGCGGCCACCACCGCCGACAAGCTGCTCGACGCGGGCGACAAGCAGATCCCGGCGACCGACTACGCCGTCGCCGCCCAGGCGTACCTCACCCTCGCGGATCAGGTCGTCGACGAGACGCGCGCGGCGATCGAGCCCATCACCCGGCAGATCAGTGAGGCCGCGCGCACCTTCATGGAGCCACCGGCGCCACCGATCACCAAAGTGAAGTTCGAGGCACAACCGCACGCCCTCGAACCGGCTTCCACCTCGTGATGTTCCCCTCGCGCAAGGGAGGCTCGAAGTGAAACACAGAACGGAGAAGTCATTGGGACAGAACAGGATGCGGCTGCTGTGCGCCGGGGTGACGGTGCTGGCGACGGCGGGAGTCGTCGCGACCGGCGGCGTCGCCGAGGCACAGGGCGCCGCTTCGAGCAGTGCGGCGAACGTCCTCTGCCGCTACCGCGTGGGTCCGTACAACCTGGGCGTATATTGGGACAACGGTGGCAAGCCCTACACCCAGAGCCCGTTCAAGACCGTCGCCGAGGGCACGATCGTGCGCGCCTACAAGGACGTGGTCTGGTCGACCCCGGCCAACGTGAAGTTCCGGAAGCTCGGTGACGGCAACTGGGGGATTTCCGCTTCGCTGCAGTACCTCACGAACCAGACCTGCGTTGCCTGACCCGGCCCGGCAGTGCGCAGGCGGCGAGCAGCACCGCGATGGCCCACGCCGCCGGGCCTACACCCCACCACGCGGACAGGGCGCCCGCGACGACCGCGCCGATCGTCTGGGCGCCGTAGAGCACGACGATGTACAGCGCCACGGCCCGGGACCGCAGCGAAAGAGCCACTGTCGTCTGGAGAAATCCGTTGTTGACGGTGACCATCGAGGCTTGCGCGGCGCCGAACACGACACCCACCGCGAACAACGCCGACACCGAGCCGAGCAGGGGGAGTGCCGCGAGGGCGAGCGCGGCGAGCACCGCGCACGCGCACCGCAGCACGCGTTCGGGGACGCGGCGGCGCAGGTTCGGGTAGCTCACGGCCGAGCAGACCGCGCCGGCTCCGAACGCGGCCAGCACGAACCCGAGGTCGGCGGCCGAGCGGTGCCGGACGGTCAGGACGTACACCGGGACGAGCGCGGACATCGATTGGGCCAGGGAAAAGAACATCACCGCGCGCACGAGCAGTGCGCGAAACCTCGGAGAGTCGCGGACGAACGCCGAGGTTTCCCGCAGCGAGTCCCGCCACGAGCCCCTGGCGGCCGACGCCGCCATCCGCCGGGTCTTCCGGAAACACAGCATGAAACCCGCGAAGGACAGCGCGTTGGCGAGGTAGACGGGGAACCCGCCGACCGCTCCGAAGGCGAATCCGCCCGCCGCCGGGCCGAGGGTGCGTGCGAGGTTGAACGACAGGCTGTTCAGCGCCGCGCCGTCCTTCACCAGATCTGCCGGCAGCACCGAGGAGACTTCCGCGTTCCACGCCGGGTAGCCGGCGGCCCAGCCGGCGTTGAGCGCGAAGGTGAGCCCGAGGATCGCGGCCGGCCCGAGGCCGTCGCACAGGTTCAGTATCGCGAAGACCGCGGCCACCGCGGCACCGGTCGCGTTGGCCCAGAACAGGACCGTGCCGCGGCCGATCCGGTCGGCCAGCAAGCCGGCCGGGAACGACAGGAGCACGGCGGGAAGGGTGGCCGCGGCCAGGAGCAGGGCGTTGGTCAGGGGGGCCGGCGAGGAGTGTGCGAGCTGCGCGGCCGCCGCGGTGTTGTGCATCCAGGTCCCGAAGTGGGACAGCATCGAGACGATCCAGAGCTTCCGGTAGGCGGGCACGGCCAGCGGCGGCAACCCGCGCCACGCGATACGGCTCTCGGACACCAGGCCTCCTGTCGGCTTCGCTTCGGGTCCATCGAGCTTCGCCGACCTGATCAATGTCGTCAATCTTGATCGAATCAACGTAGGATGCCGACGGTATGGCCGAGCAGACGTTCACCACCGCGCAGACCGCCCGCCTCCTCGGGGTGAAGGCGGAGACGGTGTACGCGTACGTGAGCCGCGGGCTGCTGAGCCGGACACGGGCCGCCGACGGGCGGACGAGCCTGTTCGACGCCGGGGAGGTCCGGCGCCTCGCGGCCAGGAACCGCAGGGGTGCACCGGAGTCCGGCCCGATCGAGACGACGCTCACCGTCATCCGTGACGGCTCGCTGTACTACCGGGGACAGGACGCCGCCCACCTCGCCGGCACCACCACGTTCGAGGCGGTCACGAGTCTGTTGTGGACCGGAAAGCTGGACGACGGCGCGACGCTCGTTTCGTCCGCGCCCGTGCGCGAACTCGCGTGCGCGGTGGTCCGGCCGCTCGCGGGGCACGCCCGGCCGGTGGACCTGCTGCCGGTGATCGTCGGCGCGGCCGCCACCGCGGATCCGTTGCGCTACGACGTGGATCCGGCCATCGTCGTCGGCACCGGGCGCGCGTTGCTCGCGGTGATGGTGGACGCCCTGCCGTCACACCTGGACACCGGGCCGACGGAGCCGCTCGGAGTGCGGCTGTGGGCGGCGCTGACCGCGAGGGAGCCGGACGAGGACGGGGTGCGCGCGCTCGGCGCCGCGCTGGTACTGCTGGCCGACCACGACCTCGCGTCGTCGACGATGGCCGTGCGCACGGCGGCGTCCACCCGGGCCCATCCGTACGCGGTGGTCGCCACCGGACTGGGCGCGCTGGACGGCCCGGCGCACGGGGCAGCCGCGGAGACCGTACGCCGCTTCCTGCGTGGGGCCGCCGAACTCGACGACCCGATGGCCGCGGTCGTGGAGCGCGTCCGTGACACCGGTGACGTGCCGGGGTTCGGGGAGCCGCTCTACCCCGACGGCGACCCCCGGGCGACGAGGCTGCTCGAGCTGGTCCGCACCCCGGGTCCCGTTCGATCCACAGTGGACGATCTGGTGGCGGCGCGGCCGGGCATGCGGCCGAACGTCGATGCCGCGCTCGCGGTGCTGGCCGAGGCCTACGACATGGTTCCGGGGGCGGGCGAGACGATCCGCGCGATCGGGCGGACCGCGGGATGGCTGGCGCACGCACTGGAAGAATACCGGGAACGGCCGAACCGCTTCCGGCCACGCGGCTTCTACACCGGCGCACCGTGAGCCGCGATCGACGACCCGGCACGGGCCGGTTGTCACCACAGTGGACGGACGGATCCGCCGCCGAACACCGTCGGGCCGTCGCCCGATCGAACCCGGTGCGAAGGAGTGCAGATGACTGAGCTGCCGCGCCCGCTTCACGTCCCTGAGGTCACCGAAGACGCGGTGCCGCGGTTCGGCGTTCTCGGCCCGCTGGAGGTCCGGTCCGGCACCGGGGACCTGATCTCCGTGGGTGGTCCGCGCCCGCGGGCCCTGCTGGTGATGTTGCTGCTCGAGGTGGTCGAACGGCCTGCGCGTTACGTGCCGGTCGAGGCCCTGATCGACGGCCAGTACGGCGAGAACCCACCCGCGGATGCCGCGAATGCCGTGCAGGCACAGGTCTCGCGGTGCCGGCGCGCGCTGCCGCCCGGCCTGATCGAGTTCCACGCGGGCGGCTACCGGCTCGCCGTCGATCCCGGCGACGTCGACGCGTACCGGTTCACCCGGCTCGCTGCCGAAGGACATGATCTGCTGCTGGCAGGCAATGCGGCGGACGCCGCCGCCGCTTTGCGCGCGGGATTGGCACTCTGGCGCGGGCCGGCCCTGCCCGATCTCTCGTTCGCCGACGCGGCCGTCGCACGCCTGAACGAGCTGCGCCTCACCGCCACCGAGGACCTCGCGGAGGCTCAGCTCGCGTTGCCCGGCGGCCCGTCGGTGGCCGAGCTCCGCCAGGTCGTCGCCGCCCATCCGCTGCGGGAACGGCTGCGGGGGCAGCTGGTGCGCGCACTCCACGCGGCGGGGCGCCGGGCCGAGGCCCTCGAGGAGTTCGACCGCGCCCGCCGGTTGCTGGACGCCGAGCTGGGCGTCGATCCGGGGCCCGAGCTGGCCGCGGCACACCAGGCCGTCCTGCGGGCCGAGCGCCCGGCGCCGGCCCCGCGCCGGGCCGTCCCGGCCCCGCTCACCACGTTCGTCGGCCGGTGGCAGGAGCTGGCCCGCCTCGACGAGGTCTCCGCCACCCGGCTGGTGACCGTCCTGGGCCCGGGCGGGACCGGGAAGACCCGGCTGGCGACCGAGTGGGCGAACGCGCACACCGACCGCACCGGAGCCGCTGTGTGCTTCGTCGATCTCGCGCCGCTGACCGACCCCGGCCAGGTCCCCGTGACGACCTTGCGCGCGCTCGGCCTGCGCGAGTCGGGTTTCGGGCAGCCGGGGGACCCGGTCGAGCACCTGCTGACGGCGTTGGCCGCGGAGCGGCTGCTGCTGGTCGTGGACAACTGCGAGCACGTGCTCGGCGCCGTCGCCGCACTCGCCCGCACCCTGCTGACCGGCTGCCGTGAGCTCCGGATCCTGGCCACGAGCAGGGAGCCGCTGCGGCTCACCGGTGAGGCACTGGTGCCGCTGGGGCCATTGCCACTGCCGCCTCCCGAGACCGCCGCCGTGGACATGACGGGTTATCCGGCCGTGTCGCTGTTCGAACAGCGCGCCGGAGCGGTGCGTCCCGGTTTCACCGTGGGTGCCGGCAACGCGGCGAGCGTGGTGGGCATCTGCGCCGCGCTCGACGGGCTCCCGCTGGCCATCGAGCTCGCCGCCGCCCGGCTGCGTCAGTTCTCCGTCGACACGATCGCGGCGCGGCTGGCGGGATCCGACCGGTTCCGGCTGCTCTCGCGCGGGGATCCGACGGCGGCGGCGCGGCACCGCACGTTGCAGGCGGTGGTGGAGTGGAGCTGGGATCTGCTGGGGCCGGAGGAGCAGCGGCTCGCCCGCCGCTTCACGGTGTTCACCGGGGACGCACCGCTCGACGCGGTCGACGCGGTGTGCGGCCCGGGCTCGGAGGAGGTGCTGGCCGAGCTGGTGGACCGCTCCTTCGTCGAAACCGACGGGCAACGCTACCGGATGCTGGAAACCATCCGGCTGTTCTGCGCCCAGCTCCTCACCGACTCCGGTGAGGAGCACGATCTCCGGCGGGCGCACGCGCTGGTGTACCTCGCGCTGGCCCGGGAAGCGGATCCCCACCTGCGCCGCGCCGAGCAGCTCGACTGGCTGGCCCGGCTCGATGCCGAGCACGCCAACCTGATCGCCGCGCTGGAGTGGTCGGGCGAACACGACCGGGAAACGGCGTTCGAGCTGGTCGCCGCGCTCACCGCGTACTGGTGGCTGTCGGGGCGGTCCACTGCGGGTGCCGACGTCGCGGCGGCACTGCTGGACGGCGAAATCCCGGCGGGGCTGGACGAGGAGTACCTCGCGTGCGTCATGCACGCCGTCCCGCGGGCCGACCCCCGGCACTGGGCTCGCGGCGCCGAGATCGTCCGCACCCTGGACCGTGGCCTGACCTATCCGTTCGGGGCCGCGATGTGGGGGATGACCGCCGGCCTGCCCGAGGAGCCGGCCGGGAACCAGGGCCTGCTCACCGACGACCCGTGGAACCGGGCCCTCACGCACCTGTCCCGGGTCCTGCTGGGCACCACCGGCGGTGACGCCGCCGGGGACGAAGCGGAAATGTCGCGCGCGCTGACCGGCTTCCGCCGGCTCGGTGACCGCTGGGGCTGCGCGCAGGCGCTGGACTGGCTCGCCCGGCTGGCCAGCTGGCGCGGTCAGTGGACCAGTGCCTACACCCAGTGGGCGGAGGCGCTGCGGCTGCAGCACGAGCTCGGCGCGCTCGACGAGTGCGCCTACATCCTCTTCCACCGGGCCGAATGCCTCATCCGCGACGGCGACCTCCCGGCGGCCGAGGCCGACTTCCGCGCCGGCGAAAAGCTGTCGATCGAGGCCGGGCAGCCGGCGATGCCCGCGGAGGTGTCGCTCGGCCTCGCGGAGATCGCGATGCGCCGCGACGACCCGGACACCGCCACCGAGCTGCTCGAACGCGCCCTGGTGACGGCACGGTCGGCCGACGGGCACAACGAGTGGCACACGACCCGCATCCTGGTCGGCCTGGGCCGGCTGGCCGAGGCGCGCGGGGCCGTCGACGACGCGTGGAGCCGGCATCGCGACGCCGTCACGACGGCGGCCGAGTCCCCGTTGCGCTCCGACCTGGCCGACGCGATCGAGGGAATGGCGGGGGTCGCGGCCCCCGGCCGGGCCGCCGAGCTGCTCGGTGCCGCGGTGGCCGTGCGCGGGCTGGCCGTCGTCGGCGACCGGTACGTGGACCATGCCACCGCCGCCGCGACAGCCGTGATCGGCGCCGTGGCGTTCACCGCCGCCTACGAGCGCGGACTCGCCCGAACGAACGAAGAGGTTACCGAGCTGCTCGCGGAGCTGTCCGCACGTCCGTGATCACCCGGCCGGCAAGCCCGTCCGGAGGGGACGGGCTTGCCGGTTCGGGCTCATGGTCGATCGCGTGGGTGGTCATGCGGTGACGCGTTCGATCACCTCCGTCTTGTCGTCGTCCGCGGCGTCGTCCTCGGGCCGGGGCAGGGCCGCTTCGATCGGGACGGTGCGCATCATCAGCGTGAGGAGGACGGCGAAGCCGGCCATGACGGCGGTGCCGACGATCGCCGCGGTGCTCAGGCCGCTGGTGAAGGCGGTGCGGGCGGTGTCGAGCAGTGCCGTGCCTGCCTGGGCGGGGAGGTGGGCGG